>DATBPD010000091.1:0-26447 GCA_036561525.1 Candidatus Dormiibacterota bacterium | reverse complement strand
TCGAACTGCTCGGAGAAGGGTGAGGGAATGCTGTACAGGCCGTTGAACCCGTTGAAGAGGTTCGCCTCCTGCGTGAAGATCGCCGTGATGATCAGCGAGAACGCCACCGTGGTGATGCCCAGGTAGTCACCGCGCAGGCGGCGGAGCGCGATCCAACCCAGAAGCAGTGACGCGAATGCAGTGGCGGCGATTGCCACCAGCGCGCCGACGATGAAGTTCTGGTTGAGCCCGAGGATCCATGCCGACCCGCCGGTGAGCTCCGACTTGGGCAGCACCGTGACCCCGCCCATGTACGCGCCAATGGCGACCATCGCGTAGTAGGCGAGGTCGAAGTCGCCCGACCAGCCCCACCGGACGTTCAACCCGAGGCAGAGGATGGCCCCGAGCGCGCCGATGGTGACGATGCTGATGATGTACTGGATCACAGTTGAACCGCCCTTCGCGACGGCGAGGGGATGATGCCGTCGGGGCGGAAGAGGATGGTGATCACCAGCGCCACGAACGCGACTGACTGCTTGTAATCGGGCGCGATGTAGAGCGCGGCAACCTCCATGCCGACGCCGATGAGAAGGGCTCCGAGCATCGCGCCGTTGACCTGCCCGATGCCACCCACCACCGCCGCGGCGAGAACCACGAGCAGGAAGGTGAAGCCCAGCGAATGGTCGAAGGCGCCCACCTGGGCTGCCAGGACGTAGCCGGCAAGGCCCGTCAGCGCACCCGCCCAGATCATGGTCAGATGCACCACCCGGCCGGCATTGATCCCCGAGACCAGGGCGAGGTCGGGGCTGTCCGCGACCGCGCGCTGGGCCTTGCCGAACCTCGTGTACTTGAGGGTGACGTACACCGACGCCAGCGAGATGATGGCGACCAGGATGATCACCAGGTCACGGCCTGTCAGCAGGAAGGGTCCGATCTGGTTGGGAGGGCTGTCGGGCAGCTTGTACAGAACCGGTGAGCCACCGTAGATGGCCAGCATCGCGTTCTCCAGCACGAACGCGAAGCCGATGGTGACCACGAACAGGATGAGCGGCTTGGCGCCACGCCGCGCGAACGGTTGCAGCAGGAACCAGTTCAGGAAGAATGAGATGGCAGCCCCGACCACCATGGCGAAGAGCGCGGCCACGATGACGTTGCTGACCAGGAACTGGCTGCTGTAGGCGCCGAACGCGCCGGCCGTCATGATGTCGCCCTGGGCGAAGTTGGGGACGTTGGTGACCGAATACTGCATGGTCAGCGCCACGGTGGCGATCGCCAGGATGGAGGCGGTCACGATGCCGAACCCGATGGCGTGAGTGAGGTTCAGCAGCACTGCGGGGCCTGCAGCTGACCGGTGCCCGACACCGGTCTCGCAAGACGCATCACTTCGCCAGCCTGCGGGGATTGCATGGCGCGCAGTGATCGTTGACCCACGGCGGTGCATCATGCACGATGCAGCGCCGATGTGCAAACCGAGCGGTCCCCCGCGGCGCGGTCACGGCAACAGGAGCCGGTCGTCGAAGCTGGTGCGGGTCAGCGGGCGGCCACCGTCGGGGGTGACCACGATGGTGTCCTCGAGACGCACCCCGGCGCCGCCGCGGACGCCGGGTACCCAGATGAGCGGCTCCACGGCGAAGGTCATGTTCTCCTGCAGCACCACTGTCTCGGCGCCGGGCAGCTCCTCGCCGATGTAGGGCGGCTCGTTGGAGCCCACGCCGATGCCGTGGCCGATGAACAGGCTGATGAAGCGCCCGGCCAGGCCGTGCTCCGCGGCCACGGCCCGGACCGCTCGGGCAACGTCATCGTTGGTGTTGCCCGGCTTCATGGTGGTCGTGGCCGCCATGAGCGCGTGGTGCACGGCGGTGTAGACCTCCTGCTGACGCTGTTGCGGGTGGGCGCCGCAGAACACGGTGCGGCCCATGTCGCTCCAATAACCCGACCAGCCGGCGCCGATGTCGATGAACACCATGTCGCCGTCGCGGATGATCTTGTCCGAGGGGATGCGGTTGGGCGGCGCCATGTGCTCACCTGAGGCCACGAACGGGGTGTCGACGTGGGCCTGCTCACCGCCAAGCCTGAACAGGGTGTGCATCGCCTCGGCGACGACATCGGTCTCGCGCACGCCGGGACGCACGGCGTCGATGGCGGTTTGTGTCACCGCCTCGGCGATGGCCGCCACCTCCTCCATCAGCGCGATCTCCTCCGGGAACTTGATCAACCTGGCCGCCTGCATCACCGCATCGCCGTCGGCGAGCTCGACGTCGGGCATCTGCTCACGGATGGCCTGGACGAGGGCGAAACCACACTCGTCGACGCCGACCTTGGCGGAGCCGAGATGCAGTCGTTCGAAGAGTGGCCGCAGGGTGCTCTCCACCATGCCACGAACCAGCCCGCGCGCCTCCATGATCGGGACGGCGTGGGCCTCTTCGATCCACGACATCACCAGCCGCACACGCTCGATCTCACCTCCCGAGCACAGCAGGATGGGGTCGCGGTCGCGCACCAGCAGGCAACCGTTGAGGACGGCGCTCTTGCCGGCGATGATCTGTGCGCGCAGGCTGGTGAGGTAGCGGACGTTCTCGTTCTTCCAGACCAGCAGCGCGTCCACCGCGGCGGCGTCCATGGCCTCGCGCGCCCGCGCGATCCGCTTGGAGCGCAGCACCGCGTGGTCCGCTCGATCCTCGTAGTCGACACGAAACTGCCCATGGGCGTACTGACCGAGATCGCTGCGCGGTTCGGTCACAGTCCGCCCCTTCGTCGCCGACACCATTCCGCGTGACGGAACGGTATTCCACTCACGGGCACAGTATCAGCATTCCGAGGAGGCTCGTCAAGCAGGCCCGGCCGGCGAGTCACCGCGCTGGCGGCCCTCGCGCTCAGACCGTCGCGCCGCCTCGCACGGGACGGTCGAGGTTGACGACCACCGCCTCCTGGGTGCTGCGCGCCACGATCATCTCGACGGGCGCGTGGTCGCTGCCGTTCTCCTCCCAGTGTGGGACGTTGGGCGGCACGAAGACGAAGTCGCCCGCGCGCGCCTCGCGCACATCGGCGGGCTCGTCGCCGATCCACCATCGGCCCACCCCGCTGAGGATGTACAGCGCGGTCTCGGAGTCGCCGTGGTGGTGCCACGCCGTGCGCCCCCCCGGAGGCAGCACCGACAGCCCCATCCAGAGGTTCTCGCTGCCCACCAGCCGTGCGGAGATGGCCTCGAGGCGGCGCAGTCCCGGGGTCTGCGCGGTGCCATCATCCAGGTCGTCACCGCGACGGATGGTCACCTCTGCCATGCGCTCTCCTCCGCGCCCGTCGCCCGGGCATCCGCAACGTCTGACGCCGGCGCCGCGGTGGCGTCGCGCACATCAAAGCAGGAGTCGCCGGGAACCCGCAGCCCAAACAGCAGGGACGGGTCGCCGCCGGCCCACTCTCCGCGAAACTGCGCCGCCCCGAGCTCGCGCGACCGGCGCACCAGGCTCAGGCCGAGATCGAGCTGGCGCGGTTGCCAGCGCTGCAGCGCCGCGCTGACGTCGTCACAGCCAGCGAGCTCCGCGGCCAGAGCCCGGCCGTCGGCGGCTGCCTTGGCGGTCCCCGCCGCAGCGTGGGGCCGGGCCACGAAGGCGGCGTCACCGACCAGGGCGACGCGTCCGAACGCCATCTGCGTCACCTCGACGTCCACCACGCGCTGGATGAACGGCTGGGGTGTGCTGAGCACCAGCGCGGCCAGGTCGGCGGCAAGCAGCTCGCCCGCCGCGCTGCGCAGCTCGCCGGCGGCGCCGGCGCGGACCATCCCAGGGGGCACCGACAGAGCGTGCTGCACCCCACGTGAATCGGTCATGGCGCTGGTCAGACCAGCACCCTCGGTGACGCGCCGGTACCAGACCCAGTTGAGCGACCCCTCACCCGCGGTGATCGCTGATCCGGGGATCGGGTAGGCGAGGATGTGCCCGGAATCGAGGAGCTGATAGGTGATGTGGTTCCCCAGAGAGGCGCGCAGAGCTGGGTCGAGAGCAGCGACGGACACGGTGCCGCGCCAGCCGATGTAGCCCGCGTCAACAGGTTCCGATCCGGGAAGGAGAAGGTGCCGCGCGGTGGACGAGATGCCGTCGGCACAGACGAGCACGTCGCAGCGCGCCTCCACACCGCCCTGCATGCCCACGACCACCTCGTCGCCGTCGTCGCTGATGTCATGCAGCGCCTGCGAGAAATGCATCGTCCCCGCGGGCAGACGCTCCAGCAGCCGGCTGTAGAGCGCGTACCACGAGGTGAATCGATACCCGACGGGCGCCTCATGAACGGTGACGCCGTCGCGGTCCAGATAGCGCAGGTTGCCGCAGGGAATGCTCACCTCGTCGAGAGTCGCTGCGCCGCGTTCGATCAGGTAGCGGAGCGACTCGGGGTGAGCGACGATGCCGGCCCCCCGGTCGGACAGCTCGGCCGAGCGCTCGTGAATCGAGACCGCATAACCCGCCTCGTGGAGGAACAGCGCGGCGGTGAGGCCGCCCAGCGAGCCGCCGATCACCACCGCACGACGTTCGCCCGCCACCTACGTCACCGCGGCGAGGCTGTGGTCCTCCACGAATCCGAGCTGGCGGGACAGTTGGTGCGCCGCCGCCACCACCATGGGAATCAGCGCAACGAGCCGATCGCCGTCGATGCGAGTCCGCGGTCCGGCGATGCCCAGTGCCGCGCTGACCCGGCCCATCTGGTCACGGACGGGGGCCGAGATGCAATGCAGACCCTCGGCATACTCCTCGAGGTCGAGCGCGTAGCCCTGGGCGCGCACCAGCGCCAGCTCGGCATCGAAGCGCGCCGGCGAGGTGATGGTGTTGGCGGTGATCGCCGCCATCGGGTGAGCGCGCACCGCGGCGACCTGTTCAGGCGCCGCCCAGGCGATCAGCACCTTGCCGATGCTGGTGGCGTGACAGGGCGCCCGCCCGCCGACGCGCGACGACATGCTGATGTCCGAGGGACCGTCCACCTTGTAGACGTAGACCGCCTCCGTGCCTGAGAGAACAGCGAGGTGACATGTCTCGCCGGTGGCTCGGGAGAGCTCCTCGAGCTGCGGTTGCGCGGCACCGTGCAGACCCCGCTCGTGGATTGCAGCCGAACCAAGCTCGAAGAGCCGGATGCCGAGCGTATAGCGTCGTGTCGCGGGATCGCGGTCCACGAAACCGTGGGCGACCAGGGTGGTGAGCAGACGGTGCACTGAGCTCTTGGGAAGGGCGACCCTGTCGGCGAGGTCGGCGAGGCTGACGTCGCGCTCGCGGGCCCCGAACGACTCGAGGATGCGGAGCAGCCGATCCGCGGATTCAACCATCGTCGGCAACCATACCGGCCTTCACAGCTCGTGGACGCGCGACACGGTCAGCGCCGGGCGGCGAGCTCGGACAGCCTGTAGACGCGCGCGATGTTCTCCTCGCTCACCGCTCGCACCGTGTCATCGTCGGCGACCTCGCGCAGCATGGCCATCGGCTCGGGCGTGGACATGTCGAACGGCGAGTCGGTTCCCATCACCACGTTGGCGCCTCCGACGCGCGAGATCAGGTGGCGCAGCGTCTCCGCGTCGTGGGTGAGGGTGTCGACGACGACCTGCCCGAAGAACGACCAGGGGTCGCGGGCTGACTCGCTCAGCTCCTGACGCACCGTGGTGGCGTGCTTGAGGCGGCCAGCCTGGAACGGGAAGTAGCCGCCCCCGTGCACCAGCACGATGCTGACGCCGGGGTGCCGGGTCAACACCCCCGAGGCGATGAGGCGCTCGATGGCGACGGTGGTCTCGAGCTGGTTGCCGATGACGTTCTGGAAGTAGAAGGGCTGCAGGCCGCAGTGGGCCTCGTTGAACGCGGGATGGAGCAGCACCGGCGTCTGCAGGCGTTCGGCTGCCGCCCAGAAGGGTTCGTAGTCGTCCTCGTCGAGGCGGCGGCCGGCGATGCATGTGCCCACCTCGGCGCCGACGGCGCCGGCCTCGACGGCCTCCTCGAGCACACCCACGACACGCTCCGGTGCCGCCATGGGCAGCGTTGCCATCCACCGCAAACGGTCGGGATAGGCGGCCGCGAAGTCACGCAGCCCGCCGTTGGTGGTCCGCGCGATCCTCTCGCCGAGGTCGGCCGCGAGGTCATAGAAGAACAGCGGGGGCGCCGTGCTCAGGATGGCGCCGTCCAGCCCCTTGGCCTCGAGCTGAGCGACCTTGGCGTCCGGCTCATAGAAGCCGGGATCGAGCCAGAACAGGCCATGGTTTCCCCCGGTGAACTCCGTGTCGGTCACGGTGGCGCCGTACGCCCTGTCGGTGCGCAGCACCTCGAGCGACGCCCTGGGGAGGACGTGGTTGTGGATGTCGAGCTTCATGACGGTCTCCTCTGGTTTATCGCATCACTCGGCCGCCGGCGACATCGATGGTGATGCCGGTCAGCCACGAGGCGGAGTCGGACGCAAGGAACAGGGCTGCCATCGCCGAATCGTCGGGCAAGCCGATGCGCTTGAGCGTCGACAGCTGGGCCATCTGCTCGATTCGCTCGTCGCTCATGAAGGACGAGATACGCTCGGTCACCGTGGTGGCCGGGGCCACGCAGTTGACGCGCACTCCGCTGCCACCCACCTCGAGCGCGACGTGCCGGGTGAACTGCACCACACCGGCTTTGGCAGCGGCGTACGAAGCGGTCAGGGTGACGTCGAGGTTGCGGGCGGCGTTCGATGAGATGGTCACGATCGCGCCGCGACCGCGCTCCATCATCCCGGGAAGAAAGGACTTGCACGCAAAGAAGGTCGTGGTGAGGTTGGAGTCGATGACGTAGCGCCAGTCGGCCTCGGTGATCTCCGCGACCGGGGTCAGCCTGGAGAAGCCGCCGGCAAAGGGCATGAGGATGTCGGCGGGCCCCAGCTCCCGCTCCACCTGCGCGCGCATGCCCTCGACGGCGTCGTAGTCCATGGCGTCGGCGCTCACCCCGATGGCCTCGCCGCCGGCCGCGATCAGTGCAGCCACGGTCTGGTCGATGCCCGCCGCGTCGCGGGCAACGACCGCCACCCGGACGCCGTTGGCGGCCAGGGCGCGGCACGTGGCCGCGCCGATGCCCTTCGACCCGCCGGTCACCACCGCCACCCGTCCCGCCAGGTCCGGGTAGGTCGGCGTGGTGCTCCGCACCGCCTCAGCCACGAAAACCCGCCGCGCTGAGCACCTCGGGGTTGACGGGCGAGCGCGGCGGCTCGCCACGCAGCCGGCTGGCGACCTCCTCGGCGGCACGCCGCTGCAGCTCGTCCTGGGCCTCCGCGGAGTAGAAGGACGCATGCGGCGTGACCAACGCGAGCGGATGGCGGCGCAGCGGGTGATCCACCGGCAGCGGCTCGGGCTCGGTGACATCGAGGGCCACCCCGCTGAGGCGGCCATCGTCGAGCGCCTCCACCACCGCAGCGAGATCCACGAGGCCGCCGCGTGCGGTGTTGACGATGACCGGCGCCCGGCGCATCTGCGCGATGCTCTGGGCTCCGATGACGTGTCGGTTCTCCGCATTGAGCGGCGCGTGGAGGCTGACGAAGTCGGCGTCGGCGACCGCGGCCTCGACGCTGTCGACCCGGGTCACCCCGGGCACGTCCCACGGGTCGACGAACGGGTCGAAGGCCACCACCTCGAGCCCGAAGGCAAGCGCCCGATCCGCGACGCGCCGGCCGATGCGGCCCACCCCGAGCAGGGCCAGGCGACGGCCGGCCAGCCGGTGCACGCCGGAGCTCGGCACCACCCATTCGCCCTCGCGGACGGCCCGATCCATCTGGGGTACCCGGCGGGCCATCGACAGCAGCAGAACCATGGCGTGGTCGGCCACCTCGTCGAGGCAGTAGTCGGGCACGTTGGTGACCACCATGCCAAGACGTGTCGCCGTGGCCACCGGGATGTTGTCGTAGCCGATCCCGTAGCGAGCCACGACCGTGCAGGTGGGGGCTGCCGCCTCGAGCACCGCGTTCGTGATCGTCGCGTAGCACACCAGCATGCCGCGCACCCCTGCGGCGAGGCGAACGAGGGTGGCCTCGTCGCTCGAGGGGGCCTCGACCACCTCCACGTCGAGCGGCTCGAGCACACCTCGCTCGATCCCGGTGCCACCGAACACCTGGTCAGTGATGAGGACACGGTCGCGGGCTGCGGTCATACTCTGCTCCATTCCGCTTTGCGGAATCCAATTCCTGCACGCGCAATGCGGACAAGGGAGTGTATGACAACTCCGGCGGTGGAGGGCGACCCTACCTCCTGCCTGCGACCCTCGGCGTGAACGGCTGGGCGGTCCTCGCCGTCCTGGCCGCCGGCTTCGTGGCCGGGACCATGAACGCGGTCGTCGGGTCAGGTTCGCTGCTCACCTTCCCGGTGCTTCTCTCCCTCGGGTTCGCCCCGGTGGTCGCCAACGTCACCAACACCGTGGGGCTTGCGTTCGGCAACGTCAGCGGAGTCGTCGGCTACCGTCGTGAGCTGAGCGGCCAGCGCTCGCGGGTGCTGGTTCTGGCGCTGCCCGCGCTGGTCGGCGCCGTGGCCGGCGCGATCCTCCTCCTGACCCTCCCGGCGGGCGCCTTCAGGATCGTGGTCGCGCCCTTGATCGTGATCGCGGTGGTGCTCGTGATCGTCCAACCCTGGCTGACGGCGCACATCGCGCAACGCGGCGAGAACCGCGGGATGGGAGTGCTGCTGCCCGCCGGCGTCTTCGCAACCGCGGTGTACGGCGGCTATTTCGGCGCGGCCCAGGGAATCATCCTCATCAGCATGTTCGCGATCCTGCTCAACGATTCTCTGCAGCGGCTCAACGCGCTGAAGAACGTGGTCGCGATGATCGTGAACGGAGCGGCCGCGATCCTCTTCGCGGTGGTCGCGCACGTCGCCTGGGAACCCGCGCTGCTCATCGCCGTCTCCAGCGTCGTCGGTGGCCAGGCGGGCGCGTCGGCGGGGCGCCGGCTTTCTCCGGTGGTGCTGCGCGGCCTTCTCGTGGTGGCCGGGGTGGTCGCCGTGGTGAAGCTACTGCTCTGACTGCAGGCCAACGGCGCGCATGCCCGCCAACGCGCACTCCAGGTCCTGCTCGCTGCTGGCGCCGCTGACCCCGACCGCGCCCACCACGCCGCCACCGTCGCGGAGGATGACCGAGCCCAGCCCCGGGATCAGCGGCACCCTGGTGAGGCGGCCGACCGCCTCGAAGAACGCCGGGCGGGCCTCCTGGAGCCCGGCCAGCGAAGCCCCGTCCCGGTACCAGACAGCCGCGCCCAGGGCCTTGGCCTCGGCGATCTGCGGGCTCAGCGCGAAGGCGCCGTCCATGCGGCCGAGGGCGACGAGGTGGCCACCCTCATCGACCACGGCGACGGTGGCGCGGACCCCGATCGCCGCCGCGTGCTCATGCGCGGCAGCGATGAGCGCCTGGGCCTGTTGGTGGGGGATCGGCATTCTGAGCCTCCATGGGCTGGTGGCGAGATGATGTTCTGTCCCGTCCGCCGGACACGCTCACGCCCCGCCGGCGTCGACGGTGACGCGCCCGCCGTCGCCGTCAACGGCGACGAGCCGCGGCGTGCCATCCCCGACAAGAGCGAAGAGCAGGTTGTGGTCGCAGCCCACGACCGCGGGCACCCCACGCGAGCGCGCCACCTCGACGAGGTGGGCAGCGCCGCTGCCCCCGGCCGTCACCAGGCCGGCCGCTCCCCAGAGCAACGGAGCCAGCTGCGGGATCGGGTGGGGCGCGATCACCACCATCCGAGGGCGATGCTCAGCCTCCGTCGGCAGGCCGCGCACCAGCACCGCCATCCCCGCGCCCCACCCACCCGAGACCGGGTCACCCTGGAGAGCTGCGCCGGTGGCGGCCATCGCTGTGTAGATCAGCGGTTCCCAGCGCAGCAGCGCGCGCCGCCGGGCATCCTCCCAGGGCGCCGGATCTGGGTCGGGCTCGGGGGCGGCGAGGAGGCGATCGACATCGCCTGCGGTCATCGCCCAGAGATCGTGGGCGCTGGAGACGACTGCCGTCTGGAGCATCCACGCCGCCACCGTTCCCAACTGGAGGAGGAGCGCCGCCACGTCGCCGGCCGGGATCGGCGGTGCGGCGGCGAGCCGGCCCACGACGGCGGCGATGTCGCCTCCGCGAAGTTGAGCGATGACCGCCGCGGCCCCGCGCCCACCGTGGTCGTCAGCTCCCCAGGCTCGAGCCCGAAGGGCGTGAGAGAGGGCGCGCGCCGCCACCCACGCGGCCCCGGCCGTCGCCCGCGCCACCCTCGCGGGCGTGGGCAGCGGTGGCGGCAGGGTGGCGGCGTGCACACCGGGCAGGCCGAGGGGCAGCATGAGCTCCTCTCCGAGCGGCCCGGCAAAGGCATGGACGAGGCGCGCAACGCCGGCCGCCGCCCCCGGCACCCCGCCCTGGCTCGGTCCGGTGGCCGCGGCCGGCCTGGGTGCGGCGTGCCTGGCCTGCAGGAGCACCACCCCGGCAGCGGTGGCGGCCCATTCGATGAGGTCGTCGCCAACCTCACCGTGGACCCGCCGGCTCAGCGCCGCGACCTCGGCAAGCAGCCCGGCTCCAAGGATGGCCACCGCAGGGCCGCGAGCCGCGCCTGCGTCGTCGACGATCGCGGCGTCACCGCGTGACCACCCGGCCAGGAGTGGCCCGGGCGAACCGGCGACCGCCACCACCGTCACCTCGTCACCGCCGAGCTGCGCCGTCCCCGAGAACGAGGGATGGACCCGCGGCTGGACGAGGACGGCCATCGCGGGCGCGGCGTAACCGCCGGCGCTGTCGACGGCGAGCGCAGGATCGACGAGCGCGGAAGCCCAGACGCCCCGGACGGCCGTGGCCAGCTCGGCGGGCGTGACCCCCACGTACGAGGTGAACGCCCCGGCGTACTCCGGCGCCCCCTCCAACGGCGAGGAGGAGCGGACCACGAGGTCGTTGCCCAGGGCCTGCACCTCGAACTCGAACCCGGCCAGCGACGGCGCCGTCGAATCCATCACGTCCAGACGGGCGGCATGCACGCCACGAGCTTCGACGGTGCCGGCAGCGGCGATCAGCCGCCCCGCGTCGGCACCGACGGGGATCACCATCCCCGGGAGGACCGGGAGCCGGCAGCGCAGCGCAGCGGCCAGCCGCGCCGCCTTGCCCCCGACCCGGGCCGGGTCGAGGCAGGTCTCGCTCTGCAGCGACAGCACCTCGATGGCCACGACGTCAGCCCGCGACGGTGATCTCGTTGACAGGGAACGTGGTGATGATCTCCGTGCCCTCGTCGTGCACGATGAGCATCTCCTCGATCCGCACCCCGAAGTCGTGAACCTTGCCGTGCTGCGTCTCCAGCGCGAACACCATGCCCGCCTTGATCTCCTGGGGGAAGTCGAGCGACCAGATCCGCGAGATCACTGGCATGTCGTACTGGGCGAGGCCGAGGCCATGTCCCCACAGGTTGGCGGCAGCCTGGTCCTCATCCTCGTAGCCCCAGGTCTCCTGCGCGGACGGCCACCTGCTGGCGATGTCGGCGGTGGTGGCGCCGGGCTTGACCGCCTCGATCGAATCGTAGAGCCACTTCAGCGCGATCTCGTAGTACTCGCGGTGCTCTGCGGTCGGGGTGCCACCAACGCAATAGGTGCGGTAGTAGCAGGACTTGAAGCCGTTCCAGGTCAGCGCCGCGAGGTCGATGATGACGATCTCACCCGGGCGGATGATGCGGTCGGAGAAGTTGCGCCAGTTCGGCCACGCATTCGGTCCGGAGGACACGATGATGTCTTCGACATCCTCCATCCCGGGGATGTCGAACAGGTACTTCATCCCGAACGCGGTGACCTGGTTCTCGGTGAGACCGGGCTTGAGGAACTTCGAGAATTCGTAGTGCAACGCGTCGCCGATGGCGCCGACGATGCGCATCGCCTCCTGCTCGTCCTGGTTCTTGACCGATCGTGCTTCCATCATGGGGGTCATGCCGTCAGTCCAGTTGACACCGGCGCGCTCGAATGCGCGGATCATGTTGATGTCGATGAAATCGACTCCGAGCGGCTTGTCCTTGACGCCAGCTTCCTCCATGGCCTCGAGGAGCGCCTTGGTGAACTTGCCGACCTGCATCTCAGAGGCGGGCCCGGCTGCGCCCTTGATCCAGGAGAAGGAGTGCCGGATGTTCTCCTTGCGCAGCCACGGTGAGTGCTTCTCCACGTGGATGCCGATGTCACCCTGCTCGAAGAGGATCGGTTCGCCCCCTTCGGCGAGCATTGCGTAGCGAAGCCCCGGCTTCAGCTTGTTCCAACCGGGCGTCAGTGTGGACGTGACATAGCGCACGTTCTCGTCGTACATGAAGAGCATGGCGCCCAGCTCGTGCTTGCGCATTGCTTCGCGCGTCCGCGCCAGGCGGTACTCGCGCATGCGCTGCCAGTTGATGCGCTCCTGCCAGTCCATGCTGACCATGCCGAAAGACATGCGTGAGATCCTTTGCCAATGGCGTGAGACGGGCGTCGCGACATCCGCGGCCACGATTCCGGGGCCCGGTGACGCTACATCATGCAATGTGCAAAGGTCAAGCCGGGGGGCGGGTCCTGGCGGCCGACCGCGGCCCGCCCAAAGACACATCGTGGATCATCGACAATGTCGGCATGAGAAGCCGCAGAGCGGCTGCCAGGGAGAGTGGATGAGCAACCTCGGCGGCCTGCAGATTCGCAGCTTCCACTCTGCACCTGAACGCCTCACCGCGCACGAGATCGTCCGTGAAACCTTGCGGCACGCCATTCTCAGCGGGGAGTTGCCCGGCGGCACCCGCCTGGTCCAGGCGGAGCTCGCCGCCCAGCTGAGGGTGAGCACCACGCCGGTTCGTGAGGCTCTCCGCGACCTTGCATCGGACCAGCTGATCCGCTTCCATCCTCACCGCGGCGCTGTGGTTCACGACATCGACATGGACGAGTTGCGCGAGATCTACGAGATACGCAAGGCGCTCGAACCACTTGCTCTGCGGCTCGCCGCCTCGCGCATCACCAAAGAGCAGTTGAAAGCAGCCGCCTCATTGCACGCACAGATGGAGAAGGAGTCCGACCCGGCCGCGTGGGTCGAGACCAACTGGAAGTTCCACAGCCTGCTCGAGAGTTCCGCGCGGTCGCCGCGGCTCGCCAGCGCCGTCAAGAACGTGCAGGACGCGGCAGCGCTCTACGTGGCGCACGCCGTCCACCTCGACCCGCCTCTCATGAAGAAGGGAAACGCCGACCACCGCGGCATTCTCGCTGCCCTGCGGGCGGGCGACGGCGAGGCCGCTGCCGACGCGTTGCGACGTCACCTCGACGCGACCCTGCAGGCCATCCTGGCCGCCGGCGAGTCTGCTGCCACGGCCGGCTCCGCTCGACGGCGTCGCGGCTCGCCCCAACCAAGCCGCCGAGCCGGCTGAGCGTCGGCGCGGGCGCCACTGTCAGGTGTCGGCCTGCCGGGTCAGCTGCTCCAGGACCGCGAGCAGGCACGCGGGGTCCTGCGCCGCCCGTCCCTGCGCCATCGCGGCCTCGTAGAACTGCGCGGTGAGGGTGAACAGCGGCGTGGGGCTGTGCACGCCCTGCGCGAAGCGTCGGATGATCTCGATGTCCTTCTGGAACAGCTCCACGCGCATGGTGGGATCGTCGTCGTAGTCGTTCTCGGCCATGAGCGGCCCGCGCACCTGAAACATTCGTGAGGAGCCGGCGCCGTCGCCCACGACCTCCAGCATCATCCGCGGGTCGACGCCCGCCCGCTTGGCGAGGAGGAAGGCCTCGGCGGTGGACATGTTGTGAATGGTGACCAGCAGGTTGGCGATGTACTTGAGCTTGGATCCGTTGCCGAACTCCCCCGTGTAGAAATGCCGCCGCGCCAGGCCGTCGAGCACCGGACCAACGCGCGCCGCGGCGGCCTCGTCGCCACTCACATAGGCGACCACATCCTTGAGACGCGCCTGGGCCCCCGTGCCGCTCAGCGGGCAGTCGAGCACCTCGACGCGCAGTGGTGCAAGCGAGTCGCGCGCGAAGAGCTTCGCCTCCAGGGGGAGCGTGCTTGTCTCGATGACGACGAGCTCGCCGGCGCCGCGCTCGGACAACCCGTCGGCGCCGCTGACCACCGCCTCGAGGGCGGCCACGCTGGGCAGCGAGAGCACAACCGCATCCACGCTTTCGGCGACGGACCTGGCCGAGTCCGCCACCTCCCCACCCGACGCTGCGTGGGCCGCCCGGCGCTCGGGCGCGATGTCGAAGCCGACCACTGTGAAACCGGACGCCATCAGGTTGACGCTCATCGCTGAGCCCATCACGCCAAGGCCGACGACGCCCACCCTCGGGGCCATTCAGAGAGCCTCGCTCAGGGTGCCCACAGCTATGCGGGTGACACGACGGAGTCGGCAATCGCCTTGAAGTCGCTGTCGTCGAGCAGCGATTTGCGCTCGAGAGACCTCGTCTTGACCAGTTGAAGGATCTCGAGACTCTCCTCCTGCGTGGCCGACACGCCGATGCGCTCGAGGCCCTCGACGATGTTGTCGATGCCGCTGCCCTTGCCGAGCACGATGCGGGGCCCCACCTGGCCAACCAGCTCGGGAAGGTACGGCAGCGACTCCGTGACGTCCACATCGCGCACGTTGCGAGCCCAGGTGGCGATGATGCCGGATTCGATCTCGAAGAGGCGGCTGCCGGTGACCGCACGATTGGACGGCTGCTGCACTCCCGAGAGCTCGGCAACCAGCCGGGCCAACCCGGTCAGCGCCTCCGTGCGGATGCCGAGGTCCTTGCCGTACAGGGTGAGGAGGGTCATGACCGTCTCCTCCAATGGGGTGTTGCCCGCGCGCTCACCGAGGCCGCTCACCGTGACCTGGACGCAGGCGGCGCCGGCAGCGGCGGCGATCACCGTGTTGGCCACGCCCATCCCGTAGTCCATGTGGAAGTGCGTCTCCAGCGGCACGTTGAGCCGCTCGCGGCTGAGCCTGACGAATCTCTCCACCGCGTGCGGGGTGAGCACGCCGAAGGTGTCGACAAGCCCCAGCGAGTCGACGTGACCATCGCGGGCCACCGTCTCGACCAGGTTGAGGTAGTCCTGCACCGAAGCACGGGTCGCATCGATCGGGAAGAACGAGACCAGCAGACCGTTGTCATGCGCGAACTTGGTTGCTTCGATCGACAGCTCGATGGCCCGCTCGACGCTCCAGCGGTAGCCGAGCTCGATGAGATGCCTGCTCGAAGGGATCTCCATCACGACGCCCTGGGCGCCGCAGTCGACCGCCACCTGCACGTCTGCGACCATGCAACGCGAGAAGGCGTAGATCGTCGATGGCAGGTCGGCGGCGACGATCCGCCGGACCGCCTCGGCGTCGGCGGCGGAGACGGCGGGAAGGCCTGCCTCGATGCGGTGGACACCGGCTTCTGCGAGGGCCTCGGCGATGCGAACCTTGTCGTCGGCGGTGAACTCGACCCCGGCCTGCTGTTCACCGTCGCGAAGGGTCACATCGTGGACGGTGATCCGCTCAGGAAAGGCGAACGACGCGGCGACCTCGGGATCGTGATTCCACGGGCTGGTGAACCACTGGTCGGTGTGCCAGGGCTCACCGGGGCGGACCGACGACATGGCTGACCTCCTTGGCGCATTCCCCCGGGGCGGCGCCGAATGGTTGGCTCTCTCGCGGCTCACGGCCGTGATGGGTATTGCAGGATACATCGTGCACGGTGCGCTGGCCGGCCACCCACACCGCACACCGAACGGTGATCATCACGGCGACGCTGAGCCCATGGCGATCAGCGGGGAGGAGTGGTCGATGAGCCGGCTTCGGGCTCGCGTCGCGATTGTGGGAGCCGGAGCCGTCGGCCTGGCCGTGGCGCTGCAGCTGCGCCGTGCCGGCGTGGACGGAGTGGTGGTGCTCGACCGGGAAAGCTCGGCCGGGATGGGCTCGACCGCGCGGGCCAACGGCGGTGTCCGCGCCCAGTTCGCGACCGCGGTCAACATCGCCTTCTCGCAGTACACGATCCCGCGCCTGGCGGAGCTCGACGAGCTGGCGGGCGGGAAGGTCGGCTACCGGCCCGTCGGCTACCTCTTGTTGGCGGGTGACCCGAGCTGTGCGACGCTGCATCGCGACCTCGCGCTGCAGCGCGCCATGCACCTGCCGGTGGAGCTCGCTTCCGCGCAGCGCGTGCGCGAGCTGGCGCCGATGGTGCGCGTCGCCGGCCTCCGGGCGGCAGCGTTCTGCGCCTCCGACGGCGTCATCGACCCGCACGGCGTGGCCCGCGCGCTGTGGAGCGAGGGCGCGAGACTCGGCGCGACCTACATGTTCGACACCGAGGTCGTCGCGATCGAATCCCATGGTGCGGGCGCGGTCGTCCACTGCGCACGCGCCGAGGTCGAGGCGGAGCACGTCGTCAACGCGGCAGGCGCGTGGGCGCGCGGCCTCGCCGCGCTGGCCGGGATCGACCTGCCGGTCCTCCCCTACCGCCGCAACCTCGCCTGCACCGAGCCCCTGCCCGCGGTCCCGGCGTCGCTGCCGATGTGTGTCGACATGGACACTGGCGTCCTGGTGCGTCGCGAGGGTGGCGGCGGCCTGCTGGTCGGCTGGTCGGACCCGGACACGCGCAGCGGCTTCGAGACCGGCTTCGAGCCGGCTTTCCTCGAGGCCGTGGCGGCGCGTGCACACAACCGCTTTCCGCTCCTCGAGCAGGCCACGGTCAACCCGCGCAAGTGCTGGGCAGGCCTGTACCCGGAGACTCCGGACCACAATGCGGTCATCGACGCGCCGCCGTCGGCGCCGTGGTTCGTGCAGTGCGCCGGCTTCGGTGGCCACGGCATCATGCACTCGCTGGCCGCGGGGCAGGCGGTGACCGAGCTGGTCCGGGATCAGCGCTGCAGCACGTTCGACATCTCGCCGCTGCGGCTGGACCGCTTCGACGGTCCGCTGACGGCCGAGACCGCGTGGCTCTGAGCCCAGTCTCCGTGCGGGTCGGAGAGCAGCGCCTCCAGGACTTCCGCGTCGGCAGCTTGGAGCGGTCGCAGTGGCGCCCGCACCGCCGGCCCGATCGCCACGCCCCGCCAGCGGAGGATGTGCTTGAGGGCGGCGTGGAACGGGAAGCGCTGGACGGTGGCGCGGATGCGACCGGCCACTGCGCTGTCCTCGGCGGTGGCGGTGCGCACCGCTCGCACGGTCACCTCCGGCAGCGCCGCGGCGAGACCGGAGACGGCGCCCGCCGCGCCCGACCCCAGCCCGCGGTGGATCAGCTCCTCTGCCCCGATCAAGACGTCGAGGCCGCCGAGGAGGTACGGCTCGACGCGCTCGAACGGTGTGTCGGACACCTTCAGCCCGGCGAGGTTCGGCGCGCGCTCGCGCAGCTTCTCGATCACCTCGATGGGCACCGCGTAGCCGCTGCGCGCCGCGAACTCGTAGACGTAGAACGGCGCCGGCGCCGCCGCGCGCGCGGCAACCAGGAAGTGCTCCTCGAGGGCGCGGTCGTCCAGCGCGAAATACGGCGGTGCGATGACCGCGATGCCGGCGGCGCCGGCGGCGGCAGCCTGCTCGGCAAGCATCGCCGTATCGCGCGTCGACTGCGCACCACAGTGCACGATCACGGGAAGGCTCTTCGTGGCGGCCGCGATGAACTCTCGCGCAGCGGTGCGACGCTCATGGGGCGAGAGCAGGATGCCCTCACCGGTCGTGCCCAGCACCAGCAACCCGTCCAGGGCTGACGCGCTGTAGAACTCGACCAGCGCCGGGATGGCGCGGTGGTCGACGTGCGTACCGCCCGCGGTCAGCGGCGTCACGGCGGCAGCGATGGCCCGCGTGTGCGACTTCATCGGCGGCGAGTGTGGCACAGCCGCATCTCGAGCCAGGTGAAGCCCTGTGCGCGGAGCCGCCAACGTCCGCATGTGCGGACGAGAACGTCACCGACTCCAACATCGGGCGCAACGCTGGACGTGGCGTATCATTATCAGTGTCCTGACACTCTTATATCAGGAGGCTGATATCATCGAATCCCCTCGAAATGCGTCGATCGGCCGGGCTCTTCGGCGCACCTTCCAGGCGTTCCGGATGGCAGCGGATGCGGAGCTGAGCAGCCTCGGCATGTCGCTGCCGCTGGCGAACGTGCTCATGGACGTCGGCGCCGAGGACGGCATCTCGTCGGCCGAGCTCGCCCGTCGCGTGGTCGTGACCGCGCAGACCATGAACGACCTGGTCGCAGGCCTGCTCGACCGCAAGCTCGTCGAGCGCCGCCGGCACACGTCCCACGGCCGTATTCTCACCGTGCACCTCACCGCGGCCGGCGCAGACGTGGTCGAACGCTGCACGGCGATAACCGCGGACGTCGAGCAACGCATGCTGCGCGGGTTGATCGCGACCGAACGGCGTGGTCTGCTCCGCGACCTCCGGCGCTGCAGCGACGCCCTCGCTGGGTATCAGGGCTCGGTCGCTACTCCCGCAGACACCACACGACAAGTTGCACCGTCCGCGCGGCGCCCCGCGGGCATCCGGCGGTAGCAGAAACCGGACCAGGAGGTCGCACGCCATGATCGATGAGCTGAACCCGTTCACAGACGCACGAGCATCGGCGGTCGTCGCCAACCAGGTCGCCAGGGAGGTGATCCGCCACCTCGAAGAGGCGCTCCCCTCCGGCGCGTCGGTCAACGCGGGGATGGTCGAGCCGATCAGCAGCTCCTTCCCCCGCCATCCTCTCGATACGGCCGTGCACGACCTGGCGATCGCCGCGCTGGCGGCGAGCCACGCCGCCGAAGCTGCGGCGCGCGCCGGTACCGAGATGCAGGCGCGCGCGGCTGGCGGTGCGGCACGAAATGCCGCACACACCCTGCTTCTGGCTGCGGCGACCGCCGACTCTGCCGATCTTCGCGCGAACCAGGCCCAGCGCGCGCGTGTCGCACACGCTGCTGCCTTCACGGCGTTCGCCGCCGCGGATCTGCTGCGCGATTCTGTCGGCGGCGTCCATGAACGAGCGCAGACCATCGCCTTCCCAGCCTCCTGGCGTCGTCTGATCAAGATGCTCAGCGGGTCCATCGAGGAGTGCCGCCTCGGCGCTGACCAGACGCAACGGGGCTTGATTCATGCCGCCACCGCAGCCCATGACGGGGCCGATGCCGCGCGTCGTGCCTACGAACGACTCGGGCCGGTGATGACGACAGGCCCCGCTGCCTGCCGCTTCGTCCGCGTCGCCTCGCTGGCTGCAGCCTACGCCGGGTGTGCCGCGTTGGTCCCGCTCCGGGTTGGCGATGGCGCGATGCGCTGACCGCGCGTGCAGACGGTGGTCTACGCTGAGCCACCCGCCTCCCGCAGCCGATTGAGGAGACCCTCGATGCCCGACGCACACCACCTCATCGAAGAGCTTCGCGAGCCTGGCCGGGAACTGCGCCAGATGATTCCCGAGGTCTATGCCGGCTACGCAGCCACCCAACGCGCAGTGATGGTCGACGGCGCGCTCCCCGCGAAGATCAAGGAGTTGATCGCATTGGCGATCGCGGTGACCCGCGAGTGTGACGGCTGCATCGCGGCTCACGCCCGCGGGTCGGCGGCTGCCCAGGCTACGCAGACAGAGGTGGCCGAAGCCATGGGCGTCGCCATCCTCATGAACGGCGGCCCGGGGACGGTGTGGGCCCCGCGCGCGCTGGCCGCATTCAAGGAATTTGCGCTCCGCGAAGCATGAAGCAAGCCCGATGGGAGCAGGGTCCAGATGTTCAAGGTGATCGTGGTCGCCACCGAAGGCTCGGAGTCAGGGATCTGGCGGTGGCTTTTGCAAAGGACCTGGCCGCGCGCCGACATCCATAGGGCCGTTGGCTCACCTTCCGTCGCAGCGGGGGCTGTGGATGAGCTCCATGAACTCCGCACGCGTCCGTTGATCGGACAGGAACACGCCGCACATGCTTGACGTCACTGTCTGGCTGTTCTGCTTCTGAACCCCGCGCATCATCATGCACAGGTGCGAGGCCTCGATCACCACGGCGACCCCAAGTGGAGCGAGGACGTCATCGAGGGCTTCCGCAACCTGCATGGTCAGCCGCTCCTGGACCTGGAGTCGCCGAGCAAACAGCTCGACAATGCGGGGAACTTTGCTGAGGCCGATCACCCGACCGTCAGGGATGTAGGCAACATGCGCGCGACCGAAGAAGGGCAGCATGTGATGCTCGCACAGGCTGTACACCTCGATGTCGCGGACGACGACCGTCCCCGAGTACGCCTCGGCAAACAAGGCCCCGTTGACGACATCGGCCACATCCTGCTCATACCCTGACGTCAGGAACTGCAGGGACCGGGCGACGCGTTGTGGTGTCCCGCGCAGGCCTTCCCGCGTCGGGTCCTCGCCAATGAAGCGCAGCAGTCGCTCCACGGAGTGGCCTGCCTCGATCGTGCGTGGCTCGGTCGGCAAACTCTCCGGCAGCACCAGCGCGGTCAATGGAGTGGCACCGCGAGCTTCAGCTCGACCTGGCCGTCGCGCTCCCGAACCCTGAAGCACGGCTGATCGAACGTAGCCGGGCCCGCAAGCACCCGGCCCGATTCAATCGAGAACACCGAGCCGTGCCATGGGCATGTAACGCAGATGCCGTCGAGGGTGCCCTCGTCCAGTGGCCCGCCGGCGTGAGAGCAGACCGCCGCCACGGCGTGCACCGTCCCGCCGCGGCGGACAACCAGCGCCGGCATGCCGGCCACGCTGACTCGGCGCATCTGACCCTCAGGAAAGTCATCGGGGCCGCCGACGGCGACGTAATCCTCTGGCCCCTCCGCGAAGGCGTTGCGGTTGACCGCGGAGCCGATGCCGAACACCAGGTGGCCGCCGAGATAGCCTCCGAGCAGCACGCCGGCGAAACCAACCGTCGACAGTGTCACCGCCAGCGCGTGCAGAGATGGAGACCCCCACCACCGCAACGCCAGGGATGCAAAGTCAACGCCGACGACGGCGACCATTGTCAAGCCGTGCGCGGTGGCGACGCGGCGCTCATGACCGAAGGCTGTGTGGTAGTCGGTCAGGCCTGTCAACGCGACGAGCACAGCCGCGGACAGACCGAATGCGAGCGCCACGTCTCCGGCCTGCGTGGGCAACTGGTTGGTGAAGTGGGCGACGAAGTCGGCCACGACCCCAGCCGCCCAGGCGCCGATCGGCAGGTCGCTCAGGGCAGGATGCAGGGGATGCCCCAGCAAGGTGGTCCCGTGCATGAGGTTCTTGAGCGTGCGACCGGGCCGGCCTAGGGCACCGTACACCGCTCCAACGGCCCCCTGGAGCACGTCCGCCACCTTCTCCAGCCAGGTCTGCCTGCGGATGATTCGGTCAACCAGGCTCTCGGTCACGTCGTGCCCTCGTTCATTCGGTTCGGACCCGCCGGCGGGTGTCCGCTCCCATGCTGACGATCCCAGTTCGTTGTGTCAAGTCGCGATAAATGCTAGATTCAGGATATGGCCGACAGCACCGCCAAGGAGCGCGGGTTACTCGACTCGATCGCCGATCCGCCGCGTTCCGACGAGCTCGAGAAGCTGATCGCCGCCCTCCAGGACCCGACCCGGCGGCGGATTCTGCTCGCGCTGGTGCACGACGGGAGGCCCCACACCATCGACGAGATCTGCCGGCTCGTCGATGTTCATCGGACCGTCGCGTTCACGCACCTCGAACGGCTGGCTGGGCTCGGTTACGTGGAGAAGTCGCAACGTCGCGGCCGTCTGGGTAAGCCCGCTTCGCTGTACGCCGCGCGGGTCGACGTGCTCTCCCTCACCTATCCAGCGCGTCAATTCGTGACGTTGGCGACCATCCTCAGCGGCGGGCTCACCGCGCTCGGCGATGAAGCATCGGCTGCAACCAAGGCGGCTGGGGTGCGATTCGGTGAGCAGCTGTCAGTCCCAACAACCAGCTCCGTCGCCGATGCACTCCTCCCCCTGCAAAGCTATGGCGCCGACTACCACGTCGACGGTGACCGGATCGTCGCACGCAACTGCATCTTCCACGAGGCGTGCGACCAGGCACGAGCCGCGGTATGTGGAGCGCAGGCCGGCATCCTCGAAGGTGCGCTTCGCGCCGCGGGCATCCAGGTCACGGTCGACGCCCGCGGGCCGCTGCCGCCCCGCGGCTGCGCCTACGTGCTGGTGCACCCGAAGAATGCGGCGCCGGCCCGTCGATGACGACGCACTCCAGGCAGCCGGCGTCATCCGCCTGGCGCCGATGGGTGCAGCGTCGGTCAGGCGCCGTAGCCTGCTTTCGCTAACGTTGGGGGATGAACGAGAACCACGCCCTGTGCTCGAGCCCCGAATGGGTCGAGCACCTGCAATCCGACGTCCTTCCGGTGCTGGTACGCGACGTCGACATCGGCAAGAAGATGCTCGAGGTCGGACCCGGGCCCGGCGCCGCCACAGCGTGGCTGCGCCAGCGGGTGGACCGGCTGGTGGTTGTGGAGAGTGACGGGGCAGCGGCGGAGAAGCTCATCGACATCTTTGCGGGGATGAACGTCGAGGTTGTGCATCAGGATGCCACCCACCTTGACTTCGGCGACGACACCTTTGATGCCGCTGGATCGTTCACGATGCTGCACCACGTGCCGACAACAGCGCTGCAGAACCGGTTGCTCTCCGAAGTGCTGCGGGTGCTGCGCCCCGGGGGCGTTCTCATCGGCTCGGACAGCCTGCCCAGTGACAGGCTTCACCACTTCCACGAAGGCGACACCTACAACCCGGTCGAGCCCGGCACCCTCTTCGCCAGGCTGCAGACGCTTGGCTTCGAGAAGATCACCGTCCGTGTGGACGACGTGATGACCTTCATCGCTCACAAGCCGCAGCTCGTTCAGTGAGCATCCTTGCTGCGTCTGGTCACCGTGACCCTCGTCTCAGCTCCCTGTACTGAAGAATTCCGCCGCCCGACGGTTCATCTCATCGTGCGACACATCCTCGGTGTGCTGGCTCAGCATCCACTGCTGGCCAAAGGGATCGCGGACGCGACCACCCCGTTCTCCGTAGAACTGGTCGGCAAGGGGATACAACACTTCGGCGCCCGCGGTGATGGCCCTTTGCCAGGCTGCGTCCACATCCTCCCAGTAGGTGGCCATCACCGCGCTGACCACGCCACCAAGCGACGTCGGTGACCTGGCCGGCGCGCCGGCATCATCCGTCCCCGCAGTGATCATGACGATCGAGTTGCCGATCCGCACCTCGGCATGGATCACGGCGCCGTGCGGATCCGTGAAGCGCTCGCCGATCTCCTCAGCCCCGAACGCGCGGCGGTAGAAGTCGATGGCAGCGTCGCCATCGCCAACCACGAGCCGAGGCGTGACGGTGCGCAGATGCCCGGGGATCGGCTCGACGTGGGGTGTCGAATCGGTGGGCATGCGCGAGACTCTATCTCGTCTCGTGCCCCGTCACCACCGTTCGTACAGTGCGGCTCGCGCCGCCGCCGCCAGCTTCGTCATTCATGGCGCCGAGAGCCACCCCGAGCTGTGCGCGGGACGTGATCGCCAGCTTGCGATACACCCGCGCCAGCACGTTGTCGACGGTCTTGGGTGAGATGAATGCCGCTTGTGCCACCTGCCGATTGGTCATGCCGGCGGCAGCCAGTGTCGCTACTCGTCTCTCGGTCTCCGTGAGGTCGGTCGGCGCCTGCGGACGGAGCCCGACCCTGGCCAGCTCGGCACTGACGCGCGCTGCCCATAGCGCGGCACCGGCCTCGTCGAAAAGGCGCAGCGACTCTCGCAACGCCTGGTTGGCCAGCCGCTTCTCGCGGCGGCGACGGTGCACCTGTCCCTTCACCAGGAGGGTGCGCGCCAGCTCGAGGGGCATGGAGAGTCGCCCGTGCTCGACGATGGCCTGGTCCAGCGCACCGAGCGCAGACTGAAGGTCACCCTGGGCGGCGGCGATGATCCCGCGACCGCGTGCCGCCGTGGCAAGGGCCCACGGGCGATCAACTCGCCTGCCGCATTGCTCGAGCCAGTCGACCAACCGCACGGCACTGTCGACATCGCCGAGCGCCACCAGCGCTTCGACCTCATCGGGCAGGAAGACGCCGAGGATGGGTTCACCGAATCCCATGCGTGTGATCGCGTCGGCGAGTGTGTGGAGCAACACGTCGACCCGCTGTGCGTTTCCCACGGAGAGCTCCAGAAACCCAAGCGCCCAGAGCGGCCAGATCGTGCCCAGGGTCCATTGGAGACCCTGGAACAACGCCAGGGCTTCGTCCGCCTCGGCGCGAGCACGGTCGACCGCGCCGGTGTGAGCCGCGGCCAGAGCGCTGGCAGTGAGTGACAACGCTTGCATCGACGGATCGTTGTTCAGCTGGGCAACGTCCCGCGAATGGACGGCCACGCGAACTGCACCTTGAAGATCGCCGCGCCACACGCAGGCCCAGACGAGGTAGAAGGACACCATCGGGATGGCGCTTTCCTGGCCCCGCTCGCTGGCCTCCGCGATCAGTTCGGTCATTGTCGCGATGGCGTCGCCGAGCCTGCCGGTGAACAGGAGCAGCAGTGCACGGATGACGCGCGGTCGCATCTGCACGGGTCCAGCACGCAGAGGGTCCTCGAGCGCCAGCGCGCGCGCCATCCGCGCTTCATTGACGCCGTGGCCGCCGAAGAACTCGATGATGGTGAGAATGGCGAGCGCCTCGGCTTTTGCTCCATCGGGGCCGGCCATCTCAGCGTCAGCAACTGCCGCGCGGGCATGGGCCTCAGCACTCGCGTAGTCGCCGATGCTGATGTAGCAAAACACGGCGTCGAGCTCGATCTCAGCTCGCAGCGCCACGTCGCCCTCGCACGCTTGGAGGGCCTGCAGCGCCAACTCGAGAGCCTCGGGGAAGCTGGCGGACCATGCACGAACCTGGCCCAACCGCTGAAGCACTCGGGCCCGCGCGATCCCGGTGGGCTGGGTCTCCATGACCTGCCCCAACAGCATCCAGGCTTGGTGCATGACCCCGGCTTCCGCATAGCACACGGCGGCCTCGTAAGCGCGGCGCGCAGCCTCCTCCTGATCCGTGGCCGGGGTCAGATCCCGGGCGCGCTCGAGCATCTCAGCGGCAGTGACCGGTGCGCCGCGCAGCCGGGCCCGCTCCGCTGCCGCCTCGAGGGCCGCCGCCGCGAGCGGGTCCTGCCCCAGCGCAGCCAGCCCCAGGTGGCGCGCGCGCGCTTCATCGGAGCAGCCGGCCTCCGCCAGCGTCGAGTGGATCTCGCGGATCCGCGCAGGTCCGGCGCGGCTGAGCGCTGCCGCGGCCAGCAGAGGGTGGCTGAAGCGCACGGTCTCGCTGTCGAGCGCGACGACACCGTCGTGCAGCGCCGGCTCGAGGTCGCTGACCAGATCGGCGCCGGCCGCACGAGCCAGCACCTCGAGCGTCGGCTCGAACGCAACCGCGGTCACGAGGAGAGCGTCACGGGTGCGCACCGGCAGGGCATTGAGACGTTCGCTGGTCAGTGCCGCCAGCGTCGCGGGGATCGGCAGACGCTCGCCTGCGGCCACCCGCACCCCCGATCTGATCAAGGCTCGGGCGATCTCCAAGGCATAGAAGGCGTTGCCTGCGGAGGCGGCTTCGATCTTGACGAGCGCCAGCCGCGGGAACGACTCGCCGGCTCTTGCCTCCAACATCCGATGAAGCGCGGCCAGGGACAGCGGCCCGAGCATCAGGTGCTCGGACCACCCCGTCTGGCCGGACACGTCCAGGCCGAGCGGGGTGGCCGATGCTCCCGACCCTCGCAGCGAGAGGACGACACCGATCGCTCGGTCCTGCACGCGTCGGAGCGCATGCGCAAGGACTGCTGCCGAACTCTCGTCGAGCCACTGGACGTCGTCGATGGCAAGCAGGACTGGGTGATCGCCCTCGGTGAGAACGCGGAGCAGAGTCGCAGTCGCCACCGACAGGGCGCGTTGAGGATGCGCCATACCCACCGGCTCAGCGAGCAGCAGCGCAACCGCAAGAGCGTCACGTTGCGGGCTGGGTAGGCCACCGGCGGCGTTCGCAAAGGCGTCCGAGAAGAGATCGCCGAACGCTCCGAGTGGCAGGCCGGACTCCGATCGTGTCGGACGCGCTGACAGCACCTGGTAGCCGCGCACCACGGCTTCGCTTCGCGCGGCTTCCCACACCGTGGTCTTGCCGATGCCAGGCTCACCTTGCAGGGTCAGCGCCGCCATGCCGCTGCCGCTGGCCGCGCGAGTCAGCAGTCGGTCCACGGCCGCGAGCTCTGGATCCCGCCCGATGACTTCTTGTTGCACGTCAGCCAGTTAGGAGGCGCTGCGGTATCGGACTGGAGGTTACCGGGTTCGGCGCCGCCGATACCCTCCCACCGCCTCAGCGCGGCGAAACACAGCCCGATACAGATCGCGGAGATCTCCTCTTTCATCGCCACCGATTGAGCACCTACGGTGGCCGCCATGGCTCTGACGGCTGCAGCAGCTCTTGGCAAGGCGGCGTTCCTCGTCGAGCGCTACTGGCCTGGGGTCGACGAGGAGGTTCTCCGTTCAGCGCTCCCGCGCCTTGAACTCTCTGCTCGCGCCATGACCGCGGAGGGTCATCACGTGCACCACGTGGGTTCCCTTCTCATGCCGGCTGACCAGGTGGTGATCTCGGTGATCAGCGC
>DATBPD010000090.1:0-38496 GCA_036561525.1 Candidatus Dormiibacterota bacterium | reverse complement strand
AGGCGGTGACGGCGGTTACGTCATCGTCAACCCGAACAACGCTCAGGACATGCTGGGCGAGTACGTGGACCTGAACACGTACCTGACCACCGATGGCGGACACAACTTCAGCACCGTGTCGCCCGCCTGCGCCCAGGCGCTGCTGCAGCCGATCGTGGGCTGTGATCCCAGTCCTCGCTTCATCGCCCCACTGGCGACCGACGTCAACAACCCGAACCACTGGGTGATCGGCGGGAGGTTCGTGTGGAACGACACCGAGTCGTGGTCGACGGTCTGCCACCAAGCCGATAAGACCACCACCCCGCCCACCCCGCAGAAGTGCGACTGGAAGAACGTCCATGACACCGGTAACGGCCGTTCGATCACCGCGATCGCAGTCAATGGCAAGACCATCTACGCCGCGTGGTGCGGCGGCGGCTGCAACCCCGGCGGGGCGACTGCGTTCTCGTCGGGCATCGACACCAACTATGGCGGGACCTGGCACACGATCTCAGCGTCGAACCTGCCCAACCGCTTCATCCAGGGATTGACGGTGGACAGTGATCATCCGGGCCACGTGTTCGCGACCTACAACGGGTACTCGCGGCGCTGGATCCCAGGCGGCGGCGTCGGCCACGTGTTCGAGTCCAGGAACGGCGGCGTGTCGTTCACCGACATCTCGGGGAATCTCCCCGACGTGCCGAGCGACGCATTGGTCTATACGAATGACAAGCTCGCGCTTGGCACCGACATCGGGGCGTTCATCGCCGACGCGGGACAGGGCAGCAGCACCCAGTGGTCGCGGCTGGGCACCAACCTGCCGAACACCTCGTTGAACAACCTCAGGCTCAATCCCGACGGCCAGACCCTGCTCGCGGCGACGCACGGCCGCGGGCTCTGGACCTTCCGTCTGTCCGACAACAACAACCACTAGCTCGTTACCGGGTTGGCCGGGGGCGGTTCATCACCGCCCCCGGTCCATCACGCTCAGCGGCTGGGCGAGATCGCCAGGTCGACAACGTCGAACTCGTGACGGTCGGGCTCGGCAGGAGGCTCGCCACCGGATGCCGCGAACACGCCACCAAGCACGGGGTGAACTCGTTCGTCGAGGAAGCGATCGCAGGCTTCGCGGGACTCCCAGAGATCGATGTAGCGCAGCCCGCTGCCCTCACGGACGACCGCATGGACGAGGAGCCCCTCGACGGGGTCGGTGCCGATCGCCTCCTTGAGGGTGAACCAGGTCTCGGCGGTGATCGGCAGGTCCTGGGTGAATCCGTACATGGCCACGCTCGCTACTATTCATCCGAGTCATGATCGGATTGATACGGTGATGCTAGGGTAGACCGGTGACCCGTGTCAAGCAACCACGCAAGTACGCGTCTGCCCTCAGGCAGGAGCAGGCGCGACAGACCCGGGTGCGAATCCTCGAGGCGGCTGAGCGGCTCTTCGCGGCCGGAGGCTACGCGGCGACCACCATCGAGGCCATCGCCGCCACCGCGGCGGTTGCCGTCGACACCGTGTATGCGACCCTGGAGAGCAAGCGCGGCATCCTCTCCGCGCTGATCGGCATGCGGCTCGGCGGCGACGATCAGCCACTGGCGATGCTCGACCGGCCGGCGCCCCAGGCGATGCGGCGCGAGCCTGACCAGCGGCGGCAGTTGACCATGTTCGCCACGGACATCGCGCTGGTGATCGAGCGCATCCGCCCGGTCGACGACATCATCCGCAGCGCGTCGGCGGTCGACGAGAACGTCGCGTCGATGCGCGCGGGCATCCAGGAGGAGCGCTTTCGCAACATGCGGGTTGTCGCCGGATGGGTGGTCGCCAACGGTCCGCTGCGCAAAGGGACCAGCGTCGACGAGGCGGCCACGATCCTGTGGACGCTCACCAGCCCGGAGGTGCACCGTCAGCTGCGCGATCTTCGTGGTTGGTCGCTCGAGCGCTACCAGAGATGGCTCGTGGACACCACGCTCCGGACGCTGCTGCCGTAGTTGAGCATTGCAGCCCACAGACCGGGAGCGATGCCGCACCGCCCCCTCTGCGTGTGACGTTGACGCGGACCGTTTAGCCCACGCCAGTCACCGTAGCCGCCGCCGGTGGTTCGGCAAGGGGGGAGGCACCACTCGGCGCGGTGGGGGAGCACCACCGTGAACGCCCGCACTGTCCCGTTCACCAGGCTCGCGCGCCTTCCTGCTTCGTCTGTTGCGCTTGCAGTGATCGGAGGCCTACCATCCGGCCACGTCCAGGCGAGGCTGGCCACCCGACCACAGGGGTGGGGTGGATGAAGGGAGGAGTCAGTGAGAACAGTCGGACTTCGCTGTCTGGCGATCGTTGTCGCCGTCGCATCCGGAACACTGATCGGCGGGGCGCAGTCGCGGGTGGCTCTGGCCGCCTCCCCGTCGGTTACTTTCTACGCGGCGAGCAGCCAGGGGGTGGCCAGCCCGGTGCGCGCCAGCGCAGCGCACAGCAGCGCCACGACCGGCGCAGCAAGCAGACGCCCGCACGGCGTCCGATCCTTCCAATCCTCCGGTGCCGCGGGCACCGCCGCCGGCAAGGTCCCCGGCGCGGTCGCGAGCGCGGCGAAGTCGAGCTCGACTCTCGTGGCCAACTTCAACGGCGTCAGCAGCCTGGACAGCCAACTCACCAACTTCAACGCGAAGTTCGAGCCGCCGGACCAGGGACTCTGCGAAGGCAACGGCTTCGTGCTCGAGCCGGTCAACTCCGCATACAAGATCTATCACACCAACGGCAAAGCCATCGAGGGACCGTTCAACGTCAACGACCTCTTCAACGAGGGCGCCCAGGAGTTCACCAGCGATCCTCGTTGCCACTATGACCCGACGACGAACACCTGGTTCGCAGAGATCCTCTTTCTCAGCAGTGACGGCCTGCACTCTCACCAGGACATCGCGGTCAACACCACTGGTGATCCGACCAACCTGTGGACTGAGTACCACATCGACACCACCGATCGCGGTGGCAATGGCTGCCCGTGCTTCGGCGACCAGCCCCGGATCGGCATCGACCAGTACAACGTCTACATCAGCACCGACGAGTTCTCCATCTCCGGGCCGCAGTTCAACGGCGGGCAGCTCTTCGCGTTCTCCAAGTCCGACCTGATCGCCGCCAAGCCGGTCCACTTCGCGTTTTTCAAGAACCTCCACATTGGCGGCCAGCTGGCTCTTGCCATCGAGCCAGCCCTCAGCACTGGCACCCCCGCCGCCGAATACTTCCTCAACTCGTTCGATCCCAACCACACCTTCGACAATCGCGTCGGGGTGTGGGCGATGACCGATCGTGAAGACATCGCCACGGGCGACGCCCCGAAGTTGTCATCGACGGTGCTCACATCCGAGCCCTACGGGATGCCGGTCGGGGCACCACAGAAGGGGTCCACGAGCCTCCTCGACGCGGGGGACGACCGGATGCAGCAGGCGCAGTACATGGGCGGCAACGTCCTCGGGGAGCTGACCACGGGGGTCACGATCGCAGGTGACAGCGGTGAGCGTGACGGCGCCGCGTGGTTCGCGGTCCACCCGACCCTGACGGGCGATCACATCGGCACCGTCACCATGGCCAACCAGGGCTACGTGGTCAAGTCCAACAGCTACCTCATCTATCCCGCAATGCAGATGGACGCGGCGGGGCGTGCAGCGATGGTGTTCACGCAGACCAGCATGACCCGCTTCCCCAGCGCCTCGTACGCAGTCATCAACACCGGAGGGTCACAGTTCGGCCCGGTCGTCACCGCAGCGAACGGGACCGGTCCCTACGACCCCCTGGCCACCCGTTGGGGCGACTACTCATGGGCGGTCCTCGATCCCGTCACCGATCGATTCTGGTTGGCCATCGAATACATGCCACCGAAGTCGAGTCAGACCACAACCGGTCAACGCAACTGGGGCACTCGCGTGCTCGGGGTCAGCGTGGGCTGAACCACGACCTCGGTTCGCGCGGCACACGCTCCACGGTGGGGCGTGTGCCCGTGAAGCCGGGACATGGCCACGGTGCTATATACAGTTGTCACAGGCCCCGCGGTGATCGATAGGAGTCAGCAAAATGGCCGGGCGCGATCCAACCACCTCGCATCCCGAAGACCTCCCGTGGAACGACGTCCCGGCCGACAGCGATGTCGTGTTGGGCACCGAGGAGCCTGATCCCGCCGAGGTAGAGGGCGACGAGGGCGAGGAGGTGGACGTCTCCAGACCTGCCCGTCTGGACGCCGACGAGTACCGGCGCGACACCCTTGACCAGCGGCTCGCGGAGGAGGAACCCGACCGCGCCGCGCAGCAGCAGGAGCCCGAGCCCGGAGAGTTCCAGGCACCCGAGAGCGGCAGCGACGACCTCGCGCTCGAGACGGGAGAAGCCGACCAGGCAGAACCGGGTGAGGCTGGCGGCGAAGCCGCTGAGGACGCCGCGGTGCACATCCGCCAGAGGGATCTTTTCTAGGGAAAGTCACGTGATCGGAGACCGCGTCGAGATCGTCATCGACACCGGGACGGGCAGCGCGCAGACCTTTGAGATATCCGCCACGCGCATGGGCAGACGCGTGGAGGTCACCACCTCGCGCGGGGTGGTCGAGGTCGCCGAGCTCACCCGCACCGGGCAGCCGGTGCGTGTCGGTCGCTTCATGGCATCGCGGGTCATCGCGGTCGTCGAACATCCCTCTGCCGACAGCGGCGACAGCCCGGCTCGGCGCCGCACGCGAGTCGAACAGGAGGAGACCCTGCTCTGACTCAGTCCGGTGACCGCACCGGACACCCTGTCAACGCGCGGCAGTCACGGCCTCGCGGATCAGCTCGATGGGATGTCGCGCCACGCGTTGCGTACCGTGCTCGATCTGCTGGCGACACGACACCCCGGTCGCTGCGATCACCGTGCCAGCGCCCTCCGCCCTGATCGCGGGGAACAGACGCATGCTGCCGATCTGCATCGACAGCTCGTAGTGCTCGGCCTCGAAGCCGAATGACCCGGCCATGCCGCAACAACCGGCGTCCACCTCGACCACCGTTGCACCGGGGATGCGCGACAGCAGCTGCACCGTGGCCGCCGTGCCCGCGAGAGCCTTCTGATGGCAGTGCCCATGGAAGAGGATGCGCCTCCCGGCCAGTGCCGACTCGGCATCGAGCTTCAGGTGCCCAGCGTCGATCGCCTCGGTCAGCAGCTCGTCGACGAGCCGCGCCTGCGTCGCCACGGTGGTCGCGTCAGGGTTGCCCGGTTGCAGGGTGAGGTGCTCCTCGGTGAGCGTCAGGATGCACGAGGGTTCGACACCGACGATCGGCACCCCCTCGCGCGCCATGCGGCCGAGGCGGGCGGTCATGGCGCGGGCCTTGCGCGCGGCGTCGTCGAGCCGCCCCTTGGAGATGGCGGCGCGACCGCAACACTGGTCGCCGATCAGCTCCACCCGCCATCCGGCCATCTCCAGCAGCTCCACGGCGGCGATGCCGATGGCCGGCTCGGTGAACGTGGTGAACGAGTCGGCGAGGAACGCAACGGTGCCAAGCGATGGCGCGGCCGGGCGCGAGCGCCGGGCGAACCAGCGCAGCACCGTGGTGCGCGCGAACCGCGGCAGCGGCCGGCGCGCGGTCACCCCCAGCGTCCGCTGCATCAGCGCACGGGACCCGGGCAACGCTGTGATCCAGTTGGACAGCGGCGCGAAAGCCGAGCCGAGCCGGTTGAGCCTGCGCGCCGCGGCGAAGAAGCGCGCCCGCGCCGGCACCCCATGCGTCGCCTGGTAATGAAAGAGAAACTCGCTCTTCATCGAGGCCATGTCCACGCCGAGCGGGCACTCGCTCTTGCACGCCTTGCACTCCAGGCAGAGGTCGAGGATCTCGTGCAGCCGCGCATCGCCGAGGGCCGCCCGCGGGTCGGGCCGCGACAGCGCCATGACCAGCGCGTTGGCGCGCCCGCGGGTGCTGTGCTCCTCCTCGCGCGTGGCCATGTACGAAGGGCACATCACTCCGCTCGACCCCTTGCGGCACACCCCGATGTTCATGCAGCGGTCGGCGGCGCCACGCATGTCACCGGTCGCGGCAAACGAGAGCCGTGTTGCCAACCTGTGCGCGCGCGGCAGCGCCGGGTCGCGCAGGTTCTCGGTCATCGGCGGCGCGTCGACGATCTTGCCCGGGTTGAGGCGGCCATCCGGGTCGAAGAGTCGCTTCACCTCGCGCATCGCCTCGTACAGCTCGTCGCCGAAGACGTGACGGTTGAACTCGCTGCGCGCCAGCCCGTCGCCATGCTCGCTGGAGTTGGCACCGCCGAACTCCGCCACCAGGTCGCGAATCTCCTCGGCGACCGCGCGCATGGTGGCGACCTCCGCGGGCACGGTGAGGTCCATGAAGGGACGGATGTGCAGGCAGCCCACCGAGCAGTGGCCGTAGAAGCCGGCCGTCAAACCGTGTGCGTCGAGAACTGCTGCAAACCGCGCGGCGTACTCGGACAGTCGCGCCGGGTCGACCGCGGTGTCCTCGACGAATGCCACCGGCCGCCGCGCGCCTGTGCTCGCGGCCATCAGCAGTCCAAGCCCGGCCGAGCGAACCTTGAGCAGCGCACTCTGCTGTGCAGGCGTGGTGGCGCGCAGAATGTGGTAGCCGTGGCCGTGGCGCTGCCAGGTCTGCGCGAGGTTCTCGACCCCGGCCGACGCTTCCGCGGCCGTGTCGCCGTTGAAGGTGACGAACAGCAGCGCGGCGGGGTCGCCCTCGAGGAGCGAGCCGAGCGCGGCGTACTCGATCTTCTGCCGCGAGAGGTCGAGGATGGCCTTGTCGATCAGCTCCACAGCGCTCGGAGCGCAGCCGAGCGCGTCCTGCGTGGCCGCGATCGCCTGCGCGACCGAGGCGAAGTGGCCGACGGCGATCGCCTTGGCCCTGGGCAGCGGCACCAGCCCCACCGTCGCCTCGGTGATCACGGCGAGCGTTCCCTCCGACCCAACCACGAAGCGGGCCAGGTCGAACGGCGCATCGGCGGCGAGGCGGTCGAGCCGGTATCCGCCGGCGCGGCGCCAGTACTTTGGGAACCCGGCGGCGATGGCGGCGCGATGCTCATCGACGAGCCCGGGGAGCCGTTTGTACAGTCGCCCCTCGAGCGTCTCCGCGGCAGCGTGAGTTGTCACCTGCGCGTCATCGAGGGGCGCGAATGTCGCGCTGCTGGCGTCGCTGAGCACCACATGCAGCGCGCGCACGTGGTCGATGGTCATGCCGTACAGGACCGACCCACTCCCCGCGGAGTTGTTGCCGATCATGCCGCCGATGGTGGCGCGGTTGCTTGTCGACGTATCAGGACCGAAGAGCAGGCCGTGTTGCGCCGCCGCGCGGTTGAGGTCGTCCTGCACAACGCCCGGCTGCACCCGTGCGGTGCGCGTCTGAGCATCCACCTCGAGGATCGCGTCCATGTGGCGCGAGGTGTCGAGCACCACGGCGCGGCCGACGGTCTGGCCGGCGAGGCTGGTGCCCGCCCCGCGCGGCAGCAGGGGGACTGCGTGCTCCGCACACACCGACACCGCCGCGGCGACATCGGCGGCGTCGCGCGGAAACACCACCGCCAGCGGCTCGATGCTGTACATGCTGGCGTCGGTGGAGAAGAGGTGGCGCGTGAAGGCGTCCTCGCGGACGTCGCCCGCCACCGCGCTGCGCAGCGCGGCCCCGAGGTCGCTCATCAGCCGCGCATGGCCGTCATGGCGCTGCTTTCACCGGCCGGGGACGGCGCCGGTGCACGAAGGCGTTGACACCGCGGATGAAGTCGTGCTGCATGACGCGCGGACCGGCGGACGCGGTGCGCGCCGCGGTTCGCCCCGGGGACTCGACCACGTCGACCGCCTGCTTGGCGGCGCGGACGGCGGCATCGGACGAGAGCAGGATGGCGGTGATCACCCGGTCGACGCGGTGGTCGAGCTCGTCGCCGGGGACGCACGCGTTGGCCAGGCCGAGCCGCACCGCCTCTGCCGCGCCGACCATGCGGCCGGTGTAGAGCAGCTCCCGCGCCACCGAGGCGCCGGCGTGGGCGGCGAGCCGGTTGGCGAACGACGGCGACACCAGGATGCCGAGCCGTGCGATCGGCATGCCGATGGATGCGTCGGCGGCAAGGATGCGCATGTCGCAGGCCAGGGCCAGCTGGCAGCCGGCGCCCGCCGCGGGGCCGCGCACCTTGGCGATCACCGGCACCGGCATCGCCTCGATGGCTGAGCAGGCCGCCTCCATGCGCACGAAGCTCAGCTCGACCTCAGCAGGCGTGGCCTCGACCCACTCGCGGATGTCCGAGCCCGCCGAGAACCACGCCGCCTCCCCCTCGATGACCACCACGCGCAGGTCCTCGTCCGTCGCCAGCGCGCGCATTGCCCACTCGATGCCCGCCCAACCCCCGCTGGTGAGCGCGTTGCGGCGAACCCCGGAGCCAATGGTCACCCGGGCCACGCTGCCGTTCAGCGCCATGGCCACCACCGGTTCCACCACCGCGCTCATCGCACCACACCACGCTCGTGCAATGAGGTGACGTCCGCCGCCGAATAGCCGAGCTCGGCGAGGACCTCGTCGGTGTGCTCGCCGAGCTGCGGCGGGGGCCGTCGCACCGTCGCGCTGTGCCCGGAGAGCTTGACTGGGGATCCCGGCATTCGCAGTGTCCCCGCCGTGGGGTGCTCGGTGGTGAGCACCATGTCGCGGGCCAGCACCTGGGGGTAGGCGAGCGCTCTGTCGACGGTGTTGATGGCGCCGGCGGGGATGCCGGCGCGCGACAGCTCCGCGGCCCACTCCGCCGACACCCGCGACGCCAGCGCCGCCTCGACCAACGGGATCAGCTGGGCCCGGTTGACGACCCGGTCGGGGTTGGTGGCGAAGCGGGCGTCGGCGGCGAGCTCGGGGAGCCCGATGAGCGGGGCGAAGCGCTGCCAGAGGGAGTCGTTGCCCACCGCCACCATCAGGTACCCGTCGGCAGTGCGAAGCGCCTGGTAGGGGACGATGGTGGGATGCGCTGAGCCGTAGCGTCGCGGCACCTCGCCGGTGGCGAAGTACCCACCGGCGACGTAGGTCAGCCAGGCGATCTGGCCGTCGAGCAGAGAGATGTCGATCCAGTCGCCGCGGCCCGTGGCAGCGCGTGCGTGCAGCGCCGCGAGGATGCCGATCGCCGCCCACATGGCGGCGCCGAGGTCGGCGACCGGCGTACCGACACGCACCGGCTCGCCGCCGGACTCCCCGGTGACGCTGACCACGCCGCCGAGCGCCTGGGCGATGGCGTCGTAGCCGGGGAGCTGCGCGTCGGGGCCGGTCTGGCCGTAGCCTGAGATGGAGGCGTAGACAAGGCGCGGGTTGCGGGCTGACAGCTCCGCGTAGCCGAGCCCGAGCCGGGCCGCCGCTCCAGGGCGGAAGTTCTCGACGAGCACGTCCGCCCCGTCGGCGAGCCGCAGCGCGATCTCCCTGCCCGCCTCGGCCTTGAGGTCGACCGCGATGCCCCGCTTGTTGCGGTTGATGGAGAGGAAGTACGCCGACTGGTCACCCTGGTACGGCGGCGCCCACTCCCGCGTGTCGTCGCCGCCGACCGGGTTCTCGAGCTTGACCACCTCGGCGCCGAGGTCGGCGAGGATCATGGTGGCGAACGGGCCCGAAAGGATGCGACTGAGGTCGAGCACGCGGAGCCCGGCGAGCGGTCCCGCCGACGGAGCTGGCGACGCCTGCACGTCCATCACCGCCCTACTTGGTGAGCACGCCGACGTAGAGCTTGACCACCTCGTCGTTGTGGAGAAGCTCGCGACCAGGTCCGTCGAGGCGATTCTGGCCGAGCACGAGCACGTATGCCCAGGCCGCATGGCGCAGCGTCTCGCGCGTGTTCTGCTCGACCACGACCACGGCGACGTCGGTGGCCCGCACCTGCTCGATGCGCTCCCACACCGTGCTCTGGAACTTGGGCGACAGCCCGGCGCTTGGCTCGTCGAGGATGAGCACCGCCGGGTCGACCATGAGGCCACGCGCCATGGCCAGCATGGTGCGCTGGCCGCCGCTGAGGGTCTCGGCACGGCGGCGGTGGGCCAGCTTGAGGTCGGGGAAGAGCTGGTACAACTCCTCGGCTCGGTCCTGGACCCCGTGCCTGCGGCTGTAGCCGCCCATCTCCAGGTTCTCGTGCACGGACAGCTGGGGAAAGACGTTGGCCACCTGGGGCACGTAGGCGACGCCGCGGCGCACCATCCTGTCCGCGGCCAGCCCGGTGACATCGCGCCCTTCGACGGCGACTGTGCCGCTTTTCGGCTTGATGACCCCGGCAATGGCCTTGAGCAGGGTGGACTTGCCAGCCCCATTGGGACCGACGACGGCGGTGATCGCCCCGCGTCGGGCGTTGATGCTGACGTTCTCGATGATCGGCGGACCGCCGTAGCCGGCGGTCAGGCCGAGGACCTCGAGCGCAAGCGCCGCCGGCGCCGCTCCGGTGGCTGTGACGGACGCGGGCTCAGGCGTCGACGTCGTCATAGCTGGGCATCTCGCCGAGGTAGGCGTCGACGACGGCGGGGTTGGAGCGCAGCGACTCGAAGGGGCCCTCGGCGATCACCGTCCCCGCGGCCATGACCACCACGCTGTCGGTGACCCGCTCGATGAAGGGCAGGTTGTGCTCGACGATGACCACCGACGTGCCCGCGGTGATGAAGCCGAGCACGGCGGTGGCCATGCGCTCGCCGAGGACGGGATTGACCCCGCCCATGGGCTCGTCGAGGATCACCAGCCGCGGCTGCGCCATGCGGATGCGGGCGAACTCGACGAGGCGTTTCTGGCCACCGCTGAGGTTGCCGGCGCGCTCGTTGCGCAGCCCGAGGAGGTCGAACTCATCGAGGATCTCGCGGGCGTGTGCCAGCTGATCGGTGGTGGCCGCCCTCTCGGCCTTGGTCGGCCCCCGAAGCGAGCGCAGGAAACCCTCGCGGCGCGCGTTCCAGACGGCGAGGATGAGGTTCTCGAGCACGGTCAGCCCGGGCCACTCACGAGGCGACTGGAAGGTGCGCACCAGCCCCATGCGGCTGATCCGGTGCGGCGCCCGGCCGTGGATGGGCCTGCCCTCGAAGAGGACGGTGCCGGCGTCGGGGATCTTGAAGCCGGACATCAGGTCGATCGCGGTGCTCTTGCCGGCGCCGTTGGGGCCGATCAGCCCGGTGACCTGGCCCTCGGCGACGGTGAACGAGCAGGCGTCGACGGCGTAGACCCCGCCGAAGTGCTTGGCCAGCCCGGCGACCTCGAGCAGGGCGGTCACGCCGCGCCCGTGTCGAGAGCAGGCCCGGTGACGGGTTGCGGGCCGGCGACGACCTCCGCCTCCCTGCCGCTGCTGCCCGGCGGGGTGCGGTCGCGCATGCGCCGCTCGGGGATCATCCCCTGGGGGCGGAAACGGATGAAGAGCACCAGGACGACGCCGGTGAGGATGAGCCGGAACGCCGGCGCCCAGTCGGGGTGGCCGGGGACCTCGGGCAGATAGCGGGTGGCCTCCTGGAGGCCAAGCACCATGACGGCGACACCGAGGATGACGCCGCGGGTGCTGCCACGACCGCCGACGAGGATCGCCGCGTAGAGGGTGACCGTCTCCAGTGGCGACCACGCGCTGGTGTTGAAGGCCGTGAGGTAGCCGGCGAACAGCCCACCTGCGAAGCCGCCCAGGCCGGCACCGATCACATAGGCCTTGAGCTTCAACCTGTAGATGTCACGACCGAAGACAGCGGCCGCGCGTTCGTCCTCGCGCACAGTCCGCAGGGCCAGGCCGAAGCGGCTGCCGGAGAGACGGGTGACGCCGATCAGAACGGCGGCGAGCAGGACCACGCAGAGGCCGAGGTAGAAGTACTGGTAGCTGGCGTAGTCGATACCGAAGAAGTCGCCCATCGGGTCGACGAGGCCGCTGAGCCCGGGATAGCCATTGAAGAGCGGCACGAACTGGCTGGCGAAGGTCGACAGGACGTACACGGCGCCGAGGGTGACGATGGAGAAGTAGATGCCGCGCAGGTGGCGTAACGCGATGGCGCCAACGATCAGCCCGAGGACCATCGCGGACAACGTGCCGAGCAGCACGGCAAGTGGGAATGGCAGCGACAGTCCGAAGATGTACGTCGTCGGGTCGCTGGCCGGCCCGATGGTGAGCACCAGCGTCATGTACGCGCCCAGAGCGACGTACCCGTAGAAGGCCAGGTCGAAGTCACCGGACCAACCCCAGACCACGTTGAGGCCGAGCGCCATGATCGCGAAGATCGAGGCCTCGGTGAGGACGGTGACCAGCTGGTCGATCACTCGAAGACACTCCGGCGCCCGCCGACGAACAGGCCGCGAGGACGTGCCAGGATGACCAACGAGAGGATGGCGAAGGCGAACGCCAGGTTGTAGCTGGCGCTCAGGTAACCGCCGAAGAACTCGAGCGCGATGCCGACGATGACCGCGCCCACCAGCGTGCCCAGGGCCCTGCCCAGCCCACCGGCAACGGCCGCGGTCAGGGTGATCAGGAAATACTGGAATCCAAAGGTGGGGCTGAGCGTCCCCAGGCTTTCCGCATAGATGAACCCGGCGTACCCGGCGATGAGTCCCGCCAGCACCCAGGTCAACGCCGCGACCCGGTGGGCGTTGATCCCGGAGACGCTCGCCAGGGAGCGGTTCTGCGACACCGCCCGCAGTGATTTGCCGAAGCGGGTGTGCTGGATGATCACGTAGAGCAGCGCGGTGATCGCCACCGCGGAGACGATGATCTGGATCTCCGTGTCATTCCACAGGAACGGACCGACGGTGCGAGGCGCCCCCTGGGGGACCTGGTAGCCGAGGTTGCCGCCCCCGAAGATCACCACCAGGATGTTCTGGATGATCAGTGACACGCCGAGCGTGGCGATGAACGTCGGCAGACCGCCGATGCCCCTGCGCACGAACCGATCGACGACGCCCTCGTGCACCGCCAGCGCGAGCAGCCCCCCGCCGGCGGCGGCGGCCAGGCCCGAGAGGATGACGCCGCCGCCGTGCTGCTGCACCTCGTAGGCGCAGTAGGCGCCGACGGTGAGGATCTCACCGTGTGAGAGGTTGGCGACGTTGGTGACCGAGTACTCCAGCGTGAAGGCGAGCGCCGACAGGGACAGGATGGCTGCGGCCACGAGGCCGAAACCGAGCGTCAGGAGAGCCTGGTGCACTGAGACCTGTCAGGGCGTGGCTGCGGCGAGGTCCGATGCCGAGAGGAGCTGCACCTGCGCCTCCTTGCCAGAGCTGGCGTCAGCCTGGAAGGCACCGTAGGGTCCGAACACGTTGTTGAAGCCGTTGAAGATGAGATCGCCACTGGCGCCATCCATCTTGATCTTGGTGCCGGCCTGGAGCGCCCTGAGGCAGTCCGCGTAGGCGTCACAGGCCTGGCCGGGCGGGTTGGTGACCGACTTCATCGCCGCGATCACGCCGGGTCCGTCGGTGGTACCGGCCTTGTCCATGGCCAGCGCCAGGCTGAGCACGGCGTCGTAGGCGTAGTTGGCGCCGGCGATCGGCTGGGCCGTGGCGCCGTTCTGGGCGGCGAAGGCCTTGGCGAAGTTGTCGGCCGCCGCGCCGGTTGCATTGGTGCCGAACACGGAGATGAGATGGTCGTGGGCGATCGGGTAGGTGATCGCCTTGAGGTAGTCGTCACCGCTGGTGACGTCGGTTCCGACGATCGGGATGGCCAGGTTGTCGAGCTCCTTGAAGTTCTGGAACATGACCGCCGCCGTCTGCGGATCGAGCTGCGTGAAGATGACGTCGGGGTGGGCGTTGATGATGTTCTGCACCTGGGTGCGGTACGACGTCTGACCGGGCGCCACGGTGACATCGGCGACGATGCTGTTGCCGAACTTCTGCCAGGTCGCCTTGATCGGCTTGGGGATGGTCTGCTGGGCGATGTCCGAGGAGAAGAGCAACGCCGCTGTCTTGTATCCCTTCTTGTTGGCGTACAGCGCCATGGCCACGCCCAGCTGAGAATCGGAGGGGCTGTCGCGCCACAGGTACTGGTTGGCGTTCTTGTCGAAGTCCGTGCTACCACCCTGGAACTCGGTCGGGATCTTGGCGGCGCTGACGATCGGCGACACCGCGGCGATCTCCTGCGTCTCCGGACCGATGATGCCGCTGGCGCTGTCGGCCGAGAGGAGTTGCCGCACCGCCGGCACCGCGTCTGCCTCATCGCACTGGGTGTCGGCGTGGCTCAGATCGAGCTGCTTGCCGAGGACGCCGCCATTGTCGTTGATGACCTTCTGGGCGACCTGGGAACCCTGCAGCATCGCCTGGCCGAGGACGGCCAGCGTGCCGGTGAAGCAGGAGAGGACGCCGTAGCTGACGTGCCCCGAGCTGTCCGTCTTGATGTTGCCGGTGGCGCCGCCGCCGCCACTGCTCGGAGTGTTGGAGCTGCCGCAGGCCGCGACAAGGAGGGTCACCGCCGCGGCGGTGATGAGTCGTCGATGGCCGGACCTGCCGGACACACGGACCACTGCACTCGGCGACACTGTCCCACCTCCAACAGGGCCCGTTCGGGCCTTCACACCGCGGTGGACTGGAGTGTTGCTCAGAATGATCCAGTGTGTCAATGTGTCAGTGGACGGACCAATCCACGCTTGGGAGACTTCGGGAAGGTGACCGTCGACACCTCGCCGCTGCGCCCGCTCGGCCGTACCCGCCTCTACGAAGACCTGGTCGAGCGGCTGGGCGAGTTCGTCATCCGCACCAACCTCGAGGTCGGTGCCCGCTTCCCGCCAGAGCGTGAGCTGGCCACCCGCCTTGGGGTGAGCCGGGCGTCGCTGCGCCAGGCGCTGGCGGTGCTCGAGGCGCAGGGCTTCATCGAGGTGCGCCACGGCGGCGGCGTCTTCCTGCGCCGCAGCCGGGGGTTCGGCGGCGTGCTCCACAAGCTGGTCGAACGCCGCGCCCGCCTGCCCGAGGTGCTCGAGGCGCGTGAGCTCCTCGAGGTGCGCCTGGCCGAGCTGGCGGCGACGCGCCGCGGCGACGCCGACCTGGCGGCGATGCGCGGCGCGCTCACGGAGATGGAGGCCGAGGTGGCGGCGAATGGGCTCGGCGTGGCTGGCGACGCCGCCTTCCACCACGCGGTGCACCGCGCCGGCAAGAACCGCGTCCTCGAGCACGTCATCGATGGGCTCGCCGACGCGATCCACGAGACGCGGATCGAATCCCTCTCCGAACCGGATCGTCCCCGTGCCTCCCTGGCGGCGCACCGGCGCATCTTCGATGCGATCGAATCCGCCGATCCCCCGCGAGCGGCGGCGGCGATGCGCGCGCACCTTCGCCAGGTCTCGGACGTGGCACTGCTGCGCTGGCAACCCCCTGTGGGTGAGATGGAGGGCTGACGCGTCTGCGGGTGGAGCGGCGCGCTGCCGCCCCACACCAGGTGATCAGTGCGCGCCCAGCGTCAGCTGGATGGTCTTGACCACGAGCAGCCCGACCGCAACGATCAGGTAGAGGCGCAGCGCGATCATGCCGGCGGTGCGGACCCGCGAGCGCCCCGGCGCTGGCAGCGTGTCCACCGGCGCCATCCGCCACGTGGCCCGCTCGGCGGCACGGTCCTCGCCGCTGAGCCGCGGAACGATGGCGGAGACCACCGCCGCTGCCGCGGCGTGGCGGTACCGCGGTGTGTCGGCGCCGAACAAGCGCATGGTCAGCTGGGGGCGGTACCGCGCGTACAGAACGATGGCCAGCAGACAGACAGCGATGATCACCGCCACGTACTCCGCGACAACGATCGCGTCGAGCCTGGGCAGCAACACGGAGATGGTGAGGATTGCGGAGAGGCCGACGAGCACGGCGAGGATCACCGCGGCAACAGCGTTGAGCCATGCTCGGTTGACCCACGGTCCAAGGACGTCGCGGTCGTTGCAGAGGATGAGGAGGAACACGGTCGCGGACGGCAGCAGGATTCCCGCCAGCGCCTGCACGGCCGTCACCATGATGCCCAGCGGCGCGCCGGGCATGATCACGATGCCCGCGGCCAGGAGGATCATCACCGCGTAGCTCATGTAGAACGCTCGTGCATCGGTCGCGCCGCGGTGCAGCGAGTGCCTGACCTTGAAGGTGTCCCCGAAGGCGTACGAGGACGCCAGCGTGACTGCGCAGGCCCCGATGAACGCCGCGTTGAGCGTGATGATCGCGAAGATGTCACCGGCGCGCGGGCCGATGGTCGCTGACAGCTGGTTGGCGACCGTGCCGGCATCGCCGAACTGACCGGCCAGCGGCGTGCCCCCGAACGCGAAGGCGGCGGTGATCATCAGGGCGGCCGCGCCGGCGATGACCAGGATCGAGCCGATCACCGTGTCCGCCCGCTCGTAGTTGAGCCAGCGAGTCGTGATCCTCTTGTCGATGACGTTGGACTGCTGGAAGAACAGCTGCCATGGGGCAACGGTGGTGCCGACGATGGCGATGATCAGCAGCAGCACCGTGGAGTCGAGGCCGCCGCGGACACCGGGAACCAGCGCGTCGTGGATGATCTGTCCTGGCTGCGGATGGCTCATGAACGCCAACGGGATCATCAACAGGCTGGCGACCACCGAGATGTACATGACGCGCTCCCAGCGTCGGAAGCTGCCGGTGGTGACGACCACGAGCAGGATCACCGCCATCGCCGGCACCGAGACGTACTGGCTGACCCCGAAATGCTGCATCGCCAGGGAGACACCGATGAACTCGGTGACGATGGTGAGGAAGTTGAGAACCATCAGGTCACCCACCGAGAAGGCGCCCCAGAGGCGGCCGAAGCGGGCGAAGATGAGACGGGCGTGACCGACGCCGCTGACCGCACCGAGGCGCGCCACCATCTCCTGGTTGACGATCAGCACCGGCACGAGCAGGAGCAGGGTCCAGAGCAGGCTGGTGCCGTAGTTCTGACCCGCCTGCGCGTACGTCGACACGCCACCGACGTCGTTGTCTCCGATCATGACCACGAGTCCGGGACCCATGATCGCGAGCAAGGTCAACAGCTTGCGACGCAACCCCACGCGGTGGTCGGTGTCGTGGTGACGGATGGTTCCGAGCGCGCCGGTGATGTCACCGATGTGTGCGCTGTCGACGACGGCCGGGGCGCCTGTGTCCCGGCTCAGGCCCGAGGTGGAGCAAAGCTCAGTGATCCCAATTGGGGTGCCTCCTTCTTGTCCGCCGATGTGGGCGGTGAGCGTGCTGATCCGCGCACGCTCCGAAGAGGTCAGCTCCCGATCAACGGGCTCCGGTGGACGTGCGCGAAGGTGCGAAGTGCGGGCGTCTACTGCCGGCGTCCATGGCATCCTCCGTGCAAATTCGGTGCAACCGCCTGATCGTACACGACGCTCTGTGACAGCGGTATCACGGGCGACGATGATGCGCGCTGACGGGGTGACGGTCGACGCCGTCACTGCTGGGATTGAGGTGCACGGTGACGTCGTCGCGTCTTCGCACATCGTGCACGAGACGGTGGTACGCCTCATCGGCAATCGCGTGGGCCTCGACGATGCTGAGCCACGCGTCGACGAGGATGCCGGTCTCGGCGCGGATGCGCTGGCCGATCCAGCGCAGTCGCAGCGATAGTGATCAGCAGTCCAACGATCGGGTCGTTGCCGGCGAAGCCGATCAGCACTCCATTGTTGGAGGTGGCCGAGTACATTGGATCGCCCAATGACACGTCGACGCGCACTCGCTGTCCCGGCCGGCGTTGCGGCACTGACCGGTGCCATCGGTGCGGCGTATGTCCTCATCGTGCGCGGGGACCTCACCCTCGATCTCGGCATCGGCCGGCGCATCCGTCCGCTGGGACCCTTGCGGGCGTCGATCGGTGCGACGCCGGAAATCGTCTTCGATGTGATCGCCGGTCCCTACCTCGGCCGCACCCCGAGGGCAATGGAGTCAAAGCTGCGCGTGCTCGAGCGCGGCAGCGACCTCGTGCTCGCCGAGCATTTCACCAAGATCGCGGGTGGCCTGACGGCCGCAACGGTCGAGACCGTTCGTTTTGAATGGCCGCACCGCATCAGCTTCCGGCTCTTGCGCGGGCCCGTCCCGCACGTGACCGAGACCTTCGACCTGATCGAACGCTCGGGCCGCACCGAGTTCGTCTACACGGGCGAGATGGGCACCGACCTTTGGATGGTCGGCTCGTGGTGGGGTGAGCGGGTGGCGCGCAAATGGGAGGCAGCCGTTGCCGCGTCGGTGTCGGGAATCAAGGCCGAGGCAGAGCGTCGAACCGCGGCGAGGACCTGACATGGCCGGCATCACCGTCTACGGCGCCCCGTGGTGCCCGGACTGCCGTCGCGCCAAGAAGTTCCTCGGCGAGCAGCGGGTCGCGTTCGACTGGGTGGACATCGACGACGACGTCAAGGGCCTGGCGATGGTCGAGCGGCTGCAGGACGGCGGCCGCACCATCCCCACGGTGGTGTTCGACGGCGGCGACCACCTCGTCAACCCGGGCAATGACGAGCTGGCCCGGCGTCTCGGCCTCACCCTGGACGCCAAGCGCGGCTGCTACGACCTGGCGATCATCGGCGGCGGTCCGGCCGGGCTCGCCGCCGCCATCTACGCGGCACGCGAGGGCATCGACACCGTCGTTGTGGAGCGCAGCGCGCTGGGCGGCCAGGCCGGCATCACCGAGCGGATCGACAACTACCCGGGCTTCCCCACGGGCGTCGGCGGCGGTGAGCTCGCCGACCGGTTCATCGAGCAGGCGCGTCGCTACGAGGTGGAGCTGCTCAGCGCCGTCGGCGTGCAGAGCATCGCCGCGGACGGCGACGACGTCAGCCTGCGGCTTGGCAGCGGCAAGGAGATCTCGGCGCATTCGGCGCTTGTGGCCACGGGATCCACGTACCGGCGGCTCGGCGTGCCCGGCGAGGAGGACCTGATCGGCGCCGGGGTGCACTTCTGCGCCACCTGCGACGGTCCCTTCTACCGCGGCGCCGATGAGTTGCTGGTGGTCGGAGGAGGCAACTCCGCCGTCCAGGAGGCAGTCTTCCTCGGCCAGTTCGCCAAGCGCGTCCGCATCGTGGAACGTGGTCCCAGGCTCAGCGCATCCCCGCTGCTCCAGGACAAGGTGCTCAACGACCCCCGATTTGTGGTGCAGACCGACACGACGGTGACGGGTCTGGTGGGCAAGAATAGGCTCGGCTCAGTCCAGCTGCACGGACCGGGCGGCGACGAGGTGGTCACGCCTGCCGCGGCGTTCATCTTCGTCGGGCTCGACCCCAACTCGGGGTTTCTCCAGGCAAGCGGGGTGGCCATCGACGCCGAGGGCTTCATCACAGCGTCGCCCACCTTCGAGACGTCGATGCCCGGGGTGTTCGTGGCCGGCGACGTCCGCGCCGGGTCGACCAAGCAGCTGGGCGCGGCGGTCGGCGACGGCATCGCCGCGCTGATCTCGATCCGTGCGTACCTGCAGGCGCACCATCAGGTGGCGGTGCACGCCTAGTAGTACGGGAGTGCCTTCTCGGCGCTCAGCGCGGCGGTGATGGCGTCGTGGAGGCGGTGGTAGAAGGCGCGGCGCTCGGCGTGGTCCTGCTCGGCCTCGAGCTCGCGGCCGTCCTCGCGCGCGGCGATCCAGGGCGGCGTCTCGCGGGCGACGACCACCGAGCCGACTCGGAGGACGACGTCGTTGGGCTCGCCCTCCACCACCTGGAGGGTCACCTTCTGGGAGATGCCGACGTGCGACACCACCTTCCAGTTGCGCTCCCAGCGGCGCTCGCTGGTGCGCCCGCCGCCGGCCACGAGAGCAACCGGGTCGACCACCAGGGTCTCGCCGTCGCTCTCGTTGAGCAGGGTGGCGAGGATCACCGGCACGTCGGTGTCGAGATCGCGGCCCACCCAGTACACCAGCGATGGCACCCGGTTGTCGAGCTCGGGGAGATGGCCGGCCTGGATCAGCTCCTGGCCGACCGCGATCACAGTGCTGGCGTGGCGCGCGCAGAACTGCCGGCCCTTGATGTCGAGGGCGTGCTGGGCGCACCAGCCGGTGTCGCAGGCGTTTCGCCGGCGATCCACGTACGAGCAGGAGAAGTCGGCCGCATTGGCGCATCCGGCCCGGCCGCAGGTCGAGACCGCGGCGCCGTTCTGGTCCACAACACGACGCTAGCAACCAGGCGGTGAACGGGCGTGGCGCCTCTGACTCCAGCCGGTAACGAGCCGCCACCGAGTGGTCCCGCTGCTATCCTCGGGCCAACAGGGCGGCCCCGCGGTCGCCTCCACACCGGCGGGGCGCCATCCTTCAAACGTCCTCCAGCGCTCGCCTCACCCCCCGACCGCCATGCACATGAGAACGCGCCGCCTCCCCGCGGCCCTGATGCTCGGCGCCATCGCGGCGTCGTTTGTCTTCGTCTGGGCGGGCGGCGGCACGGCGCGGGCGGCGTGGTCACAGGGCGGCACCCTGCCGGGCCTGGGCAGCGGACGGATCTGGTCGCTGGCGGCCAGCCCGGCCACGGCGGGGTTGGTGGTCGCGGGCACGGACGCGGGCGTGTACGTCAGCACCGACGGCGGGGCCGGGTGGACGGCGACCTCTCTCAAAGGCGTACGGGTGTGGGCGGTGGGCTTCGACGCTCGCAACGCCAAGCGGCTGTTCGCGGGGACCGACGGTGCCGGCGCCGAGCTGAGCGTCGACGGCGGCTCCACCTGGACGGCGGCGTCGACGGGGCTGCCCGACCTCACCGTGCGTTCGTTCGCCTTCGGGCTCGACGGCATCGCGGCGGGAACCAACCGGGGCGTGGCGCTGAGCCCCGATGGCACCGCCTGGCACACCGGCGGTCTCAGCCAGTACTCGATCTCCGCCCTCGCGGTGGCGGCCAACTCGCCCTCCCTGGTGCTCGTCGCCGCCACCGACCGCGGTGACCTGAGCAATGGCTATCTCTTCCGGTACAGCGGAACCGGAACCAGCTGGCAAACCCTTGCGAGCGGGCTGCCGTCGTCGGCGATCGCCACGTCGGTGGCGGCGGGGCCGTTGTCGACGTCGGTCACCAAGCGGCCACTCGTGGTCACCACCAGCAAGGGCATGTTCCGCAGTGGCGACGGAGGCTCGACGTGGACCGCCGCGACCGGTGTCGCCGAGAGCCTGAGCGTGACGTCGGCGGCGTTCAGCCCGCTCGACCCCAACCTCATCTACGCGGGCGCCGACGCGGGCAGCAGCAGCGGCGGCGACCTGCTGCGGTCCACCGATGGCGGCAGCACCTTCAGCGCGGCCGACCAGGGACTGCCCGCCAAGACGCGCCAGGTGGAGAGCATCGCGGTGGAGCCGACCACGCCGCCGATCGTGATCGCAGCGCTCGACCCTGCCTCCGGCGGACAGGTCTACTCCGAGTCGGACAGCACCGCCCCCGCACCACCAGCGCTGGTGCCGGAGTCACCGGGAGCCACCGTGCCCGCGACGCTGGCGACAGCGCCGCCGAGCGCCACCGCCGCGGCGGCGCCGCGGGCGACGCCGCGGCCATCGGACAGCGGGGCGTTCGGTCGCTTGGTCGGCAACGTGTTCCACTGGCCGGTGCCGCTGGTGTTCGAGGTGCTGCTCGTGCTGGCGATCGCGTACGTGTTGGTGCGCTGGCGGCAGCGGTACTACGTCGAGGGTCCTCCGTAGCGGACAGCGCTGCCCGACGGTGAGGGCGCGCGTAGGATGGCCGCGTGCTCGCGCTGATCGGTCCGTCGTATCCGCTGGCGTTCCTCGCCGGGCTGGCGTCGTTCCTCTCGCCGTGCGTGTTCCCGCTGGTACCGGCCTACGCGGCGTACCTGGGGGGGCGCGCCAGCCGCGAGCTGGAACCGGCGCCGTCGCCGGTGGCGCTGGTCGCCGCGGGCGGGGGCGGCGTGGCTGCCGCCGAGGTCGGTCCCGGCTTCTCGCGCGACCGCGGCGCGCGCAGCCTGCACCTGCCCGTGCCGCGGGCCCCGATCCTCGGCAACGGGATCGCGTTCGTCGCCGGCTTCTGCGTGGTGTTCATCGCGCTCTTCTACGTGCTCCAGGCGCTGGAGGTGACCTTCCTGCTCCGCCACCAGCTCGCGGTCAACCGCGTCGCCGGCGCGGTGATCATCCTGCTGGCGCTGCAGACCATGGGGGTGATCCGCATCCCGCTGCTGATGCGCGACATCCGTTTCCACTCGACGCCGCTGAGCGGGACGCTGGGTGCGTTCCTGCTCGGCATCACCTTCGCGCTGGGCTGGACGCCGTGCATCGGTGCCCAGCTCGGCGCCATCCTCCAGCTGGCGGTGAGCGGGGACTTCGGCGGCCTGCCCTTCATGCTCATCTACTGTGTCGGGCTGGCGGTGCCCTTCCTGTTGGTGGCGGTCCTCGCTGACCGCATGCAGAACGTGATCCGCGCGGTCAACCGGCGCATGGGGATCATCAACACCGTCGCCGGGATCCTCCTGCTTGGCTTCGGCTTCCTGCTGATCAGCAACGAGATCACCCTGCTCAACCAGTACAGCTTCCAGTCGCCCTTCAACCTCTAGGCGCGGGCGGCGGCGGTGGTGGCGGAGAGGCCACCGGAAACCACACGGTGACCGTGGTCCCGGTGCCCTCGGTGCTGTCGATGCCGACGTCGCCCCCATGCGTGCTCGCCAGCCCCTGCACGATGGAGAGGCCGAGCCCGCTGCCGCCCTCCTCGCGCGCCCGCGTCTTCTCGCCGCGGTAGAAGCGCTCGAAGATGTGCGGCAGGTCGGTGGCCGCGATCCCCGGACCCTCGTCGTGGACGGCCAGGTACGCACGCCCATCCGCCGCCCAGGTGCGCCACGTCTGGGCAGCACCGGGAGCGTACTGGCACGCGTTGACGAGCAGGTTGCGGATGATCGTGGTCAGCGCGTTGCGGTCGATGTTGGCGAGAGCTCCAACCCCGAGGTCGCGGTTGACCGTGGCCGCCATGCCGGGCACGCCCTCGTCGAGGACGTGGGCGACGAGCTCACCGAGGTCGACGGTCTCGGGCTGCGCCCGACGCTCGGCATCGAGCCGCGCCAGAGTGAGCAGGTCGAGGACAAGCACACGCATGCGCTCGGCCTCGCGTCCCATCGCCTCGAGAGCCGCGTCGAGCGCGGCCGGGTCGGGGGTGGCACCGCGGCGGATGACGTCGATGTAGCCCTTCAGCGCCGTCAGCGGGGTGCGCAGCTCATGCGACGCGTCGGCGATGAACCGTCGGGTGCGTCCCTCGGACTCCTGCTGCGCGGCGAAGGACGCCTCGATGCGAGCGGCCATGTCGTCGAACGACCGCGCCAGCTCGCCGATCTCGTCGTTGCGACCCTCGACACCGCTGCGCGCGCGGAGGTCGCCGGCGGCGAGCTGCCGGGAGGTCGCGGTGAGCCGGTGCAGGGGACGCAGCGCACGGCCGGTGAGCAGCAGGCCGGCGAGCAGGGCGATCAGCAGGGCGGCCGCGCTGCCGGCGACGAGAAGGGTCAGCTCGTCGTTGAGCACGGACGCGAGCGGTGCCATCGACGTCGACAGCTGGGCGACGCCGCACACCTTGCCGCCCGAGACGCCACTGCGCACTGGGAATCCCACCACCAGTTGGTCCTGGCCCCCGGCGCCGGCGATCACCTCCGGGTTGCTGCGGGTGCCGGTCTGCGCTCTCTGCAGGCCGGCCGGATCGAGGTGGGGAAGGTCGTTGCCGGCGGGTGCCTGGGCGACCACCTGCAGGTTGCGGTCGTACACGATGACCGCCACGGTGTGTCCCGACACGGTGGCAACCGCGGTGGCGACGACGCGGCCGACCAGGTCAATACCCGCGTCGGTGGAGCAGAGCACGCGAGCGCCGCGGACCGCGGGCGCGGTCGAGCGGGCGATCTGGGCGCGCGCGGTGTTGATGTCGCTCTGCAGAGAGGTGACGCGCGCAGCGATGAGGCTCTGACGCAGCGAGGTGTGCTGGTAGAGCCCGTAACCGGCGAGCAGGATGGCAAGCAGCGCGACGTAGGTGAGCGTCAGGCGCCAGCGCACGCTGCGCAGGAACGCGAGGCGCCCACGCGGGCGGTCCGTCGCTCAACCCCCGGGCGTGGCCGGCGTGGGGAAGGCGCGCAACCGGTAGCCCACGCCGCGCACCGTCTGGATGCGCTCGTGGGTGGTGTCGTCCAGCTTCTGGCGCAGGTAGCGCACGTACACCTCGACGTTGTTCTCGTCGCCGAAGAAGTTGAAGCCCCAGACCTCGTCGAGGATGCGCTGGCGCGGCAGCACCTGGTCGGCGTTGACCGCCAGGTAGTGGAGCAGGTCGAACTCACGCGCAGAGAGGCTCACCTGCCGGTCGCCGACGGTGACCTCGCGGGTGGCGGTGTCGATGGCGAGGTCGCCGGCGCGAAGGATGCGTGACAGCGCGGGGTTGCGGCGGCGCAGCACCGCGCGAATGCGCGCCAGCAGCTCGCCGAAGTCGAACGGTTTGACCAGATAGTCGTCGGCGCCGAGCTCCAGCCCCTGGATGCGGTCCCCGGTCTCGTCGCGCGCGCTGAGGATGATGACGCCGCGGCTGCGGTCACCGGCGATGGCCCTGCAGACCTCCCAGCCGTCCAGGCGCGGCATCATCAGGTCGACGACGACGAGGTGCGGCTTGAACTCATCGACAGCGCGCAGCCCGGCGCGCCCGTCAGCGGCCGTCTGGACCTCGAAGCCCTCGTGGCGCAGGCCGAGAGAGATGAAATCGCGAATGCTGGTCTCGTCATCGACCACCAGCACCCGAGTGGTCTCGGTCACGCGTTCGAGTATAGGAGGGCTCAGCGCTGCCACCCGCGAATTCGCAGCGCTTCTCAGCAGACTCTCAATCGGTTCCGCAGCACGTTCGTGGGCGCCGCGTAGACTTGCCTGCAACGTGTTCTCCCCGCTGCTCCGCCGCGCCCGCCGCCCGGGCCCGCTGGTGTCCATCTCACTGGCGTACCTGGTGGCGGTCGCCGGCATCCTGATCTGGCGCGGCATCAGCGTCTCGCCGGACTACCTGCTCTTCCTGTTCATCCCGGTCGCTGTGCTGAGCGGGCGCTTCCTCGGCTTCCTGCGCGACTGGGTGCCATTCGTGGTCATCTTCCTCGGTTGGGAGTTCATGCGCGCGGTTGCTCCCAACGCCGGCTTCGCACCCCATGTCGCCGACCTCGCCCACCTGGAAACCGGGCTGTTCGGCGGGCACGTGCCCACCGCTGTGTTGCAGCAGGCCCTCGATGTCGGATCGAGCGGTCGCGCCATCGAGTACGCAGCCACAGTGGTTTACTTCGGTCACTTCGCCTTTCCGTTCGCCGTCGGCATGGTGCTGTGGCTGGTCGACAGAGTCCAGTTCGTCCGGTTCACAACCGCATTGATGGGCATGGCGTTGGTCGCCTTCGTCATCTTCCTGCTGGTGCCGACGGCACCGCCTTGGTATGCAGAGCAACAGGGGGTGATCGCTGGCTTCCATCGCATCATCGGCACCACGCTGCCCAGCGCTGTGAGCAGGTACTACAACAGCCTCAACCCCAACCCCGTGGCCGCGTTCCCCTCGCTGCACGCGGCGTTTCCGTTCCTCGGCTTCCTGGCGCTGCGGCGCATCTACCCGCGCGCTGCGTGGTTCGCGTTCGCATGGTGCATCCTGGTGTGGTTCAGTGTGGTCTTCCTCGGCGAGCACTACGTGGTCGACGTGATCGCCGGCGTTGCGCTGGCGGCCGCGTCCTGGTGGGTGATGATGAAGGTGGCGGTGCCACGCGTCGGCGTGCTGCAGTCGCGCGTGCCGGAGGGGGTGCCGGCCACGCCGGAGCCGGGGACGGCGGTTGCCTGAGGCGGCCGGCGGGCAGCGCATCGAGCTGCCACCGGGCCTGTCCGCCGCCGAGGTGCACGCGCACACGCTGGCGAGCGATGGCATGGTCACCGCGCCCGAGCTGGTGCGCGCGGCGGCGGCAATCGGGCTGTCGGTGGTGTGCGTGACCGACCACGACACCATCGCCGACCTTGCCGAGGCCGTCGACGTCGGTGCTGCGCTCGGGGTCGACGTGGTACGCGGCGAGGAGGTCACGTGCGTCTTCCCACCGGGCACGCACCTCGTCGGCCTGTTCATCGACAAGCAGGTGCGCATGCACATGTCCGTCGCCGACACCGTCGACGCCATCCACGACCAGGGCGGCCTGGCATTGGTGGCGCACCCGTTCATGCCGACGTACTTCGCGTCGATGTCGCGGGGGCGGCTCGATGCCCTCCTCGGCAGCCGGCGCGTCGACGGCATCGAGCTGCGCCACACGGCCCCGGTGCTGCCGGGAACCTGGAAGCGCCTCGACGAGTACTACGCCGCGCATCGTGAGCAGCTCGGCGCCGCTGCGGGCGCCGGTGACAGCCACTTCGGGGCCAACGACCTCGGCCGGGTGGTAACCGTCTTCGAGGGCCGCGGCGCTGGCGGGCTGCGGGACTCGCTCGAGGCTCGCACGACCTCGCCGCTGGTCGGGGTCACGCCGCCGCCGCCGAGTTGGCGCGCCCGGCTCGGCCAGCAGCAGAGGGCGATGATCTGGCTCTCCCACCAGCGCCGGACCGGCCGGGTCGGCGGCGGGGTGGGCCCGGCACCCAAGTAGAATCGGGCGCCGGGCCCGCGTAGCTCAGTTGGTCAGAGCAGGGGACTCTTAATCCCTTTGTCACAGGTTCGAATCCTGTCGCGGGTACCAATCAGGCTCCGCGGCTGCGCAGCCGGTGGCTCTACAGTCGGGCGATGACTGAACCCCTCAGTGCAACCACCGCCCTTATCACCGGCGCCTCGAGCGGGATCGGTGAAGCGACCGCCGTCGCACTCGCCAGGGAAGGGGCGCGCGTGGCGCTCGTGGCCCGGCGTCGCGAGCGTCTCGACGACCTGTCGGCGCGCATCACCGACAGCGGCGGTTCGGCTCTCATCCTCGACACCGACGTCAGCGTCGAGGCCAAGGCGCGCGAGGCCGTTGCGCGCACCGTCGACCAGCTCGGCCGCCTCGACATCTTGATCAACAACGCCGGGGTGATGCTGCTGGGGCGGGTCGAGGGTGCGGACACCTCGCAGTGGCGGCAGATGCTCGACATCAACGTCGCCGCGCTGATGACGCTGACCCACGCGGCACTGCCCCACCTCCTCGAGGCCGCAGACAGCGAGCCGCGGCACCTGGCCGACATCGTCAACGTCAGCAGCGTCGCCGGGCGCGTGGCGCGCCGAGGAAGCGCGGCGTACAACGCCAGCAAGTGGGCGGTGAATGCGTTCAGCGAGGCGCTCCGACAGGAGGTGACCACGCGGCATGTTCGGGTGGGGCTGGTCGAACCGGGTGCGGTCGACACCGAGCTCGCCTCGCACAACACGGATCCGGAGGTGGTCGCGGGTATGCAGCAGCGTTTCGGCTCGATTGAACGGATGACCGCCGAGGACATCGCCGAGGTGATCGTGTTCATGGTGACGCGGCCGCGGCGCGTGGCGCTCAACGAGGTGCTGGTGCGACCCACTGAACAGGCCGACTGACCGCGGGGCACACCGCCGGCGCGAAGCAGCGCAAGAAACGTCTCCCCGACGGCGTCTATCCTGCAGGGAGGTGTGTTCATGCCGTCGGAGGTTGCACGGAGCCGCCGGGCGCGCCGTCTGATCGCGATCACCGCAGCGCTGCTCGCCCTGACGGGCACGGCATCGGCTGGGCGCGCGAGCACATGGACGCCGCCCCCGCCGACCTACCAGCTCAACGACACCTCACGCGGCGATGTGCTGAGCATCCTGCCTCCCGGTGAGCACGGCCTCTACAACGCCGCCGACATCGCCGCCTACGAGGCCAACGGCACACGGCCTGCGGGCGCTGACGACCAGCTGGCGAAATACCAGAACCTGCTCTACGGCTCGGCCGGCCTCAGCAACGCGCAACTGTCGTCGTTCTACAACGACGAGTCCTTCGGCATCCCTCCGGGCCAGGTGACCCGCACCGAGACGCCGTCGTCGACCGTGCCGGTGGTGATCTACCGCGACCAGCACGACGTTCCGCACATCTATGCGCAGGACCGGGTCTCGCTGGCGTACGGCGCCGGCTACGCCGCCGCCGAGGATCGCCTCTTCCTCATGGACGTGCTGCGTCATTACGGTGCCGGCAACCTGTCGTCGTTCCTGGGCCCGTCGTGCGCCGACGAGCAGATGGACCACGACTCACTGCTGCTCGGCGGCTACACGCAGGCGCAGAAGCAGGCCCAGATCGATTCGCTGCCCACCCAGTACGGCGCGCTCGGGGCGGAGCTCAAGAATTTCGCGAGCTCATACGTGGGCGGGATCAACGCGTACATCGCGGCCACGCAGACCAATCCGCTGCTGCTCCCGGCCGACTACATCGCGGCCGTCGGGGCGCCCCAGGCGTGGCAGCCCACCGACATCATCGACATCGCCACCCTGGTCGGCGGCATCTTCGGCAAGGGCGGTGGTGCTGAGACGCGCAACGCCACCCTGCTCCGCTACCTGCGGTCCCAGTTCGGCGCCCCGGCGGCGCAGACCATCTTCAAGGACGTCAAGGAGCAGAACGATCCTGCGGCGCCGACGACCGTCGCCCAGTCGTTCCCGTACGAGAGTCCGGGGGCGGTCGACAACACCAAGGTGGCGCTGGTCGATAGCGCCAGCCTTGCGGGCGGCCCCACCGACACCACGCCGACTTGCAGCCTGACCTCGCCGAGCCTGCCCGCGCTGTCGGTCATCCAGGGGCTGCTGCAGCTGCCCGCCCAGATGAGCAACGCGCTGCTTGTCGACGGTGCGCACAGCGCCGACGGCCACCCGATCGCGGTGATGGGACCGCAGGTCGGCTATTTCACCCCGCAGATCCTGATGCAGGAGGACCTGCACGCGCCCGACTTCGACGCGCAGGGGGTCGCGTTCCCGGGCACCAACTTCGTCGTCGAGCTGGGGCGCGGGCGCAACTTCGCGTGGTCGGCGACGTCGGCGAACACCGACAACGTCGACCAGGTCGCCGAGCGCGTCTGCGATCCCAGCGGCGGCGCCCCGCAACCACAGGGGACCGGCTACGTCGACAAGGGCACGTGCGTGCCGATGCAGCACCAGACGTTCACCGAGGTCGCATTCCCCAAGCCCGGCGGGCTGGGCGCGCCGGTGGTGATCAAGCACGACGTGTACTACACAGTGCACGGCGTCGTCCAGGGCTGGACGACGGTGAACGGCGCTCCGGTCGCCATCGTCAATGAACGCAGCACCTATCACCACGAGGTCGACTCCGGCGTGGGTTTCCTGCGCTGGAACCGCCCTTCATACACCTTCGACCCCGCTTCATTCATGCGGGGCGCGGGCAGCGTCCAGTACACGTTCAACTGGTTCTACATCGACAGCAGGAGCATCGCGTACTACCAGTCCGGGCTCGACCCGATCCGCGCCACCGGGGTCGACCCCAACCTGCCCTCCTGGGGCACCGGCAACGCCGACTGGAACGGCTTTCTCGCCTTCAACGCGCACCCCCACGAGGTCGGCTCGTCCACCGGGTACATCACCAGCTGGAACAACAAGCCGGCGCCCAACTTCGCCGCGGCCGACGACAACTACACGTACGGAGGTGTGCAGCGGGTGCTCTCCCTGCAGCGCGCCATCACAGCCCAGCTGGGTGCGCACGGCGGCAAGCTCAGCCGAGCCAACCTGGTGTCGGCGATGGCGGGCGCCGCCTCGGTCGACCTGCTCGGCACCACCGTGTTGCCCGAGCTGCTCAGCGCCGTGCCCGCCGGCCAGCCGGCCACCGTCACGGCAATGCTCACCACCATTCAGGACTGGATGGACAAAGGTGCGTTGCGACGCAAGGCGCAAGCCGGTGACACCCAGTACGCCGATGCGGCAGGGGTGGCGATCATGGACGAGCTCTACCCGCGGGTGGTGCGCGCCCTGTTCGATCACCTCTTCGCAGCCGGCGGGGTGAGCACCAAGCTGGGCCTGTCCGCGTCGTACGACGTCCTCCCCGAGCCTTTCAGCCAGAACCCGACCCAGACCGGTGGCAACGGGTCCTCGTACTACGGCGGCCTGCAGAGCCAGGTGGACAAGGCGCTCAGGCAGGTCAACGGTGAGTCCGTGACGCTGCCGTTCAGCGCAACGACCACGGCTGAGCTGTGCGGCGGCCGCGGCCTGGGCGGCTGCGGAGCGGCGCTCAGCCAGGCGTTGAGCGACACCTTCATGGCCATGAAGGCGGCCAATGGTGGCTCGTCGACACCGGCATCGTGGACGGCCAACACCGAGACGACGACAGCCGGGTCGCCGCTGCCGGCGCTCGACGCCATCCACTTCGCCGCGGTCGGGCTCGCGGGTCAGCCGAACATCGACTGGCAGAACCGTCCCACCTTCCAGCAGGTGGTCGAGTTCCCCGGCTGACCACCGTCGCAGGCCGAACGTAGACTGGCCCGGGCGCCGCGGTAGCCGGTGCCGCTTGCGGAGGGCTGGCCACGGACCTGGTGCTGACCGGACAGCGCAGCGAGCTCGGCCGGGCGGTGGCGCGCGAATGGTCACAGCACCGAGCCGGCGGTCGCGGTCGAACCCTCGTCAACGTCGCGCTGCAGACGCCGAACACGTTGCTGCACGACGGGCACGCATGGAAGCCCAACGCTGCCGACCACATCGTGGGCGCCACACGGCGCGCGCTGGCCGAGGCGGCGCGCACCCGCTGCGGGTTCGTGGTCCACGCCAGCTACGCTTTTCTTGGCCCCGCCGAAGCAGGTGGCAGGGTCGGCGACTGGCTGCGCTCCATCGTCGAGGCCGCACTCGAGGCTGAACGGCTGGTGATCGACAGCGGCCGCCGCGCCGTGGTGGTGCGGCTCGGCTACCTCTATGGCCCCGAGTCGCGAGACCTGCGTGCCTACCGGCTGGCATTCCGACTCGGCCGGCCCTACTGGGCGGGGCCACGCCACAACCTCCAGTACTTCGTGCACACCGACGACGCGGCGCGTGCGCTGCTGCTCGCCGCCACCTCACGGCCCGCCGGTCAGGTGGTGTACGCCACCGACGAGGTGCCGGCGTCGTTCGCTGACTTCATGGACCACTTCGCGCGCCGCGTCGGCCGCAGTCGTCCGCTGCACCTCCCCAACATCACGAGGCAGCTGGTGCGCGCCGTGGTGCGCGAACCCCACCAGCAGATGGTCGAGCTCGCCGCCGATGGCCGCGCCAGGCCGCGCCTGTCCGGGTTCATACCGCGCTACCGCGACCACCGCGCCGGGCTGGACCAGGTCATCGGCGCGTGGCAGCAGCCTCGGTGACCGATCAGGCGCCCGGTGCGCCCACCGGGCCACCGCGCGCTCTGCCCACCGTGGTGTTCGTGGCGGGTGCGGGATCGCTGGCAACGGAGATCTGTGCATCGCGATTGCTGGCGCCGTACTTCGGCAACACCACCGTGGTGTGGGCCAACGTCATCGGCCTGATCCTGGTGTATCTGTCCGTCGGCTACTGGCTCGGCGGCCGGGTAGCCGACCGCCACCCCAGTCCCCGCGTGCTCGGGGGGATCCTGCTCGTCGCCGCGGCGACGATCACCGTCCTCCCGTTCATCGCGCAACCGTTCCTGCAACTGGCGCTGCAGGGGTTCAACGCCCTCAGCATCGGCGTCGTCGCCGGCTCCTTCTTCGCCACGCTGCTGCTGTTCAGCGTGCCCGTCTCCCTGCTCGGCATGGTGTCGCCGTTCGCGGTGCGATTGGCTGTGCGCGACGTGCGCACCGCGGGCAGCGTCAGCGGACGCCTGAGCTCCCTTGCCACCCTGGGTGCCATCGTGGGCACGTTCGTCCCCGCACTCGTGCTCATCCCTGCGATCGGCACCCAGCGCACCCTGCTCGGCGCCGCGCTGCTGGTCAGCCTCGCCGCTGTGCCGCTGTTGCCGCGGCGCGCGCCGGTCGTGGCGTTCGTGGTGGCCGGGCTGATGCTGATCCCGCCGGGTGCGGTGAAACCCGTGGCCGGAGCCATCCTGGAGAAGGAGACCCAGTACCAGTACGTGCAGGTCGTCACAGCGAGCGACGGACGCACCGCGCTGCGCCTCGACGACGGGCTCGCCGATCAGTCAGTCTACCGTCCCGGCACCGTCCTCACCGGGGGTGAGTGGGACATGCCGCTGATCCTCCCGCCGCTGCTCGACCACCGCATGCGCCGCGCGCTGATCATCGGCAACGCCGGGGGCACCATGGCGCGCGCGCTCGTCCACGAGTACCCGGGCGTTCAGGTCGATGGGGTCGAGCCCGACCCGGCGGTGACGGAGATCGGACGCCAGCTGATGGGCATGGGTGCGGTCGCCGGGCTGCACGTCTTCGAGGCCGACGGCCGCGCCTTCCTGGAGACGACGTCCTCGCGCTACGACCTGATCATCATCGATGCCTACCGCCAAGCCTACGTGCCATTCTGGCTGGTGACGCGCGAGTTCTTCGACCTCGCCCGCGCCCATCTCGCCGGCGGCGGCGCCATCGCGTTCAACATGGCCAAGGTCCCTGGTGACGACCGGCTCGGCCAGGCGGTGAGCGGCACCCTGGCCACCGTCTTTCCCGACGTCCGCGTCTGGCCGGCGATGAGCTTCAACGAGCTGGTGCTCGGCTTCGACCGGGCGGTATCCCCGAGCACGCTGGCCGCCCGGCTCGCCACCCTGCCGACCGAGCTGCGCTCTCTGATCCCGCTGGTGGCGCGCCAGCTCCGGACCGTGGCGCCGACCAGCGACCCACTCACCGACGACCACGCGCCCGTGGAGTGGCTGACCGACCGCGCCCTCCTCGAGGAGATCGCCGCCGGCGGGCACTTCAGCGAGGCCCTGCTGCCCACCAGGCCGTGAAGCCGCCCGGCCCGTTCTGGCGGTTCCTCGACGAACGCCACCCCCGCGGCGGCCGGGTCAAGGCCTGGCTGTTCCTGACCCACCCGGGCCCATCGCTGCTGGTCACCGCGGTCACCGTGGCTGCCGCCGGTCTGCTGCTGGCGCGGCTGCCCAGCGAACGCACCGCCGTCGGCCTGGTGCTGGTCATGCTGCCGTCGCAGCTCGCCATCGGCACGCTCAACGACTGGGCCGATGCGACCAGCGACCGGCTCAGCAAGCCGTTCAAGCCGATCGCCCGCAAGCTGGTGCGGCGCCGCGACGCCGCCGTGCTCGGCGTGCTCCTGCTGGCCGTCGCGCTTGGCGCCGCCGCCTGGCTGGGCACCAATGTGCTGCTCGTGGCCCTGCTCGGCGCGGCGGCCGGGGTCTCGTACGACCTGGCGCTGAAGCGCACCCCCCTCGCCGTGCTGGCGTGGTGGGCGGGATTCACCACGGTGCCGCTGCTGGCCATGGTGATGACGGGGCGGCTCCGCGGCGGTGTGGAGGCTGTGCCGCTGGCCGGCCTGCTCGCCACCGCCCTGCTGGTCGCCAACGGCGTTGTCGACATCGACGGCGACCGGCTCGCCGGGGAGCGCACCCTGCCGGTCGTCATCGGGGTGCGCTCCTCGTGTTGGTTGATCAGCGCCGCCATGCTGGTTGCGTGCGCGTACGTCCTCGTGCTCATCGCGCCGCTGGGGCAGACCGGCCTCGGCTTGGTTGCGGCAGCGGTTCTCGCGGCCGGGGCCGGCGTCGGTCTGCTGCCCGCGCGGGCGCGACGATTGTCCTTCCCCATCCTGGCGATCTGCGTCGCCGCGGCCACGGTCAGCTGGCTGGCGGCACTGCCTCCTTCGCCTGGGTGAGGACACGCTCGAACTCGGCGAGGTCGGAGTCGCTGAAGAGCGCGAAGGTGACCTCGCGCAGTGAGGTCCCCTCGACCGCAAGCGCGCTGCGTGCCTCCGCAACGGCGATCGGCGCGGCGATGGCGATGGGAAACCCGTAGATCCCGGTGCTGATCGACGGGCACACCACCGTGGCGGCGCCGTTCTCCGCCGCCAGCGCGAAGGCGCTCCCGTAGGCCGAGCGCAGCTGCTCGCGCTCACCGTGCTCGCCATCGCGCCAGCGCGGTCCGACAGCGTGGATGAGATGGCGTGCCGGCAGCCGGCCGGCGCCCGTGATCACCGCTGAGCCGGTGGGGCAGCCGTCATAACGCTCGCTCAGCTCGGCCATGATCTCCCGGCCACCGGCGCGGTGGATGGCGCCGTCGACTCCGCCGCCGCCGGCGAGGTGGCTGTTGGCGGCGTTGACCATGGCGTCGGCGTGGACCGTGGTGATGTCGGCACGGACGGCGCGCAGTCCTCCCACGCCGACGATGCTAGTCACCCGTCCGGCGCAGGTGGGTAGAGTGCCGTACATGGTCAGCGACACGAACAGCGACGGCGCGATCGCGCCTGACGTCGACGCGGAGCACCCCGAGAGCGAGAACTGGATCTGGGTCGGCCAGCACCGTCCCCCGGTGCCCCGCGCGCTGATGACGCTGATGTCGTCGGGCTGGGCGCCGAGCGACGCCGCCGAGGTGCCGCGTCACCCCGCCGCCGACAACTTCGCCGCGCGGAGGGCGGCGCTGTCAGAGCAGTTCCGTGGCCGCAACGTGGTCATCCCCACCGGCCCGCTCAAGGTGCGCTCCAACGACACCGACTATCGATTCCGCCCCGGAACCGACTTCTTCTGGCTGTCCGGCGGCATGGAGCCGGACGCCGTGCTGGTGATGGAGACCGACGGCGACGGCCACCGCACCACCCTGTTCGTAGAGCCGCGCAGCGATCGCTCCACACATGACTTCTTCACCGACGCGCGCTACGGCGAGTTCTGGACCGGCCCGCGCATGGGCCTCGCTGAGACCACCGCGCACCTCGGCGTCGCGACCGCACCGCTGCGCGACCTCGACGACCATCTCGGTCGCCTCGCCGGAGCGGACACGGTGACGGTTCGCAACATCGATCCCCGCATCGATGTGGCGCTGCCAGAGGCCGCAGATGACGACGGCCTCGCCACCGCGCTGTCGGAGATGCGCCTGGTCAAGGACTCGTTCGAGGTGGCCATGCTGGAGCAGGCGATCGACTCCACCGTCCGCGGCTTCGAGGACGTGGTCAAATCGCTGCCCGACGTGCTCGAGAGCGGTGAGCGCGTCGTCGAGGGCGTCTTCAACGCACGCGCTCGCCTCGAGGGGAATGACGTCGGCTACGACACAATCGCTGCGTCGGGCGCGCACGCCACCTTCCTGCACTGGACGCGCAACGACGGCCAGGTCGGCTACGGCGACCTGCTCCTCCTCGACGCCGGCGTGGAGTGCCGCCAGCTCTACACCGCCGACGTCACCCGCACCATCCCGGTGTCAGGCCGCTACAGCGAGGAGCAGCGTGAGATCTACCAGATCGTGCTCGACGCGCAGACCGCGGCAATCGCGGAGGTCAAGCCCGGCGCAGACTTCATGGCGCCACACCGCGCCGCCATGCGCGTGCTCGCCGAGGGCCTGCGCGGCCTCGGCATCCTCGACGTCGAGCCCGAGGTCGCGGTGCGGCGCGACCAGCAGCTCCATCGCCGCTGGACCATCCACGGCACCAGCCACATGCTCGGCCTCGACGTACACGACTGCGCCAACGCGCGCGACGAGCACTACCACGGCGAGCTCAAACCCGGCTACGTGCTCACCGTCGAGCCCGGCCTGTACTTCCAGCCGGACGATCTCACAGTCCCCGAGCGCTACCGGGGCATCGGTGTGCGCATCGAGGACGACGTCCTGGTGACGGAGACCGGCCATCGCGTGCTATCTGATGCGCTGCCACGCGACCCTGACGCAGTCGAGGCTTGGATCGCACGGCTGTCAGCGGGGGCGTAGGTTCCCCAGAACCACCGACCCGCTGGCTACTCGACGCGCGAGAACGCGAGGCAGGCGTTGTGCCCGCCGAAGCCGAACGAGGTGCTGATGGCCAGGTCGATGCGGTGCTCGCGACCGACGTTGGGCACGTAGTCGAGGTCGCACTCGGGGTCGGGCTCCTCGAGGTTGATGGTGGGCGGCACGTACTGGTCGCGAATGGCCAGAACTGCGATGATCGCCTCGAGGGCGCCGGCGGCGCCGAGCAGGTGGCCGTGCATCGACTTGGTCGACGACATCGGGATGGTCGCGGCCACTTCGCCGAGGGCTGCCTTGACGGCCTTGGTCTCCGCCGAGTCGTTGAGCTGGGTGCCGGTGCCGTGGGCGTTGATGTAGCCGACGTCCTCCGGCCGGGCGTGGGCGCGGTCGAGCGCGCGCAGGATGCAGCGCCGCGCGCCGTCGCCGGTGGGTTCGGGCGCGGTGATGTGCGATGCATCGGCGGTGGCGCCGTAGCCGCTCACCTCAGCGTAGATGCGCGCGCCGCGGCGCTGGGCCGCCTCGAGCTCTTCGAGGATGACGACTGCAGCCCCCTCGCCCATCACGAAGCCGTCGCGGTCGCGGTCGAAGGGTCGCGATGCCCGCTGGGGTTCGTCATTGCGTGTCGACAACGCCTGCATGGCGTTGAACGAGCCGACCCCGAGCGCGCAGACCGAGGCCTCGGTGCCGCCCGCGATCACCGCGGTGGCATCGCCGCGGCGGATCCACTCGGCGGCCTCACCGATGGCGTGCGCCGCGGACGCGCAGGCGCTGACCACCGCGAAGTTGGGCCCCTTGGCGCCGTGCTCGATGGCGATCACGCCGGCAGGCATGTCGGCGATCATCGACGGCACGGTGAACGGCGACACCCGTCGCACACCCTGTTGGTGCAGGTTCAGGGCGGCGCGCTCCATCACCTCGAGACCGCCGACCCCGGAGGCGACGAGCACCCCGGCGCCATCCCCCATGGCGGGGATGTCGAGGCCGGAGTCGCTGACCGCCTCGCGGGCGGCGACCAGGGCGAGCTGCATGCAGCGACTGCTGCGCCGGGCCTCCTTGACGCCCAGGACGGCGCCCGGGTCGAACCCCTTGACCTCGGCCGCGATGCGCGTCGGCAGAGCCGATGCGTCGAACTGCGTGATCGCCGCCACCCCGCTGGTGCCGGAGCGACACGCCTTCCACGTCGATTCCACGTCGTTGCCGAGCGGGCTGATCGCTCCCATCCCGGTGATCACGATCCGCAGCCGTCCGTTGCCCGCGCCGTTGCCGTTGCTGGCCATCAATCCTTTCCCTCTTGCGCCACCGCATCGACCAGGGGCGCCCCCTGCGAGTGGTAGCCGCCGTCGACGTGGATCACCTCGCCGCTGATCCCTCGGGCCATCTCGCTGAGCAGGAAGACCGCGGCGTCGGCGACCGGGCCGGCGTCGGCTGCATCCCATCCTAGCGGTGCCTGTCCCGCCCACGCGTCCTTCAGCGTACCGAAGCCGGGAATCGACTTAGCTGCCATGGTCTCGAGCGGCCCCGCCGAAAGCGTGTTGACGCGCACGTGGCGCGGACCGAGATCGCGTGCCAGGTAGCGGCCGACCGCCTCGAGCGCCGCCTTGGCCGGACCCATCCAGTCGTAGAGCGGCCACGCCAGGGTGGCGTCGAAGGTGAGGGAGACCACCGCGCCGCCCGTTGCTGGCATCAATGGCACAAACTCGGCGGCCAGCGTCTTCAGTGAGAACGCGCTGACATGCATGGCGGTGGCGACCGACTCCCACGGGGTCTCCAGGAAGTGCCCGCCCAGGCAGTCCTCGGGAGCGAAGCCGATGGCGTGGACGACGCCGTCGAGGCTGTCCCAGCGCTCGTGCACCGCGGCGGCCGCGGCGCGAACCTGGCGGACGTCGGTGACGTCCATCTCGAGCACACGGGGCGATGGCGTCATCCGCTTGGCGCTGCGCTCGGTCAGGCTCATGGCCCGGCCGAACGATGTCAGCACCACCTCAGCGCCGTGGTCCTGGCAGGCCTGCGCAATCGAGTAGGCGATGCTCTTCGGGGTGAGCACGCCGGTGACCACGATGCGCCGGCCGGCGAGGGTGCCCCCGATGGCACGCGTGACGGGACGTTCGGCGGCGCTCACCATGCTGCGACCAGAGTCCGATGCGCCATCGCGGGTTACGCCGCCGACCGGGTGATCGACAGCATTCGCTCGTGCCAGGCGGGCGCGCCCGCGAGGATGTTGCCGCTGACGAAAACCGCCGCCGGGTCGCCGCCCCAGTCGGTGACCACGCCACCCGCCTCGCGGACCAGCAGGCTGCCGGCGGCGATGTCCCAGAGCGCCAGGTTGAGCTCGAAGAACCCGTCCCACACGCCCGACGCCGAGTAGGCCAGGTCGAGGCTGGCCGCCCCGGCGCGACGCAGGTCCTCGAACGCCTCGAGCGCCGCCGTGAAAACCGCCAGGTACCGCGCCTGCACCTCCGGGCGCCGGAAGGGGAACCCCGTGGCGACGACGCCATCTCCGGGCCGGGCGCTGACGTCGAGCCGTCGCCCGGCCGCGTCGAAGGCGCCATGCCCGGCGACCGCCGACCATGCTCCGCCGGTGATCGGTGCTGTCACCACGCCCACCGTCGGCTGCCCGTCCTCGACGAGAGCCACCGACACTCCCACCTCCGGGTAACCGCGCAGGAAGTTGGTTGTCCCATCCAGCGGGTCGATCACCCACATGCGGCTCGACACCTCGCCGCCGCGCTCCTCGGCAAGCACGTCGATGTCCGGCTCGGCCTCTCGGAGGAGCGCCACGGCCGCTGCCTCAGCAGCCTTGTCGACCGCGGTCACGTAGTCACCGGCCCCTTTGATCTGCGTGTGAAGGGGGGCGGCGTCCCGGCGCGCCGCGCGAATCACGTCGCCGGCTGCTTGCGCTGCGGCCAGCGCCAGGTTGCAGAGATCGCGATTGGAGCGCATGAAGCGAGCTTACCGTGGGGGTGCCTCGTCGACTGGTGCTCATGGCGGACGACGTCC
>DATBPD010000089.1:0-1733 GCA_036561525.1 Candidatus Dormiibacterota bacterium | reverse complement strand
CGCCGGCGAGTCGTGGCGTGACGACGAGCTGGAGGCCAACGCCGAGCTGCTGCGTACGCGCGGCATCAGTGAGCTCCCCGCCATTCGCATCGGAGACCGGTGGTTCGAGGGCGAGGCGGGACTGCTGGCTGTGGGGGCGCTGACCGTCGGGCCGCAGACGGTCCGGCGGCTCGCTCCCGGCTAGCCCACTGCCGGCAAGCGGCAGGACACCCGCCGTCCGCTCAGAACTCAACCCGAGCAAAGCGGTTGAACTGAAGGACAAACAGGTACACGTATGACTGTGGGCTCCCTGCGAGCACCCAGCCGGCGCCTCCAGGGACGGCCACGCCGGCGGATCGGAACCGGACCTAGACTCCGGGCAATCCCGCGCGCCATCCACCGGTTCTGGCGTATCGCCTACGAGGCCAACATCACGGGGCTGGCGTCGATGATCGCCTACAACATGCTGTTGGCGATCATCCCGGTGGCGCTGCTGGGCCTGTTCGTGGCCGGGCAGGTCCTCTCCAGTCACGCCGTGCAGCACAGCGTCCTCCAGGATCTCCAGGAGGTGTTCCCCGGCACCGCCGAGCACACGCTGGACTCGCTGCTGGACCAGGTCCGCAGCTCGACCACCGGCACCGGCGTCCTCGCCCTGGTGGCCGCCCTGTGGCTGGGCTCCTCGTTCTGGGGCGCGCTGGACACCGCCTTCGACAAGATCTACCACGGCCCCTCGCGCGGCTGGCTCAAGCAGAAGCGGTTTGCCTTCTCGATGCTGTTCGTGGTGCTGCTGTTCATGGTGGCGACCGTGGCCGTGCCGACCGTGCAGAGCCTGCTGCGCGCCGGCGCCAACAAGCTGCCCTTCGATCTCGCCCATGTCGCGGCGCTCGTCTACGTGGGGTCGCTGGCGTTCAGCCTCGGGATCCTGTTCGGCTGCTTGGCGATCATCTACTCACGCGTCCCGCATCTGAAGGTGCCGTGGCGCGCGGTGTGGCCGGGGGCGCTCGGAGCGACGGCCGCGATCGCGGTCGTCTCCTACGCGTTCCCCGCCTACCTCAGCAACATCTCGACGATCGCGCGCTTCGGGACCACGATCGTGTTCATCCTCATCCTGCTCGGCTGGTTCTACGTCCTGGCCCTCATCATCCTCGGCGGCGCGATCGTCAACTCCATGCGCCTGACGCCCTGGGACGCGCAAGCCCGGTAGCGTCCCGCGGCGTGGCGACCCAAACCGACACCGACACGGTGCTGCACGGCGGCCGCCTGGTGGCCCGCGCGCTGCGCGCGTACGGCGTGACCAAGCTGTTCACCCTCTCGGGCGGCCACCTGTTCTCCATCTACGACGGGTGCCGCTCCGAGGGCATCGACCTCGTGGACGTCCGCCACGAGCAGGCGGCCGCGTTCGCCGCCGAGGGGTGGGCCAAGGTCACGCGCACCCCTGGCGTGTGTGCGCTCACCGCGGGACCGGGCGTCACCAACGGGATGAGCGCGATGGCATCGGCGGCACAGAACAACTCGCCGATGCTGGTGCTGGGCGGCCGCGCGCCGGCGTTCCGCTGGGGCCAGGGCTCGCTGCAGGAGATCGACCACGTCCCCTTCGTGGCCCCGGTGGTCAAGTACGCCGCCACCGCCCAGACCACCGCCGAGATCCCGGGGCTGCTCGACGACGCGCTGCGCATCGCGATCACGCCGCACTCGGGCCCCGCGTTCATCGACTTCCCGCTCGATCAGGTGTTCGGCGAGGCCGACGCCCCTCC
>DATBPD010000088.1:0-2547 GCA_036561525.1 Candidatus Dormiibacterota bacterium | reverse complement strand
ATCCCAGACGGCCAGACGTGCGTGCTCATCGGTCCCTCCGGGTGTGGCAAGACGACCACGCTGCGGATGATCAACCGGCTGATCGAACCGGATGCCGGCCGCATCCTGATCGACGGGCAGGACACGCACGGCGTCGACCCTGCGCAGCTGCGCCTGAAGATGGGCTACGTCATCCAGAGCACGGGCCTGTTCCCGCACATGACCGTGGGCGAAAACGTCGGCACTGTGCCCCGGCTCTGGAACTGGGACAAGGCGCGCATCACGGCGCGGGTGGACGAGCTGCTGACGCTGGTGGGCCTCGACCCGAGTGAGTATCGCCGCCGTTACCCGCACCAGCTGTCCGGCGGACAGCGCCAGCGCGTCGGTTTCGCGCGCGCGCTCGGCGCCGATCCACCGATCCTGCTCATGGACGAGCCGTTCGGGGCGGTGGATCGCATCACGCGCGAGCGCCTGCAGCACGAGTTCATCAACATCCAGCGCTCTGTGCGCAAGACGGTCGTCTTCGTGACGCATGACATCGATGAGGCGGTCATGGTCGGAGACCGCATCTGCCTCTTCGAGATGCAGGCGAAGGTCGCGCAGTACGACACGCCCGATGTCATCCTCACGCGGCCGGCGAGCCCGTATGTCGCCGAGTTCCTCGGCCGTGAGCGACTCGTACGCCGGATGTCGGTCGTCACCATTGACCCGCTGACTCTCGACCACCCACCGAGCGGGCCACGAGCGGACGAGCCGCGAGTCCCTCTGGTCAGCACCCTCACCGAGGCGTTCGCGGCGGCGCTCACGAGCCCGACGGAACGCGCCGCGGTCTTCCAGGGCGATCGCTATGTCGGCGCATTCACGGCCACATCGTTGTTGGAGTCGTTGCGCCGCGCGAGCGCGGCGGGAGGTGACGAGGTTGCCACAGGAATTTGACGTTGTGTGCCTCGGCGGCGGCGTCGCGGGTGAGGCCATCGCTAGTGGACTGCAGGGCAGCGGACTCACCCTCGCGGTCGTCGAGCGTGAGCTCGTGGGGGGCGAGTGCCCCTACTGGGGCTGCATCCCGTCGAAGACGCTGCTGCGGTCGGGCGAGACACTGGAGGAGGCGGCGCGGGCGCGCACGCTGGCGGCATCACGCGTCGACTGGGAGCTGGATTTCCCCAAGGTCTCCAGGCGGGTCTACTGGATGGCCCGGGACCTGGACGACACGCGCCCCGCGGCGGCGCTCGAGGCGACCGGCGCCCGGCTGTTGCGCGGAGACGGAAAGCTCATCGACTCACGAACGGTCGAGGTCGGCGGTGAGCGGCTCATCGCCCGCCGAGCCGTCGTGGTCGCCAACGGGGGCACTGCGTTGATTCCGCCGATCCCGGGGCTCGACACGGTGGACTTCTGGACCAACCGCCAGGCGGTGCTGCCGCGCGACCTGCCTGGCTCGCTCGCGGTCCTCGGGGGCGGCGCCATCGGCGTGGAGCTTGGTCAGGCGTTTGCGCGGTTCGGGTCCAAGGTGACGGTGATCGAGGCCGGCGCTCGCTTCCTCGGAGCTGAGGAGCCTGAGGCCGGTGCGGCGCTGCGCCCGCACCTGGAGGCCGACGGCATCACTGTCCTGGTCGGCGACGCCTGCGTCGCGGTCGAGAAGCAAGGCGGCGGCGTGCTGCTCAAGCTCAAGTCCGGCGCCACGGTGCAGGCGGATAGATTGCTGGTCGCGACCGGGCGGAGGCCCAACTTCGAGGCGTGGCAGGCCGCCGGGCTGCCGCGCACCGAGCGGGGCTGGCTGAAGGTGGAACCGTCCACCCTCGAGGTGATGCCGGGCCTGTACGGCGCCGGTGATGTGACAGGCCTGGGCGGCTTCACGCACCTCGCCTACTACCACGGCCAGGTCGTGGCACGACGCCTGCGCGGGGAGGACGCTCGAGCCGATCACACGGCGGTGCCAAGGGTCACCTTCACGGACCCGGAAGTCGCCTCGGTCGGGCTGTCAGAAGCGACAGCGCGCGAGCGGGGGCTCAAGGTCGTGACCGCCTCTACCGACCCGGCCGAGACGGCGCGCGGCTACATCCACGATTTCCACGGTGGGACGCTGAAGCTCATCGGCGACCGCGACCGGGGAGTGCTGGTGGGGGCGACCATGGTGACGCCACGTGCAGGAGAGATCCTGGGCGAGCTGGTGCTGGCATTGAGGGCCGGAACGCCGCTGCGCACGCTCGCCGACGTCATCCACCCATTCCCGGCGTTCAACCGTGTGCTGGGCGCTGTCCTTCAAGAGTTGGCGGCCAAAGCCGCATGATCTGCATCACGCTTGCGTCTGTTTAGAAGGAGTCCGTGAAGTGATTGACATCCGCCTCGACTTGGACACGATCCTCATCTGGATCCTGGTCGGCCTGGTGGCCGGAGCGCTCGCCAGCCGCGTGGCGCTGGGTCACGGTCTGGGGCTGCTGGGCGACCTCGTGGCCGGGGTGTTGGGCGCGTTTATAGGCGGCATCCTCGCCCAGGTCTTCAAGATCAACTTCGCGATCAGCGGGCACCCGATCATCACCGCGATGGTCGTCGCGTTCGTCGGTGCGGTGGTCC
>DATBPD010000087.1:0-13214 GCA_036561525.1 Candidatus Dormiibacterota bacterium | reverse complement strand
GATTATCCCGCTCTTCGTCGATGCCGCCGGCGTCTTCATCATGAAGAACTTCTTCGAGTCGATCCCGGTGAGCGTCGAGGAGTCCGCGCGGATCGACGGCGCGAGTCTCTTCCGCATCTTCTGGTCGATCGTGCTGCCGATGGCGCGTCCGGCGCTGGTCACGATCTTCATCCTCTCGTTCCAGGGTTCCTGGAACGAGCTCGCCCACTTCATCGTCGCCTCCCAAAGCACGAGCCTGTTCACGCTGACGAAGGGCGTCGCGCAGCTCGCGTCCGGGGAGCTCGGCGCCGGCAACCGCTATCCCCTGAAGCTCGCGGCGTCCGTGCTGATGACGATTCCGGTCGCAGTGCTGTTCTTCATCTTCCAGCGGCGGATCATGAACGCCTCCGCCGGCGCCGTGAAGGAGTAACCAATGGCGGTGATCACCTTCGACAACGTGAGCAAGGTCTACGACGACGGCTTTCGCGCGGTGACCGACCTGAACCTCGACGTGCAGGACGGCGAGTTCGTCGTTTTCGTCGGCCCCTCTGGCTGCGGGAAGACGACGGCGCTGCGCATGATCGCCGGCCTCGAGGACATCACCAGCGGCCAGGTGCGCATCGGGGATCGCGTCGTCAATGATCTTGCCCCACGCGACCGGGACATCGCCATGGTGTTCCAGAGCTACGCGCTGTACCCGCATATGACCGTGTACGACAACATGGCCTTCGGGCTGCAGCTGCGCAAGACCCCCAAGGACCAGATCGACAAGGCGGTCAGGGAAGCGGCTCGCATCCTCGACCTCGACCGCTTCCTCGAGCGTCGGCCCGGGCAACTCTCCGGTGGCCAGCGCCAGCGCGTTGCTCTGGGTCGCGCCATCGTCCGCGAGCCGGCGGCGTTCCTGATGGACGAGCCGCTGTCGAACCTCGATGCCAAGCTGCGCGTACAGACGCGCGCGGAGATCGCTCGGATCCATCAGCGCCTTGCCGCCACCATGATCTATGTCACCCACGACCAGGTCGAGGCGATGACCATGGGCGACCGGATTGCCGTCCTCAGCGAAGGGGTGCTGCAGCAGATCGGGACCCCGAAGGAGCTGTACGAGTCGCCGACCAATCGATTCGTGGCGGGCTTCATCGGCTCGCCGTCGATGAACTTCATGGACCTCACCCTCGAGCACAACGGTGCGGTCCCACGGCTGTGCGGCGAAGGCGCCGAGGTGGTTCTCGACGACAGGCAGGCGGCGATGCTTCGCGACGGCGGCATCGAGAGCATCGCGCTGGGCGTGCGGCCCGAGCACCTGACCGTTGGAGGCCCGGACGGACCCGGGTTGAAGCTGAGCGCGGACGTCGATGTGATCGAGTTCCTCGGCAACGAGGAGCTCATCCATGCGCAGAGCGCGGGCCGAGACATCGTGGCCATCGTCGACACGGAGGCCGAGCTCAAGGTCGGTGAGAAGGTGGTGCTGACGGCGGCGCCGCGACGCCTGCATCTGTTCGATCCTTCGACCGGTCTCAGCCTCGCCCGGGGTTGAGGCCGGCTGAGGCGCACGCCGATCCCCGGCTCGAGGCCAACCTAGGCCTCACCTCGTATTCCGGCCTTGTCCTGCTCCTGCTGCTGGTGCTGGTGTACCTGACCGGCGTCTTCTTCAGCCCGCTGCGCCAGGTGCACTTCGCCATCGGCTTCGCCATCATCCCGCTGTTGGTGGTCAAGCTCGGCAGCACCGGCTGGCGAGCCGCCAACTACTACTTGCGTCGTGAGCCCTATCGCTCCGCCGGCGCACCTCGACTCATCCCCCGACTGCTTGCCCCGCTTGTGGTCGTCAGCGCCATCGTCGCGACCGTCACCGGCGTGGTGCTCTGGGTTCTGGGGAGGCAGCGCGGAGGCTGGGCCACGCTGCACACCGACTCGGTGGCCGTGCTCGCTGCAGTTCTTGCGCTGCATACGCTGACCTACATCCGGCCCGCCGTCCGGGCTTCGTCAGAGAGCCTCGCCGCCGTGCAGGTCACCCGCCAGGAGCGCGTCATGCTCTGGGCGCTGGCGGTTGCCCTGGTTGCGGCCGTGCTGGCCATCGGCCTCGAGCCACCCTGGCGAGACCTGTCCTCGCACTGACAGGTGCGGCCGGCGGGGCGGTCCCGGAGGACGCCGGCGAGAGCAGCGGACGGCACCCGGCGTCAGCCCCGGCGCCACAGGTTGCTCGGCATCGCGGGCAATGGGCGTCGGTCACTCCGAGGCGATGGCGTCGAGGATGTTGAGGCGGGCAGCACGCCGCGCGGGCAGCACCGCTGCAAGGACGCCGATGACGAACGCGGCGACGACGTAGGCGAGCAGCTGGGACGCCGGAACAGACAGCTTGCTCAACCCCTGGTCGGCGAGCGCACGGACCACCGCAGCTCCCATCCCCGCGCCGATCACCAGGCCAAGCAGCGCACCGAGCAGCGCGATGATCACCGCCTCCCACCGCACCATCGACCGCGTCTGCCGCCGGGTCAGACCGAGGGCGCGCAGCAGCCCGAGCTCGCGCGCGCGCTCGAGCACACTCAGCGCCAGGGTGTTGACCACGCCCAGGGCCGCGATGACGATGGACAGCACAAGCAGGACGTCGATCAGCGACTGCGCCTGGTCGATGCTGGCAGAGTTGGCGTCGACGAACTGCTGCTTGGTCTGGATTGTCAGCGTCGGGTAGGCGTTGAGATCGCTGGTCATCGCCTTGTTCGCGGCGGTCAGCGACTGACCCGGAGCGGGGTTGGCGAGGATGGCAATGTCCCTCTGGGTGGGAAAGCTCGCGGCGTAGGTTGCCAGCGACACCACGAAGCCGGAGATCAGCGCATTGCCCCTGTACACACCGCCGACTCGCTTGGTTGTCGTTGTCGGCGCGTAGGGGAACTGCACGGTCAGCACGGTTCCTGCCGTCCAACCGCGCGCGTTGGCAGTGGTGTCATCGATGAGCACGTTCTGGGCATCCGCGATCGACCCGGCGTCACCGTTCACCATGTCGAATGTCACCGTGTGATTGATCTCAGCGGGGTCGATGCCGAGCAGCGACTGGTTCGCCGAGGCGGCGACGATGGAATTCGCCCGCACCTCGGTGACGTCGGCCAGGCGCGGGTCGGCTCGCAGGGTGGCAGCGTCGTTGTTGGAGAAGCCAGCCTGGCTGCTGGTGTCGGTGACCAGGAGCTGCGCGTTCACCGACCCAACAATCGCCGATTCACCCGACGCCTTGAACGACGCCGCGATGACCGCAACCGCCGCGATCAGAGCCACGCCGATCATCAGCGCCGCAGCCGTCGACGCGGTTCGCCGCGGACTGCGCATCGCGTTCTCCCTGGCCAGCCGGCCCGGAACCCCGCGGAGCCGTGCCAGCGGACGGCCCAGGGCGCCGGCCACCGGGCGCACCAGCAGCGGTGCCAGGTAGGCGATGCCGATGAAGAGCGCCAGCGTCCCAAGACCGAGAAGCGGCAGCGTCTGATCGGTGCTGGTGAAGAGCCCGACGCCGAGGAGGATCACGCCGATCGCGGCGGTGATCGCGCCGCCGATGATGCGCCGTCGGGTCAGCGGCTGCGCCTCGGGCACGGCATCGCGCAGCGCCGCCATGGGAGCAACCCGCGTGGCCCGCCGGGCGGGAAGGATGGCGGCGAGCACGGTCACGATCGTGCCCACCGCGATCGAGACGATGAAGCTCCGCGGGCTCACCGTGAGGCCACCGTTGGTCAGCGAGAAGCCAAGCAGCCGCGCCAGCCCGATGGCCAGGAGGATGCCGAGGCCGGCGCCGATCGCTGACGCGACCAGGCCGGTGAGGAGGGCCTCGATGAGCACCGACACCATCACCTGCCGGCGCGTGGCGCCGAGGGCGCGGAGCAGCGCCAGCTCCCGCGACCGCTGCGCGATGAGGATGGTGAACGTGTTGACGATGAGGAAGGAGCCGACGAAGAGCGCGATCAAACCGAACACCAGCAGCGCGGTGCTGAGGATGGAGATGATCGATTGCGTGGCCTGCTTCTGCTGATTGGCCTGGGCGCCGCCGGTTTGAGCCACCATGTTGGCCGGCAGAACCGCGGCGACCCGGTCGCGCAGCGTCGCATCGCCGACCCCCGACGCGGAGAGCACAGCGATCTGGTCGAAGTTGCCCTGGGTGTCGAGCACGCGCATCGCGGTCGGCGTGGTGAACAGTGTGATCGTGGCCCCGGCGACGTTGTCCGCTGACCCGTAGCCGGCGATGCCGCTGACATGAAATGTCTGGCGTGGGCCGCCGTTGAACACCATCTGGGTGGTCTGGCCAACGTGGATCCCGTTGGCTGCGGCCGTGGCCGCGTCCACCACGATGTCGTCGGCAGCCTGTGGCGAGTGTCCTGACCGCAGGTGATACGGAGACGTCGGGCTGTCCACCCAGTTGGCGCCGAAGGTCGGGGGACCACTGCCCCCGATCGGCTTGCCGCTGGGCGACAGAAGCGTGGCCCCGGTGCGGAAGATGATCCCGTCGGCCTCCTTGGCGCCGCTGACCTGACGCACGGTCGGGACGAGCGCCGCAGGAACCGGCAGCCGCTGCCCACCCCCAATGTCCTGCGAAGCTCCCGCCAGCGGCTGCCCCTCCACCACCACGGCGATGCCCTGGTTGGCGTCGGTGAAGATCGCGCCGAAGACGTTGTTGATGGTGTCGCCGACAACGAACGTGGACGACACGAAAGCGATCCCGAGAACGATGGCGACAGCCGTCAGGCTCAGCCGGAGCTTGTGGGCGAGCAGCCCGCGGAGCGTGACCTTGAGCACGCCGTCAGGCGCCGAGGTGCTTCATGATGTCGAGGATCCCCTCAGCGGTGGGTGAGGTCATCTCGTTGACGGTCTTGCCGTCGGCGATGAACACCACGCGGTCCGCGTAGGCCGCGGCGAGGGGATCGTGGGTCACCATCACGATTGTCTGCATGAAGTTCTCCACGGCCGTGCGGAGGAAACCCAGGAGCTCAGCGCCGGATCGCGAATCGAGGTTGCCGGTGGGTTCATCGGCAAAGATGATGTCGGGACGTGAGACCAGCGCGCGCGCGGCGGCCACGCGCTGCTGCTGTCCGCCCGACAGCTCGCTGGGCCGGTGGCCCAGGCGATCGGTGAGGCCGATCGACCCCACCACCTCCTTCAGCAGCTCCGCGTTCGCTGGCTCCCCGGCAATCGCCAGGGGCAGCGTGATGTTGTCGAGCGCGTTGAGTGTTGGCACCAGGTTGAAGCTCTGGAAGATGAAGCCGACGCGACGGCGACGCAGGAGGGTCAACTCGGTGTCCTTGAGCGCGCCCAGCTCGGTGTCACCGATGAACACGTGACCTGAGGTCAGGGCGTCCAGGCCGGCGAGGCAGTGCAGCAGCGTGGATTTGCCCGAACCCGATGGGCCCATGATGGCGGTGAAGTGGCCGGCGGCGAAGTCGACGGTCAGATCGTCGAGAGCCCGCACGGCGGCATCATCGCGGCCGAACACCTTGGTGGCGTTCACCGCGCGCGCGGCCGGCTTCGAGGCGGCCAGCGGCGGAGCGTCAGGGCGTGCGGCGAGTTCCTCTGTCACGCCGCCAATGGTAAGAAACCAGAGGCGCCTTCATCAGGCGTGAATAGCCTGCCGTCAACCGCGCAGAATGCCAACAGCCTCGCGACCGAGGATGACCGCGATGGCCACAGCCATCACGGAGTCCGCCCACCACCATCCCAACAACTGCGCCGCGGCGAGTCCGAGCAGGGCCGAGGCGGCGAGCACAGCACCCATGGCGGTCAGCACGCTGTCGCCGCGCAGCGCCCGGCTGCCGAGGTGATCTGCGGTACGGCGTTTGGCCCGCGACAGGGGCGGCAGCACAAGGATCGAAGCTCCTGCGATGACGATGCCGACGAGGCCGGCGCCGGTCGTGGATCGGGTTGGCAACGCGATGAGGGCGCGTCCTCCCACGTAGAGGGAGATCAACCCCAGGGCCGTGCCGATCGCGCGCGCGGCTCGACGCTCGAGCTCCTCGGCACGACCGGGCTGGCTGCTCTCCGACCGAAAGCGCCAGATGAGAACGCACGACCCCGCGCCATCCACGACGGAGTCCAGCCCGAAGCCGAGCAGCGCCAGGCTGCCGCCGAGCACGCCGGCAACTGTCGCAGCGGTTCCCGCCGCGGCATTCCACAGCACGCTCGCCACGGACAGGCGAACTGCAACGCCAAGACTCTCCGTGCGGTTGCGGCCGATCATCCGGCGGGAAGAGGGGGAGATCCCGCCAGCGCCAAGGCCAGCGTGACGGTGTCGTCAAACAGGGCCTGCGCTGCAACGATGTTCGACTCGGCTCCCGACCCCGCGCTCACCCGGCCCTGGTCGACGCCGTCACCAACCCGGCCTGCGTCCCTGTCGTAGACGGGACGGCCTGCAGGGTTGCGACCGTCGAACCACGCCCGTGCCAGCTGTGCCAGGTCGTCGTACTCCGGGTCGCGGATGGCCAACGCCATGCGGCTGAGACCGTCAACGCACGAGGCGACGTCATATGGGAGGACGCGCTCCATCGCGAAGCCCGACTCCACGACGTCGCGAAAGACCAGCTCCGCGCTCACCCGGGCAACGTCGACGAGGTCGTCGCGTCCGATCAGCGTGCCCGCCTCGGCCAGAACGCCCTCCTGGAGATGCCCCCACAGATGCGGCCGGCCGCGCTCCTCGGGCGCATTCATGAGCACGCCGTCGATGCGGCACGATGCCACCTCGTCCAGCCACCCGCTGAGCAGCTGTCCCGGTCGCGGATGCTCGACGCAGTCGCGAAGACGAAGCGCGGTGAGGATGTGGAGGACACGAACGTCCGGCGGCACCGCATCGCCGTCGAGGTGGGGCAGCCCGCGCACGAGAGCGGCGGCGATGCGATCGTCGTCGAAGCTCTGCCTGGCTCGAGCCAGGGCAAGCGACGCACGCGCCTGCCAGAACAACCCGCCCGCCACGGAAGTGCGGCCCTCGAGGTTGCGCGCCCCGTCCCATTCGAGGATGAAGTTGACCCAGCGTCCGTCGTCGTCCTGCATGCCGAGGAGGAAGTCGAGGAGGCCCGCGCACCAATGATGCACCCAGGGCAGACGGGTGGCGTCGTAGAGCCTGCAGTACAACTCCAGCGCGCGAGCGGCGTCGTCGACACACGCCACCCCCTCGAAGCCAGCCTGTTGCGCCGCCACCGGGGTGTCGCCGACGTCCGCGTACACCGCGATGGCGATGGCGCGCGGCCCCATCGACGGCACTCGCCGTGCCAGGCGGGCGAGGTGCCTCAGCACGGTTCCATCTGGTCGAGGAGCGCGCGGACATCGAAGTCGGCAGCCGCCATGCAGGTGTCCGCCGCGCCGTAGTAGAGGCGGATGCTGTCGCCGTTGGCGTCGAGCGCGATGTGCCCGCACGAGAACACGGTGTCGTTGAACAGGCCCGTCCGCTCGTACGCCGCGGTCGGCACCATGATCGGCGCCGGGGATCGCGCGATCACCCGCGACGGGTCGTCGGCATCGAGGAGAAGGCCACCCATCGCGTACGTCGTGTTCCGGTCGACGCCGTGGTAGATCGCGAGCCAGCCCTCGTCGACGCGGAAGGGCACCGCGCCCGCGCCCGTGCGCAGCTCGTCCCACATCCCCCATCGGGGCAGCGCCAGGGGCCGGTGGTCGCCCCAGTGCACGAGGTCGTCGGAGAAGGCGATCCAGATGCCAAGCACACGTCCGAAGGACTGCGGCATCGGACGGGTGAGCGCGGCGTAGCGCCCGCCCGGCCTACCCGGAAAGAGCACCACGTCCTTGTGGTCGGGGAGGAACAGGACGCCGTGCCTGTCGAACGACCGGAAGTCCGTGGTGGTCAGGCGGGAGGTGGTGATGCCCAGCCGGCCCACCGACACGTAGGTGATGTGCCAGAGGCCGTCGATCAGCGTCGCACGCGGATCCTCACACCCGTATTCCTCGAATCGGTTGGCCGGCAGGATCGCCGGCGCAACCTCGACCTCGAAGTGGATGCCATCGCGGCTGCGCGCCACGCGGAGATGCGACATCTGGGTCAGAAGGTCATTGAAGTCGTCGGCAGCCGCGGTGAAGCTCCCCGTCGAGTTCCGGTAGCGGATTCGCCGTGGGTCGCTGAGGTCGAGCCCGCTGAGGTTGCGCGGCAGCAGCACCGGGACGACCGCCGGCGGTGTGCGTTGGGTGTCGAGGAAGGCCACCCCGATGACGTCCTCGGACCGGTAGCCGTCACCGAGCGGTTCGAGACGCGGCTCCGGTCCCGAGACATCCAGGGTCAGCGCGTCCGGTCCTGGATCCGCGTCGTTGCGAGGGCATTCGCCGACGCGGAGCAGGAGCACGACCTCGCCGTCGACCTGCGCCGCAGCCGCGTTGAAAACGGACACCACCTCGAGGCCCGGGAGGGATGCCTGCACGTCCGCGGCGGTGAGGATCGGGTTCTCTGCAAGGCGACGGGCGAGGTCAGGGGCTGACGCAAGCTCGTCTGCTCGGATCGCGCGCCTGGCGACGGCTCCAGCCGACGCAGCCTGCGCGGCAACATCGAGAAACGCCTGCCCCGACCTCGGCCATGTCGCCTCGCGCGCGTACGAGTATGCCGCCTCTTCGAGTGCGTCCTTGGCGGCCGGGTCGTCGAGGATGCCGATCACCGCGCGACCAAGCTGGTCCGGGGCACGGAAGTCGACAAGCACCCCGCGGCCGTCGGCGAGCGCCTCGACAGCGTGCAGATACCTCGTCGATACGATCGCCTTGCCGGCTCCCAGCGCGTAGCTCAGCGTCCCGCTGGTGATCTGGTTGGGTTCGAGATACGGAGTGACGTACACATCGGTGGTGAGCAGCAGATCGATGATGTCGCGTTGGGACATGTACTCGTCGATGAAGGCGACGTGCTCGCCCATGCCGAGCGCGTGCGTCTGCGCCACCAGGCCCTTGCGATAGGCCTCACCACGGGTGCGGAGCAGGTCGGGATGGGTCTGCCCGGCGACGATGTAGAGGGCACTCGGGTGGGCGTGGACCACGGCCGGCATGGCATCGATCATCGACTCGATGCCCTTGCCGGGAGCCAGCAGGCCGAAGGTCGAGACGATGGTGCGGCCGTCAACGCCGAGCTTGGACTTGAGGCGACGGCGGCCGCTTCGCTGGATGCTCGGCATGCCGTGCGGGATGACGCGCAGCGGCGCGGTGACGCCGTACACATTGGCCAGGATTCCGACTGCTGTCGTGGCCATGACGATGACCTGGTCGCTGAGCTCGGTGATCGCACGAACGGCGTCCCTGATCGAAGGCGCAGGCTGGGGCAGGACCGTGTGCAGCGTGGTCACGACCGGTTTGCGCAACTCCTCGAGCATCGGGCGCAGGTGGTCGACGTATCCCCCCTCCATCCAGCGGCCGTCGATGAAGCCGGGCTCGGTCCACACGCCGTACAGCCCAAACTCGTGCTGGACATTGACGACATCCGCATTCGAGGCGTTGATCTCGCGCGCAGCCGCGACGTAGCTCTCGGGCATGCCCTGGCGGATGCGCCACCGCACCTCAGAGGCGTAGGGGCGAAGCACGGCCGGTTCGTCGATCGCGGCCACGCGGCCGGTGGTCGACGGGTCGGCGGCGCGAGCCGCGTCGAGGAGATCCGACGTGAAGGTCGCGATGCCGCACCGGCGCGGGACGTAGGAGGAGATGAAGGCGATGCGGATGGTCAAGCCACCATACTCGCAGTCAAGGCGCAAGGAGCGTCACTTCTGCCGGCATGTCGACGTCGACGACCACCGGTGCGTGGTCTGACGGGAGCTTGCCCTTGCGAGCCTCGCGGTCGATGTAGGCATCGGTGATGTGCGATCCGAGGCCATTGCCGAGGAGCACGAGGTCGATGCGCATGCCCATGCCCTTGTGGAAGTTGCCCGCGCGGTAGTCCCAGTAGGTGAACGGCTCACCCTTGAACGCGCGCGGTTTGACGTCGTGCAGGCCCAGCTCGAGCAGAGCTTTCAGCGCCGCGCGCTCGAGTGCGCTGGTATGAGTCGATTCGGTGAACGCGGCCGGGTCCCACACGTCCTCATCGGCGGGCGCGATGTTGAAGTCCCCGCAGACCGCCAGGGGATTTCCGCCGGCCAGGTCGGCCTCGAGGGCTGGGCGCAGGGCCGCCAGCCAACCGAGCTTGTAGGCGAGGTGCGGGCTGTCCAGCGCGCGACCGTTGGGAACGTACAGCGACCAGACCCTCACCCCCGCGCAGGTGGCGGCGACGGCCCGCGCCTCCACCTCGGGAAAGCCGGGCTCGCCGGTGAAACCGCGGCTGACGTCCGCCAGCCCGACGGATGACACCACCGCCACGCCGTTCCACTGGCCGGCGCCGTGCGTGGCGACGTCGTAGCCGAGAGCTGCGAACTCCTCACGAGCGAATGCCGCGTCGCTGAGCTTGGTCTCCTGCAGGCAGAGCACGTCGGGCCGCACCGTCCCCAGCCAGTCGATGACGCGGGGCATGCGCGCAGCGAGGGAGTTCACGTTCCAGGTTGCGATCCTCATCCCCCGAGGATGGCTGGCCCGGGTTGCCGGCGTCAAACCGCGACCGACGACTCGACAGTGCGCGAGGCTGCCCGCGAGAGTCGCCCGGTGTCTGAGCTTCCACCGCCGCATGCGCGGGCCTCGCCCGACCCCTTGCCAGAGACGCAGCCCCCGGTCGACGCTGCCGATCCGCCTCGCTCCGCACTGCGCCGGGCGGTCTCGTCGGTTGCCGTCGACGTGTCGCCACTGCGCGACAACCGCGACTTCCGCCTCCTCTTCATCGGCCAGGGGGTGTCCTTCGCGGGCAGCATGATCACGTACGTCGCGGTCCCGTACCAGGCGTACGTGCTCAGCCACTCTTCGCTGGTGGTCGGTCTGGTGAGCGTCAGCGAGCTGCTGCCCATCCTGGTGATGTCGTTCGTCGGCGGTGCGCTCGCCGATGCGATCGACAGGCGCCGGATGGTGCGGATCACCGAGGCGAGCCTGTGCGCGGTCACCGGCGTTCTCGTGCTCAACGCGGCGTTGCCGCACCCGCAGCTCTGGGTGCTGTTCGTCAGCGTGAGCATCGCCGCCGGCATCGACGCGGTGCAGCGGCCCTCCCTGGATTCGATGGTGCCGCGCCTGGTGGCCCGCGAGACACTGTCGACAGCGGCGGCGCTCGAGTCGGTGCGCGGCAACCTCGGCCAGCTGCTCGGCCCGGCGGTGGCAGGCGTGCTCATCGCCACCGTGGGACTGCCCCTGACCTATGGCCTCGATGTCGCGACGTTCGCCGCCTCACTGCTGGCGCTGTCGCTGATGCGGACGGTGCCGCCACCGCCGGGCGCCGAGCGGGTGAGCCTGGCCTCGGTGCGCGCCGGTCTGCGCTACGCATCACATCGCCAGGATCTGCTCGGCTCCTACCTGGTCGACATGAACGCGATGTTCTTCGGCATGCCGATGGCCCTCTTCCCCCAGATCGCCGCCACGTTCGGCGGGCCGGCGGTGCTGGGGCTGCTCTACACGGCACCATCGGCCGGATCGCTCCTGGCCAGCGTCAGCAGCGGTTGGACCAGCGGTGTGCGCCACCACGGGCGGGCAATCGGCCTTGCGGCGGCGGCCTGGGGCGTCGCCATCATCGGCTTCGGCGTGGCGCCGGCCTTGTGGATCGCTCTCGTCGCCCTCGTCGCCGCCGGCGCGGCCGACATGATCAGCGGGTTGTTCCGCACCACGCTGTGGAACCAGACCATTCCTGACGGGATACGCGGCAGGCTCGCCGGCATCGAGGTGATCAGCTACTCGTCAGGGCCGGCGCTTGGCAACCTCGAATCCGGCATCGTGGGCGCGCTCGCCGGGGTGCGCACCTCAGTGGTCAGCGGCGGCGTGCTCTGCGTGGTGGGCACAGCCGTTCTCTGCGCGCTGCTGCCGCGCTTCTGGAACTATCGCGCCCAACCCTAGGGTGGCGCGACCAGCGCGCGGCGAGGACGCGGGCGCGGCCATGCCAGGATGACCACGCCGGCGATCAATGCGAACGTGAAGATGTGCAACGGCGGCAGCGCCAGCCCCTGCGTCGATGAGGTGTCGATCGCGGAGAGGTCGAGCAGCACGGCCCCGGCCAGCAGGACGGTGGCCGCCTGGGGCGGCAGCGAGGCGAGCCGCCCGGTGAGCACCAGGGCGACGAGGACGACCACGAGCACGCAGTCCTGCGCGTAGAGGTGGGGATCGAGCAGCAGGCCGAGACTGACAGCGGCCAGTGCGTAGCGCAGCGGCAGGGGTCGGTCGTGCCAATGCGTGCGCATCGCCCAGGCGAAGAAGGCAACCAGGAGAACCGCGGCCGTCGCGGTGGCGATGTCGACGGCGAGCGCGTTCTGCTGGCCGAACAGGGTGGCCGCCAGCCCGATCAGCCCCTCCATGTTGGGGAGCGCGCCCTCCCAGGCGGTCTGTCCGGCCGCACCGGCGCCGCCCGCGTGAGCCGCCACCACGTCGCCGAGGTACCGCGCGTAGTTGAGATTGGACTCGATCCCTGTCCAGGGCAGTGCCACCGCGGTTGCCGCGACCACCGCGCCCACCATGGCGGCGGCGACCCGCCAGTGCCGGGTGAGCAGCAGCCAGATGAGGACGAGCACGAGCAGCGGCGGCTTCAGCCACAGCACGCTCAGCGCGATCCCCGCAAGCGTCGGGTGGCCGCGCCGCGCTGCGACCAGCCCGGCCAGGCAGCCGAGGAGGAGCACGAAGGACCACTGTCCCTCGGTGAATGTCTGATACGCGGGGAAGGTGCCCAGGACCACCAGTACTGCCAGGGCGCGGATGCGGATGTCACGGCCGGCGGCGAGCACCAGTGCACAGGCCAGGGCGAGGCCGACGCTGATCAGCAACCACACCAGCCGCGCCGTCGACTCCGGCAGCACCGCGAGTGGCGAGAGGAGTGCCGCTGCAGCCGGCGGGTTGATGAAGGGCATGTAGCCGGCGTAGCCGACGGGGTGCGGATACAGCTGTCGCTGCAGCGCGGTGAGCGTGCCGCCGTCGTACAGAGACGAGGCGTGGCCAGCGTGGATCAGCGTCGCAGCCGAATAGAACGCGAAGAAGTCGTGATGGCCCGATGGTGTGATCGGGCCGCTCAGCTCCGCAGTGGCGGACTGGATCCAGATGGCGCCGAGCCCCGCGACGGCGAGGAAGGCCGGCACCAGCAGCGCCACGGAGTGTCGCCTTGCGAAGCAGCGCAGCCTGCCATCGCCGGCGATCGGGCTCGACAGGGCAGCGAACCACGATCGCGCCGCCTCTCCTCCCGCCACGCAACGATCCTA
>DATBPD010000086.1:0-11830 GCA_036561525.1 Candidatus Dormiibacterota bacterium | reverse complement strand
GGTATGCGTGACCGTGGTGGCGACGTACTCGACGCTGGCATCCGTCGTCGCCACCACGTGGGCCGAGTCGTAGTAGGTGACGGCGAGCTCGCTGGTCTGGTAGCCGTCGAGGGTGGCGACCTGCTCCGCCGCCAGGGTTGCCTGGGCCCGCGTCCGACCGTTGAGCATCTGGAACCCCGCGGTCAGCGCCGTGTGGTCACTGAGCGATTGCAAGGCGCGCTTCTGCGTGGAGATGTTGGAGACGTCAACCGACAGCGCGGTGAAGCCCAGCAGGACGGGGACCATGAGCGCGGCGACCACCAGGACCTGGCCGCGCTGGCCGCGCCGAGTCGCACGCGCGATTCTTGGAGGGCGAGTTGCAGCGAACACGTCGGTTCCATTCTCAGCGCGCGCTCCCGCCCCGCCTTGACCAGGGTGCTACGAGGATGCAACGCCGTTCGCCGGATCTCGTAGCATCGGGAGGTGCAAGAACCAAGGACGACCCGTGTCTTCCTCGCCCGCCATTGCGACGTCCACAACCCCGGGGGGGTCCTCTACGGGCACCTCCCCAACTTCCCGCTCAGCGAGAAGGGGGTCCGCCAGGCTCACAGCTTGGGCCACTACCTGGCCACCACCGGGGCCACTGACATCCTCGCCAGCCCGCTGTTGCGCGCCCAGCAGACCGCCGAGATCATCGCCGAACACATCGCCGGAGCCACCCTCACCACCACCGACGACCTGGTCGAGGCCAGGTTCGGCCATTACCTCGAGGGGGTCAGACCCGCCCAGGTGCCCTGGCGACGACCGCTCTGGATGATCCACATGGTCTTCCCCGGCCTGCTGCCCAATGACGAGAGCGTCGCGGAGATGGCTGACCGTGTCGAGCGACCCATCCGGCGCGTCCTCGAGCGGGACCCCGGCCACGGAGGCATCCTGGTCAGCCACGGCGACCCGATCCAGGCGTTCTGGGTGCGCAGCGAGGGCCGGCCCTCCTGGGCGCTGCACCGCCTCCAGTGCGCCAAGGGCGGCATGCTCGAGCTCGACTACGTCGACGGTCGGCTGACCGGCACCGTGTACCGCCCGCCCCGCGCCGACAGCGCTCCGGCCACCGCCCACTCCCCGGCCGGCGACGTCGCCTGACCCGCGGGGACCTCAGCGCGCGAAGACAGCCGCGAGGTCGGTGCCGGCGCCGCCGCGCCACGGCCCCGGCCCGGGTTCCGGCGCCGTCCGGGCCGCCGCCGGCTCGAGGCGCAGTGTCACCGACACGATCAGCCCGAGGCGGTCGCCGCTGCCGAGCGCCAGCCCGGCGAGGTCGTAGCCGACCACGTCCTTGAGCGTCCTGCCTCCGGCGGAGATGAGCTCGCCCCGCGCCGTCAGGATGCCGACCCCCGCCAGGGCGCGATGCGAGATCTCCCCCGCCGCCACGGACTGGCCGGCGCGCTCACTGCGCAGAGTCGGGAGCCCGGTGACCGCCAGGCGTCGCGACGCCGCCGCCTCGCGGATCGCCGCCCACGACGAGGCGCCACCGGCGCGGAGCAGCAGGCTGCCGGCGTCGACCTCGACGGCGTCGAGACTGTCGCCGCTGATCACCACGTCCGCCGTCGCCGCGGGCGCCGACGCGGCCGGCGCCACCGACGCCCCGGCCGCCGAGCAGGCGCTCAGCACCTGCTCGAGCTGGGCGATGTTCGATGCCCGCACCACCCCGTCGGAGCCGACCGCGGCGGAGCCGACGATGCCGGCGAGACGGCGGCGCAGTCCGGCGATCATCACAGCCCGCCGGTGAGCACGTTGCCGTGCTGCGCGGCCATCACGATGTTGAGCACGAAGGCCACGAAGATGCCCATGAACAGGGTGCCGGCGGCGGTGAGCGCCAGCACCGTCCCGCCGCTGAGCGAGGTGCGCGACCAGTTGTAGGTGGGCTGGTCCCGCTGCGGCCGCTGGTACATCAGAAGTGCCACGCGCAGGTAGTAGAAGACGGAGACGGCGCTGGTGGCGATGCCCCACAACGCCAGCGGCAGCTGGTTGCCCTCGACCGCCGCTTTGAACACGAAGAACTTGCCGAAGAATCCCGCGGTCGGCGGGAAGCCGCCGAGCGACAGAAGGAACAGGCCCATCGAGGCTGCGACGTACGGCCGGCGGAAGGCGAGGCCGCGCAGGCCGGCGTACTCGTCGAGGTCCTCACCACGGGCAGCCATGATGGTGATCACCGCGAACGCTCCGATGTTGGCCGCCGCGTAGCTGGCGAGGTAGTACAGCGCGCCCCAGGTGGCGGCGGGGCTCAGCACCACCACCCCGATCAGGATGTAGCCCCCCTGGGCGATGCCGGAGTAGCCGAGCATGCGTTTGAGGCTGTGCTGCTGCAGCGCAGCTACGTTGCCGATCACCATCGAGGCGATGGCCACGAAGAACACCATCACCTTCCACTTGTCGTAGACATTGGTGGCGCCGAGCGTGTAGCTGAAGACCCGCATCAGCGCGGCGAAAGCGGCCACCTTGGTGGTCACGCTCATGAACGTGGTCACCGATGTCGGTGCGCCCTGGTACACGTCGGGGGTCCAGGTGTGGAACGGTGCCGCGCTGATCTTGAAGGCCAGCCCGACGAAGAGAAGCGCGATGCCTGCCATGAGCAGCGGATCGACGGTGTTGGTGCCGTTCTGCAGCGCGGCGGCGATGGGCACCAGCTGGGTGTGACCGGTCTCTCCGTAGATCAACGCCATGCCGAAGAGGAGGAAGCCTGAGGCGAAGCCGCCAAGCAGCAGATACTTCATCGCCGCCTCCTGCGACCGCGGCTCGAGGCGGTTGAAGCCGCTGAGGATGTACAGCGCGATCGAGAGCAGCTCGATGGCCAGGAAGATGACCATCAGGCTGCTGGCCCCGGCGAGGAGCATCATCCCCGTCGCCGCCCCGAGGATCAGCGCGTAGTACTCCCCGTAGTGGATGCCCCGGCGATTCAGGTACTGCGGGCTGATCACCAGCACAAGCGCGGTGCTGATCAGGATGATGCCATTGATGAACAGCCCGAAGCGGTCATACGCGAACGAGCCGAAATAGACCGTGTGTCCCGTGGTTGCGTCGAACCACCCCCACACCGTGGCACCGAAGGACGCCGCCACCATGACCACGCTGAATGCCGCCAGCCAGCCGCGCTGCGCGGGCTTGGTCACCAGGTCGAGCATCATCAACGCCACGAAACCGCCGCCGAGGATAACCTCGGGGAGGATGCCGACGATGTCGCTACCGGTGGGGGTGACCAGCGACGGCAGGACGGCGAGCATGGTCACGGCACGCTCGCGCTGGCCGTCGTGCCGCTGACAGCCGCGGTCTGGCCAAGCGAACCGTTGGCCACCGCCACCGTCTGCTGGACGCTGGGCCGCGACACGTCACCGATCGGCCGGGGGAACACCCCGATCAGCACCATCAAGCCCACCAGCGGGAGCAGCACGAGACCCTGCGCCGGGCGGATGTCGCGGACGTTCGCGGTGCGCGGGTGGGGCGAACCGTGCATCAGGCCCTGGTGGAGGCGGAACATGTACCACGCCGCCAGCACCACCCCGAACCCGCTGAGCACCGCGTAGGCGGGATGCAGCTGGAAGGCGCCGAGCATGATGGTGAACTCGCCGACGAACGAGTTCATCCCGGGCATGCCGAGCCCGGCGAGCGTGGCCACGAGGAACAGGCCGTAGAGCCACGGCATCGGTTTCTCCAAGCCGGCCAGCTCGCGGCGATCGCGGGTGCCGGTGCGCTCCTCGATGAAGCCGACGATGATGAACAGCGCCGCGATGATGATGCCGTGGTTGACGATCTGGATCACCGCGCCGTTGACCCCGTTGTTGGTCAGGGTGAAGATGCCGAGCGCGATGAACCCCAGGTGGCTGATGCTCGAGTACGCCACGATCCGTTTGATGTCGGTCTCGGAGAGGGCCAGCAGGGCGCCGTAGATGATGCTCAGCACCGCGAGCGCGGCGAGAAACCACTTGAAGGTGTTGATGGCATCGGGGAACAGCGTCAGGCCGAAGCGGATGAAGCCGTAGGCGCCCAGCTTGCTGACCAGCCCGGCGAAGAACACGAGCACCGGCACCGGGGCCGACTCGTAGAGATCGGGCAGCCAGGTGTGGAACGGCACCACGGGAATCTTGATCAGGAAGGCCGCTGCGAACGCCAGGAAGGCCCACTGCTCGGGGCTGAACGTGGTGATGTTGAGCCCCGGGATCACCAGCGGCGTATGCGACATCTGGCCGCCGAGCAACACGGTGAGGTCGAACGAGCCCTTGCCGCTGGCGAAGAACAGGCTGATGATCGCGATCAGCATCAGCAGGCTGCCGGCGACCGTGTAGATGATGAATTTCAGGGTGGCCCGGCCGCGGTTCTCGTTGCCGTAGTTGGCGAGAACGAAGTAAAGGGGGATGAGCATCCCCTCCCAGAAGAGGTAGAAGAGCAGCAGGTCGAGGCTGAGCAGGACGCCCGCGGTCATCGTCTCGGTGAGCAGCAGCAGGCCGCAGAACATCTTGAGCCGCTCCGTACTCCGGCGCGAGACCAGGATCGCGCCCAGCAGGAAGACACCGGCGTTGAGCGCCAGGATCCAGGCCGAGATACCGTCGAGGCCGAGGTGGTAGAACGCGCCGATCGCCGGCACCCAGTCGTGGGCCTCCTCGTAGCGGAAGGTCATCGGTCCCGGGGACAGGTGCGACACCGGTGAGCCGCTGAGTCCCGCGACGAGCGTCCAGACGATGATCGCCGTGGCCAGCGTCGCCGCCACCGTCACCCCCTTGATCAGCCCCGGCGCGGTGCGCGGGATCACCTGGAGGAGAAGCGCGGCACCCAGCGGCACCATCAGGACGACAGTCAGCCAGGGAACGTTCATCGCGACACCAGCACGATGGTGGCCACGACGAACACGCCCGCCGCCGCGATCATGTACGACGCGTAGTCACGGATCAGCCCGGTCTGGTAGTCGCGCGCCCAGGCGCCGAGCTCCGAGCACGCCTCGCTGACCACCCTCACCCAGCCGTCCATGACGCGCGGCTCCACCACCTTGCGCGCTGCGGTCGCGAGCGCGGCCACCGGACGCACCAGGATGGCGTCGTAGATCTCGTCGAAGTAGAATTTGTTGTAGGACAGCTGGGGCAGGGCGCGCGGCAGCCGCGCCGTGATCACCGCGGCGTCGGGGTTGCGCTGCAACCAGATCCGAGCCGCCGCCCCGGCGCCGAGAAGCGACGCCACCGTCCCCGCAATGGCCGCGAGCACGGCGGCGCCCAGACCGAGATCGACGGCGACCGGACCTGATGTCGGCGAGGTGAGCACCGGCGCGAGGAAGCTGGTGAAGACGCCGGTGAGCAGGTTCTCGTGGATGAACAGCGCCCAGATGGCCAGCACCACGCCGAGCCCCGCGCTGAGCGCGGCGAGGATGGCGACCGGGCCGAGCATCACCGGCGCCGCCTCGTGCGCCGCGTAGACCCGAGCGGTCTGCGGCTCACCCCGGAAGACGATGGCCCAGAGCCTGAAGGCGTACAGACCGGTCAACACGTTGACGCCGAGGCCCACGATGTAGAGCAGCCACGGCACCGCGCCGGGCCCGTTGGTGAGGCCGAAGCCGAGGAGGCCCTCCTTGCTGAAGAACCCGATGAACAGGGGGATGCCGGCAAGGGCGAACGTGCCGCTCAGAAAACATCGCTCGGTGGTGCGCATCCTGGCAGCGAGCCCGCCCATCAGGCGGATGTCCTGCTCGTCGTGGAGCGCGTGGATGACGTTGCCCGCGGCCATGAAGAGCAGCGCCTTGAACACCGCATGCGCGGCAAGGTGGAACATCGCCGCCGAGTAGGCCCCGATGCCCACCGCGAAGATCATCAGGCCGATCTGCGACATCGTCGAGTAGGCGATCACGCGCTTGATGTCGACCTGGCTGAGCGCGATCACGCCCGCCATCACCGCGGTCCCGATGCCCACGCAGGCCACCATCCCCTGCGCCACCGGGGCACGGTCGAAGAGCGGATGGAAGCGGGCGATCAGGTAGACGCCGGCGGTGACCATGGTCGCCGCGTGGATCAGCGCCGACACCGGCGTGGGGCCCTCCATCGCGTCGGGCAACCATGTGTGCAGGGGAAACTGCGCGCTCTTTGCGAAGGCACCGATGGCGAGCAGCGAGCAGATCCCGGTGACCAGCAGGCCGCCGGAGGCGAACGAGCCGCTCGAGGCGAAGATACCCGGCAGGCTCAAGGTGCCCACGTGAAGCACGATGAGAAACGCCGCGATCACCAGCGCGACGTCGCCGATCACCTGGGTGATGAAGGCCTTGCGCGCGGCGATGACAGCGCTCGGTCGCTCATACCAGAAGCCGATCAGCAGGTAGCTGCTCAAGGCCACCATGGCCCAGCCGATGATCAGGATCAGCAGGTCGCCGGCCAGCACCAGCAGAAGCATCGAGAAGATGAACACGTTCATGTAGCTGAAGAACCGGGCGATGCCGGGGTCGTGCTCCATGTAGCCGACGCTGTAGAGGTGGATCAGGAAGCCGACACCGGTGATCACCATCAGCATCACCGAGCTGAGCGGGTCGAGCGTGATGTCCACGCCCACACGAAGGCTGCCGAGGTCGATCCACTGCCAGAGGTGCGCCGTCGCCGACTTGGCGCCCGCGGGGGCGCCCACCACCATCGCCAGCATGATGCAGGCCACCACGAACGCAGCCAGGATGCTGAGCGTGCCCGCGAGGTTGACGGCAGTCCGCGGCAGCCTCGGCCCGGCAAGCGTGTTGAACAGCGCCCCGGCCAGCGGCAGCAGCAGGATCAGGCTGGCCAGGACGGCGACGGCGGAGGTGTTCACTCGCTCATCTCGTCGAGGTCGTCGACGTCGAGCTCGCGGCCGATGCGGAACACCTGGGTGATCAGCGCCAGGCCGACGACCACCTCGGCGGCGGCGACGACGATCACCATGAACGCGAACACCTGGCCCTCCTCGCTGTTGAGGAAGCGGCCATAGCCGACGAACACGATGTTGACCGCGTTGAGCATCAGCTCGATGCACATGAACACCACGATGGGGTTGCGCCGGATCAGCACCCCGAGCGCGCCAATGCTGAACAGGAAAGCAGCGAGGGCAAGCAGGAACGGGAACGTCGCTCCGGGGGTCATCCGACCTCGACCTCGATGCGTTCCTCTTCGGCGCGCTCCTCCTCGGGCGTGAAATCACGCATGCGGGCCTGCCCGGGCTCACGGCGCAGCGGCGCGGTCTCGTGGCGCCGATGCCGGGTCAGGTACACGGCGCCGATGGCCGATACAAGCAGCAGCAGGGAGGTGATCTCGAAGGGCAGCAGGAAGGTGGTGAAGAGCTGGCCGCCGACGGTCTGTACGTTGCCGGCGGTATTGACCAGGCCGTTGTCGGACTGGTCGAACGAGAACGTCTTGTACGGGTCGGTTGCCTGACCGATCTGCTGGGCACGGAACCCGCTGGCGTTGTACGTGATCCCGTTGCGCGCGGCAAGCAGCACCGAGACGGTGATGCCGACGGCCACCACCACGCCGATGATGAAGCGCAGATCGACCCGGAAGCGCTCCTCACGGTCGGGCGAGAGCAGGGCGATGATGAACACGAAGAGCACCACCACCGCCCCGGCGTAGACGATCAGCTGGACGACGAACAGGAACTGCGCGTTGAGCACCAGGAAGATCACCGCCAGCGCACCGATGGCGAGCACCAGTGAGAGCGCCGAGTACAGCGGCTGGGGCGAGAAGACAACGCCGAGCGCGCTCAGCGCGGCCAGGGCGCCGGCAACCCAGATGATCGCGGTCATCGCGGTTCGGACTCCTCGGGACTTATCACCCTGGGGACGTGGGTCGGCACGCCGTACTCACCGGGATGGGGCACGTCGGTGCGGATGCCCTCGCCGAGCTCCCAGGCAACTCGCGGGCTCACCCCAGATGGGTTGCGCTCGCGCCCGGTCTGGTCCGCGCCCGCGCCCACCTCACTCGCCGCCGTCCGGGCGTTCTCGAACCTGGGCCACGACTCGAGCAACTCCGCCTTGGTGACCACGGTGCGCTCCCGCCGGTAGTCGGCGAGCTCGAAGCGCGGGCCCAGCGTGATCGCCTCGGTCGGGCACGCCTCAGCGCAGTAGCCGCAGTAGATGCAGCGCATCAGGTTGATCTCATAGCGCTCGGCGTAGCGCTCGCCCGGCGACACCGGGTTCTCTGGGTCGTTCTCGGCGGGACCGACGTAGATGCAGCCGACCGGGCAGGCCGCGGCACACAGCTCGCACCCGATGCACTTCTCGAGGCCGTTGTCGTAGCGGTGCAGGATGTGCCGGCCGCGGTGGCGTGGTGGGGTGGGCTTCTGCTCCTCGGGCCAGCGGACGGTGATCGGTTTGCGCGACATCACCCGCAGGGTGTGCGCCAGGCCCTTGGCGATCTCGGTCAGCATCGGCGAGCTCTCACGACGCGCGCACCGCCACGATCGCGCCGGTGACCACGATGTTGACCAGCCCCAGCGGCAGCAGCACCTTCCAGCCGAAGTTCATCAGCCGGTCGTAGCGGAAGCGCGGCAGAGTCCAGCGCAGCCACATCATCACGAACAGCAGCGCGCTGACCTTGGCGAGGAACCAGCCGGCGCCCACCAGCCCACCCAGCCAGTCCGAGTGGATGAACGGCAGCAGCGGCAGCCAGCCGCCAAGGAACACCAGGGTGGCAATCGCACAGACGATGACCATGTTGATGTACTCGCCAAGGAAGTAGAAACCGAAGCGCATCGACGAGTACTCGGTGTGATAGCCGGCGACCAGCTCGGTCTCCGCCTCGGGCAGGTCGAACGGCAGCCGGTTGGTCTCGGCGAGGGCGGCGGTGAAGTAGAGAAGGAATGCCATTGGTTGCAGCACCACGAACCACACGTCATGCTGCATCAGCACGATCTTCTCGAGGTCGAGCGACCCGGCCAGGATGACGGCGCCGATGAGCGCGAAGGCCACGGCCATCTCGTACGAGATCAGCTGCGCCGATGAGCGCAGGCCACCGAGCAGCGAGTATTTGCTGTTGGCCGCGTAGCCGCCCAGGAAGATCGCGTACACCCCCAGCGAGGTGATCGCGATCACGAAGAGAAGGCTGACGTTGACGTGGATCAGGTCCCAGTGAAGCGCGTATCCGCCGCTGCAGCCCTGGCCCACAAGCTGCCCGCCCACGCAGGTCATCCCGCTGATGGGGATGGCCGCGAACGCGAAGATCGCGGCGCCGCCGGCCAGCGCGGGGCCAACAAGGTAGAGCCACCGGTCGCGGCCGCCCGGCGCGGCGTTCTCCTTGAACAGCAGCTTGACGGCATCCGCGGCCGGTTGGAGCAGCCCCATCGGCCCGACCCGGTTGGGACCGACGCGCAGCTGGATGCGTGCCGCCACCTTGCGTTCCGCGAAGGTCAGGTATGCTGCAGACGTCGCCAGGGCGAGCAGTACCACCACCGACTTGATGAGGATCACGACGATCCCGTCGTTGCCGACGCGGCCCGCGGTGAAGATGTCGGAGAACGCCGCGATCATGCAACCACCGTCGCGTTGAAGACCGCCCGTCCCCCGTTGCCGGCCCGCCCGTACGCGGGGATCTCCGCGACCAGCGCACGGTTGACGTGGAGAGGATCGGCGGGCCAACCGGGCGCACCGAGCTCGGCGGCAAGCGCACTGAGCACCCGGGTCTCGCTCGGGGTCTGCGTTGCCGGGGGCAGCGCCTGCCGGATGCGCTGGACTCGGCCCTCGAGGTTGGTGACGGTGCCGGCCTTCTCGAAGAACGCGTGCCCCGGGATGAGAACCGTGGCAGCGCGGCTCAGCGGCCCGGGGCGGGTGTCGATGACGACGAGCACCCCGACTCGGGCGACCGCCGTCTCCAGCAGTTGGGCCGCGCCGTCCGCCCAGAGGCTGCCGCCCATCACCACCAGCCCTTTCACCAGCCCGGCCGCTGCGGCTTCCAGGATCGCCCGGCCCGACTTGCCCTCCGTGACGGGGGTGTACCCCGGACCGCTGTTGGGCAGCGCGCCGACGTCCTTGGCGCCGCGTCCGTTGACACCGCGGGTGACGGTGAGTCGGCGCACCTCGCCGTTGCCGGAGAGAGCCGCGCTGAGTTTTGCCGCATGCTCGCGGTTGGTCTCGTCGGCGATGACGCCGATGACCCCGGCGGGCAGGCTGCCGACGTCCCGCCGGCTGGCATCGCCGGCCACGCGGCGAACCGACACTCCGCGCTTGGTCGCGGCCTTGTGCAGGCGCAGCGTCAGCACCGGTGCCTGGCGCTCCGGCTCGCCGCCGAGGACCACCACCGCTGCGCACTCCTCGATCTCGGCGATGCCGAGCGAGTGCTCGTCGGGGCCGATGTCCGCGAAGTGATCGAGCTGATGGTCGATGTGCGGCGTCCCCAGCGCGACCCGGGCGAGCCGCTGCAACAGCCACAGTTCTTCGTTGGTGTTCTGCGCTGAGCCGATGACCCCGACCGCCTCGGAGCCGTGCTGGTCGCGCACCTCGCCGAGCAGCCGGGCCGCGGTGGCGATGGCCTCGCTGACCGAGACGTCGCGGACGCCACGGTCGTCGCGCACCACCGGCCGGCGCACGCGGTCGACGTTGTTCCAGCTCTCGGCGCTGTAGCGCCCGCGGTCGCACAGCCACATGTCGTCGACGAGCGGGTTGTCTCGCGAGGCGAACCGCTTGATCTCGAAATCGCGGGTGTCGACGTTGATGTTGCAGCCGAGCGAGCACTCCGGGCACACACTCTTGGTGCGCTGCAGGTCCCACGGGCGTGCCTTGAATCGGTACTGCCGGTGGGTGAGCGCCCCGACGGGGCAGATCTCCGGGAGGTTGCCCTGAAACTCGGACTTCAGCTGGGTCCCGTCGAACGTGCTGATGGTGGTGTGGACACCTCGCTCAACGAGCACGAGCTCCTTCTCGCCGGTGATCTCGTCGTAGTAACGAGTGCATCGCCAGCAGAGGATGCAGCGCTCCTGGTCGAGCTCGATCCTGTCGCTGAGCACCACCGCCTTGTCGAAGTGCACCTTGTCGGTGATGGGGAAACGCGAGCTTGGCGGCCCATAACGGAAGGCGAAGTCCTGCAGGTCGCACTCACCGCCGCGGTCGCACACCGGGCAGTCGAGCGGGTGGTTGAGAAGCAGGAACTCGAGCATCCCCTCGCGCGTCTTGGTGACATCGGCGCGCTGCGTGTCGACGACCATCCCCTCGGTGACGTACGTCGCACACGCCGGCTGCAGCTTGGGCATCTTTTCGACGTGCACCAGGCACATGCGGCAGACAGCCACCGGCTCCATCTTGGGGTGCGAGCAGTAGATGGGGATGTGGATGCCGAGCTTCTCGGATGCATCGGTGACCAGCGTGCCCTTGGCAACGCGGATCGACCGCCCATCGATGCTGATGCCGACGAGACCGTCGTCGGGCTGTGCCGGCGGCGTTGTGTCGGCGGCCATCTAGGCCGTCACCAGCTCTGCGGTCGCGGTCCGCACCGGGCACGAGCCCGCGCCGCAGTGCGCCTCGAACTCTTCCCTGAATGCCTGGTAGGCGGACATCACGAACCACGTCGCGGTGTCGCCCAGTGGGCAGAAGCACTTGCCGTTCATGTTGTCGCAGATGTCGGCGAGGGTGGTCAGCTCCGCGCGCGTCAGCTGGCCGGCCTCGAGCCGGTGCATGAGGTCGGACTCGAAGTAGGTGCCCTCGCGGCACGGCGCGCACTTGCCACAGGACTCGTGGTGGTAGAAGTCGACCAGCCGCATCGAGACGTTGACCATGCACGTCGTCTCGTCCATGAAGACCATGGCTCCCGCTCCGAGCGACGACCCTGCCTGCTGGACAGCGTCCATGTCGAGAGGAAGGTCGAGATGCTCTGGAAGGAGC
>DATBPD010000085.1:0-10095 GCA_036561525.1 Candidatus Dormiibacterota bacterium | reverse complement strand
GTGGACGGCCGGCTTATTTGTGCACCTTGCATTGGCATTTACATTTGGCCCACTTGGTGCGCTCGTGGCTGCAGGAGCTCATGCCGCCGCCTTGGCCGCGCGAGTGCATCCAGGGTGGGTGAGAACGGTCTTCAACCTGAGCGACTTCTTCCTCGCCGACCTCGCAGCATGGTTTGTGTTTTCGCACATCTCCGGCGTCAATCAAGGCGTGCTGGTCAATGCTCTGGCGGCGACGCTGGCGGGGGCGGTTCAAAACATCGTCAACCTCGGCCTTCTCTCGGTGGTCATCCAGATTGCGTCCGGTGGCAAGGTGTCAGCACGCAAAGCATTTATCAAGGGCGTCCCTGCGCACATCCTCTACAACATCGGCTACGGCTGGGCCGCGTACGGAGCGGTGCTGCTCCATCAGATCGCCGGCACGGTTGGCTTCACCACCACGCTGCTGCCCGTCATCCTCCTCCAGGGGTTTCTACTGCTTCTCGCCCGCCGGATCCGTGCACAGGAACTGGAGCGCGCCGAGCACACCAAGGAGCGGGAGGCGCTGCTGCAGCAGGCCATCGACGCCAGCGACGCGGAACGCAAGCGCATCGCCAGCGACCTGCACGACGGCGTGGTCCAAACCCTGGCTGGCCTTGCGTTCTCGCTGGCGGCGCGCGGCTCGGCGACCACGGCCGACCCGCTGATGCTCGAGGCGGCGGGCACGCTGCGATCCTCTGTCACCGACCTGCGCACGCTGATGATCGAGATCGCCCCGCCGGACCTCGCGGTCAGCGGCGTCGACAGCGCACTGCGGAAGCTGCTCGAACCGCTGCCCGCCAAAGGGATCGAGGTGGAGCTGGACGCCACCTCTGCAACGCACCTTCCAGCCGACAAGACAAGCCTGGTTTTTCGGGTTGCGCAGGAGGCCATCCGCAACGTGGTCAACCACAGCCAGGCGACCAAGGTGATCACCACGCTTCGATTTGCGGACGGCAAGGTCACACTGCAAGTCGAGGACAATGGCAAGGGATTCTCCGCCGCCGACCGATCGCGACGGCGCGATGAGGGACACGTTGGCCTGAGCCTGCTCAACAATGCCGTCGAGGCGTCCAGCGGAACCCTCTCACTGGAAAGTGAGCCGGGCCGAGGGACCTCACTTATGCTGGAGTTGCCATGCTAGAAGGTGAGGGATCCGCGATCCGCGTCCTCATCGTCGACGACCATCCGCTGATGCGCAAGGGCCTCGCCGACATCCTCGCCGGCGTCGATGGCATCGAGATGGTCGGCGCGGCGGAGGACGGCGCCGCCGCCCTGGCCCTTGCACACGCGGTCAGACCGGACATCGTGCTCATGGACATCTCCATGCCCGGCATGGACGGCATCGAGGCCACCGAACGGCTCGTCGAGATGGACATCGGCGCCCGCGTGGTCATGCTCACCTCGTACTCAGAGCGAGAGAAGATCACCCAGGCGCTCGCCGCCGGCGCGGTCAGCTACCTCACCAAGGATGCACCGCCCGACGCCGTGATCCGCGCGATCCGCTCAGCGGCCACCACGTCCGAGCGCAGCTCCTCGGACTGATCCCGTCACTGCTGCCGGCCGAAGGGAAGGGTGGCCGCCGCGCTCAGCTGGGCCCTTCCAACTCCATGCGCGCCGCAGGCGGCCGTCCCCTTCCCGTCGATCGTCACCTCTCGTTGAAGAAGACGCTACGAGCCACAAGAACCTTGCGCCTCCGTCGCGACCGCCTGGCAAGATCCCCAAGGCGGGTCTCAGCCAACCGAAAGGATCGCGGGCGCAAGATAAGCTTCCCTTCCAAGGAGGCGACACGGTGACGCGGCAGTGGTTCCGGTCAATGGTCCTGGCGGCCTCGCTGGCCGTCGTGCTCGCAGCGGGCTCCCTGCTGGTCGCAGCGCCTGCCTCAGCGGCCTCGTCAGGGGGCGCTTCGGTTGCCACGAGACCGACGTGCGGGTCCAGCGCCGACATCCCGGATTCCACGGTCGATCCGCTCAACGGCGCTGCCGGCTGCGCCAGGGGGCCGACCAGTGTCGAGCAGCGCTACGAGGCGGCGATCGCTGCCGCCGGGTTGCTCGTCTTTGGCGGCGCGGCGATCATCTACCGCCGGCGCCACCCACGCGGCCCCGGCGGCTTGGGACCACGCGCACCGCAGGGCGGAACTACAGCGCCTTGAGCTGCGCGCCCAGGTACCTGGCCGGATCGCTGAGCAGCCCGGCGATGCGCACCTCGAAGTGAAGGTGCGGACCGGTTGAGTTGCCGCTTGATCCCTCCTGGCCGATGACGTCACCCGCGTGGACCGCTTGTCCGACGTGCACCAGCAGGCGGTCGAGATGGCCGTACAGGGTGACCATCTGGCCGCCGTGCGCGATGACCACGTAGTTGCCGTAGCCGACCAGCCGCCCTTGGTTGTCGGTCTCCGCGCCCGCAAGCGCCACCACCCCCGGCGCGGCTGCCTGGATCGGTGCGTCCAGCGGACCGGCGATGTCGATCCCGGTGTGGAAGTGGGGATAGGTGACGCCGTTGAATGTCAGGGCCGGCTCGAACACCAGCGACGAGGCGCCGAACGGCTGCGTGATGGCACCGTTCAGCGGCGCCGTCAGGCTGCTCGGGGCACTTGCCGTGCCGCCCGATGAGCCCTGCGCCGCCTGCGCGATCGCGGCCTCCTGGGCCATCTGGGCCTCGACGGCCTGGACGTCGTAGGTGACTGCCTGACGGACGGCTACGGGCCCGCCAGTGGTGGCCTCGATCAGCCCTTCGACCTGCGCGGGATCCTGAGCCGTGCTCAGGAAGAAGCTGTATTCCTGCTGCAGCGTGGCCTCGAGCGAAGCCGCCACCTGGCGGGCTGTCGTCGCCGGGTCGGTTGTGCTGTCGAAGGGGCCGCGCTGATTGCCGGCCGGCACGGTGAGGGCCTCGATCTGGGTCTCGTCGCGGGCCACCTGGCTTTCGTACGTCGTCAGTTGAGCGAGCAGCTGGGCGCCCTGTGTCGACGCGCTGCTCGCGGTCACCAGCGAGCGGACGGGCACCTGCGCCACCTGCGCTGCCGGCGCGGCCTGGACCGCGTGTGCTGCAGCCGGGGCGAGCCGGGCAAATCGGTGCGACATCAGCGCTGGGGCGCTCGGCGGCGAGGCGGCAATGGCGCCGCCCACGATGACGAGAAGGAATGGGACCGTAGCGATCGCGGCACCACGGGCAATCCGCGGGCGACGGATGCGGCGGCTCAAGAGGCCGAGGCCGACCGCGACAAGCAAGCTGAGAAGCATCGCCAGCCACAGCGCGGCCGGCAGATGGGGCCGTGTCGCGGCCAGAGCGCTCGGCGGTGCGGTCGATGGACCAGATGACCCTGTGGAAGAAGTCGTGCCTTGGCTGGGGACGTTCCCGAAGTGCTGGAGTGTTGGCGTCTCGACGCCGACATTAGGCGGCGTGCCCAGGAGACCGAGAAGCTGGAGCAGGCCGGACGGCTGGACCGACGCGTGAGCAGGCATCCCGCCGTAGCCGAAGGCGCCGGGCCGCTGGGCCGGGGAGCCGGGACCGGTGCCGGCTGGGCCGCCAGGGCCACCGGGGCCGGACGGCGGCACTGGCGAGGACCCGGGAGCCGTGGTCGCGCCTGGGTTGGTCGGAGGCACGACCGCTGGGCAGCCGGCGGGCGTGGGCAGGATGGGCAGCGGCAGCGAGCTGGGGCAGGGTGCCGGCGTGGCGGGCGGCGGCGGCAACGGCGTCGGCGTGATGCTGGGCAGAGGCAGCGACGGCAGAGGCGGGAGGGTCGGCAGCGGAGCGCTCGCCGCGCTTGAGACGATCGCGCTCCAGCTTGCGATCAGCAGCGCCAGCGAGATGCCGGCCAGGCTGGCAAGGGTCCGGCGGCGACGACGCTGCGCGGCTCGGCGGCTCTTGAAGGAGACGTGTCCCACCTCTTCTTTAACGGCCGTGGGGGGCGAAATCCGTCGCAGGACGGCGGCTCAGGGCCTGTGTGAAAGTCGCCCCGATACGATCCGCGCTGTCATGAGAGCGCAAGGTGCCGCCAACAGCATCACGACCGTGCAGTCGCGAACGCAGCCCCTGTCGCTGCTCCGTCGCAACCGCGTGCGCCTGCTGCTCCTCGTCCCCCTTCTCTCCAGCGGCCTGCTCAGCATGCGCGGCGATGTCGTCCAGGCGCACACGCCGGCCCCGCCCCAGGTCGGCTTCACCTTCCGTCCCTATACCGCGGCTGCGCTGGGTCTCGACCCCGATGCAGCGCTCACCCAACTTCTGACCGATGTTCGACCCGACGTGGTGCGGCTACCGGTCTACTGGTCGGACGTCGCCACGTCCCCCAGCGTCCTCGACTTCACGGCCCCGGACGACCTGGTGGCCACAGTCGCGGAGTACGACGCCCACACGCCGTCGAGGCGCGCCACCATCGTGCTCGTCGTCGGCATGCGCAACGTCGGCGCGCCCGAGCTGTATGCGCCGCTGTGGGCGCTCAACGCCGTGGGCGGCAAGTACGCGTCCCAGCTCGCCGCACTGCCCGGCTTCGAAGCCTACGTTGACGCCACGGTGCATCACTACGCCGCCAACCCGTTGCTGCAGAGGTGGCAGGTAGAGAACGAACCACTGGACAACAGCGTGCCCACCTCCGAGGGTGTCACCTCGCGCAGCGTCGCGGAGATCGCCGCCGAGGTCGCCGAGGTGCGTAGCATGGACCCGGGGCACCCGGTGATGACGACCACATTCACGTCCTCGGTGCTCGACCTCGACCAGGAGGAGATCGCCCAGGCGGACTACGAGATCACGCCGCCGCCCGGCCCGCAGCCCGGCGGCCATCCCGAGGAGTCATTGGCTTTGGGCAACACCCTTGGCGTCGACCTCTACGTGGTCTACGCGGGGGTCGCCCTCACCGACGCCGACGCAGCCACACGCATCATCTGGAAGCGCAACAGTCTCGGCTTCTGGGTGCAGCGCGCGGCGCAGCGCAACAAGAACGTCTGGATCGCCGAGATGCAGGCGGCGCCGTGGCAGCATGTCGACGGGTTCACCACCGACGACCTGTTGATGAGTGCCCACGAATACCGCGGCCAGGGTGAATCGGCCGTGCTTCTCTGGGGGGTTGAGCAGTGGCTGACGTCGCCGGCATGGCTGGCAGCCGGGAAGCAGGCGGTGGCATTGCTGCGCTCCTGACGTGCACGCCGATCGCCGCCGCGTTGGTCAGGCGCCCGGAATCTGAACGCTCTGATGGGCCTTCTTGGCCGCCTCGCGCCGTGCCGCCTTGGCGGTTGAAGGGGCCTTGGGCTTCTTCTGCTGCTTCTTGGGTGCGCCTCGCGTCTTCTCGGTCGCCATGCCCGCCTGCCTCCGTCGTGGTTGCCGCTCGCGCCGCGCACGCTACACCACCCGAAGGATTCGATGTGAACCAGCAAGCACGGTCGGCGAACGTCTGTCAACCCAATCGACAGCCCGACCCCAACACCCGCGAACGCCAGCCTGTCGCCCTTGCCGGCTCCACGTCAGGAGGGACGCCGGGGAGGTGACGCCGTTCCCAATGCCCGGTCAACCAGCTGGCTGATGGTGGCCACCGCGCGTGGTGGCACCGCGCGGCGATCCTCGAAGACGAGCCAACGCATCCCCACGAAATCGCCAATCCCCATGAGCGCGTAAGCGAGAGTCTCCACGTCATCGACCTCGGTGATCTCACCGTCGTCGATTGCCGTGCGGAGCGCGTGCGCGTACCCGTCCGCCAGTTGGCGGTACCAATCGCGATACAGATCGCTGTCGACATACTCGGACTGCCGGACAATGCGGCAGAGCGCGCGGTGCTGCGCCATCCATGCGAAGAACGCGGCGAAACCGGCCTCCTCTTTGGGGATACGGCCGACCACAGCGGTGGTGGCATGCGCCAGGGTGGCGCGAAGCTCATGGCCGCGCTCCTCGACGACAGCACGCAGCAGGTCCCGCTTGCTGTCGAAGTACAGGTAGAAGGTGCCCTGGGCCACGCCGGCCCCATTGGTGATGTCGGCGATTGAGGCCTCGTGGTAACCGCGCCGGCCGAACACCTCCTCGCCGGCTCCCAGCAGCCGGCTCCTGGTGCGCTCGCCGCGGGCTGTCAGCGAACCCGCTTCGACACGGACAGCAGGCGCCAATCCCCTTCTCCCCAAGGATGTGGAAACTGATTCAGGATTCATGTTAGCATCCCGCGCAGTTGCGTTCGCCAGACACAGGGGCGGGTGATGCGACGCGTCAATACGAAGCCGTCGGAGTCGACTCCAGCCGCTTTGGAGGTCTCCGACCTGACGGTCCACTTCGGCGGGGTCATCGCGCTGCAGGACGTCTCCATGGAGATGCGTCCGCAGCAGATCCTGGGGGTGATTGGACCCAACGGCGCTGGCAAGACCACGCTCTTCAACGCCATCTGCCGGTTGGTGACGCCAAGCCGCGGCAGCGTGACCTACGGAGGCCGGTCGCTGCTGTCGATGCGGCCCTCCCAACTCGCGGGGATGGGTATCGTGCGAACCCTCCAGGGGCTCGGCCTCTGGACACGTCTCACCGTGCTCGAGAACGTCATGCTCGGCGGACCGGTATCGACTGGCATGGCCAGCGACCTGTTCGCGCTGCCCCGTGCTGACAGAGGTGAGCGCGAGCTGGCTGAGGCGGCCGTGGCCGTCCTCGATGAGCTCGGCATCGCCGATCGCGCCCGGGCGTATCCCGCCTCGCTGCCCCATGGCATCCAGAAGCGAGTGGTTCTCGCACGTGCGCTCATGGGCCGTCCGTCGCTGCTTCTGCTCGACGAGCCCGCCAGCGGGCTCTCGGCGGGTGAGGTCGAACAGTTGGTGGAGCTGCTCCGCCGACTCAGGGCAGACATGGGCATCGCGCTCGTCGAGCATCACCTCGACATGGTGATGGCGGTGAGCGATCGCGTCACCGTGCTCAGCCTTGGCACGGTGATCGCCTCGGGAACACCCGACGAGATCCGCGCCAACGACGAGGTGACCACCGCGTACCTCGGCAGCCAAGTGGCTCATGCTTGAGGTCATCGATCTGACCGTCGCGTATGGCGGCGTGGTGGCTCTGGACAGTGTGTCACTCACCGTGGCGGAGGGAATGATCACCACAGTTCTCGGCGCCAATGGTGCGGGCAAGACAACGCTGGTTCGCACCATCTCCGGTCTGGTGAAAGCACGACGCGGCCGCGTGCGTGTGGCCGGCACCGACCTGACCGGCCGCGCTCCGGAGGCCATCGCACGGCTGGGCGTCGCCCATGTCCCCGAGGGCCACGGCATCATCAGCGAGATCACCGTCGACGAGAATCTGCGCCTCGGTGGGCTATGGCGGCGCGACCGCGCTGATCAGCGGCTGGCCATCGACGAGGCCTACGAGTTGTTTCCGCCACTGCTGGCGCGCCGCCACCTCCCCGCCGCCAGCCTTTCCGGAGGAGAGCGCCAGATGCTCTCCGTCGCTCGCGCGCTGGCCGCACGTCCACGGGTGCTGCTGCTCGACGAACCCTCGTTGGGACTCCATGCGACCGTGCTCGCACAGATCATGGACCGGCTGCGCACGCTCACTCGCGAACGGCGGCTCGCCGTGCTTCTCATCGAGCAGAACGCGCGCAGCGCTCTCTCGGTCGCCGACGACGCGGTGGTGCTTTCGCTGGGCAGAGTTGTAGCACGCGACCGCGCCACTCAACTGGCCGGCGACGACGCGCTGCGCCACGCCTACCTGGGATTCTGAGATGAGGACCTTCCTGATCCTCACCGTCGACGGAGTGACCAATGGCTTCGTCTACGCCATCATCGCGCTGGCGCTGGTGATGATCTGGCGGGCCACGCGTGTCATCAACTACGCGCAGGGTGCGATGGGCATGTTCACCACCTACGCCACCCTGTTCGCCATCTCGCACGGAGTCACGTACTGGCTGGCCTTTGTGATCGCGCTCGGCGGTGGCTTCCTCCTGGGCGCGGGCATCGAGCGGCTCGTGGTGCGGCCGGTCGAGTCGCGGCCGCCGCTCAACGTGGTCATCCTCACCCTGGGCCTGCTCATCCTCCTCGAGGCGCTGGCGCCGATGCTGTTCGGCGGCCAGGTGAAGTCCTTTCCAGCGCCGTTCTCTCGCATCGACCTCAGCATCGGCACCACACAGCTCTACATCTCGACGTTCGACATCTTCGTGATCGGGGCTGTGATCCTGACCATGATCACCTTGCTGCTCTTCTTCCAGCGCACCACGATCGGGCTGCGCATGCGCGCCGCAGCGTTCGGACCGGAGATCGCGCGCCTGCTCGGGGTACGCGTCGGTCGCATGCTCACCCTGGGGTGGGGCCTGGCTGCGCTCCTCGGTGCGATGGCGGGGGTGCTCATCGCTCCGGCCATCTTCCTGTATCCCAACAACATGGATGAGATCCTCGTCTTCGGTTTCACCGGTGCCGTCCTGGGTGGCCTGGACAGCCCGGTCGGCGCGGTCGTCGGAGCGCTGCTGGTGGGCCTTGGCCTCAGCTACGTGGGCGGATACGCCGGGTCCGACCTGGAGACCATCGGCGGGCTGGTCATCCTGATCGCGGTGCTCATGGTCCGTCCCCAGGGACTGTTCGCAGCCCGCAGGCAGCGTGAGGCGTAAGGGGCATGCACATGTCGCGCTCCACTCTGCTGCGCCACGCCGTTCTCTTCCTGCTCCTTGCCGTGGTGCTTCTCGCCGGAACATATACGCTGAGCGCCTTCTGGAACTACAACCTCGCGGAGATCGCCATCTTCGTCATCGCCGCCGCGGGGCTGACCGTCCTCACCGGCATCAACGGCCAACTCTCGTTGGGGCACGGCGCGCTGATGGCGGTGGGTGCGTATACCACGTCGCTGCTGCTCAAAGAGCAACCGCAGCTTCCGTTCCTCCTGACGGTTCTGGCATCGATCGTGTCGACGGGGCTGGCCGGCGGGATCATCGGGGTTGCAGCGGCGCGCTTGCGCGGCCCCTACCTGGCCGGAGCCACGCTGGCGCTGGCCGTCGGGCTGCCTCAGCTCGCCATTCACTTCGGCAGCGTGTTGGGCGGCAACCAGGGGCTCAACGTGGCTCCGCCGGCGGCGCCCGCCGTGCTGGGGGGCGACTTTCCTGAGGAACGCTGGCTGGCATGGATCGCCATCGTCGCGGCGATGATCACTCTGTTCCTTCTTGCCAACCTGGTGCGCGGCGGTGCGGGACGCACACTGCGCGCAGTGCACGACAACGAGGTGGCGGCACGGCTCGCCGGCATCGACGTGGCCCGGGTGCAGGTGCTGGCTTTCATGATCAGCGCCGCCTGCGCCGGGCTGGCCGGCTCGCTCTTCGCCTACTGGGTGGGCATCACCGCCCCCACGGGCTTCGGTCTGCAGCTCTCCCTGCAACTGCTCAGCGCCATCGTCATCGGCGGCCTCGGCAGCCTGTGGGGCGCGGTGTGGGGGTCGACCATCCTCGTTCTACTGCCCGTGTGGACCAACGGGCTCACCAGCAACCTCAATCTCTCCAGCGACATCACCAACAACCTGCCGCTCGCTGTCTACGGTGCAGTACTCGTGTTCGCCATGCTGGTGCTTCCGCGCGGCATCCAAGGCACCGTGACATCCCTATCGGGCGGCGCCCGCCAATGGTTCCTGAAACGACGTTTGGATCAACGGACAGCGGAGGTGGAGTTATGACGGCGCGGCTACCCAACTCGAGGCGACGGCTGACGGCGGCGTGCGTGGGCGTGGCGACCGCATCGTTGGCGGCCTGTGGAAGCAGTGGCAGTGGTCCCAGCTCGAGCAGCAACCAGGCGTCGGCGCCAGGCATCACGGCCACCTCGGTGACCATCGGCAGCACGCAACCACTCACCGGACCGGCGGCGCCCGGCTACTCGGAGATCGCGCCCGCGTCCAATGCCTACTTCAAGTATGTCAACGCGCACGGTGGCGTGTTCGGCAGGTCCATCAACTACAAGATCCTCGATGACGGCTACAACCCCACCAATACGGCGTCGCTCACCCGGCAGCTGGTGCTGCAGGACAACGTGTACGCCGTGCTCGATGCCCTGGGGACGCCGACACATCTTGCCGTGGTCGACTACCTGAACCAGGAGAAGGTGCCTGATCTCTTCGTGGCGTCTGGATGCAACTGCTGGAACAACGTCTCAGCGCATC
>DATBPD010000084.1:0-16951 GCA_036561525.1 Candidatus Dormiibacterota bacterium | reverse complement strand
CATCGGCTTCTCCCCAGACGTCATCACCGCGCTGCACGGCGCTCACTCCCTCTCGGTTGTCCCTCCGTGGCGGCTGGGGAGCTGGTCGGGACGGAACCTCCAGTCGTTCGTGTACCAGGACGTGGTCGTGGCCAAGAAGGCGGCCAACGCCCTCCGTTGAGGGCCGCTGCCCCTGCGACCGGGGCGGCCGGCCCTTCGGTCGCAGTCGTCTCGGCCCCGGCCGGGGTGCGGTGCGCTACCCTAGACGGACCCCGGCGTTACCCCGTCGTCCGTGCCAACGTTTCACTTGGGAGCCCGGTGGTACGCATGCGCGTGCCCATCGATCCGCTGCCCGCCGTGGCCGGCACACTCATCGAGCACCAGATATATGGCAACCACGACGCGGCGCCGCCGCTCCAGCTACGACGTCAAGCCAGCCTGGCTCAGCGCCAAACGCGCCATCGCGCTGCTGGCTTCGGCGATCCTGCTCGTGGTCGGTGTCTTCGCCCTCCGAACCGTGTTCGGCCTCGCCCACCTGACCAACCAGAACCCCCTGGCGGTCATCGGCGACCTGATCGGCGGCAAGAACAGCTCGACGATCAATACCGCGAACCATGACCTCAGGCGGATCAATTTTGCCTTCTATGGATACGGCGGCCCGGGCCACGACGGCGCCTATCTGACGGATTCGATCATGGTGGTTTCAGTGCAGCCGCAGCCGACCGGTCCGCCGACCGTGGCTGAGATCAGCATCCCGCGTGACTGGTACGTGCCCAACCAACTCGGCAACGGGAAGACGGACTACGGTCGCATCAACCAGTCGTACTCGGACGGTGTCGCCGGCCAGGGGGCGCTGCCTTCCAGCGACCGGGGCGCCGGCGCGGCGGTGGCCGACCGCACCCTCGAACACCTCCTCGGCATCCACATCGACCACTGGATCGGCCTCGACTTCCAGGCGTTCAAGTCCGCTGTCGACGCGGTCGGCGGCGTCGATGTCACCGTGCCCAACTCGTTCACCGACTATCAATATCCCGCCGGTGAATGCAACGGCCAAACGGGCTCCAACTGCGCCTACGAAACGGTGCACTTCACGGCAGGGCCACAGCACATGGACGGAGCGCGCGCCCTCATCTTCTCGCGGTCGCGTCACTCGAATGACAACGGCGAGGGAACGGACTTCGCTCGGAGCCGCCGCCAGCAACTGATCGTGGCAGCGCTCAAGCAGAAGGTGGTCAGCCTCGGCGGCCTCGGCAACCTGCCCGACCTCCTCAACAGCCTCGGCGACAACGTGGTCACCGACCTGCATGTCAACGACCTCGAGGCGTTGTACTCACTCCTCAAGGATGTCGACAGCAAGGCGATCCTGCACGTCAGCTTCGACGACACCAACTTCCTGTACGAATGCGGCTACCCGCGCAACTGCGGTGCCGCCTATCTCTTCGCGCACGATCGGACCTACAGCCAGATCGCCCACTACGTGCAGAGCATCTTCGTCGACCGCTCCACGATTGCCAGGCATGACAAGGTGACGATCGAGGATGGCAGCGGGCGCGGCCTTGGCGCGTCGGGGCGCTGGAGCAGCCTGCTCAACTCCATCGCGCTGAACACGACCGACGGTGGAGCCGTCCGCCGGCAGGCGACGACCCAGGTCATCGACGAGAGCGGTGGCAAAGACGCCGCGACAGCCGCATGGCTCGCCAAGTTCTACGGCGTTGCCGTGACCAGGCCGCCGGCGCAGAGCACGGCCACCCCGGCGCCCGCTCGAGTGGCTGGTGTCGTGGTCATCCTCGGCCAGGACGAGGAGAATGCCTTCCTGGGCAACCCCGGCGCCGGCAACTGAGAGAACGCAGGCGATGCGCATCGGGGTCCTGACCGGAGGCGGCGACGCACCGGGTCTCAACGCCGCGATCCGCGCCGTGGCCCGCTCCGCCCTGGCCGACGGCCACGGTGTGGTGGGGGTACGCAACGGCTGGGCCGGCCTGACCGGCGCCGGCGACTTCATCGAGATGCGCCGGGCGGACTTCTCGGGGATCCTGCAGTTGGGCGGCACCATCCTGGGCAGCTCTCGGGTCAACCCGATGAAGCGCGAGGGCGGTCTTGATGAGTGCATCGGCAACCTTCGCGCCGCACAGCTGGACGCCCTGGTCGCGATCGGTGGCGACGATACGCTCAGCGTTGCGGCCTGGCTCGCAAAACAGGGTGGGCCGCTGGTTGGCGTGCCCAAGACGATGGACAACGACCTCAGCGTGACCGAGTACTGCATCGGGTTCGACAGCGCGGTGGGCATCGTCACCGAAGCGCTCGACCGCCTTCACACCACCGCCGCCTCGCACCACCGCGTCATGGTGGTCGAGGTGATGGGCCGGGACACGGGCTGGGTCGCAGTCATGGGCGGCCTCGCCGGCGGCGCCGACATGATCATCATCCCGGAGTTCCCCGTCGGTATCGACGAGGTCATCGATCACCTCCACCGGCGCCGCGAGCAGGGCAGCGATTTCTCGATCATCGTGGTCGCGGAAGGAGTGCAGATGGAAGGGATGACGCGTGCTGGAGACGAACCATCGGCGACGGACGCCTTCGGCCACGCCCAGCTTGCCAAGCGCGGGGTCGGCGAACGCCTCGCCGTGATGATCGAGGAGCGCACCGGCCACGAGACCCGCACCACCGTGCTCGGTTACACGCAGCGCGGCGGCTCTCCCACGGCATACGACCGCAACTGGGCCACGCGTGTGGGTGCAGCCGCATACCAGTTGGCGTCGACGGCGCAATGGGGAAAGATGCCCGTGGTGGTATGTGGCGGCGTCGAGGTCGCGGCGATCAGCGACGTCGTCGCCGAGCAGCGTCGCGTCCCGAGAGATCTGTACGAGCTCGCCCGGGTCTTCTTCTAGGAGGCTGACCACGCCGGCGGCGAGGTCGCATCGAGGTCGAGATGGTTGGTCACAAGCTTCGGCAGAGCCGGCGCGGCCGTGGTGGCATGCGCCAGCCACCATAGCTGGAAGTGACCGCTCGCGTCCGCCGGAGCCAGGTACAGCAGGCTGGTGCCATCAGGTGACCACGCGGGCGACGCGCAGAGGCACCCGTTGATCAGCACCCTGGGTGTCCCGGGAACGCCCTTGACGAGGGGGATCACCTCGAGCCTGGCGGTCTGCGTGTCCGACGTGCAGATCACCGCGAGCTGCGAGTTGTCGGGGCTGATCGTCGGGGCGTTGCAGTCGTCAGCAGCGGCGGTCAGGAACACGGGGGCCGCCCGCGGCCGGGCCACCATGGCGATGCGCGAGACGATCTGTTCGCTGCTGTTGATGCTGTAGCTGGCATACAGAACTCCGCCGTCGAGCAGCGGGACGGGCGCCACGTCTCCGCCTGTGTACGCGCTGGGGCTGGTCCACTGTGTCGATTCCAGCTTCCCCGACAGCGGCCCCGACCACACCGCCAGGTGCACCTCGAAGGTGCCGATCTTGGGACCGTCGTAGTTGAAGATCACAGTGGTGCCGTCGGCGGCGAGGTGCGGCCAGTACGACCAGGCGTTGAACTCCACATGGCTGGTGGTGGTGGCATTCTTGGTCAGCTGGTGCGGGACGCCCGACGCATCGACCAGGTAGACGTCGCTGTACTCGGCGGCGCGAGCGACCACGAGCAGCCGGCCGGCGGCGGCAGTCGCCGGTTGGATCCACGCACCCGTGCTGGCGGGCAGATCCATGTCGGTGAACTTTCCCCCGCGGAGCTTGTAGAGGTGCCCGGCCTGGCTGATCCAGATCGTGCCCGGAAGACGGAACGCCGGGGTCTCCTGCGGAGGCACCACCGTGGCCTTGGCCGCCTGGATGAGGTTCGACTTGCGGCTGTCGATGAGACGGTTGACCCCAAATCCGAATGCCGCCCACGCCACCAGGAGGGTGACGATGAACGCGACGCGTCTCACCTCGCTGGGAAGTACTGGTGCACAAGCGGGAGGATCAGACCCCAATTGGGCGCGAGCACGTCCTGGTTGCCGATCACCTGCGATCGGGTATACGGCGGCAGCAGCACCACCTGCTGCACATCGGTGAGCGACACGTTGCCGGCAATCGGCAGCAGCAGACCCACCTGGCCGAGTGACATGTCGGTTGTGAACTGGCCGTTCACGGCGTTGGCGATGTCGGGGAGGTCGGCGATACCGAGCAGCTTTGCCTTGGCGCGCAGCGCGAGCAGGACCTGCTGCTGTCGAACCGAGCGGCCGAAGTCGCTGCGCAGGTCATCGTGGCGCGAGCGCACATACTGCAGCGCCTCCAGGCCGTTCATGTGCTGCGGGCCGGGGAGCACGGCGACCCGCTGGAAATCGTACGGGTTGCTGCCGGTGAGGTCCTTGGGATAGAAGTCGTCGAGCACCGGGTTGCTCGCCACCACGTCGACGCCGCCGACCTGGTCGATGAGGTGCACCAGGCCGAGAAGGCCGATCCACGCGTAGTGATCGACCCGCACGCCGAAGTCCTGCTCGACGGTGTTGATCGCAGCATCGACGCCTCCGTAGAGATACGCCTTGTCGATCTTGTCGGTACCGCCGGTCGCGAGGTGGACATTGAGGTCGCGCGGGATCGAGACCATGGTCACGTGACGCGTGGCCGGGTCGACCCTGGCCAGGATCATCGATTGGGTCAGCACCACGTTGGTCGCGAATTTGGCGTCGTTGTCGGACCCGAGCAGGAGGACTGTGAAGCTGCTTGCTGATGTGCTGGCCGCCGGCGCCGGCGCAGCGGTGGGACCGGCGGTCGCCGGTGCCGCGGTCGGCGACGGACCTGGATGCGACGCTGGTTGGTGGTGGATGGTGTGTCCGAAGTCCTGGAAGGCCGCTGCGATCGCCGGCGAGAAGTACACCGCGGCGCCGGTCATGCCGCTGAGGCCGAAGCCGGCAACGACGCCTGCGATGGCGAAGAGACGACGGCGAGAGCGGGATCGTCGTACCCTGCGCCGCCGCCGCGGGCGCCACGGCGCCTCGGGAACGCTCACGCGGGCATGGTACGTGAATCCGGCGCGGCGCCGGCCGTCTGCGGATCGCCGGGGCGCGGCTACACTCGGCCGACAATGGACATCGCCACCGGCCTGCTCAGCGGCGACGTGCGCTCCCTGGCCCGTGCCATCCGCCTTGTGGAGGACCGCGATCCCGCGGCTGAGGAGGTGCTGCGTGCCGTACGGGGCCGGGCTGGCGCTGCGCACGTGGTGGGGATCACCGGACCGCCGGGAAGCGGCAAGAGCACCGTCTGCGACCAGTTGATCGTCCGCTGGCGCGCCGCAGGCCACCGGGTGGGAGTGATCGCCGTCGATCCGTCGAGTCCATTCAGCGGAGGCGCGATCCTCGGCGACCGGGTGCGAATGCAGCGCCACACCGGCGACGACGGCGTCTACATCCGCAGCATGGCGGCGCGCGGCCACCTCGGCGGGCTGGCCAGCGCTGCGCGCGAGGCGGTCAGATTGATCGACGCCAGTGGACGCGATCGCTGTCTCCTCGAGACTGTCGGCGTCGGCCAGAGCGAGCTCGAGGTCATGCAGACTGCCGATACCACGGTGGTCGTGACCACCCCGGTCACCGGCGACAGCGTGCAGATCCTCAAGGCGGGGATCCTCGAGATCGCCGACATCTTCGTCGTCAACAAGGCCGACATCCCGGGGGCGGCCAAGGTGGCGCGGGAGCTTCGGGACATGTCGCGGCAGACTCAGGCTGCCAAACCATGGCGGTCGCCTGTGATCCAGACCGTCGGGACCACCGGCGAGGGGGTCGACGAGCTCCTCGAGGCCGTCGAACGCCACCACGTCGCCATCGAGAACGACGGCGAGCTCGAGGTGCGCCGGCGCGGGCGGCTCCGCGCCGAGATCGAGGCGATCGTGGTGGAGCGCGCCGCGGACCGGGCGCGACGCGAGCTCGAAGACGGCACAATGGGTTCCGAGCTGAGCGGCGACCTCCGCGGGGTTGATCCGTACCGTATCGCCGACCGCATCCTCAATGGACACACGAGCAAACAGCACTGATGACGCAGACGATCCAACCCCGCCGGCAGCCGCCGGCAGTCCCGCAGGACACGCTCGGTGGCCTCCCCCTGCAGCCAAGCTACGGTCCGGAGGCGCTCGAGGGCCTCGACATTGCTCGCGACGCGCCCGCGCCGGGCGAGTATCCGTACACCCGCGGCATCCACGACACCATGTACCGCGGCAAGCTCTGGACGATGCGGCAGTTCGCGGGCTTCGGCAGTGCCGAGGACACCAACGCGCGCTACCGCTTCCTGTTGGACCATGGCCAGACCGGTTTGTCGGTTGCCTTCGATATGCCCACGTTGATGGGCCACGACAGCGACGCTGAGCAATCCCTCGGCGAGGTGGGCCGCTGTGGCGTTGCCATCGACTCCGTGGAGGACATGCGCACCCTGTTCGACGGCATCGACCTCAGCAGGGTCACCACCTCGATGACGATCAACTCCCCAGCCCCGATCGTGTTCGCGCAGTACCTGGTCATCGCCGAGGAACAGGGCGTCCCCTACGAGAAGCTGGGTGGCACCCTTCAGAACGACATCCTCAAGGAGTACATCGCGCAGAAGGAGTTCATCTTCCCGGTTGAACCGTCGATGCGCCTGGTCACCGACGTGGTGACCTTCTGCGCGGAGCACGTCCCGCGCTGGCACCCCATCTCAGTCAGCGGCTACCACATCCGCGAAGCGGGCAGCACCGCGGCGCAGGAGCTGGCCTTCACGCTCGCCGACGGCTTTGCGTACGTCGAGTCGGCGATGGCCGCGGGACTCGATGTCGATGACTTCGCACCGCGGCTGAGCTTCTTCTTCAACAGCCACATCGACTTCTTCGAAGAGATCGCCAAGTATCGCGCCGCGCGGCGTATCTGGGCACGCCGCCTGCGCGAGACATACGGCGCCAAGAACCCCAAGAGCTGGCAGCTGAAGTTCCATACCCAGACTGCCGGGTGCTCGCTCACTGCGCAGCAGATCGAGAACAACATCGCCCGGACCGCATTCGAGGCGATGGCCGCAGTCCTCGGTGGCACGCAGTCGCTGCACACCAATTCGATGGACGAGGTGCTGGCGCTGCCCACCGAGAAGGCCGCGCAGATCGCTCTGCGCACCCAGCAGATCCTCGCTTTCGAGACCGGGATCCCCTCGGTTGCCGACCCTCTGGCCGGTAGCTGGTTCGTCGAGGACCTCACCAGCCGCATGGAGCAGGCTGCAGAGGACTACTTTGCGGCGCTCGAGGAGCGGGGCGGCATCGTCAAGGCGATCGCCGACGGCTATCCGCAGCGGGAGATCGCCGAGGCCGCATTCCACTACCAGTCGCAGCTCGACTCCGGTGAGCGGGTCATCGTCGGTGTCAATGCCTTCCAGGAGACGGCGGACGGCCGCTCCCCGGATGTGCTGGTGATCGACATCGACGTGGAGAGCGACCAGGCGGAGCGGCTGGGCACACTCCGCGAGAGCAGGGACAACAGCAGCGTGGCGACGCGGCTCGACGCGCTCAAGGAGGTGGCGGCGGGCAGCGAGAACACCATGCCGGCGATCATCGATGCGGTCCGTGCCCGTGCCACCGAGGGCGAGATCGTCGGCGCGCTCCGCGAGGTCTTTGGCGTCTACCACGAAACGCCCGTGTTCTAGGAGCTCGAGGGCGAAGCCGCCGCGCCTCGCGCACCGCTGTCGCTGCGCGACGGGATCACGGTCAAAACTCGCTGGTGATGTCGGCGAATTTCTTGTGCTCGGCGGTCATCGCGGCTCCCTCCGGGTCGCAGAGGTAGGGATGGATCCCGCAGAGAGCCACCGCCCAGTCCGCGTGCTGCGCATCGATGCGCGCCAGCGCGTTGCCGGCGAGTCGTCCGCGCAGAGCGTCGTCCTCGACCAGGCGGACGATGGCGTCCGCCAGCGAGGTGGCTGACATCTCGGTGAGCAGGCAGTTCTCCCCTGATTTGAGCAGCCAGTGGCCCGCGGGATTGTCGAAGGCGACCACGGCGCCGCCGCAAGCCATCACCTCGAGCGGCAGATATGAGGGATGCGCCGAGACGGTCAGCGTCAGGCCGATGTCCGCACGGCGGTAGAGGTCGCCGGTGGCGCGGTACTCGAGCAGGCCGAGGTGGCGCATCGCGGACGCCTCGAGGGGATTGCTGTCGTCGAATGCCCATGAGCCCGCGCTGACGATGCGGAGCCGGTCGCCGACGCGGTCGCGAGCGAGAAGCAGGGCGGTGCTTGCCAGCTCCCAGCAGTTCCGCCAATGGCCGGGGCGCGCGTAGACGAACAGGGTGACTGGCTCGCCCACGGCGAGCGGGCGGCGACCCTGCGCATGGAACACCGATCGGTCCACCGCCGGCCGAAACCACATCCCGGTCCCGCCGTAGTCGTCGCGATAGATGCGCAGCAGGTTCTCAGTGTTGCAGATGGCGTACAAGCCCATCCGGTAGGTCTGTTCGGCCAGGGCGAACATCGTGCTCGCCGGGTAGAACATCGGCTCAAAGTCCTGGACCAGGTAGAAGCGGCGGCGGAGCCGCGGCGCCTTGGCCACGGTGTATGCCGTGGTCCACAGGGTCGCCACACCGGCGTCAGCACCTGGCAGGTCGGCGAGGAACTGGTCGTTGAATTCGGGGGTCACGATGATCTCGATGTCGTGCAGGCGTGGGAAAGCCGCGGTCACGGCCGCGCGCATGAAGGCCTCGGGGCCGCCGTCCTGCATGACCAGGCGGCTGCGAACGCCGTTGACTGCCTGGAGGTGGTCGACGATGCGCAGGATGGTGTTCATGCCACCGTAGAAGGGGCTGTCGATGCCCGGCAGGAACCAATTGACAGTGCGGACATCGAATGGCTCGGCATCCGCTGCGTGCTGGGCACGCACCCGCTCGCGCGTCTCTCGGCTGGCCACCAGTCGCTCGGCCAGGTGGTGCATCTCGAGCGGGTCCATGCGCTGGCGGAAGACCTTGAACCCACGTTCCAGCGACTCGGAAACCAGGTCAGTGGAACTCGGCTCACCGCGCCGCCGCAGCGCCGGGATGGTGCTCGTCAGCGACAGGTTGGGTGAGAAGAACGGGTCGCCGCTGTGCAGGACCGGCTGGTAGCGCCAGTACGAGGTGGGGAAGTCCTCGGGCGGTATGTACGACCCGCGGGTGGCGGACTCGAGGTGCGTCACCCCGCCGTACGGCGTGCAGACGTTGCGATAGCCTCGGCCGCGCAGCTCCAGTCCGAGGGCCACGTCGCCACCGCAGAGGATGAAGCGTTCGTCGAAGCCACCGACGGTTTCGAATGTGTCGCGCCGAATCGCGACGCATGCGGCGGTGACGGCGGTGAGGTCTCGGTAACATCGTACCGGCCCGAGCAGGGTCGTATCGTCTGGGTGAGCACCGGCGAAGAGGTGATCGGCGAAGCCGTTGAGCCCGACGATCACGCCCCCGTGCTGGAGGCGTCCGTCGGGTCCCGCCAGCTGTACACCAACCTCGCCGACGCCCCGTTGGACGGCCCACCCGGCCAGCTCCTGCAACCAGGAGGGATCGTGGGACTCGGTGTCGTCGTTGAGGAAGACGAGAACCTCGCCATTGGCGTCGCGGGCGGCGCGATTGTTGACGGCGGAGTAGTTGAACGGTTCATCCCACCAGATCACACGCACCTCGAGGCCATGGCTGTGGTCGCGATACCAGTCCTCGTTCTCGTCACTGCGCCCGCCGTTGTCGACGACGATGACCTCGACGGCAGCGTAGTCGGCGCGCGCGATGCTCGCCAGGGCTCGGCTCACCATTGGCCGGTTGTGCCGCGTGGGGATGATCACCGTGACCATCGGCCACGTGGTCAGCCGCCAGGCGACGCGCAAAGTGCCACCGTCACGGACGGCGACAGCCGCATCGCCATGTGTGGCCTGCAGATGGTCGCGGACCACCCCGACCCCGGCGCTGCTCAGCGTCTCGTCTCGCTGCGGCAGGTGTGCAAGCACGCGCGGCAGGCGGACGACATGCTCATCGTCGAAGCGGGCGCGCAGGATCACGTCCCACCACGCCGCATCGCCAGTGTTGGGCCGAAGCGGGTGCCGGACCAGGACGCGATGGCGCAGTGCGAACGAGGACCCCAGGTAGAAATACGAAAGCAGCGTGTCCGGTGACCACGATGGCCTGAACCTCGGGTCATGCGGCGCCCGCTCGCCGCGCACGTCATCGTCCCAGTAGAAGAGGTCGACGAGCGGGTCGGCCCGCGCTGCGAAGGCGAGATGGATCAGGGCGTCGGGATGGAGCGTCACGCGATCCGGGAGGAAGACCACCAACTCGCCAGGCGGCAGTCCCGCCATGGCCCGCATCGCCGTCGCCACCACGTGCTCGCCCGCATGCCCTGGAGTGACGTGGATCTTGGCCACCAGACCGCGGTCGAGCGCGGTCTGCGGCGGGCGCTCGCCGAGCAGCCGGACGTCCCATGCGCTCCACAACTGGACCTCGATGCTGTCAAGACCGGCCCGTGAGACCACCCCGTTGGCGCCGGGAGCCATCAGCACGGTGACGTGCGGTGGTCGGCGAAAGCTGGCTGCGGCCTTGCGTCGCGCCAGACGCGTCGCGTGGCCGCTCTCCTGTTCGATGAGCCACGCCGCGTATCCGGGGACCTCGACGCCCGTGTCCCGCGACCTAGCGATGACCGTCGGCCTCGGTGCGGCCGGTGACCAGGTGCCGCATCAGCGACCGTGCGGCCCGACCGCGCTCGCTGCCGGGTGGAAGCGCCTTGCGCCCCGCCTCCCTGAGCATCACTGCGAGCCGGAACGTTCGCGAACTCTTGAGGTGGTCGAGCTCGAACTCCGCGTGGTTGCGCAGCTCGGCCTCGACCACGAACATCCCCAGGACTCGATTGACCTGTTCCTGGAGCTCCTCGACGCGCGCGCTGTCGACGTGGTCGTCGACGCCGTCAGCCGCGGTCACGGGTGGAGCGTCCGAGAAGGTGTCGGCGGTGTACTCGTCGCCGGTCAGCTCGGGCAGCTGGCTCTCCTTGGCCGGCACCACCCCCTTGACGCCGCACTGAAACCGGGCCCCAAGCCCTTCCTTGTGCCACACCGGCGGCCACGTCGAGGGGTCGATCGCCCCCACGTCGACGAACCCCGCCTGGGCGAAGAGCTCGACCAGCGAATGCTCGTCGTGGCACCACAGGTGACGGCTCGGCTGGACGTACGAATAGACGTACCACTCGTTGAGCTCACGATTGCCAACCGAACCTTCCTCGTAGGCGTGCAAGACCTGGCGTATGTCGGGGGTGACCGCCGACACCTCGGCGCCCTCGGGGAACTTCTCAACCATGGAGCGCAGCAGCGCGAGTGCATCAGCCGGCATCAGGTGCTCGATGAAATGACCCATGAACAGCTCGCGCGTCTGGGGCCCGTGGATGCGGATGAAATCCCGGGCGTCGAGGTGGATGTCCGCTCGGACTTCCTCCCTCTCGTCGACGTTCACCCACCCGGCGACGTACGCGGAGCCACACCCGAGATTGACCTTCATGTACCGCCCTCGTCACCCTGCTTGTGGAGCGCCGCTGCCCGCCGCGATGGTAACCGACAGGCTTCTTGCGGCCCGACCCGGCGCGATCAGCGCCGGACGATGAAGTTGAGCACGACGGTGAGCACCAGGCTGATCACGATGCAGCTGACGATCGGGAGGTAGAAGCCGCCACTGGTCCCCTGCACGGAGATGTCGCCGGGGAGGCGGCCGAAGGGCAGCCGGCCGCCGAGCATCAGAAAAGCTCCCACCAGCGCGACCGCGATGCCCGCGCCCAGGAGCACCCGCCCAAGCAAACCCGCGTCCATCTGTCCAGCCTACCGCAGCAGCCGGGCGCTCACGCCCGGCGTCGCAGCTGCGCTACAGTGCGTCGGACGAATCCACTTCAAGCAGGTCCCGAGAGGCCGGCAAGGGATGCGAATCGCCGTCACCGTGACGGCGCGCCTTCCGCGCGGGCTGCAGTCCCGGAGGGTAGTAGATGGCGGCGGTGCGAACCAGCGGGCTGGAGCACGTGCTCAGCGCCTCCCAGTTCGATCGTCCGCTGCTCAATGCGCTCTTCAAGCGCGCCAGCGCGTTGGAGGGGACCCGGGGCGACAGCCTCGAGGGCCGGATCATGGCGACGCTCTTCTACGAGCCAAGCACGCGGACCAGGCTGAGCTTCGAGTCCGCCATGCTCCGGCTGGGTGGGTCGGTCCTGGGTACCGAGGCTGCTCACGTCTTCTCCAGCGCGATGAAGGGCGAGACCCTCGAGGACACCATCCGCATGGTGTGCGCGTACGCCGATGTCATCGTGCTGCGCCATGATCGCGAGGGGGCCGCAGCCCTGGCCGCCGCGGTGGCGACGGTCCCCATCGTCAACGCCGGCGACGGCCCCGGTGAGCACCCCACGCAGTCGCTCCTCGACCTCTTCACCATCGAGCGCGAGCTGGGGCGGATCGAGGGCCTGCACATCGTGATCTGTGGGGATTTGCGCTTCGGACGCACAGCGCGCTCGCTGGCGCGTCTGCTGGCCCTGTATCAGGGCGTGCGCATCAGTTTCGTGGCACCGGACGTGGTCCAGATCGGTGAGGACATTCGCACGTTCCTTGGCGATCGCGGCGTCAGCTACAGGTTGTACAAGCGGCTCGACGACGTGATCGCGAGCGCGGACGTCGTCTACCAGACTCGTGTGCAGAAGGAGCGATTCACCAAGCCCGCCGAGTTCGAGGTGGCGCGCGGCGCCATCCGTATCGACAAAGACACGATGGCGCGCCTCCCGGCGAGTGCGATCGTGATGCACCCTCTGCCGCGCGTCGACGAGATCGATCCCCGAGTAGACGCCGATCCTCGCGCCGCCTACTTCAGGCAGGCGGCCAATGGGGTCGCACTGCGGATGGCCCTGCTCGAGGCGCTGCTGGGATGAACGGGGCGCCGCAATCGCTCGAGGGTCGCCCCAGGCTCCTTGATGAGATGGCCATCGCACGCGTCGTCATCCGGCTCGCGCACGAGATCGCCGAGCGACACGTGGGCGAGCCTGTCGTCCTCGCCGGCATCCGTACCCGTGGAGTTCCGCTTGCGGGGCGGGTTGCACGCGCGCTCGCAGCGCTCGGTCAGCCGCCCCCTGAGCTGGCCGCCCTCGACCTCCGGGACTACCGCGATGACCGCCCCCATCCGGCCCAGCCGCGCCCCGGCGCGCTGACGGCGCTGGACGCGAACGAGGTGCCGCGCATCGACGGTCGCGCTGTGGTGCTCGTGGACGACGTGCTGTTCACGGGTCGCACGTTGCGCGCCGCGCTCGACGCGCTCATCGACGAGGGCAGGCCCGCCGCCGTTGAGCTGCTGGTGCTGGTCGACCGCGGCCATCGCGAGCTACCCCTGCGGGCCACGTACGTCGGCAAGAACGTGCCGACTGCGCCGAGCGAGCGGGTTGCGGTTCGGCTTCGTGAGGTGGATGGCGTCGACGGCGCCTGGATGATCGGCGAGGGCGCGCGGTGAACTGCATCCTCCGCGGTGTCCGCGTCATCGACACCGCGGCCGGCCTCGATGTCGTCGGTCAGGACGTCTGGCTGAGCGAGGGTCGGATCATCGCCATCTATCGGAGCATCGATGAGGGAACGGTTCCGGTGATCGACCTCACCCCGCACCCTGGCGAGTCGCCGTGCATCCTGGCACCCGGCTTCATCGACCTCCACGCCCACCTCCGTGAGCCCGGCGATGAAGCGGCGGAAACGGTGCGCAGCGGCGCACGCGCGGCGGCCGCAGGCGGCTTCACCCACGTTGTCGCGATGGCCAACACCGAGCCACCGATCGACAACCCCGCACGGGTCGCAGAGGCGGTCGCGCGCTCGGCGGGACTGGCGGTGCAGGTCATGCCCACGGCTGCGGCGACCGTTGGCCTCGAGGGGCGCGAGGCTGTTGACGTCGAAGGCTGTGCTGCCGCCGGTGCGGTTGCCTTCAGCGATGACGGGCGCAACGCGGCGTCCGTGGACGTCCTTGCCGCGGTCATCCGGCGGGCCGATGGCGCGGGCCGGCCTGTCCTCGTCCACCCCGAGGACGAGGCACTGATCGCCACGCGGAACACGCGCGGCGGCCCTCTGCCTCGCTCGATGGACCGAGAGCGGGACACCGAGACCGCAGCGGTGCGGGCGGCTCTCGCAGCCCTCGACCGCGCCGGACGCGGCCGCCTCCATCTGCAACATCTCTCCGCCGCCGGGTCGGTGGAGCTGGTGCGACGGGCGCGCGTGGACGGTATGGCCGTCACCGCCGAGGTGACCCCGCATCACCTGGGGATGTGGCTGCCCACCGCGGACACGCCCCATCCACCGGCGCTGCTCAAGGTCAACCCGCCGCTTCGCGCTGAGGACGACCGGGTCGCGTTGATCCAGGGATTGCGCGACGGCGTCATCGACGCCGTGGCGACCGACCACGCTCCTCATCGCGACGACCAGAAGCGCGGCGACGTCAACGCGGCCGCGCCGGGGATGACCGGGCTCGAGACGGCGCTGGCGACGTGCATCACGCTCGGGGGCATGGGCGGCGATTGGATCCCCGTCCTGGTCGAACGGCTGACCACCGGCCCACATCGGGTGCTCGGCGAGGTCGCCTCCCTGCGCCCACCGCGCCTGCGCATTGGGGAATTGGCCACGTGCGTCCTCTTCGATCCCGCCGCGTCGTGGACGGTGGGGGAGGCCGGCTCCCACTCCCGTTCCCGCAACACGCCGCTGTGGGGCAGCCACCTGCGTGGCCGCGTCCTCCTGACCATCGCGTCGGGCCTGATCGCCCACCATGACAGCGCCCTCCTGCCATGGCCCTCGCAGCTGATGGAGGCCACCAATGGCTGAACCCGTCGCCGGCCGCCTGGCGCTGGAATCCGGCGCCGTGTTCGACGGCTGGCTCTTCGGCGCCGCCGCTGGCGCCACCAACGGCGAGGTTGTCTTCAACACCTGCATGGCCGGTTACCAGGAGGTGATCAGCGATCCCTCCTATGCGGGACAGGTGGTGGTGATGACCAACCCGCTGATGGGCAACTACGGCTGTCGCGACGACACCGCCGAGTCATACCGCGTGCACTGCCGGGCGCTTGTGGTCCGCGAGCTGTCCACCGACGCGGGACACGCCCGGGCGGAGCGCACGCTCGACGAGGAGTTGCGCCGGTGGGGGGTCCCTGGTCTACGCGGCGTCGACACCCGCGCGCTCACCCGCCATCTCCGCGACCACGGCACGCTGCGCGGGGTGGTTGCTGCGGCTGGGGCAGCCAGCGCCGCGGAGCAGGTGCAGGCCGCTCGCGAGGCACCGACGGTGACCGACCAGGACCTCGTCGCCGATGTCGCCCACGAGGCGGCGCGCTTCGAGTGGACGACCCCGCTCGACGCGACGCTCGAACGCGGCGTCGTGCTGGCAGGCATGCGTGACGCGTTCCCCGGTGTGCGGGTCGTGGTGCTCGACATGGGCGTGAAGTACAACCAGCTTCGTGCGCTGCGCAGCCGCGGTGCGGACGTGGTCGTCCTGCGCCACGATTCGTCGCTCGACGACGTCCTCGCCCAGCGACCTGATGGGGTGTTGCTCTCCAACGGGCCGGGTGACCCGGTCCGTCTCGACGGCGCCGTGGCACTGACGCGTGCCCTGCTCGAACGCCACATCCCGCTGCTCGGCATCTGCCTTGGTCACCAGGTGCTCGGCCGCGCCATCGGCGCCACCACGTCGCGCCTGCCGTTCGGCCATCACGGCGGCAATCATCCGGTGCGCGACGAGGCACTCGGCACCGTGCACATCACGTCGCACAACCATGAGTTCCAGGTCGACGGCGCCAGCATCCCGCCCGACAGCGGCTGGTACGTCAGCGAGCGCAACCTCAACGACCGCAGCGTCGAGGGGCTGCGACATCGCAGCCTGCCAGCGTTCAGTGTGCAGTATCACCCCGAAGGGGCGCCTGGCCCTCAGGACCGCGCAGAGGTCTTCGACGAATTCCTGCTCATGTGCCGCAACGGTGAGTCGCAAGGGCGAGGCAGGGCCGGCGAGGAGGGGCACCGCGGCTTGCTCAGACAGGCTTCGGCGCCTGCAGAACTCGCCGCCACGGTTCCCGTCCTCGCCGGCCCTTGCCTACTTGACGGCAGCGCGTTGCCGCAATCCGCGGAGCTCGACGAGGGCTCCGGTCCTGAAGAGCTCTCTCCGGCGCGCAGCTCTTCTCGGCCGCGATGTGTGCTTGTCATCGGCAGCGGACCGGTGGTGATCGGGCAGGCGGCTGAGTTCGACTATGCGGGGACGCAGGCTTGCAAGGCACTGCGTGAGGAAGGTATCCGCGTTGTTTTGGTCAACAGCAACCCGGCCACGATCATGACCGACGACGAAGTCGCGGATGTTGTCTACGTCGAGCCCCTGACGGTGGGCGTCGTCGAACGGATCATCGCGGCGGAGCGGCCCGACGCGCTGCTGGCGACACTCGGTGGCCAGACTGGGCTCAATCTCGCGGTGGGGCTCGACGACGCGGGGATCATCGAGAAGTACGGGCTCGAGGTGCTCGGCACCTCTCTGCAGTCGATTCGCATGGCCGAGGATCGTGGACAGTTCAAGGCGCTGCTCGAGCGGATTGGCGAGCCCGCGCCAGACTCGCGCACGGTGTCCTCGCTGGCCGAGGCGCGCGCCTTCGCCGCCGATGTCGGGCTGCCGCTGGTGGTTCGGCCCGCCTACACGTTGGGTGGAACCGGTGGCGGGTTCTGTGAGACCGACGAGACCCTGGCCGAGCGCGTCACCGCCGGGCTGGCCGCGTCACCCATCAGCCAGGTGCTCGTCGAACGCTCGCTGGCCGGCTGGCGCGAGCTCGAGTACGAGGTCATGCGCGATGCCGCGGGGACGTGCATCACCGTCTGCAACATGGAGAACCTCGACCCGATGGGCGTGCACACCGGCGACTCGATGGTGGTCGCGCCGGCGCAGACGCTGACGGATCGGGAACATCAGCAGCTGCGCAGCGCGGCGCTGCGCATCATCAACGCACTCGACATCCGTGGCGGTTGCAACGTGCAGTTCGCCCTTGCA
>DATBPD010000083.1:0-34865 GCA_036561525.1 Candidatus Dormiibacterota bacterium | reverse complement strand
CAGCCCGGCGGGCTCGCCACCGGACAGAGCGTAGATGGCCGCGATCAGCGGTGCCGACAGGCTGGTGCCGCCGAACACGCCCCAGCCGGTGGAGTCCCAGGTGTCGTACACGGCGAGGCCGGTGTTGGGGTCGGCGTCGGCTGACACATCGGCCACCGTCCGCTTGGCGCAGCCGCTGTCCACCTGCCACGCGGGCTTTGACTCATTGGTGCTGCAGCCACTGCCGCCGCCCCATATGTGTGCCGGTGTGGCCGAGTATTCCCAGGCGGTTTCGGTCCAGCCGCGTGCGGTGCCCCCGTTCTTGGCCAGACTGGTGCCACCGACTGCGGTGACATACGGCGACGACGCGGGGAAGGACGGCGACCCGGCGCTGGGACAACTCGTGTTCGCGTTCTGCTGATAGGGATTACTGGCGGACATGTAACCGAAGTCGCCGCTCGAGGCCGTGATCGGCAGACCGGCGTTGTTGAGGGTGTTGTCGAACTGGACCTGGCCGCTGGGCGACTCACACCCGCCCCAGCTGAGGCTCAGCTCGCTGGCACCCAGACTGGGGGCGGTCGCAATGCTGGCCATGAAGTCGCTGTCGGCGGACGATGCGCCCTCGATGAGGAGGATGTGGCAGAGCGGGCAGGCGGCTGAGACTGCCTGGATGTCGAGGTCGATCTCTGAGCCCCAGCCGTAGCTTGGGTCGTTGCGGTTGGTCGTGCTGGCAGCCGGAGGGAGGGGGCTGGCGCCGCCGCTCTGGTTCGTCTTCCTGAAACAGCCGTTGGCGGTGGTGCACGGGGGCAGGTTCCAGGTGGTGCGGTAGAGCGCGAGGTCCGCCTCAGCGTTGGGGTTGTCGTACGCGTCGATGACGGCGACGGTCTGGTTGCTGCCACCGGAGGAGCCGCCGATGCCATAGGCGCTCTGGACGTCGGCGGGGCTGTAGCCGCTTGAAGGTGCTGTGTTGGACAGCCGGGTCGTCACTCGCTTGCCGTTGGCGGTGACGACTCGAACCATGCAGGCGCGATGGCCGGCCTGGGGCGACCCGCAGAGCCCGACGCTGCTCAGCGCGGGGGTGGCCGCCGGCGCCGGCGCGGCGGCGGCGGGCAGCGTGGTGGCCGGGGAGAGCAGCAGGGCTCCCGCGGCGGCCATGCCGGCCAGGACGCGGGCAGCACGAAAGGAATGCAGGGAAGGCATGCGGGGCCGATGGTAGGAGCCGAGCGCCCGTGCAGACGCGCGCGATGAAATTCGTTGGCCGAGCGTTACCCGGACCTAAGACCGCTGCCACCGTGCTGTGCCCCGCTTCTGTAGCGTGTGTGCTACGATGTGCTACATGAGTCGCGAGATCACCCAGCGTGAGCTGCGTAACGACAGTGGCGAGGTGATGCGGGCCGTGGACGCCGGCGCCTCGTTCGTGGTGACCCGCAATGGCACCGCGGTCGCCGAGCTCATCCCGATGCGGAGGCGGCGCTTCGTCTCCGCGACAGCAGTGCTGACGGCCTTCCGCGACACCCCGGCGATCGATCCACGCCGGTTCCGCGCCGACCTGGATGGTGCTGCCGACCAGGACCCCCGGCCACGTGCCTGAGGGGCGCCACCTGCGTGGGCTGATCGACACATCGGTGGTCATCGACCTCCATCGCGTCGCCGCCACAGATCTCCCAGAGCTCGTGGCCGTCTCGGCTGTGTCGATGGCCGAGCTGGCCGCGGGCCCGCACGCCACCGACGACGTCGAGGAACGAGCCCGCCGCCAGGACCTGCTGGTGCGGACGGCGGCAACGTTCGAGGCCGTGCCCTTCGATGACGACGCCGCACGCGCCTACGGTCGCGTGTACGCGGCCGTCGTCAAAGCCGGCCGCAAGGCGCGCGGCCAGCGTGCCTTCGACCTGCTCATCGCGGCGACGGCGATGGCGGCGCGCCTGCCGCTGTACACGCGCAACCCGTCCGACTTCGTTGCACTGGCCGGCCTCCTCGAGGTGGTGGCCACCGAGGTCAGCTGAGCGCGGTCAGCCCGGTGAGGGGTCGGCGAACCGAGCGACGGTGAAGCCGATGCTGAGCGGGACATCGAGCGCGAACATCAGCAGCATCAGGCTGAGCACCAGCAGCGGCGTCCCGCTCGCCCCGTTGTGGATGAACGCGTACTCGATCATGCCGGCGATCACCAGGTAGGCGAGCAGCGCCCAGCGAGCCACGCCGAAGAACACGCTCCAGGCGAAGCCGGGGGTCCGGCGCAGCAGCACCGCGCTCGCCGCGGAGAGGATCGCGCTGCCGGCGAGCAACGCCACCGGGATGGCGAGCGACGACGGCTGGGCAAAGTTGGCGGCCATGACGATGCCGCCGATGATCACCAGGGCGAGCGAGCCGATGGTCAGCTGCGTCACCGGCGGAAGGGTGCGCGCCGGGGCGGCGGTCGCCGGGACCGCGACCTGCGCGGTCACTGCGTGGTGATCCGGGTCATGATCAGCAGCGTCGCGACCTGCATCGCCCCGGTGATACCCGCAGCGAACACGAAGCGCCGCATCAGGCGCGCGATCACCTCACCGTTGGGTCGCGGCTTGTTCATCTCGAACAGGACGGCGACGTTGGCCGGTTCGAGGACGCCCAGCGCGACGGTCGCCATGACCCCGACAACGGCGAACGATGCCACCAGCCACGCGTGGTTGGCGCCGGCCGGGTTGAGGTTGCCGAGGTTGACGGCCACCTGGAAGCCGGCGGCCAGGGTCATCACCACCAGCGTGGGCATGATCAGGACCATCATCGGCATGAACTTCGACGAGAACTCCGCCCGGGCGGGGATCGAGAGCCGGCCGAGGATGGGGCCGATGACGAAGCCGACGAAGAGGTCGATGCCAGTCCACAGGCCGCCCCCGGCGACGTGGTAGAACATCAGCGCCCACTGCCAGTTGGCAGCGATGGCGACGACCAGGAAGACGAGGATCACGCCGACGATCGGCAGCCCCTTGAGCGGCACCACCTGGATGGCGCGGCGGGGCGCGGCGGCGGGTTGGACAGACGGCAGCCCGTCCGCGGTCATCACGGCCACTGCGCGATCCTCCCCCGTGCGTCCGGTGACACCTGGGTCCGGTGACAAGCGCCGGAACGCGCTCCCACGGACAGGGTGAATGTGCCACATTCCGGTGGGGCTGTGGGGATGCGCGGCGGCCAACCGTCCCTCCCCGCGAACACGCGGCCACGGCGGCGCGTTGGCGCGGTGGGCTGGGTCAGGCGACCGACGCCACCAGTCGGTACGCCTGCCTCTGTGTCCGCAAGCAGGCCGAGGAGATGGCTAGTTGTGCAGCCGCTGACACTCCTCGCAGAGTTGATAGCCACCGGTACGGCCCTGGCGCTCGGCGCGGGGAATCTTGCCCGCGATGACGCAGCGATCATTGTTGTGATACCGCCTCTCGGCCTCTGGCTTCTTCAGCTCGTACACGGAATAGAAATCAGCCACTCGCGGCATGGTCAGCGCCTCAGCCCCAGAGCGCCGCGGCGGTCGCGCCGGTGCTCCTCGACGACGGCGCGCGGCGAGCCCAGCGTCCGATGATCAGCGCGGTACAACCGGCTGGTGCCGTCGCGACGTTCGCTGACCAGGCCGGCGATGACCTGCAGCGGCTCCATCAAGCTTCCCTTGGTCATCGGCGGCACGTTATTGTAGTCGCGACTGAAATAGGGGCGCCTCACCACCGGAGCAACCCATGTTCTTCGCCGAACCCGCATGACGCCGGTTCGGTGCCGCGCCGGCGCTTGAGCGATGGCGGTCGACGTCCACACCCAGATCGACATCGATACACCTCGCGCTGTCGTGGCCGCATACGCCGCCGACCCGGACAACGCCACCGCCTGGTACAAGAACATCACGTCGGTCGACTGGAAGACGCCCAGGCCGCTGGCGGTCGGCTCGCGGGTCGCGTTCGTGGCGCAGTTCCTTGGCCGCCGCCTCGCGTACACCTACGAGGTCACCGAGATGGTGCCCAACCAACGCTTCGTGCAGCGAACGGCTGAGGGCCCGTTTCCCATGGAGACGACGTACACATGGGCCGACAACAGCCGCGGGGGCACGACCATGACGCTGCGCAACCGCGGCATGCCCGCCGGTTTCTCGCGACTCGCGGCACCATTGATGGTCGGCGCCATGCGACGAGCGAACCGCAAGGACCTGGCCCGCCTCAAGGCGATTCTCGAGGCAGCCTGACGGCGCCCCACCGTCACTCCTCGCGCAGCACCTCCACCAGCCGCGTCCGCCGCAACACGGCTCCCGCGACGAGCGAGGCGGCCACGGCGACCACCAGCACCAGCCCGAGCAGCACCGCCACCGACAGCGCCGGCACCGTCACGCCCGCCGGCGGGATGGTGAACAGCGGCCGCAGGATCTGCACGAACACGAGCGCCATCGCTGTGCCCACCACGCCGCCGACCACGATGCTCGCCACCGCGACCAGCAGCGCCTCCGCGATCACCAGCGACACCAGGTGGCGCATGCGGATGCCGAGCGCACGCATGGTGATGTGCTCCTGGCGACGGCGCAGCAGCAGCCCGAACACGAAGATGGCGATGCCGAGCGCGCTGAGCAGCACCGTGTACAACCCTTCGAGCCTGCCCAGCCCGTCGATGTTCAGCGCGGATAGCGTCGACTGATCGCGGTTGATCGCGGTGCCGGTGGTGTCGATCAGCAACGGCGTGGTGCGCCCCGGCCCGCCGCGTAGCGACGCGGCAACCGCCGATGCGGTTGCGTCATTGCCACCGGTGTCGAGGAGGTACAGCGTCGGCGACGCGTGGACAGCGGCCGTGTATCCGGCCAACGAGCCGACCATGTCCACCCCCGCCGGAAAGCCCGGGAAGCTCGTGTACATGCCGACGTCGAGCAGGGTGGCAGGCACCGCTGCACCACCGCCCGGCGCGGGCAGCTGCACCCGCACATGGTCGCCGACCGCGATGTTGAAGGTGCGCGCCAGCTCCTGGTCGACGAGCACCGCCGCGGGGTTGGACGACAGCGCGCTCATCGCCTGCGCCGGGGTGATCCCGACAAGGAAGCTGGGGTGGATGTCGGCCACGTTCGGAAAAGTTGAGGGATCGATGGCGATCATGGTGCGCTTGTCCGTTCCCACCAGCACCGATGACGATTCGATGACCGCGCTCACCGCCCGCACCCCCGGCACCGCCAGAGTCGCTGCAAACGACGGCGGCACGGCCTGCCCGGACGTCGGCGTCACGCGCACGTCAGCCCCGTTGACGAACCGTGCGTCGCTGAGCTTCTCGGCCTGGTAGGTCCGGGCGAACAGCGACACGCTCATCCCGAACGCGATCGCCAGGCTGAGCGCGATGATCCCCGCCGCCGCCGCACGTGGACGGCGCAGCACGCTGAGCAGCGCGGTGCGCGCCACCAGCCGCCGCCGGAAGCTCTGCGGGCGGACGCGCCGCGACAGCCGCGCCGACAGCGCCAGCAACCCGCGCACCGCGAGGAGGGTGGCGCCGATCCACAGGAACGCCGGCGCCAGCAGCAGGAAGAACGACAGCGAGACGCTCTGCGTGTCGACCGTCGACGGCGGGTTCAGGCCGCCGCTCAACACGGTCACCAACCCCACCACCGCCGCCGCCGCCAGGAACGCGACATCGACTCGGTACCGCAGCCACCCGGCCGGCCGCCCCACCTCGATATCGCGCCGCTCCTCACTGACCTCGCTGAGCAACGACCGACGCGCCGGCAGGTACAGGGCCAGCGCGGTGGTCACGGCCGCCGCCGCCACCGACAGCAGGATCGACACCGCGTACGCGCCGCCGTCGCCGTGCACGCCGTTGAACAGCAGAGCGAGCGCGCCGAAGCCGAGCAACAATCCCAGCACCGATCCCACCAGCGCCAGCACCACCGTGTTGAGCGCCAGCGCACGCAGCATGGCGCGCGGGCGCAACCCCCGCGCGCGCAGCGTGGCACGCTCGCGGCGCTGTGCCTCGGCGAGCAGCCCACCCGCGTAGCGCGAGAGGTACGCCGCCAGCGCCACGCCCGGCAGTCCCAGGAAGATGAACAGCACCTTTGCCAGGGTGCTGTCGCGCTGCGCACCCGTCAGCGTGGTGCTGAGGTTGTCGACGACGGTGATGTCGCCCGGCGCCAGCCGCTCGATGGTGCGCCGCAATCCCTCCGTCGTCACCAGCGCGGTCGCCGGGTCGGACACCAGCGCGGCGCGGTCGATGGCCACGTGCACCTCGACCACCGGCGGCGCCTTCAACGTCGGCGCAACGGCGCTGGCGTCGGCGCGCAGCGCGGGCAACACCGCGTCACGGAACGTCGCCATGTCGACGACCACCACATACGGCGAGGCGACGAAGTCGCCCTGCGTATCAGGGCTGCGACTGAGGAACAGCGGTGTCGCGTTGGTGAAGTCGCCGGTCGCGCCCACCGTGACACGAAGCGGCGCGGGCCGCCCCGGCAGCGTCACGCTCACATTGCTGCCCACCACTCCGCCCACCACGTCGGCCGTCGGCTGGCTGAGCAGCGCGCGGCCGGCCGCGTAGCGCCCACCGACCACGTTGACCAGCGGGAAGTCCGCCACGTACGACGGGTCGAAGCCCATCAGCGTCACCGCACCGCGCACCGGCCCCGCCGGCCCGCGCACCGACCCGGCGGGCAGCACCACGCTGGCGAATCCGTCCGCCGCGCGCACCCCGCGCACCCCACGGATCTGCGTGGTCAGCTCCGCCACCGTCGGCGGCGGCGGCGCGGTGGCGCTGCTCGGCGCTCCAAGCGGGCTGGTCAGCCCCGCCTGCATGTCGAGCACCACCGGCGCGATCGCGCGCGAGGTCATCTGCGCGGACGAGGTGTCGACGAAGAACGCCACCCCGGAGAACAGTCCGACGGCGAGCGCGATCCCGGCCACCGACGCCAGCGTGCGGCGCGGGTTGCGCACCAGGTCGCGGAGCACGTATCTAAACATGCGGTGCGGCCAGGCTCGCCCCCGCCGGGGCTGAGTCGACGACGACGCGACCGTCCCGCAGCGCGATGGTGCGCTCGAACCGCTCCGCCACCGCCGGGTCGTGGGTCACCACGATGGTTGTCGCCCCGATCTCCGCCGACGCCTCGAGGAGCAGGTCGACGACGGCCCGCGAGGTCACCGAGTCCAACCCGCCGGTCGGCTCGTCGGCGAGCACCAGCGCGGGCCGGTGCACCAGGCAGCGGGCGATGCCGACGCGCTGCTTCTGGCCCCCGGACAGCTGGTCGGGAAGCTTGTCCTCGTGACCGCCAAGTCCCAACCGGCCGAGCAGCTCGCGCGGTGAGGTCGCCCCGTCACGCTCAGAGATGCCGCACTGCAGCGCGACGTTCTCTGTCGCCGTGAGAAACGGCAGCAGGTCGTACGCCTGGAAGATGAAACCGACGTGGTCGCGCCGCCACCGCGCCCGCTGCTCGTCGCCCAAACCGCCGAGGTCGGTGCCGAGCACCTCGATGCTGCCGCCGTCGACCGGTTCGAGACAACCGATGATCGCCAGCAGTGTCGACTTGCCGCAGCCGCTGGGGCCGACGATGGCCACCTGCTGACCCTCGCGGATCTCGAGGTCGACGCCGTCGACGGCGCGCACCGGCCCGGCCGCGGTGGCGTACCAGCGCAGCAGCCCCACCCCGCGCACCGCCAGGTCGTTCATCGGCTCGAGATCAGCCCGTCGGTGATGACCAGCTGCCGATCCGCCGTGGCCGCCAGGGCGTGGTTGTGGGTCACCACGAGCAGCGTTAGCCCTGCCTGCCGGCGCAGGCCGAGCAGCAGCGACATCACCTGCTCGGCGGAGTCGCTGTCGAGCTCGCCGGTCAGCTCGTCGGCGAGCAACAGGCCAGGGTCGTTGGCCAGCGCCACCGCGATGCCGACGCGCTGCGCCTCGCCGCCGGAGAGCTGATACGGCCGCTGCCCCAATCGGCCACCAAGCCCGAGCGCCGCCAGCAACCCGCGCGCGCGCCCGCCTGCACCGCGCCGGTGCCCGGCGATCTCCATCGCCAGCACCACGTTCTCCTCGGCGCTGAGGAACGGCACCAGGTTGCCGCGCTGGAACACCAACCCCACCTTGTGGGCGCGCACCGCCGCGCGCTCGGCCTCGTCGAGCCTGCTGAGGTCGTGACCGCCGACCAGCACCCGCCCGGCGGTGGGTTGCATCAGCCCGGCCATGATGTTCAGCAGCGTCGACTTGCCACTGCCCGACGGCCCCATCAGGCTGACGAACTCGCCGGCGCGCAGGCGCAGGCTGGCGCCGCGCAGAGCCACGGTCTCCGTGTCGCCCTCGCGATACACCTTGAAGAGGTCGATCACCTCGGCGTCGGCAGTCATCCTGCCGGCTGGTGCAACGTCGGTCAGAGGGCCCGCCGCGCTCACTGCCACGCGAAGGTCGACGCCACGTCATCGGCGCCCTGGGGGTCGTAGAGGTTGGGCGCGATCGAGTAGGTGAGCACGGCCAGCGTCGACGCGTCCCTGGGGATGTAGTAACGCGCGGTCACCAGCTGTTGCGGGTTCCCGGTCACAGCGTTGCTGCCGTTGGTCCACGAGTAGACGATCTTCTGCACCGAGCGACCGCTGAGCGACACCGCCGCCAGCGCGTTGACCTGCGTGTACTGCGGGCTCCTCGCCTGCACCGTCGCCGCGTCGCTGCGCGCGTAACCGGCCACGTCGCTCGCCGCCGACCCGCTGATCACCGCGATGGTGAGCTTCTCGGTGCCCCGGCTCGCGGTGGCGGTGCCGTCGGCGGCCTCGGTCATCACCGCCGGAAAGTCGACGCGATAGTGGTTGCGGCTGCTGACGAAGCGGATCGGCGCGCCCTCGCCGCCGCCGTTGTCGCCCGCCGCGGCAGTGTCGCCGGGGTTGGCCCCTCCCCCGCCCGCCGGCCCGCTGCCGGCGGCGTCCGATCCGCACCCCACCAGGGTGAGCGCTGCGGCCGCCGCGACCACGGAAAGACAGCAGAACAGCGGGCGTCGTCGGAGGCTGGCTGGGTCCATGTCACCCAGCCTGAGTGACCAAGCTGAACCTGCGGTTAACCCGCGGTCGGCTCGCCTCGGCGCAGACGCACCGCGACCGCCGAGGCGGCGATGCTGAGGATCACAGCGCAGAGGAGCGCGGTGTAGAGCTGGTGCGGGATGACGTGCTTGGAAAAACCGATCGAACCGAGCACGAAGCTGAACTCGCCCACCTGTCCCAGTCCAATCGCCAGCTGCCAGGGACGGATCACCGCGCGATCCAACAGACGGGCGAGCAGTTGAATGACCGCGACCTTGGCCACCAGGATCAAGCCGAGCACCACGCCCAACCATGCCAGTGAATCGGGGATGGCGCGGGGGTCGACAAGCGTGCCGATGGCGACGAAGAACATCACGGCGAAGATGTCTCGGAACGGCAGGAGACGGCGACGTGCCTCATCAGCCTCGGGACTCTCGCCAACGGCCAGACCGGCGACGAACGCGGCCAACGCCAGGGGTACCTGGAAAACGCGAGCCCCGATGCCCGCGAGCACAAGCCCGGTGGCGAGTGACAGCATGAGGAACAGGTCGTGTTCAGCGCGCAGGCCTCGCAACAGCCGGGGAACGAGCCACGCAGCCGCGAGGATGAGCACGAGAAACGCGGCAACGCCCGCAACCAGCAGTGGAACCGGGCTCGTGCCGGCTTCGAGCGTCGCCAGCAGCCCCATCGAGATGGCCACGCCGACGATGTCCTGCATGACGCTCCAGCCGAGAAGCGCTTCCTCCGTCTGCGGATTGGTCGTGCGCCGGCGGCTTCGGGTGATGTTGACCACGACCACGCTGGACGAGAGCGCCACCGCAAGTCCGAGCAGCAGACCGCCGCCCAGCCCCAGGCCCATGCCGGTCCCCGCGCCAATCCCAGCCCCCAGGGTCAGCAGCACCTGGAGCGGTGCGGCCCACAGGAGGCGCCCGTGCTCCCTGCGCAGCCGCAGCGGGTCGATCTCGATTCCCACCTCGAAGAGGAGGAAGACAACCCCGATGTCGGCGAGGGTCTGGAGCTGGTCGTGGTTGGCGACGTAGCCCGGGGTGAAGGGTGAGACGACCAGCCCGACGCCGAGGTAGCCGATGATCGCCGGCAGGCCGATGCGCCGAACCAGCCAGCCGGCCGCGGTTGCAAGCGCGAGCACCAGCCCGATCTCGAGGACGTTGGCCGCCGACGTGTCCATCGCGTCCGAAGTGTGAGGTCAAGAGCGCCGTCTCACCAAATGCCCCATAGACATCGAATGCGCCAAACGCTACGCTAGACCGCAGCGACCGCGGAGGGGGTCAGAGGGGAATGGAAGGACGGCTTTCGCCGACAATGCTGAAGCAGGCACAGTGGCTTGCCGACCTGCACGAGGACCTCGACCTGGTGCGCTACCCCGCTCGCATGCGGATGCTGCGCGCGGTGGATGAGGCCGCGCACCGGGCGGACAGCCATGCCCGGCTGGAACACGCGCTGCAACGCCTGCCGCTGCGCTGAGATCCCGGTCCAGCGCGCCGCGGGCCAGGCCCGCCGACGTCAACCGCCCGTGGCGACCTCGTCGCCCGCCGGCAGGCGCACGATCAGCCGCGCCCCGGGCCCGTCGCCGAGCACGACGCTGCCGCCGTGGGCGTGGGCAACGGCGGCGGCCAGAGCCAGCCCCAGCCCGGCGCCACCACTGTCGCGTCCGCGCGCCGGGTCACCGCGGGTGAATCGCTCGAAGACGTGGTCGCGCAACGGCTCGGGGATGCCCGGACCGGTGTCGGCCACCTCGATGCGCCACCAATCCGCCTCGCGCGCTGCAAGAACCGAGATGGTCCCCCCGCGCGGGGTGTGCTTGACGGCGTTGTCGAGCAGGTTGTCGACCAGCCGCCGGAGCAGCTCGACGTCGGCGGGCAGCCGGCCGGCGTCGGGGAGGTCGGTGGCCACGGCCAGCCCGCGCTCGGCGATCAGCGGCCGCCACTGCGCCACCCGCTCCTCGAGGAAGTCGGGCAGGTCGACCGTCTCGCGCAGCGCGCCCAGGGCGCCGACGTCGGCGCGCGCCAGCACCAGCAGGTGATCGGCCAGCCGGCTGAGGCGCTCGATCTCGCCGGAGATGGTACCGAGCGTCTGCCGGTACTCCTCGGGGCTGCGGTCGCGGCGGAGGCTCACCTGCGCATCGGCGAGCATCACCGCCAGCGGGGCGCGCAGCTCGTGGGCGGCGTCCGCGGTGAAACGGCGCAGCGACGTGAACGACGCCTCGAGGCGGCTGAGCATCTCGTTGAACGTCGCGGCAAGCTCGCCCAGCTCGTCGGGGGGCAGCGACAGCTCGATGCGCCGGTGCAGGTCGCGCTCGCTGATCTCCCGGGCGGTGGCGGCGATCACCCGCACCGGGCGCAGGGCGCGACCGGCCACCAGGTAGCCGAGAAGGCTGGCCACCGCGGTGAGCGCCACGACGGTGCCGAGCAGCAACAGCTCGGTGCGCATGATCGTGCCCTGCTCCTCGGCCATGGCGCGGCTCACCACCAGCACGACGTTGGGGCCGTTGTTGACGCCGAGCCGCTGGGCGCGCACCCGCTCCTGCACCCCACCGATGGTGATCGAGGAGAACACCGGGTCAGTGGTGCGCAGGGCTGACTGCACGATCGCGGCGACCGCAGCCGCCGGCGGCGCCTGCCCGGAGCGGTCGAGCGTGGTGGTGCCGTCGGTGAGCAGAGCGTCGACCGCAATTCCCTGCGGGGTCAGCCCCGGCAGGGAATCGCCGCCCTGGAACGTGATGCTGCCGTTGCTGCTGTCGACGCCCGCGGCGACGGCCTGGGCCTGGGCGGTCAGGCTGTCGTCGATCGCGCCGGTCTCCAGCTGCGTGAAGTAGATGGAGAAGCCGACCGCGGCGATGCCGGCCACGATGGCGAACACCACCGCGAAGCTCAGTGTGAGCCGGGCGCGGGTCCCCCGCAGCGGGTTCCTCAGGGCGCTGGGCGGACGAGCCGGTAGCCGCCCGTCCCTCGCACGGTCTGGATCAGGTTCTCGACGCCGCACGCCGCCAGCTTGCGACGCACCCGGGCGATGTACACCTCGACCAGGTTGGACTCGCTGTTGAAGTCGTAGTTCCACACGTGCTCGACGATCTGGTCGCGGGTGAGCACGCGGTTGGGGTGGTGGAGGAAGTACTCGAGGATCGACACCTCCTTGGCGGTCAGCTCGAGAACGCGGCCGTCGACGCTGACCTGGCGGGCGTCGGTGTCGAGCCGCACCCTGCCGGCCTTGAGCACCGCGGAGCGGTTGTCGAGGTGGCGCCGGGTGAGGGCGCGGATGCGCGCGAGCAGCTCGGCGAAGGCGAACGGCTTGACCACGTAGTCGTCGGCGCCGGCGGAGAGGCCCTTGATGCGGTCGTCGATCGAATCGCGACCGGTCAGCATGAGGATCGGCACCTTGATGCTGTCGCGGCGCAGCTCGCGGCAGACGTCGAAGCCGTCCATCCCGGGCAGCATGACGTCGAGCACGACCACGTCGAACGGGGTGGAACGGGCCGACGCCAGCGCGGTGGGCCCGTCGGTGGCGATGTCCACACCGATGCCCGCCTCGGTGAGCCCGCGCTTGAGGGTGCGGGCCAGGCGGGCGTCATCCTCGACGATCAGCACGCGCACGCCTCGACTCTGCGCGATGAACCTGAACCGCAGATGACAGCGAAACAGCCACCGCCGAGCCTCCCCACATGAACGATGTGCCGACGTTTCACACTGGGTTCAGGGTGCCGTGCGATGGTGCTCCGCGACAGGCCCGCACGGCGCCACGACCGTGGGGCGGCCTGGACCGCATCTCCAAGGAGGAGTGCCGATGACTGACGACAAGATGACGCGACCGAACATCCGGCGGCGCCTGGTTCTGGCCGGAGGCGCCGGGCTGCTCGCAGCCGGCGGACTTGCGGGATACCTGGCCATGGGCGGGCCCTCGGGCAGCGTCCATCTGACCGCCGCAACGACCCATGCCACCCACCTGACCGCGGCCCAGGCCCCGGCGGCCCAGGCTCCGGCGGCCGAGGCGCCCAGCACCGCCGCTGACACCGACAACGTGCAGCAGGGCGACCAGAGTGGCGCGCAGGACGCCACCGGCGTCGACACCACAACCAAAGCCGGCGCAGCCGGTGCGGCGGAGGCTCCGAGCACCGAGGCCGACGGCCCCGGCGGCCACGCTGACCCAGCAGGCGCAGCCGGTCAGACCGGCGACAACAACAACTAGGTCCAACCCCAACCACGTCCCGGCACGGACAAAGCGCGGGGGCAGATGTTTGCCCCCGCGTTCCGCCGAGGCAGCCACGCTGATGGCACCATCGGCGGCGGCATGCTCCTCACAGCGGCGTCGGAGCGGGCTCCCGAGCGCGATGGGGTGGGTCAGGCTCCGCCGGCGGCGGCCGCCCTCCTCACGCAGTCGGAGCGGGCTCCCGAGCGCGGTGGGGTGGGTCAGGCTCCGCCGGCGGCGGCATCCTCGGCAGCACCGGTCCCGGGACGCGCAGCGGGGTCTGCACCCCCACCACCGGGGAGATCGCCAGGATGCCGTCCTGGTCGGTGTCCACCAGGGTCCAGCCGCCCTCGTGCCCGGACCAGTGGTGGTGGCGGCAGAGCAGCACGAGGTTGGGCAGGTCGGTGGTCCGAACTGACCCCCACCCCAGTGGACGACGTGGCGGGCCGAGGTCCAGGACGGGGGCCGCTCGCAGCCCGGCCAGCGGCAGCCCCGGTCGCGGGCGTTGAGGGCCCGCCGGGTGGCGTCCGGGACCACCCGCTCGCTGCGGCCCACGTCGATGACCTGGGAGGCGGCGTTGACCAGGACCCGGGCTCCTCAATGGCCCGCGCGGTGGCGGCATCCAGCCGAAGTGGGCAAAGCCGATCCGGCCGTCCACCAGGGCGCGTCACCCGTCCAGACCAGGCCCAGGTGCAGAGAACGTGAACATACGCTCGGCATCGATGCGCCAGTACACCACCCCAGACTGGAGCAGCTTCAAAAACTCGTCGCCATACCGCGGGAGGTACACGCCGAGCACGCAGTCCCGCAAACCGCGCTCAGGTGCGCCGTCGAGGTCGATCTGCACCGCGCGGCCATGGACGGTCACCGCAAGGTGCTCGCCGGGCAGATGGGTCGCGCTGACCCGCGGCCGCGCCGCCAGGTGCCGGTACCTGAGCGAGTCACGCGACGAGCTGAAGTGGAACGATCCACGGTAGAAGATCCCGTCCACGGCGCCAACGATCGGCCGTCCGTCGGATGTCACCGTGGCCAGCGCGAGGAGGCTCATCCCGGCAAGCCGTAGGCTCAGGTCGCGACCGCCGAGGCGACGCTCGGGCGTCGCGATGCTCAGTAGGTGCGGACCCGCAGCGGTGAAGCTGCGCTCGATCAGCTCGTCGAGGCGAGCGATGTCCTCGCGCGTTTCATGCACACCGCAAACCCTAGGGTGTCGGTCACCCGGTCGTCAGAGCGTCACGCCGTCGCCGGCGCAGTCATCGCCGCCGTCCACGCGATCCCGCGCAGCCTCGGGCTCGCGCTCATACGCAGCCGGGTCCTCATCGTCCGTCGCCGGGGTGGTCACCACAGGGATCTCGACGCGCGGCGGCTGGTAGCGAACACCAAAGAACGGCCCGACCGTCATCAGCACACCGACGAACGCGTCGCGAAGCGTCGAGTCGTGCCGCCGCTTCATCACTCCACTATAGGCTGGCGCCTTCGCGAAAGCCCGCTAGCCGACGGGTCCGGCCGCCGGCGCCCGCGGGTCGTTGTCACGGCTGCCGAACACCCTGCGTCCCACCCAGCGCACCGGGTCCCAGCGCTTGTCGGCAACGCGCTCCTTGAGCGGGATGATCGCGTTGTCGGTGATGTGGATGTGCTCGGGGCACACCTCCGTGCAGCACTTGGTGATGTTGCAGTAACCGAGCCCCCCCTCGGCCCGCGTCTGCTCGGTACGGTCCAGGATGTCCTTGGGATGCATCTCCAGCCCGGCCACACGCACGAAGAAGCGCGGTCCGTAGAACTTCTCGGCCAGCCCATGGGTGCGGTTGACGTGACAGACGTCCTGGCACAGGAAGCACTCGATGCACTTGCGGAACTCGTAGAGCCGGTCGATGTCGGCCTGGTGGATGCGCCACGGGGTGCCGTCGTCGGGAGCGGCGGTGAAGGGCGGTATCTCCCTGTTGATCTCGTAGTTGCGCGAGACGTCGGTGACCAGGTCCTTGATCAGGGGAAACGCCTTCATCGGTCGCACTGTGATCGGCCCCGCGGGAAGGTCGTCGACGCGCGTCTTGCACATCAGCAGAGGCCTGCCGTTGATCTCCGCGCTGCACGATCCACACTTGGCGGCCTTGCAGTTCCAGCGCGCCGCCAGGTCGGTATCGAGATTGTGCTGGATGTAGTGGATGGCATCGAGCACGACCATGCCGGTGACGCCGGGCACCTGGTAGGACACGTCGCCCTGCTCATCGTCCGGAGTACCACGGAAGACGTTGAGCGTGATGGTCTCGCCGGTGAGGCCCGGATCCAACGCCATCAGGCGCTCTCCACAGCCGCGGGGGCGGGCATCGCCTCATTGTGGAGGTGACCCTTGGGAAGCTTCGCCGGGTCGTAGAAGCGGCTCCGCGTCAACAGCCCCACCAGGTTGTCGGGCATCGGCGGGATCGCCACCGCGTCCACCTTCATGGAATCGCCGTCGCGGCGGGTCACGTAGTTGACCTTGCCCTGCTCGGCGTCCTGGTCGAGAAAGTCGAACCGCCACTGCGAGCCTCGGCTCTCCTGGCGTCGCAGAGCGCTGCGCACGATCGCCTCGCTCACCGTGAGCATGAAGGTGACGTCCCTGCACGTGTGCCACCCCGGGTTGAGCTCACGGTGGCCGACCACGCGCATTCGCGCGCTGCGTTCACGAAGCTCGAGGATTGCCGCCAGCGCGCGTTGCAGAGACTCCTCACTGCGGCCGATGCCGGCGTCGTCCTGCATGGCCGCCTGCAGCGCCTCGTGCAGGTGATATGGGTTCTCCCTGCCTGCCCAGCCATGGCGGCTGTCGAGCGGGTCGAAGAGAGCGGCCTGTTCGGCCTCCACGTCGCGCTCGTCGATGCTGCGCTCAGCGCCCCGGGTGCGCGCGAACTCGGCGGCGGCGACACCGGCCCGCCGCCCGAAAACCAGGATGTCACCGAGCGAGTTGCCGCCGAGCCGGTTGGCACCGTGCAAACCACCGGCGGCCTCACCGGCGGCGTAGAGCCCGGGCACGGTCGTCGCCGCGGTCTCCGGGTCGACGCGCACGCCGCCCATGGTGTAGTGGATGGTCGGCCCGATCTCCATCGGCTCCTTGGTGATGTCCACCGACGCCAGCGCGTGGAACTGCTCGTACATCGAGGGCAGCTTCTTCTTGATGTAGTCGGCGCCGCGATGAGTGATGTCGAGGTACGCGCCGCCGTGTGGTGAGCCGCGACCGGCCTCGACCTCCTTGTAGATGGAACGGGCCACCACGTCGCGGGAGCTCAACTCCTGCTTGATCGGGTCGTACTCGAGCATGAAGCGCTGGTGCTCGCTGTTGAAGAGCAGACCACCCTCGCCGCGCACCGCCTCGGTGACCAGGATGCCGCGCGCACCGGGCGGCCACACCATCCCGGTGGGATGGAACTGGACGAACTCCATGTCGAGCAGGTCCGCGCCCGCCTCGTAGGCCATGGCAGCGCCGTCACCGGTTCCCTCCCAGCTATTGCTGGTGTACTTGTACATCCGCCCCCACCCACCGCTGGCGAGGATGGTCGCGCCGGCCTTGATGACGACGAACTTGCCGTCGTTGCGCCGGTAGCCCATCGCGCCGACCACGCGATCCCCGCTCTTGAGGAGACGGGTCAGGGTGTACTCCATGTAGCAGTCCGTCCCGGCGGTGTGCACCAGCTTGTCCTGGCAGGTGCGGATCAGCTCGAGCCCGGTGCGATCGCCGACGTGCGCGAGCCGCTTCCAGCTGTGTGCGCCGAAGGCACGCTGCATGATCCGGCCGTCGTCGGTACGATCGAAAAGGCCGCCCCACCGTTCCAGCTCGTAGACGCGGTCGATCACCTCCCGCGCGTAGAGCTCGACCATGCGCCAGTTGTTGAGCAGCTGTCCACCGAGCATGGTATCGGCGAAGTGCACCTCCCAGCCGTCCCCCGCGTCGACGTTGCCCAGGCCGGCGGCGATGCCTCCCTCCGCCATCACCGTGTGCGCCTTGCCGAGCAGAGACTTGGTCACCACGATGGTGCTGCAGCCCGCCTCGGCAGCGGCGATCGCAGCGCGCATGCCGGCGCCGCCGGCGCCGATGACGAGGACGTCACATTCGTGGGTGACGCCGCTCTCGGACGCCATCAGAGCACCACGTGGGGGTCGATCAGGACGCCATGCTGCAGCAGGCGGATGTAGATGTCGGCGATGACCACGCTGAACAGGCTCAGCCATGCCCACATCGGATGGTTGAGGTTGAGCCGCGTCAGCCCGCGCCATGCACGGTTGCGCGCCATGCCGACGCGCGCTGTCGAATAGCAGTCGAGCCCACCGCCGACGAGATGGCGCAGCGAGTGGCAGCTGAAGGTGTACAGGCTGAGCAGGGTGACGTTGACCAGCATGATCCCGGTGCCGAGGCCCAGCCAGAGGTGTCCCCGCGTGGCTGCGTCGGTCGAGAAGAACGCCTGGATGGCGTCGTACCAAAGCCAGGCGAGGATGATCAGCGCCGCGTACAGGGTCAGCCGGTGCAGGTTGTTGAGCACCCAGGGAAAGCGGGTCTCGCCTCTGTACGCGCGGTGGCGAAGCTCTCCGAGCGTGCACGCCGGCGGGTCCCAGAAGAACGACCGGTAGTACGCCTTGCGGTAGTAGTAGCAGCTGCCCCGGAAGATCAGCGGCGACCAGAGCACCCAGATGGCCGGCGAGATCGGCCCGGTGCGCCAGATGGTGGGCGAGAAGAATGGCGACAGGTAGGGACCCCACTCGCTGACGTGGTTGGCCGAACCGGGAGGAGACTCGACGAAGGCCGTCCAGAGCACGTAGAGGCTGAAGCCGCCGAGGACCCCGACCACGGTGAGCGGCAGAAGCCACCAGGGCTGGTCGCGGCGCAGGCGGTCGAGGCGGGCCAGCAGGCCGGACTCGCCGGACTCGCCGGGCGCGTCAGGCGCGGCGGGCGCGGCGGGCGTGGCGGGCGTGGCGGTGACTTGGGCCATCCGGCGAGGTCTCTCCCCACTGCGTGCCGGCGAGGCGACGCATCGATGCAGAACGAGCGCGAACTGAGTTCGATCGTAGCGCTTCCGGCATCGATCACGATCACCGCGAGCCGCTCTCCCAGCCCGCCCGCCATGATTGGGGGCTTGATCGCTCAACCAATTCCTGTCACCCTGCCATGGCATTGACCGAATGACCGATCCGCCGCCGCCCGGCCGCGATCTTCGCGATCCGCGGTTCGAGCACGACGGGTGTGGCGTCGCATTCGTGGCCACGACCTCCGGCCGGCGCGATCACCACATCGTTCAGCTGGCCATGCGCGCGCTCGTCAACCTCGGCCATCGTGGGGCAACCGGGGCGGACCCCGACAGCGGCGACGGTGCCGGCATCCTCATCCAGGTTCCCCATGCCTTCCTCGCCGCGAGCGTCGCCGCCGACCTGCCGAGCGAGGGCGGCTACGGCGTCGGCATGGCGTTCCTCCCCACCGACCCAGCCGCGCGACGTGCCGCACGCACGATCATCGAACGCTCGTGTGAGGACGAGGGCCTCCGCCTGCTCGGCTGGCGCGACGTGCCCATCGACCCCGGAGTTCCCGGCCGCACAGCCCTCGCGGGCATGCCCGCGATCCGGCAGTTCTTCGTCGCCGCAGTCGGCCTCGAGGGGAACGCGCTCGAACGCCGCCTCTACGTGGTGCGCAGGGTCATCGAGAGCCGCGCCGCCGCCCAGGGCATGGACCGGCGCAGCCTCCACCTCGCCAGCCTGAGCAGCCGCACCCTTGTCTACAAGGGGATGCTCACCGCCGCGCAGCTCACCGCCTTCTACCCCGACCTCGCCAGCCCGCTGCTGGCGTCGGCCCTGGCCATCGTCCATGCGCGTTTTTCGACCAACGTGCTGCCGCGCTGGGACCTGGCGCAGCCCACCCGGCTGTCCGCGCACAACGGCGAGATCAACACCCTGCGCGGCAACGTCGCCTGGATGCAGGCGCGACAGTCGAAGTTCCGCAGCGCGCTGTTCGGCGGGGACGTCGACAAGATCCGCGACGTGCTCGACACCGCCGGTTCGGACTCGACGCAGTTCGACAACGCTCTCGAGCTGCTCACCATGTCGGGCCGCTCGATCGAGCACGCCATGATGATGATGATCCCCGAGGCGTGGCACAGCAACGAGCTTCTTGATGAAGAACGTCGTGCCTTCTACGAGTTCCATGCGTCTCTGCTGGAGCCGTGGGACGGCCCTGCGGCGATCGCGTTCACCGATGGCCGCCTGGTTGGTGCCAGCCTTGACCGCAATGGTCTGCGCCCGGCTCGGTACCTGGTCACCGACGACGGCCTGGTGGTGATGGCCTCGGAGGCCGGCGTGCTCGACATCCCGGAGGAGCGGATCGTCAAGAAGTGGCGGCTCGACCCCGGCCGGCTCCTCCTGGTCGACACTCGCGCTGGCGCCATCCTCGACGACGGCGCGTGCAAGCGGCAGCTGGCCGGCCGGCACCCCTACGCTGCCTGGATCCGCGAGGGCACCGTGCACCTCGACGAGCTGCCCGCCGCCGGCGAGTCGATCGAGCCGGACGCGGGCACGCTGCGCATCCGCCAGCAGCTCTTCGGCTGGACCGACGAGGACCTGCGCCTGATCGTCGAGCCGATGGCGCGGGCCGGAGAGGAGCCGGTCGGCTCGATGGGCAATGACGCTCCGCTCGCGGTGCTCAGCGACCGCCCCCAGCCGCTGTTCGTCTATTTCAAGCAGCTCTTCGCCCAGGTCACCAACCCACCGATCGACCCCATTCGCGAGGCTTCGGTGATGTCGCTGGTCACCAGTCTCGGCGCCGGCGGCAACCTGCTCGAGCAGGGTCCCTCCCAGGCCAAGCGGCTCGAGGTGCCCCATCCCATCCTCACCAATGCCGACCTCGCCACCATCCGCCACGTCACCCAGCGCCAGTTCCCGGCGGAGACCATCAGCGCGGTCTTCCATCGCGCCCAGGGGGCGGGCGGCCTGGAGCACGGCCTGGAGCGGATCTGCCGGCTCGCCTCGGAGGCGGTGGCGGCGGGCCGCAGCATCGTCATCCTCAGTGACCGTGGGGCCGACGCCACCCATGCGCCGATTCCGTCTCTGCTGGCCACCGCGGCTGTGCACCACCACCTGCTGCGTCAGCGCACGCGCACCGGCGTCGGGCTGGTCGTGGAGAGTGGCGAGCCCCGCGAGGTGGCCCACATCGCACTTCTGGTCGGCTTCGGCGCGGAGGCGGTCAATCCGTACCTCCTCCTCGACACCGTGGCCGAGATGTCGCTCACCGGCGTCGTCGGCAACCTCGATATCGGCACCGCCCAGGCCAACGTCATCGCCGCGCTCCGCAAGGGACTGCTCAAGACGATTGCCAAGATGGGCATCTCGACGGTTCTCTCCTACTGCGGCGCCCAGCTCTTCGAAGCCATCGGGCTCTCTGAGGATGTGGTCGACGTCTACTTCACCGGGACGCCGACGCGCATCGGCGGCGCCGGGCTGGACCGGATCGCCGGCGATGCACTCAGCCGGCATGCGTGCGCCTTCCCGGCGACGGGTGCACCGCCGGACCTGCTGGAGAGCGGCGGCCGCTACCAGTGGCGCCGCGGCGGGGAAAAGCGCGCCTGGAACCCCGAGGTGATCGGTGCCCTCCAGCACGCCGTCAAGTCCGAGTCAGCGTCACACTTCGCCCACTACGTCACTCTGGCCGACCGCGAGTCGGCGCAACAGCGAACCCTGCGCGGCCTGCTCGCCCTGCGCGAGGCCGACATGCCGGTGCCGCTGGCGGAGGTGGAGCCGGCGGAGACGCTGATGCGCCGCTTTGCCACCGGGGCGATGTCGCTCGGCTCGATCTCACCGGAGATGCACGAGACCCTCGCCATCGCGATGAACCGCATCGGTGGACGCTCCAACACCGGCGAGGGGGGCGAGGACGACGCCAGGTTCGCATCCGACGGCGCCGACTCGCCGCGCAGCGCCATCAAGCAGGTGGCGTCGGCGCGCTTCGGTGTCACCGCCAACTACCTGGTCAACGCCGACGAGATCCAGATCAAGGTCGCGCAGGGAGCCAAGCCCGGTGAGGGCGGCCAGCTGCCCGGCGACAAGGTGGACGTGACCATCGCCCGGCTTCGCCACGCCACCCCCGGGGTCGGCCTGATCTCTCCCCCACCGCACCATGACGTGTACTCGGTCGAGGATCTCGCCCAGCTCATCCACGACCTGCGCTCGGTCAATCCCTCGGCTCGGATCAGCGTCAAGCTCGTTGCCGAGATGGGGGTCGGACCGATCGCTGCCGCAGTTGCCAAGGCACGCGCTGACCACATCGTGGTGTCCGGCTACGAGGGCGGCACCGGCGCCGCCCCGCTCTCGTCATTGACCCACGCGGGTGCGCCCTGGGAGCTCGGGCTGGCCGAGGCACAGCAAACGCTTGTCGCCAACGGGCTTCGCGACCGCGTCGTGTTGCAGAGCGACGGCCTGATGCGCACCGGCCGCGATGTCGTGGTCGCCGCGCTGCTCGGCGCCGAGGAGTTCGCGTTCGCCACCGCGCCGCTGGTGGCCGCGGGCTGCGTGATGATGCGCGTCTGTCACCTCAACACCTGCCCAGTCGGCATCGCCACCCAGGACCCCGCGTTGCGCGAGCGATACACCGGTCGCGCCGAGCACATCGTCACCTTCATGCGCTTCCTCGCCGAGGACGTGCGCAGCTGGATGTCTCGGCTCGGGGTGCGCCGTTTCACCGACCTGGTGGGACGAGTCGAGCTGCTCAGCCAGGTGAGCCGCAGCGGCGACGTCGACCTGACGCGCCTGCTGGTGCCGACCGGCGAGCCGCGGCACTTCCTACCCCGCGACCTCTATCGCTGCGCTGACGACATCGACGAGCGCGTGATCGCCTGTGCCGGCGACGCGATCGAGCGCGGCACCCCGTTGCAGCTGGGCATGCGGGTCGGCAACGGCGACCGCAGCGTGGGTGCGCGGCTGAGCGGTGCGATCGCCACCCGGCACGGCGCCATCGGTCTGCCGCACGACACCATCCGCGTCGACCTCCAGGGCAGCGCGGGCCAGTCGTTCGGTGCCTTCCTAGCCACCGGGGTCACGCTGACCGTCCATGGCGAGGTCAACGACGGCTGCGGCAAGGGCCTGAGCGGCGGCCGCATCGTGGTTGTGCCGCCCGCTCATTCACAGCGGCGCGCCGACGACAACGTCATCGCCGGCAACGTGCTGCTCTACGGGGCGACGTCGGGCGAGATGTTCGTCCGCGGGGTGGCCGGCGAGCGCTTCGCCGTGCGCAACAGCGGCGCCGCGGCGGTCGTCGAGGGCACCGGCGACCATGCGCTCGAGTACATGACGGGCGGCACCGTGGTGATCCTCGGCCGCACCGGGCGCAACGTCGCCGCGGGGATGAGCGGCGGCCTCGCCTATGTTCTCGATGTCGACGGGCGGTTCGCCCAGCGCTGCAACACCGGCATGGTCCGCCTGACCGATGTCGCCGATGAGGAGGACGCGCAGGCGTTGCGTGCGCTCCTCGAGCACCATCTGAGCTACACGGGCAGCCCTGTCGCCGACCAGTTGTTGGAAGTTTGGGAGTCCTCGATGGCGCGCTTCGTCAAGGTGCTGCCTGTCGACTACGAGCGCGTGCTCGCCGCGCGCCGCACCGCACTGGAGGTCGCCGTCTGATGGGCCGCCGCGACTTCCTCGAGATCCCCCGGCGCACCTCGCCGTACCGCGCCGTCGACGAGCGGGTGCGCGACCACCACGAGCTCATCCATCCCCTGCCCCTGGCGGCGGTCGAGGCCCAGGCCGCCCGCTGCATGGACTGCGGTGTGCCCTTCTGCCACAACGCCTGTCCGCTCAACAACCTGATCCCGGAGTGGAACACCCTGGCCCGGCGAGGCGACTGGCGCGGTGCCTTCGCCAACCTCGACACCACCAACAACTTCCCGGAGTTCACCGGTCGGCTCTGCCCGGCGCCCTGCGAGCCCGCCTGTGTCCTCGCCATCGGCGGTGACGCGGTCAGCATCAAGGAGATCGAGCGCACCGTGGTCGACCACGCCTTCGAGCGTGGCTGGGTCCGCCCCCAGCCGCCGGCGTACCGCAGCGGCCGCAGCGTGGCGGTGGTCGGCTCGGGGCCGGCAGGTCTCGCCGCTGCGCAGCAGCTCAATCGCGCCGGCCACCGCGTCACCGTGTACGAACGCGCCGACCGCCCGGGAGGCCTGCTCCGCTACGGCATCCCGGATTTCAAGATGGACAAGGCGGTTCTCGACCGCCGCCTCGACATGCTCAGCGCCGAAGGAGTCAGCTTCGAGTGTGGCTATGACTGTGGCGTCGACGTTGATGGCGCCGAGTTGCTCCGCCGCCACGACGCCGTGGTTCTCGCCGTCGGCGCCGAGCAGCCTCGCGACGTCGAGCTCCCCGGGCGTCACCTGGGGGGCATCCACCTCGCCATGCCTTACCTGGTCGGCCAGAACCGCCGGGTCGCCGGTGACCCGTCGCCGCTGGTCAGCGCTGCCGGCCGCAACGTGGTGATCATCGGCGGCGGCGACACCGCCTCGGACTGCCTCGGCGACTCGCATCGCGAGGCGTGCGCCTCGGTGCAGCAGCTGGTCATCTACCCCGAGCCGCCGCGCGCGCGTCCGGCCGAGAACCCGTGGCCGCACTGGCCCCTGGTGCTGCGCAGCCACGCTGCGCACGAGGAGGGAGGTCGGCGCGCTTTCGGGCTCGAGGTGATCGCCTTCGAGGGTAACCAGGCAGGCCAGGTGCGCGGCATCACCGTCGTCGAGGTCGATCGCTCACCGGAGAGCTCCGCTGCCCGCGGGCTGGTGCGCCGTCCCGGCACCGAGCGCACCATCGACACCGACCTCGTCTTCCTGGCCATCGGGTTCGCCGGCGTCCGGCCCTCCCCTCTCTTCGAGCAGCTCGACGTGGCTCTCGAGCGGGACACGCTGATCAGCGTCGACGCCGACCTCCGCGCCGGCCCGGCCGTCGTGGCGGCGGGCGACGCGGTGATCGGGGCCGCGCTCGTCGTCAACGCCATCGCCGATGGTCGGCGGGCCGCGGCGACGTGCGACCTGCTTCTCCAGGACGCCCCGCACGCCGCCGCGGTCTGACATGGTCTAGCCTCGACACCATGCGGCAGCGCGCCTTCCTTGACCATTCCATCCCCATCGCCATCGCTCATCGCGGCGGAGCGGATGAGCTGCCTGAGAACACCTTGCCGGCCTTCGATGCGGCCGTCGACCTCGGCTACCGCCATCTGGAGACCGATGCACACCTCAGCGGCGACGGCGTCGTCTTCTCCTTCCACGACCATGTGCTCGACCGGGTCACCGACCGTCGCGGCCGCCTCTCTCAGCTGAGCTCGGACGAGATCGGCAGGGCTGACGCTGCCTACCACTTCAGCCTGGATGGCGAGACCTTCCCGCTGCGCGGCACCGGCGTTCGCATCCCGACCTTGGAGGAGGTGCTCACCCGCTGGCCCGGCGTTTTCGTCAACATCGACACCAAGTCGGACGCCGTCGTCGAACCTCTCGTCGATCTGTTGCGCCGGCTGCGCGCTTTCGACCGAGTCTGCGTCGGCTCGTTCTCCGACGATCGGCTGCGCAGGGTGCGGCGGCTCTCAGATGGACGCATCTGCACCTCCATGGGACCGCGCGGGATCACCGCCGCGTGGCTGGCCTCGCGCACCGGTCGGATGCCGAGGTTGCAGGCCGACTGCGTGCAGGTGCCGATACGCGCGCGGCGCATCGTTGTTGTCGATCATCGCTTCGTCGATTCAGCCCACCGAGCCGGGCTTCAGGTGCACGTGTGGACCATCGACAACAGGGCGGAGATGGGCGAGATGCTCGATCTCGGCGTCGACGCGATCATGACCGACCGTCCGCGTCTGCTCCGCGACGTGCTCACTGCCCGCGGACAGTGGCACGGCGCAGCGCTGGCACCAGCGTAACCTGGCCGCATGCAGGCGAGCGACCCCTCCATCCGCCACATCCCAGTGCCCGACCGGCAGGATTGGTACACCCCGGACGAGCACCTGCGCTGGCTGCTCCGCGACAGCGTCGGTGAGGCCATCTGGCCGGTCGCCGACGCGGCACTGCGCGAGCTCGGCGAGCTCGTCCCGCAACGCATCGAGGCGCTGGCTGTCGACGCCGACCGTCACCCCCCGGTGCTGCACCAGTACGACGCGCGCGGCGAGCGCATCGACGAGATCGAGTTCCACCCCGCGTACCACGAGCTGATCAACACCGTGCTCGGTTTTGGCACGGTGCGCTCCGCTCATTCCCCGGGCTGGCGCGGGCTGACCGGTGTCGCACCGAGGGCGCTGACAAGTGCCGTCTCGTACATGTTCCTCCAAGCTGACCAGGCGATCACCGGCTGCCCCGTCGGGATGATGGACGCCATGGCGCGCTGCCTGACACGCAACGATCCCGCGCTCGCCGCACGCTGGGTGCCGCGCATCGCCGACGACTCCGGTCGTCACCGCACCTCGGCGATGTTCCTCACCGAGAAGGCCGGCGGCTCCGACGTCGGCGCCAACGAGACGGTGGCAGTGCGCGCCGGCGACGGCAGCTGGCGCCTGCACGGCGAGAAGTGGTTTGCCAGCTGTCCGCAGTCCGACCTGGTGCTGGTGATGGCCCGGCCGGACGGCGCGCCACCTGGCCCCGCAGGGCTGGGACTTTTCCTGATGCCACACCTGCTCGATGACGGGTCAGCCAACGCCATCCGCATCCACCGGCTCAAGAACAAGTTCGGCACGCGAGCCATGGCGTCCGGTGAGGTCGGCCTGCGCGGCGCCTTGGCCTGGCAGGTCGGTCAGCTCGACCGCGGCATGCGCCAGATGATGGAGATGGTCTCGCTCACCCGCGTCGGCATCGTCACCGCCACCGCAGGGGCGATGCGTCGCAACAGCTTCGAGGCGCTCAGCCATACCGCGCAGCGCAGCACATTCGGCGGCGTTCTGCAAACCCACCCGCTGATGCGCGACAGCCTCGCCGAGCTTGTCGTCGACTCAATCGCCGCGCTGACCGGCGCCGTGGCGGTCAGCGAGATGCTCGACCGCGCCGACTCCGGCGACGCCGAGTCAGCTGGCGCGCTCCGCCTGCTCACCCCATTGTTCAAGGGCTACTTCACAGAACGCGCTCGCGCCAGTGGCGGCGACGCCATGGAGATTCGCGGCGGCAATGGCTTCATCGAGGACTGGCCGGACGCGCGCATGCTGCGCGACGTGTCCGTGCACGCCATCTGGGAGGGCTCGGGCAACGTGATCGCGCTCGACGTGCTGCGCGCGCTCAACCGCAGCGCCGGCCCGGATTTTCTCGGAGACCTCGAACGTCGCGCCGAAACAGTTGGGCAGCGTGGCCCGACAGCCGCGCTCGCAGCACCGTTGCTGCGCGAGATCCGCGTCCTCGCGGCCACCCTCGACGGCCTCGCCGGCGCCGACACGCAGGCACAGCAGCTACCCATCCGCCGGCTGGCGCGACGCATGGCGATCCTGGCGGTCGGCACGCGCCTCGCCGAGCAGGCCAACCGCCATGCGGCGGCGACCGGCAGCAGCCGGCTGGCCTGGATTGCAGCGAGATTCGTGGCCCGGCTCGGCGGCGAGCCACTCGTCGACCGCGTCGCCGCCGACACCGCCTGGCTGGCCCACGCCGACGGGATCCTCAACGGTGGATCCGTACCGCTGGAGCTCGGCGAGGGCCTGAGTGCCGCGGTGGCTGCTGCGCTGTGAGGTCGCGGAGTGGGTGGCTAGAGGGATTTGAACCCTCGACCTCCAGGGCCACAACCTGGCACTCTAACCAGCTGAGCTATAGCCACCTCGTGCGTGAGCCCGGTGATTATATGGGGCACACTGATCGCGGCCCCCGTAGCTCAGAGGATAGAGCGCCCGCCTTCTAAGCGGTTGGTCGTAGGTTCGATTCCTACCGGGGGCGCATTCGTGTCTCACACCGATCTGTTCACCAACAACTCGCTCCGTAGATGAGCACAAACCGACGCGGGACCTGCCCGGCCGAGCTTGACCTCCCCATGGCCCGGTGAGATGGTGGGACCGCTTTGCTGGCGATTCGAGGGCTATGGGTGGACGGGACTGGACACGGCGCCGACAAGCCTGCTCGTGGCCTTCGGCTGACGCCACGCACGCTGTTGGCGGCCGTCGTCGCTCTGATCGTGGGATTTGGAGGCACTCTCGCGGTGAGCAACCTCGTGCACCACGCGCCCGCCGCGCCCACCACGGCGAAAGCCAAGTACCTGCCCTCGCCCGTCCAGCAGCCGTGGCTCGCGCCTGACTTCCAGCTGAAGGATCAAGCCGGCCAGGCCGTCTCGCTCTCGTCACTGCGAGGGCAGGTCGTGCTGGTGACCTTCATGGATCCACAGTGCCAGTCACTCTGTCCTATCAATGCGCAGGACCTCAGCACCGCCGAGGCGGATCTGGCGCCGAACGTCAAGCCGGTGCTGCTCGTCATCAGCGTCGCCGCCGACCGCACCCCCGCGGACGTCAGCACCTTCGTGTCTCATGTCACCTGGCGGCCTGGCTGGCATTGGCTGCTCGGCAACCAGGCGCAACTGCAGGCTGTCTGGGCCACCTGGTCTTTCGCGCTGAACGGCACCGACATCATCCATCAGGAGATCGTTCACGTGATCGATCGGAAGGGCAAGGTCGTCGCCTCGTACAACGCTCCGTTCTATCCGGCGGAGCTCGCCGCGACCATCACCTCCCACTGGTCGAAGTGAGGATCAACCCGTCGACGCATACGCGGGGTACACAACCGTGGCCAGGATGATGACCTGCAGCGTGCACATGACAGCGAACAGGACTTTCGTCGCCCCGCGCTCATGCTCGCGCCAGCGCGGGAGGTGCTCAAGTCCCATCGCCCCCAGCACGCCCATGGCACCGACAGCCGGGAAGAGGTAGCGTCCCACAGGCTGTTCGTATGTGAGGTTGACCACGACCGCCCCGGCCACGGACGCAGCAACGATGCTCAACATGGCCGCGACGAGCGGGCGGGAGGCCGAATCTCGTCGCAGCGTCGCATACAGCCCGACGAGAGCGGCCGCGAGCACCAGGCCATAGGCGGCGTCGAGCAAGGGCGGCAGTGGGATGTTGCTCCAGCCGAAGAGGCCGATCGAGGACAGGATCAGCCGGCCTGGAAACGAGACCAGGAAGTACGCGGAGAGCAGCGAGTGCACGTGGACAGGCCCGGCGGCGACCAGCGTTGCGCCGATCTTCGCGTAGGGCGCTCCGTAGTTCAGCTGGTTGTACAGCAGCCAGGGGGCGATCATGGCTGGCGCAAGAAGCAGGGGCGCGAGCCGGCCGAGTCGTTGACGGATGCCGGTGCCTCGCTCGATGAGAATGGCAACGCCTGCGCCGGCAAGCAGGGCGGGGCCGGTGAGCTTGCTCAGGATGGCAACGCCGATCACCAAGCCGGCCAGAACGCTGAGCCGCGTGCTGAAACCCCGCCGCACCCCACGAACGATGAGATACGTGGCGATGGCGCCCGCCATGGCCACCAGGGCGTCGGGCGACACCGTCATGCCCCGAAAGGCAAACTCCGGCCACAGCCCGACGAGAACGGCGGCCAGCACGCCGGTCGTGCGCCGGCCGGTCGCCTCTCGCGCGGCGAGATAGACGAAGAGCACAGTGACCAGGGAGATGAGCACCGTGGCCAGGCGGGCGAGGTGCAGGGCGGCGTTGTCGACCAGGTCGTTGGCAGGAGCAATGACCGCCCGAACGCCGGTGCCACCAATCGCCTGCTGGATCCGGAGGCCGTCGACGGCAAGTGGGCTGATCAGTGCGTAGTACAGCGGCGGCTCATAGGCGGCGAGGGGAAGCACGTGGTACGGCGGCAAGGCGCCGCGGTCATGGATGTAGTTGGCGTACTCCCAATGCGTGGGCTCGTCGGCAGACTCCCAGGCGGGCACCACCACCGACCACGCGAGCAGGGTCACCGCCGAGGCGGCAAGCACCACAAGGATCGCCAGGTTTCGCTTCCACCAGCTGACGTGCAGCAGCGCGGGTGTGGTTTCAGCTCGGGACGAGCCTGGGCTCCGCACATCGACTCGCGGCGCGCGTCTAGCGATCACGTCGGGACACCATCTCCCCATGGGACACGTCAGCACGACACGGCGCCGTGTGCGTCGCCAGGTCGCGACCGCCTCGCCTCGCGGCTGTGCCATGTGGCGGCGACTACAACTCGACGGCTCCCGTGATGTCCCCGGCCGCCGCGACTCTGGTGATGATCGACGTTTTTGGAGGGTTCTCAGCCGTTGCGCGCCGCCTCGGGCAACCAGTAGGCTTCCGCCGTGCCGCACCGCATCGTCGTCGCCGGCGGATTGGTCGCAGCCGCCGCGGCGCTGTCGCTGAGCGGCTGCGGGAGCTCGTCGAGCGCGACGCCGACCGTTGCTCCCGCCGGCAACAACAGCTCGGCGTTCTGTACCCAGGCCGGCGCCCTGGTGACTCAGCTCGCGGGCCTTGGCGCCGCGTTGTCTCAGTCGAGTCCCGGCGCTGCCCCCAGCGTGACCACGCTCAAGCAGTTCATCGCCGCCGGGGCCACCGCGCTCGACAGCATGGACAGCCAGGCGCCGAATGAGATCGCGTCCGCCTTCCACACCCTGCGCACCGCGTACGACCAGTCGAACACGGCGGCGCAGTCGGCCACCACGCTGGACCAGCTGACCACGGACTTCGCGCAACTCAGCACGCCGGCGGTGACCTCAGCGGGCGACACGGTCACCACGTACATGCAGAGCAAGTGCGGGATCACCCCGGCGGCATCGACGGCGGCCCCGGCGGCAACCCCCAGCTGACACGCATCTGACACGCGGCGACCTCAGCCGCTCCTGCGCGCCTCGATGTTCAACCGCACATAGTCGATGACGCGTTCAGGCATCGCGTCCACAACATCGGCGAGGAACCGGGCGCGCTGCTGGGCCGGCAGGGCACCGATCGACTGGCGCAGGCAGACCGTCTCGAGGAATTCGGTCAGCTGCCCGGCGGTGTCGAAGGGCGTCGGCTCTTCATGCAGCCACACCCGTATGTCCTCGAAACCCGCGGCTTCGAGTCGCCGCTCGGTTTCCGGCGCGGTCGCGTAGGTCCACACCCCCGCTCGTTCGACGCCGAGCCGGCGCACGATGGCCAGCAGCGCGGCGATATTGCCCTCGCCACCGCACTGCGCCACCAGCTGACCGCCGGGGCGCAGCACCCCAGCGAGATTGGCGAACAGCCTGTCGTGGTCGTGGATCCAGTGGAACGTCGCCGTCGAGAAAACCGCGTCCAGAGGCGAATCACCACCGAGGGTCTGCGGTGTCAGGTCGAGCAGGTCGGCATGCACGAAGGCAACCCTCCCGCCAGCCACGGCGAGACGGCGACGTGCCTCCTCGAGCATGCTCCGTGACGCGTCGAGCGCCACCACCCGGCCGCCGGGCAGGCGATCCAGCAGCTTCTCGGTGACTCGTCCGCTGCCGCAGCCGGCGTCGAGCACGACCTCATCACCCCGGAGTGTGAGGCGCTCGAGGACTGTCGACCCCCACCGCAGCTGTGGATTGGAGATGCGGTCGTACGTGGCCGCATCCCACGCTCCGTCGAACGGCGGAGCATCGTCGTCCTGGCTCATCGCGCCCAGAGTAGCCACCGGACGGCAGCGCGCGAAGGCTGGCTGCCTACTTCGGCGCGATGATCTGCAGGATGGCCGGACCCAGCAGGCAGATGAAGATGCACGGAAAGATGCAGCCCATCATCGGCAGCAGCATCAGCACCGGCGCGCGGTGCCCGGCATTTTCCGCGCGTTGCTTGCGCAGCCGGCGCAGCTCCTCGGACTGGATGCGCAACACGTTGGTGATGCTGATGCCCAGCGGCTCGGCCTGCACCACTGCCCGGACGAACGCGCTCAGCTCTTCGACATCGTTGCGCTCACCCATCCCCACCAGGGCGTCGGAGCGGGGCCGGCCGAGCCTCACCTCGTTGAGCACCTTCTGGAACTCGGCGCCGAGGATGGTCTCGTCGGAGTCGCTGACCTTCATGATCGCCATGTCCAGCGAGAGCCCCGCCTCCATGCTGATGGTGAGCAGGTCGAGCGTCCCCGGCAGCGCGGATCGGATCTCCCTGGTGCGCTTCTTGATCTTCCCGGTCAGCGCCGACGTGGGATACATGTAGCCAAGAAAGCCCAGCCCGATCGGCGCGAGAATGGCCAGCGGGGGTGTGAGCGAGAGCAGGTTGACCAGTCCGATCCCGATCAGAATGCCCACCGGGAAGAAGATCACGCGCATCGCCAGCAGGGTCTCGGGACGCTGGCGTGACCCCGCCTGGATGAGCTTGAGCCGCAGCGCTTCGAGTTGAGCTGTCTTGGTGCGCCCTGCCAGGAAGCGGCCCATGCCCTGGATCAGCGGGCCGACGATGCGTTCGCCGATGGGGCGCTCCAAATTAGCCGCGACAGGATCGAGCAGCGGCGAGAAGTCGACAGGAGCGATCTGACCGAGCCTCCGCTCGAGCGCTGTCGCGCCGTCCGATTGCGGCATCAGCGCGATCACCAACATCATCGTCGCGACGCCCACCCCGAGGGCGGCGATGATCAGCGTGACAGTCATATGCGGACGTTCACGATCTTGCGGATGATCCCGTACCCGCAGAGCAGGAAGAAGCCGCCGACACCGAGCATGATCTGGCCAATCATCTGGTGCAGCATCGGGGTGAAGTAGGAGGGGGCCAGCATGCTGAGGATGCCGCCGAGCGCGAAGGGCAGGCCGATGAGGATGTACCCCGAGACACGGGCCTGGCTGGTGATCGTCTTGATCTCGCCTTTGATGCGGATCCGCTCACGGATGGTGAACTCGATGGTGTCGAGGATCTCGGCGAGGTTGCCGCCGACCTGCTGCTGGATCTGCACGGCGGTGAGCATCAGGCGCAGGTCCTCGGAGTCGTTGCGATGCACCATTCGTCCCAGCGCCTCGACGAGTGGCACGCCAAGCTGCACCTCACGGGTGATGCGGGCGAGCTCCGATCCCATCGGCGGCGGCGCGTTCTTCGAGACGAGGTCGATCGCCTGGCCAAACGTGTAACCGGCCTTCATGCCTCCGCTGATCGAGAGGATGGCGGAGCCGAGCTGCTGGTCGAAGGCCTTCTGCCGGCGAGCCTGCCGGAGGCGCAGGAAGAACCCGCACAGCACCCACCCCACCCCGAACCCCACCGGCACCAGGATGAGAGAACCAAAGCGCAGAGCGACCAGGACCCCCACCAACGCCGACACCCCGGCGGAGGCCAGGATCCACTCCGCGGGCCGCAGCTGCAGGTCGGCGCGGGCGAGCTTGTCCGCCATCTTCGAGCCGCCCTTCGACTTGTCGATTCGCGCGCCCACAGCTGTCTGCAGCCGGGCGCGCAGCATCCGCACCGCATCCGCGCCGAGCTCATCGGTGGTCTGCGACGGCACTGACCGTGTCTGCTCCTGCTCGTCGAGCCGCGAAAGCCCTCCCCCTCCCCCGCCCGGAGCCAGGGCGACCCAGATCGCGACGAACAGGGCAACGCATCCGACGGCGGCCACGATGAGTGGCACGAGGTTCACGTCAGCCGCCGCCGGGTCAGCTGCTGATCACGGTCAGCCAGTTGCCCTGACCGACCGGGCCGCTGTTGGGCAGCGCCGCCTGGGTCTGCTGATCGTGCGGCCGGATGAGGTAGCGAATCGTGAAGTTCTGATCGATCGCGTAGGCCAGTGCGGCCGCCTGCTGGCGGGGGATCTCGATCAGCAACACCGTGGCCGCGGTGGTGGGCGCGGCGCCCGGTGACGGACCGGTCGGTTGCGACGCGCGGTCACCGACCCGGAGAACGTGCACCCCTTGGAAGGCGTAGTGGACGGTCTTGGTGGTGGGGTCATCGACGAGGATGTCGACGAAATCGTCCTGCTGGATGAAGCCGGCAGCGTCCTTGCTCTCGTCGTACGGCACGGAGATGGCGACGTTGCCGTCGGTCAGCTGCACCGGCGGCAGCTTCTGCGGCACCAGCACCTGGGAGAGTTGGGTGGCCAGCACCAGCTGGCCGCGTGGAAGCTTCACCGTCGAAAACCAGCCGGCAGCGAGCAGTGGCTTGGCATCGGCGTAGTAGAGCCCGGCCGCGGGGAGCGCGGTGACCGGGTAGCTGGCCACGGTCACGTTGGCCGCCGACAATTGGTCGCCGACGTTGATGTCCACCAGGGCGACGACCGCCTTGGAGGACGCCGGTGCCGCCGCGGGGGGAGCCGCCGAGGGCGCGACCGTGAGCTGCGTGAACACGAGCGCGAACGCGCCCACGGCGATCAATCCGGCGACCGCCGCGATCATGATGCGTTTGCGCTTCTGTGTTGCCGCCGCCACGACCATACCTCCAGTTCGACCGCCGGAGGGCGCTCGTCGAGCCCAGTGTCCCCAGCAGCGCCCCCCAGTGCCGTCGGCGTGACACCTTTGTCAAGCGTCTGCGGCAACTACGGCACCAAGCGTCGGTCGCGTCGTTGCGCGACCCCTCAGACCTCCTGGACAGTTGTCGATGTGACCACGATGTCCAGGGTGCCCATGGCCGGCAACGGCGTGACCGGCGCGTACCTGTAGGTCAAGGTCACGCTGACGAGGTTGCCCGCCATGGCGCATGCGCCGATCACGTAGGGCAGCCCAGTGCTCGGGTCAGTCGCATCCGACACGAATGCGTTGCTGGACTTGCTGTAATGACCGCACTTGGTCGCGGTCGCGCCAGCGCCGGGGACGTAGTACGCAATCACGATGTGCGTGTCGTCGTTGACGATCGAAAGGCCTCCGCCGTTGCGCATCGCGATGTGCTCGATGGTTCCAGCCGCCGGCGACGAGGCATTCGTCCAGCTGGCCGGCCCGGGGTTGCTGGCCGCAAACCTGGCGGCGTCGTGCGCGTTGTTCACGACCACGGCCTTGGATTGGTTGAATGCTCCGAACTCGATGAATCCCAGGGTGACGATCAGGAATGGCAGCGCCACCAGGGTGAACTCAACCATGGCCTGGCCACGCTGCCTGCGCCGGCCGCGGCGGGGGCCGCTGTCAGCGTTGCCACCGTCTGTCATCACGGGACGGTCCCCCACTCAGTGGCGCCGACCACCACCCCGCCGGGGAGGGTCAGCTGCAGCGGCGACGTGAAGTAGAAGCGATGGCTCACGGTCACGGCCACGAGCTGGCCGGCGGCGGTGCACTGTGCCTGGGTGAGGCCATTGTCGGCCACATACCCCGTTCCGATCCTGTAGTGCCCGCATTGGGTGGTCGTGGTGAACGTCGGTGCATTGCTCGTGTAGTACTTGATCGCGACGTCGGTATTGGTGTTGGCAACGCTCACCGTGGCGCCCTCGGAAAGGATCTCGCCCTGGATCGTGTCGCTTGCGGGGATCGCGGTGCCATCCCAGGCAGTGGCCTTCAAGGTGGCATAGCGAACGCCGTCGCGGGCGGCGTTGACGATCACCGATCGGTTCTGCTCGAGGTGGGAGTACTCGGTGAGCCCGAAGGCCAGCGTCAGGAAGACCGGGACAACCAGGACAAACTCGATCATCGCCGTTCCACGTTGGTGGCGACGGCGATGTGGTTGCCGGCCTGAGTTGACCCACATCACTTCGAGAGGACGACGCTGAGCCCGTGTCCGACCACACCGTTGGCGTCGAAGGTGGCAGCGTTACCTGACGCGTTCCAGTACAGGTGGTCGGCAACGATGCGAACATTCCAGCCGGTGAGCTCCGACTGAGTGGCCATGTTCATGAACCCCGACTTCAGGTAGATGCCGCCGTCGAATGCGCTGCCACCCAACTCCTGGATGTTGCA
>DATBPD010000082.1:0-3825 GCA_036561525.1 Candidatus Dormiibacterota bacterium | reverse complement strand
AGTGTGCTGCGGACTGACCGCAGCGAGCCGCTGATCGCCACCGTGGTCGCCGCCGGCCGGGCGTTGGGCCTCGAGCTTGGCATCGTCGCCTCGAACGCCGCCGGGAGCTCGGCTTTCGCGGGGAGCACACCGGTGATCGATGGCATGGGTCCGCCGGGAGGCGGCCTGATGACGGCCGCAGAGCATGTGTCCCTGTCCGGGCTGACGGAGCGGGCCAGCCTGGTGGCCCTGACACTCATCTCGCTCGGGACGGATCGCTGATGGCGCGGTTGCTACCGAGGAGGACCTGACTGTGAGCGCCGGCACCACGCCGAGCCGTCCTCCGGCCGAGCCCGGCCATTGGCATCCGGACAATTGGACCAGGCACTTCGGCCGCGAGACACGCATCGACATGACGACACCGGAGCTGGCCGGTGTGCGGGTGGTGGTGCTGCTGACCTTCGACACCCAGGGTGACGTGGATGCCGCCGTGCCCGGCTACCAGGCCGGCGCGGGCCACTGGTCGAACGGGGCGGTGAACTACTGCGACGCGGCCGAGCGCCAGTACGACATGCGCGGTGGCGTGCAGCGGGTGCTGCGCATCCTGCGCAGGTTCAACGCCGTCGGCACGTTTCCGACGTGCGGGGCCACCGCCGAATGGTATCCGGAGGTCATCGCATCGATCGCCGCGGCTGGCCACGAGGTGGCCGCGCACGGGTACTGGCACAAGCCGCTCAACGAGATGTCAGCGGACGAGGAGGCCGACGAGATCGGCCGGACCACGGCCGCCCTGGAGCGCGTCACCGGGACGCGGCCGTACGGCTGGCGGTCGCCCATGTACACCATCACCGAGCGCACCATCCCTCTTCTCACCGAGCAGGGGTACGAGTACGACAGCGATCTGCACAACGACGATGAGCCGTACCTGCTGACAACCGGCGCCGGCTCCATCATCGAGATCCCCGGCGGGATGGATGACTTCGGCATGTGGCTGTCATCGGTGCCGCACGCCATTCACCACGGCGGAATCCCCTACGGCAACCCCTTCGGGATCACCAACATCATCACCTCCCATTTCGATGTGCTCTACGACGAGGGCGACGAGGTGACGCGCGTCTTCCAATACTGCATGCATCCCAAGATCACCGGCCGACCCTTCCGATCCGTGAGTCTCAGCGCCTTCCTCGAGCACGCGAGCGGCCGTCCCGGGGTGCGGTTCATGACCATGCTCGAGCTCGCCAGGCTCTGTCGCAAGTCACTGCGATGACAACAGACGTGGCAACCGGCGGCGGCCTTGATGACGTGGCGCGCGCCGTCAACGTCCGGCCGCTGCTGCTGGCCACGTTCGTGAGTGCGCTCGACCGCTTCTCCGTGGCGCCGATGCTGGTGGTGATCGGGCGCGATCTCAACGTCTCGTTGGGCAGCGCCAGTGCGGCGGCGAGTGTCTATTTCCTGTGTTACGGGCTCAGTCAGGCGGGCTGGGGACCGGTCAGTGATCGGTTCGGCCGGGTGAGGACGATGCGGTTCACGCTGATCCTGGGAGCAGTTGCGGGGCTGGCATCCGCTGTGGCTCCGACGCTGCTGCTGCTCGCGGTGGCCCGCGCCCTGGCGGGCACAGCGTTCGCGGCCGTCACGCCCGGGAGCCTCGTTTACATCGGCGACAGCATGCCGTTCACCCAGCGGCGCGGTCCGCTCAACAAGCTGGTGGCGGCCAACGCGAGCGGCACAGCCGTCGCCATCATCGGTGGCGGCTTTGCAGCGTCGTTTGCATCGTGGCGGATCGCCTTCGCGATACCGGCCGTGCTCGCCATCTGGTTGGCGGTGATGTTCGGCAGCCTTGCCGAACCGACGCGGCAGGGTCTGCGCCGCGGCGCCGTGCGGCAGTTCACCATGGTGCTACAGCGTCCGTGGGCGCTGCTGGTCATCGGCATCGGTTTCGCCGAGGGCGCTGTGGTTCTCGGGCTGCTCACCTACCTCGCCACTGCGCTGGAGACCGCCGGGGTCGGCGCGGCTCTCGCCGGAACTGTGGTGGCGGTGTTCGGCGGGGCGGTGCTGGCGATGTCGCGAGTGTCGTCGCGCCTGGGCAGGCGCCGCAGGATGTCGACGGTGATGGGCATCGGTGGAGCGGGCTACGCCATCGCGTACTACACGATCGCCTTCGGCCAACCCGTGCTCGGAGTCCTGGCGTGCTCGTTGGTCCTCGGCACCGGTTGGGCGCTCATGCACCCGTTGGTGCAGTCGTGGGCCACAGAGGTGGTGCCGGAGGCGCGCGCGTCGGCAGTGTCGCTGTACGCGATGGCGTTGTTCGTGGGCAGCGCGGTGTCGGCAGCGATCGCTGCCCCGCTGGCGGAGGCGCACCGCTTCGGAACCATCTTCGTGAGCGCCGCGCTGCTGGCGACCCTCCTCACCGTCGTCACCGTCATCGGCCGCCGTCGCTATGCTGGCGACTAACCCAAGGAACGACATGAAGCACATCGGACATTGGATCGACGGGCGCTCAGTTGCCGGGACCTCGGTCCGTCACAGCCCGGTCTTCAACCCGGCCACCGGCGAGCAGACCAAGCAGGTGCACCTCGCGTCGGTCGCCGAGGTCGACGCCGCCATCGAGGCTGCCTGCGGCGCCTTCACGGCGTGGCGCTCGACGTCGCTGTCGAACCGCATGCAGGTTCTGTTCCGCTTCCGCCAGCTGCTCGACAAACACCGTGAGGACATCGCGGGGCTGATCACCGCAGAGCACGGCAAGGTCAGGACGGACGCGCTCGGGGAGGTGGCCCGAGGAATCGAGAACGTGGAGTTCGCCTGTGGCGTCCCGCATCTCCTCAAGGGCGGTTTCTCCGAGCAGGTGTCGACCGGCATTGACGTGTACTCGATCCGCCAGCCTCTGGGGGTCGTAGCCGGGATCACGCCGTTCAACTTCCCGGCGATGGTGCCGATGTGGATGTTCGCCAACGCCGTCGCGTGCGGTAACTGCTTCATCCTCAAGCCGAGCGAGAAGGACCCGTCGCCGTCGCTGCTCTTCGCCGAGCTGTGGCAGGAGGCGGGATTGCCCAACGGCGTGTTCTCGGTGGTGCAGGGCGACCGCGAGGCGGTGACCAGGCTGCTCGAGCATCCCGACATCGCCGCAATCTCGTTCGTGGGTTCAACGCCGGTCGCGCGACAGATTTACGAGACCGCAACGCACAACGGCAAGCGCGTGCAGGCCCTGGGCGGCGCCAAGAACCACATGGTGGTGCTTCCTGACGCCGACATCGACGCCGCGGCCGACGCTGCGGTCTCGGCGGGCTATGGATCGGCGGGCGAGCGCTGCATGGCGATCTCGGCGGTGGTGGCGGTTGGGGGAGTGGGAGACAGGCTGGTGGAAGCGATCGCGCAACGCATCGCCACGGTGAAGGTGGGACCGGGCGACCAACCCGATTCTGAGATGGGTCCGCTGGTGACGCGCGAGCACCGCGACCGGGTGGCGTCGTACCTGGACCATGCCACCCTTGGCGGCGCTGAGATCGTCGTGGACGGCCGCGACGACGTCCCCGCCGGGGACGGGTTCTTCCTGCGGCCTTCGCTGGTCGACGGCGTCCGTCCCGGCACCAGCATGTACGACGACGAGATCTTCGGCCCGGTGCTCTCGGTGCTGCGCGTCGAGACCTACGACGACGCGGTGCAGCTGGTCAACACCAACCAGTACGGCAATGGTGTGGCCATCTTCACCCGCGACGGTGGTGCCGCCCGCCGGTTCCAGTTCGACGTGGAGGTGGGCATGGTGGGGGTGAACATCCCGATCCCCGTGCCCGTGGCCTACTACAGCTTCGGTGGGTGGAAGGCGTCGCTCTTCGGCGACATGCACATGTA
>DATBPD010000081.1:0-2461 GCA_036561525.1 Candidatus Dormiibacterota bacterium | reverse complement strand
CATCAGGCGGGCACCTGCCGCTTCGGCACCGACCCGTCGAGCTCGGTGCTCAACACCGATTGCCGCGCGCACGAGGTCGACAACCTCTACGTCGTCGACACGAGCTTCTTCCCGAGCATCGGTGCGGTCAATCCGGCGCTCACGGCGATGGCCAACGCCCTGCGGGTGGGTGATCACCTGCTCGGCCGGTTGGACGCCGCGGCGCCTCGACCCGAACCGTTGCAGGTCGCGTGACCGGCTCCAAGCGGTAAGCGAGGGACGGAGCCGCCCCCGATGGCCAATGACCTAGCGCGCTGGCAGTTCGCCACCACCACCGTCTATCACTTCTTCTTCGTCCCGGTCACCATCGGCCTGGCCTTTCTGGTCGCGATCCTCCAGACGGTCTGGTACCGCACCGACAAGCCCGAGTACAAGCGCATGACGCGCTTCTTCGGGACGCTGCTCCTCATCAACGTGGCGATCGGCGTCGTCACCGGCCTGGTCCAGGAGTTCCAGTTCGGGATGAACTGGTCCACCTACTCCCGCTACGTGGGCGGCGTCTTCGGCGCGCCCCTCGCGATGGAGGGGCTCGCCGCCTTCTTCCTCGAGTCGACGTTCCTGGGGCTGTGGGTGTTCGGGTGGGATCGGCTCCCCAGGCGCGTGCACCTGGCCTGCATCTGGGCGGTGTCGGTCGGGACATTGCTGTCGGCCATGTTCATCCTCATCGCCAACTCCTGGATGCAGCACCCGGTCGGCTACAAGATCAGCCATGGGCAGGCGCAGCTCACCAACGTGTGGGCGCTGTTCGTGAACCCGACCTTCGTCTGGGGCTACGCGCACGTGGTCCTCGCGTCGCTGGTGACCGGCTGCCTGGTGATGCTGGCGGTGTCGGCGTGGTACCTGCGCAAGGGCGCCCATGTCGACTCGTTCCAGCGCACCGCCAAGGTGGCGCTCCTCGTCCTGATCCCCGCGATCGTGATCCAGCTCTCGGTCGGCAACCAGCTCGGCGTGATCGAGGGCCACTACCAGCCGATGAAGATCGCGGCCGCGGAGGCCCAGTGGAACAGCTGCCAGCCGTGCTCGTTCTCGGCGTTCCAGATCGGCGGCGGCTCCAACGACCAGACGCCGAAGGAGATCATCCCCATCCCCCACCTGCTGTCGGTCCTCGCGACCGGCACCTGGAACGGCGCCGTCACGGGGCTCAACCAGCTCCAGGCCCAGTACCAGGCCAAGTACGGCCCGGGCAACTACGTCCCGGACGTGTTCATCCAGTACTGGTCGATGCGGGTCATGGCCTACCTCGGCAGCCTGGTGCTGCTCCTGGCGCTCTGGGGCGGCTGGTTGCTGCACCGGGGACGGCTGCAGCGATCGAGACTGTTCTTGACACTGTCGGTGTGGGCGGTGATCACGCCGTTCTTGATGAACACCGCCGGCTGGCTGCTGACCGAGAGCGGCCGGCAGCCATGGATCGTGCAGGGGTTGCAAAAGACGGTCAACGCCAACTCCCCCTCGGTCAGCGCGACCGAGATCTGGATCAGCCTGGCCGTCTTCGTCCTGTCCTACATCGCGCTCGGCGCCGCCGATCTGTTCCTGATGCTCCGCTACTCCCGCCGCGGGCTGGCCGAGGCCGATGCCGAAGCCTCCGAACCCGAACCGTCCGCCGGCGCCTTCCCCGCCCTGACCTACTGACCCATGCAGCTGCACACGATCTGGTTCATCGTCATCGCCGTTTTCTGGGTCGGGTTCTTCGTGCTCGAGGGCTTTGACTTCGGCGTCGGCGTGCTGCACGTGTTCATCGGCCGCAACGACACCGAGCGCCGCGTCGCGATCAACACCATCGGGCCGTGGTGGGACGGCAACGAGGTGTGGCTGATCGTTGCCGGCGCGTCGATGTTCGCGGCGTTCCCGGGCTGGTACGCCACCATGTTCTCAGCGCTGTACCTCGCGCTGGTGCTCCTGCTCGTGGCGCTGTTCGCCCGCGGCGTCTCCTTCGAGTACCGCGGAAAGAGCGAGAGCCCGCGCTGGCGCACCGGGTGGACGCGGGCCCTGGCGATCGGCAGCGCGCTCATCCCGCTCCTGATCGGCGTCGCGCTGGGAGACCTTCTGCATGGCCTGCCGATCAACTCCCAGCACGAGTTCACCGGGAACTTCTTCGACCTGCTCACCGGTTATGGCCTCATGACCGGCGTGGCCCTGCTGGCGCTGTGCCTGCTGCACGGCGCCACGTTCCTCGCGCTGCGCACCACGGGTGAGATCCGCGACCGCGCGCACGCCGCGGGCGCGATGCTCGGGGTCGTGGCGATCGTGGCGAACATCGCCTGGTGCATCTGGACCCTGGTCGTGATCGGCGGCGGCACGGTGCCGGAGCCGACCCAGATCTTCGGGGTCATCGCCGTGATCTTCGCGCAGCGCTTGGTCACCAGCGGCAACGACGGCTGGGCCTTCGTCGCGTCGGGGTTCGCGATCGCCGCGAGCATCGGCC
>DATBPD010000080.1:0-3171 GCA_036561525.1 Candidatus Dormiibacterota bacterium | reverse complement strand
AGGCCCACGTGATCGGCGTTGGGCAGCCAGTCGAGCATCAGGTTCAGCGGCTGCGTCTGGGCGGCCGTGGGGGTCAGGGTGTCCTTCTTCTCGCCGCAGGCGGTCAGGGTCAGGGCAGCCAGGATCGCGCCGACCAGCAGCGCGCATCGTCGTCTCATCGGGAGGGGTCTCCAATCGGTTGATAGGCCCAGGGCACCGTCAGGCGCTCGGCCACGGTCAGGACTGCGAACAGCGCGATCGCGAACAGCGACAGCACCACGACCGACGCGTAGGCGCGCGCCGTCAGGAGCTGCGGGATCGACTGCTCGAACAGGTATCCCAGTCCCGAACTGGCCCCGGCCTGTTCGGCGAACACCGCCCCGATCACGGCCACGATGACGGCGATCTTGGTGCCGGTGAACACGCTCGGCAGCGCGGAGGGGAGCTCGACGCTGAAGAACACGCGGCGCCGGGGCATGTCCAGCGTCCGCATTAATTTGATCAAATCCGGGTCGACGGCGGCGAATCCGGCCAGGGTGGTGACCACGATCGAGAAGAACGAGACGAGCGCGATCACCACCAGCTTGGGCAGGATGCCGAACCCCAGCCACAGAATGAGCACCGGAGCCAGCATCGGGATCGGGACCGTCTGCGATGCGATCAGCAGCGGATACAGCCCCCGGCGCAGCGTGAGGAAGAAATGCATCGCGCTGGCCAGCAGCAGCGCTGCCACGGCCGCGACCGCGATCCCCAGGACGACCTCCTGGGCGGTGACCAGGAAGTTGGACCACAGCAGGCCACGGTCATCGAACAGCGACTGGGCGACCGCGTGGGGCGCGGGGAGGATCAGCGGGTCCGCGCCCCCGAGGTCCACGTACAGCTCCCACGCGCCGAGGAACGCGAGCACGAGGAGCACCGCCAGCCACGCCGAGTGCCAGCGCCTCACGGCGTCACTCCGAGCGCCTCGAGCACGCGCTCGCGCAGCGCCACGACCTCGGGGTCGGTGCGCCGGCGCGGTCGCGCCAGGGGCACGGGCACCTCGCCCACCACGCGTCCCGGACGCGGCGACATAACCAGCACCCGGTCGCCCAGGACAACCGCCTCCTCGACGTCGTGGGTGACGAGCACCACGGTGCGCGGCTCGGTGGCCAGGACATGCGCCAGCCACGCTTGCATCTCGGCGCGCGTCATGGCATCGAGGGCGGCGAACGGCTCGTCGAGCGCCAGCACCGGCTTGCCGGCCAGCAGGGACCGCAGGAACGAGACGCGCTGGCGCATGCCCCCCGACAGCTGCGCCGGACGCGTGCGCTCGAAGCCGGCCAGGCCGAAGCGCTCGAGCCACGGCGCCGCCGCCGCCCGAGCCTCCTCGCGGCCGATCCCCCGCGCGCGCAGCGCCAGGGCGGCGTTGTCGACGGCGCTCAGCCACGGCAGGAGGAGGTCGCGCTGGGGCATCAGCGCCGCCGGCGCGCTCACGACGGTGCCCTCGTCGGGACGTTGCAGGCCACAGATGAGTTCGAGCAGCGTCGTCTTGCCGCATCCGCTGGGCCCCACCACAGTCACGATCTCCCCCGGGTCGGCGCGCAGCGACGCGCCCGCCAGGGCCTGCACCGCGCCGGCACGGGACGTGAAGGTCCTGCTCACCCGCTCCACCCGCACTCCGCCGGTGTCGTGTCGCTCCCCGGCGTCGAGAGCTGGAGCCTCGATCATCCGTGGTCTCTCGCCGCCAGGCGTGCCTTGAATGCGACCGTATGTGCGTGAGCGACCACAGGTCTCCCTTCGCGGGCATTACCCCACAGGTTCTAAGGGTCAGCGCCAGGCCGCGTCGCAGGCGAGGGGCGCTATCTCAGCCGGCGTGCCCGCCAGCCCCCCTGGTTTGCTCAGTCTGTGCGGTGATGCTATCGACACGGCGTCGGTGGCCGCGCCAACCGCCGTGCCGCGGCGCCTGCGTGCGATAGGGTGGCGGCCGATGGGTGCGGGGAGGGTCGATCGTCGGATCGCCGCCGCCGCGGCGCTGGCCATGGTCCTGGCGCTGACGGTGGTCTGCGCATCCGCGTCCGCCGCGGCCCCGCGGCGTCCCACGTTCAAGCCGCGGATCGGCTTCGCCATGGGCCTGCTCCCCGCGCACGGGGCCCAGGAGGTCGCCAGCAGCCCCAGCATCCCGGTCCTCTACCACGGCGGCTCGGTGATGCGCAACGTCACCATCCACACCGTCTTCTGGGCGCCGGCGGGTTACCACTTCGACGGTTCGCCAGGCCCGGGAGTGCTCGGCTACGAGGCGCTCATCCAGCAGTTCTTCGCCGACGTCGCCCACGACTCGGGCTCCACCGGCAACATCTTCTCGCTGCTGGACCAGTTCGGCGATCACTCCGGCGATGGCAGCTACCAGATCCACTACGACCCCGCGGCGGACTCGGTCTCCGACACCGATCCCTACCCCGCTGCCACCCAGCAGTGCCCATCCCCGTCCGGGGTCGCCACATGCGTGACCGACCTGCAGGTCCAGAAGGAGCTCGACAAGCTCATCGGCGCCGCCGGACCGGCGGCCCGAGGCCTGACGAACGTCTACTTCGTCCTGCTGCCGCCTGACGTCGACGAGTGCATCACGATCGGGTCCTGCGGGACGACGGCGTTCGCCGGCTACCACTCGGCTTTCTCGCTCGGTCACGGACTCACGGTGTACGCGGCGATCCCCGACCCGCAGATCGAGTTCACGCCGCCGCCCGGGTCTGATCCGGAGGGCAATGCCGAGGCCGAGGAGACGATCGACACCGTCGCTCACGAGACGGTGGAGGCGATGACCGACCCGGTCGGGACCGGCTGGATGGACCCCAACGGGCTCGAGACCGCCGACAAGTGCGAGAACGGGCCGCAGCTGGGTGCTCCGCTGGGCTATGCGAGCGACGGCTCGCCCTACAACCAGCTCATCGACGGTCACCAGTACCTCATCCAGGACATCTGGTCCAACGCCCGCAGCGGCTGCGTCCAGACCTCCACGACCGTCGCCTCGATCCCCGCGCTGCACACGGTCGACCTGCGGCAGTTCAGCTCCTCGGTCAGCGGCACCCTCGGCAGCGCGCATCGGGTGCCGGTGATCGTCATCCTCGCCCGCGCCGGAGGCCCGGTGGCCGTCGCGTCCGGCGTCAGCCGCGCAGATGGGAGCTGGGGCCCGCTGACGCTGCGCGGTCGTGGCGG
>DATBPD010000079.1:0-84002 GCA_036561525.1 Candidatus Dormiibacterota bacterium | reverse complement strand
GGCGTACGGTCTTCGCGCCGCGCCAGGCAATGGGGGCGTGTTCGTGGCCAACAACCACGCCCGCTTCCCCTCGATCGTGGTGGGCACTCCGTCGCCCGGGAACATCCCGGCCCCCGGTGACGTGGTCAGCCTGTCGGGTGGCGCAGCCAACCCCAACGCGGCTTCGGCGGGGCATACCGCGGTGGTCAGCGACGTCTCGCACGTGAACATGGCCACCGGGAACGGCTACATCACCATCGTCGAGGAGAACGACGGCGGTGCTGGAACCGGCCGCATCAACGTCTCCAACTGGAGCGAGTCGATGGGCAACCCGCAGTACGCCAACGGGCTGTACTGGTACCCCACGGTCTCCTGGCTAGAGCTTGCGGGAAGCGCCTCGACGGCCCCCGGCGCGGCCAGCGAGACGAGGGTCTGCGCGACCTGCGCGCCACCTCTGCTGCACCACGGCGGCCCGGTGATGGGAACCGCGACCCTGGCCTCGATCTACTGGTCGACAGGTCCGGCGGTCACCCCCGGATACCGGAGCATCATCGACGGCTACCTGACCAACGTGTCCTTGAGCGACCCCAACAGCAACGTGTTCGGCAGCAACCCACTCTACGGTGGCAGTCCGCCGACCACGCCTCCATTCACATTCGCCGGCGGGTTGTCCGACGCATCCCCGCTGCCAGCCGGTGGATGCGCTCCGGACCCGGGCTATACGACGTGCCTGAGCCGCCCGCAGGTCGAGAATGAGGTCAACCACGTCATCTACTCGCAGGGGTCGGCGCCTGCGCTGGATCTCGCCCACGTCTATGTTCTGTTCCTGCCCCCGGGCGTCGAGAGCTGCGCGGGCCCGGGCTCGTGCTCGGCGTCCTCGTTCTGCGGTTACCACAGCAGCTACACGTACGCGGGGGGCACGGTCCTGTACGCCGTGGTGGCTTATCCGACCGCGAGCACGTGCACCACGGGCCAGTCTCCCAACGGCGACCCGATCGCCGACGGTGCCGTCGACACGGTCAGCCACCAGATCAGCGAGACCATCACCGATCCGCTGGGCACTGCCTGGACCGACACAGCCGGCAACGAGATCGGCGACGAGTGCGCCAATGTGTACGGCGCACCAGTGGGGTCCACCGACGCCACCAAGCCGAAGACCAGCGAGTTCAACCAGCTGATCGGCTCGGGGGCGTACTACACGCAGGAGGAGTTCAGCAACTCGGCGTACTTCGCCACCGGCAACGGTTGCATCCAGAGCCCCAGCCAACAGGTACCAGGCGCAGGCAACGGTGTCAGCGCGACGGGAAGTCCGGCGCAGGTCCCCAACGACGGCTTAAGCACGTCGACCGTCACCGCCACAGTGCGGTCTGTCCAGCAGCAGCCGGTCAGCGGCGACCGGGTTCATTTCACAACCTTCACCCGGTCGGGCACCTGCGGCACGGTGAACCCGACCGACGTCACCACCGACGCCTCCGGCCATGCGGCCACGACGTACACGGCGTCGACCGCGGACGCGACCTGCAGCGTCGTCGCCACCGAGGCGACGACGGGTAGCAACGGTCGGGCTGTGATCACCCAGGGCGTCGCCGGCGTGTACCACGCGCTGACACCCGTCCGCGTCGCTGATACCCGTTCTGGGTCGGGGCTGCCCCTGGCCGGTCAGTCTCTCAGCAGCGGCCAGAGCGACAAGCTGCCGGTCGCCGGCAGCAACGGCGTTCCTGCCGACGCGACCACGGCGGTGCTCAATGTCACCGTCACCAACCCGACATCGCCCTCCTATCTCACCGTCTATCCCGGTGGCACGGCCGCCCCCCTGGCCTCCAACCTCAACTTCGCCGCCGGCCAGACCGTGGCCAACCTGGTCACCGTTCCCATCGGTGGCGACGGCACCGTCAGGTTCTTCAACCATGCCGGCACCACCGACGTCGTGGTTGACCTCGAGGGATACATGCAGCGCGGAGCCGGACCGGCTGGGCTCTACCACCCGGCGGTGCCCAGCCGCATCACCGACACGAGGCCCGGCTCCGGTCAGGCCAACGCCGGCGCCTCGCTCGGCAAAAGCGCCACGCTGATGGTCCAGGTCGCCGGTGCCGGCGGCGTACCCGCCAGCGGTGTGTCGGCCGTGGTCCTCAACCTGACCGCCGTCGGCGCCAGCGCCCCCAGCTTCCTGACCGCCTTCCCGTCGGACGCGGTCATGCCGCTGGCGTCGAACCTGAACTTTCTGCCCGGCCAGGTCGTGCCCAACCGGGTCATCGTCCCGCTCGGGGCGGACGGCCGGGTGGCCGTCTACAACCATCTCGGTGGCGTCGACGTGGTGGTCGACGTCGCCGGCTGGTTCACCAGCGGCAGCGACCCGCAGGCCACCGGGTTCCGCTTCACGCCGATCGCCCCCACCCGCGTCGTCGACACCCGCGCGCTGTCCGGTCAGCCGCTGGCCGGCGCGACCCTCAGCACCGGTGGGTTCGACTCCACGTCCGTCGCTTCGACGGCGAGCCTTCCCGCCAACGCCGCCGGTTTCGCCGCCAACGTCACCGTTGCCGGCACCACCGGGGCAAGCTACCTCACGGTCTACCCGGCCGGCGCCGCGATGCCCACGAGCTCGGACCTCAACTGGGTCGCGGGCCAGATCGCGTCAAACATGCTAGTCAGCGGTCTCGGCACGGGCGGGTCGATCACCCTGTACAACCACTGGGGACAGAGCGACGTGATCGTCGACCTCTGCGGCTTCTGGTCCTGATCGCCTAGACGCGACCGGCGGCGCTGCCCTTCAAGTCCTCGAGCAGTTCCCTGACTCGAGCGTGGATGTCATCGCGGATGCGCCGCACCGCAGCCAGCGAGTGCCCCGCGGGATCGTCGACCTCCCAGTCAAGGTAGCGCTTGCCCCGGTGGATGGGACACGCATCACCGCAGCCCATGGTGATGACCACGTCTGCCGAATCGACGGCTTCGCCGGTGAGCGGTTTGGGCAACTCTTTGGAGATGTCGATGCCCAACTCCGCCATCGCTGCAACCACTGCCGGGTTGAGGCGGTCGGCGGGTTCCGATCCGGCCGACCGAACGCTCACCGATCCGCCGGCGTGGCGCTCGAGCAGGGCGGCGGCCATCTGTGACCGCCCCGCGTTGTGCACGCAGACGAAGAGAACGGTCGGTGTGGATGTCGTGTTCACTTCGACGGGCCGCCGGATGCCTGGTGTGGGACGAGCACCTCGCCCGCGCGAGAGCGCGCATCCACAAAAAGTGTGCGGATCAGCAGCCACGCCAGCGCGCCGCCAGCAAGCTGTGCGCCGATGAACGGCGCGACCGACCCGGGGGCGATGCCGGCGAACGTGTCGGACAGCATGCGACCGACCGTCACTGCGGGGTTGGCGAAACTCGTCGACGACGTGAAGAAGTAGGCCGCGCTGATGTACGCACCAACAGCCAGCGGCGCGGTGGCGGCCGACCCCCGGCGGCTGATGCCGAAGATGACCATCAGCAATCCGAGGGTGGCCACCACCTCGCCGAGCCCGATGCCACCGTTCCACCGATCATGGGTTGAGATGGTGACCGCGGTCAGCGAGAACATCAGGTTGGCAACGATGACTCCGCAGATGGCGCCCAGCACCTGGGCCACCACATAGGCAGGCACGTCCCGCCAGCGCAGTCCGCCGAACGCAGCGTCGACCACTGACACAACAGGGTTGAGGTGGGCACCGGACACGGACCCGACGGCGAGGATGATCGCCGTCAGCGCCGCGCCTGTCGCCACCGCATTTTCGAGCAGCGCCAGGCCCCGATCGCCGGGGCTGAGTCGTTGTGCTGCGATCCCCGACCCGACCACCGCGATGAGCAGGAACGCTGTGCCGATCAGCTCAGCCGCGGCCCGCCGAAGCACATGCGCAGCGGTCAGCTCGCGCAACAGGCTTGCTGCCGCGCCGCGGCTTCCCCGGCCGCATCGCCCGAGAAGTCACACGACGCGGTGGGCGCATCGGCCAGCACGGTGTACACCTCCCATCGCGTGTCCGCGCCGCTCACCCACACCTTGTCCTGCAAGGCGTGACAGCACGCGACGCCGTTCTCGACGTCAGCGTCGAGGCCCTGCGCGGCCAGCCGCCGGGTCGCCGCCACCACATCCTCGGTCGAGTCGACCTCGACACCGAGATGGTTGAGGCTGCCGGCGTGAGCGGGGTTCTCGAACAGCACGAGCTTGAGCGGGGGCTCCGCGACGATGAAATTGGCGTATCCGGGCCGCCGTTTCGCCGCCGCCACGGCGAACAGCTTCTCGTAGAAGAGCACGGCTTCGTCGATGTCGCTCACGTTCAGCGCCAGCTGGACTCGGGACATCTCAACAGCCGCATCCGCAGGGGCACGTTCCACACGGGCAGTCACATGGCATGAGTCACCTCCTATCGACGGACGTCGATCTATCGGGCGAGATCCTAGCGCGTTCCATCGAAGTATGTCAATGGGTATACTCACGTGCATGGACCTGGCCCCCGGCCCGGCAACCGCGGTCGACATCGAGCCGAGCAAACATGACCCCACCGCAGTGCGTCTGACCACGCTGACCAGCGTCCCGGAGCGGGTCAAGGGCTGCTGCCAGGCCGTGGCGCCGCCGCTCCCCGACGGGCGCGCCATCGAGCTGGCCGGCGTGCACAGGGCGCTTGCCGACCCCACCCGCGTCCAGATGGTGCACATCCTGGCTGCCGCTCCCGAGCCCGTCTGTGTGTGCGACTTCACCGCCGCCTTCGACCTCGGCCAGCCGACCATCAGCCATCATCTCGCCAAGCTCAGAGATGCCGGATTGGTGACCAGCTTCAAACGCGGGATCTGGGCTTTCTACCAGCTCAACCCGGAGATGTCCGAGCCGGCGCGGAGCGCCGTCTCGCTGATCCGGTAGGGATCCGGAACACCCGCCTTCGGTATTGTCTGAGCCCGACAGCTCAGGAGGAGGAGAGCCCGTGAGCACTGATACGCAGACACCGGCTCGGGTTGATTCGCCGGCTCCCTGGCGGGCGGCGGCGGAGGACGATATCGCGGCGCTGGCGGCCAGCAAAGACACCTGGGCGCGCATGCCGATCGCCGGCAGGATCGAGCTGCTGCGAACGCTTGCGTCCAACACCTCTTGCCACGCTGAGCGCTGGGTGCGTGCCGCCTGCGGCGCCAAGGGCTTGGAGCTGACCTCGACTCTGGCCGGTGAGGAGTGGACGTCGGGCCGTGGGCGCTTCTGTTCAGTATCAACCGGCTGATCGAGACGTTGACCGCCGTCGCCGAGAGCGCACACCGCGTCTGCCGAGCAGGCGCGTGCATTCGCGCCCCGATGGCCAGGTCGTTGTTGACGTCTTCCCGCAGAGCACCTGGGACAGGCTGCTGCTCAACGGCGTCAGCGCGCAGGTCTGGATGCAGCACGGGGTCACCGCGCGCAACCTCGCCGACACCATGGCGGTGTTCTACAAGCAGCGCCGACCCCAGGGGAGCGGTGGTGCTTGTGCTTGGAGCTGGGAACATCGCCGGCATCGCTCCGCTCGACGTGCTCTACAAGCTGTTCGCAGAGGGACTGGTGTGTCTACTCAAGATGAACCCTGTCAATGAATATCTCGGCCCGATCTTCGAGGACATCTTCGCCGACCTGGTCTCCGCGGGATTCGTCCGCTTTGCGTACGGCGGCGCCGAGGCCGGCGAGCGCCTCACCAGGCACGTGGGCATCGACGAGATTCACGTCACCGGTAGCAGCCGCACCCACGACGCCATCGTCTTCGGCACGGGTGACGAGGGTGCGGCGCGCAAGGCGCGCACCGAACCGATCAGCACCAAGCCGATGAGCAGCGAGCTCGGCAACGTGAGCCCGACCATCATCGTGCCCGGACCGTGGTCGCAGCGCGATCTCCGTTTCCAGGCAGCCCATATCGCCACCCAGAAGCTGCACAACGCCGGCTTCAACTGCATCGCCGCCCAGGTGGTGATCACCAAGCAGGGCTGGTCGCTCGGCGAGCCGTTGCTGCGCGAGGTCGCCCGGGTGATGTCGGCAACGGCCATGCGGCCGGCCTATTACCCCGGTGCGGCTCAGCGTCAGCAGTCGTTGGCGCAGGCCCATCCGCGAGCAGAGACACTCGGCGGTGACGACGATGCGCCGACAACGCTGATCACCGGGCTGGACAGCAACGATGCGGCTGAGGTGTGTTTTCGCAGCGAGGCGTTCGCGGCGGTTCTGTGCGCCACCAGCCTCAGCGCCGGGGACGTCGACGACTACCTCGAGCGCGCCGTGGATTTCTGCAACGAGTCGCTGTGGGGTACGCTGGGGGCCAATATCATCATCCACCCCACCACGGCGCGGTTGCATGCGGCCGCGCTCGATCGCGCCATCGCACGACTTCGCTACGGCTGCATCGGGGTCAACGCATGGACAGGCGTCGGCTTCCTGCTCACCCAGGCGAGCTGGGGTGCGTTCCCCGGCTACCCACGCAGCCTTGCTCACGGTCGGCCGACGCTGCTGCCCACCCCGCCGTGGTTCGTGACCCATCGCCGCGCGCACCTGGTCGGTGAACAACTCACCCGTTTCGAGGCCGATCACGCCATCAGGCGCGTCCCCGGCATCTTCGCGGCGGCGCTTCGCAGTTGAACCATCGCCGATGAGCGAGGAGATGACCCCCGGCGATCGCTTCCACGATCCGCGGGCCTGGGGCGCCAGCGACCTCACCGGTCCGCACGTGTGGCGCACGCTCGACTACCGGCGCACCGACTGGCAGCCGGGCTCCACGACCATCGAGTGGCAGGCAACAGCCGACTACTGCTTTCCGACCGCCGGCGGGCCGGTCGTGCACGGCGGGCTGGTCACCGCGCTGCTCGACTCGGCGATGGGCGGCGCCTGCTGGACGCTGCTCGACAACGACCAGGTGTTCCTGACCGCGGACCTGAGCGTTGAATTCCTCCGAGTGTCCAGGCCGGAGCTTCTGCGGGCTGTGGGCACGGTCATCCGTCGCACCCGGCGGGTGATGTTCTGCTCGGCGGAGATGCGCAGCGCCGATGATCGCCTGCTCGCCACGAGCCGGTGCACGCAGCTGGTGCTTCCCGATTCGGGTCCCTTCGGTCGGCACGCGGCGCCCGATGCCACTGGCGCGCCACCGCAGGACGCGCGTGGCTGAGGCGCACAACCTCGCGGTGCTGGCGGAGAGCACGCAGGAGCGCCTCGGTGACCACGACGCGCTGGTGTTCGAGGGACGGACATTCCGATCAGGTGAACTGGCCGAACGGAGCCGGCGCGCGGCGGGTGGGCTCGCCGATCTCGGGGTAGGGCTGGGCGATCGCGTCGTCGTGCTGATGGCCAACTGCCCCGAGGTGGTGATCACGTACAACGCGGTATGGCGCGCCGGCGCGGTGGTCACCCCGGTCGTGTTCCTGGTGACCGCGGATGAGCTGCGCCACATCCTGGTTGACTCTGGCGCGGTCATCGTGGTGACCTCCGGGGAGCTGCTCGCCACCGTCCTGGCCGCAACCGATGGTGTCGCCACAGTGCGCCACGTTGTCGTGGCCGGTGCCTACGCGGCCCCGCCGGGCACAGCAGCAGGTCCGCGTCCGCTCGACTTCGGCGACCTCGAGAGTGGCGATGAACGACGTCTGGTCGACCGCGACGACGGGAAGCTGGCGGCGCTGATGTACACGGGCGGCACCACCGGCCGTGCCAAGGGCGTCGCCCTGAGTCACGGCAATCTCTGGTCGTGCGCCAAGAGCCTGTGGGAGACGACCTACGTTCCCGGTTTGACCCGGGTGCTGGTGCCACTGCCCCTGTCGCACGCGTACGGCATGATCGTCACCGTTGTCGGCATGCACGCTGTCGAGCCGGGCCTGGCGGTCATCCAGCGCTGGTTCAATCCCGGCGAATGGGTGTCGCTGGCACAGCAGTGGCATGCCCAACGATCCGCGCTGGTGCCGGCGATGGTGCAGATGCTGCTCGGCGAGCCCCTGGAGGACGCGGATCTCAGCTCACTCCGCTACGTCGGCAGCGGCGCGGCGCCGCTGTCGATGGACGTGCTCGCCGAGTTCGAGCGCCGCGTGCCATCCGCGGAGATCCTCGAGGGATACGGCTGCACCGAGACGTCCGCGGTGATCTCGTCCACCCCGCCGGGGCGGCGGCGACTCGGCAGCGTCGGACTGCCGATCGCCGGGTGCACGGTGCAGATCCTGGCCGACGACGACTCGCCGCTCCCAGTTGGCGATGACGGTGAGATCTGTGTGCGCAGTCCGTTTGTCATGGCCGGTTACTGGAACGCTGAGGAGGAGACCGCCACTGCGCTTCGCGGCGACTGGCTGCACACCGGCGACATCGGTCACCTCGATTCGGATGGCTACCTGTACGTCGTCGATCGCAAGAAGGACCTGATCCTTCGGGGTGGGTTCAACGTCTTCCCGCGCGACGTCGAGGACGTGATGCTGTCTCACCCGCAGGTCGCCATGGCCGGCGTTGTGGGCAGACCCGACCAACGGCTTGGCGAGGAGGTGGTGGCCTTCATCAGCCTGCGCCCCGGCGCAACCGTGGATGTCGACGACCTGATCGCGTACGCCCGCGCCAAACTGGCGCCCACCAAGTACCCGCGCGAGATACGTCTGCTCGACAGCGTGCCGCTGACCAGTGTCGGCAAGCTCGACCGCAAGGCACTGCGCCGACTGGTCACCATTCCCACCTGAGTCGCCAACCGGCCATGAGGTACGCTGCGGCGCCGTGGACTTGAGCCTGACGCCCGCCGAGCTCGCATTCCGCGACGAGCTTCGCGAGTGGCTCGTCGCGCACCATCCCGGGCCGGATCCCGCGGACACCGAAGGGTCGATCGACCACCGCCTTGGTTGGCAGAGAACCCTCTTCGACGCGGGGTACTCGGGGATCTCATGGCCGCGCGAGCATGGCGGGCGGGGAGCGACACTGATGGAGCAGGCGATCTTCAACGAGGAGCTGGTCCGCGCCCGGGCTCCGTCGCCCGCAAATGTCATCGGGCTAGTGATGGGCGGCCCGGTGATCATCACCCACGGAACCGACGATCAGCGCGCGCGCTTCCTGGCGCCGATCCTCAGCGGTGAGGAGATCTGGTGCCAGGGTTTCAGCGAACCGAACGCCGGCAGCGACCTGGCAGCGTTGACCACCCAGGCGGTGCGCGACGACAACGGATGGAGGATCAACGGTCAGAAGGTGTGGACATCCTTTGCGCACCGAGCCACGTGGTGCATGTTGCTCGCCAAGACCGGGGGCGGCGACCGTCATCGCAATCTCACCTTCTTCATCTGCAATATGAAGCAGCCCGGCGTCGAGGTGCGGCCACTCCGCCAGGCCACCGGTGACTCCGAGTTCAACGAGATCTTCTTCAACGACGCTCGTGTCCCGGACGAGAACGTGGTCGGTGCTGTCGGTGACGGCTGGAAGGTCGCAATCACAACTCTCATGTTCGAGCGCGCCGGGCTCAGCGCGGCGTCAGCTCTGGCAATTCAGCTCAAGCTCGACGAGCTCGCCGAGCTGATCCGCGCCCGAGGGCGACAGCACGACGTCACCCTGAGCCGGCGGCTCAGCGCCCTGGTGGTGGCCACCGAGACGATGCGCCTCAACGGCTACCGTGGACTGTCTCGGGTCATCGAGCACGGCGTCCCCGGACCCGAGGGTTCGCTGGCCAAGATCCAGTGGGCGGACATCAACCAGCGCATCGGCGAGCTGGCCATGGACGTTCTCGGCGGCGAGGCTCTGGTCACCGACCCGGTGTGGACGCGCTGGATGCTGCGCGCCCGCGCCAACTCGATCGAGGGGGGCACATCCGAGATCCAGCGAAACATCCTCGCCGAACGCGTTCTCAACCTTCCGCGGATGCGCTGAGAACGGCTGATGAGGTTCGATCTCACCGACGACCAGCGCGCGGTCCGCGACGCCATCGACGAGCTCTGCCGGACGCGCTACAGCTCCGTGAGCGCCCGCGGCTATGGCTGCGGCGAGGATGATGGTTCGGCCCTGTGGCACGAGCTGGTCGCATCCGGGTGGACGGGTGTGGCGGTCTCCGAGGAGCACGGCGGTCAGGGGCTGGGCACCGTCGAGCTGACACTGGTGTGCGAGGGCCTTGGTCGCGCGCTGGCGCCGGCAACGTTCTTCGGCAACGCCGCTGCCGCGATGCTGGTCGCCGCTGCTGGAGACGAGGCGCAGCAGAAGCGCTGGCTTCGCGGGTTCGCCAGCGGCGAGGCGCGCGGGGCGCTGGGCAGTCTGCAGGCGGACGGCAGCGCCCTCGCCTACGACGCCGAAGGAGCCGCGGCGCTCGTGCTGGTGGCGCCGGGTCGGGCGGCGATCGCGGCCGCCGACGCCTGCACCTTCGAGAAGACGGATGGCGTCGACATCACGCGCAGGCTGACCCGGGTGAGGCTCGGCGCCGTGGACGATCTGCGCGGCGACGTCGACGCCGCTGTCGACCGCGTCGAGGTTGCACTCAGCGCGGAGCTGGTCGGCGTCGCCAACCGGGCGATGGATCTCGCCGTCGAGCATGCGCGCACCCGCCAGCAGTTCGGCCAGCCGATCGGCGTCCACCAGGCCGTGTCGCACCGCTGCGCCGACATGCTGCTCGACGTCGAGAGCGCACGCTCAGCCGTTCTCTGCGCCGCCTGGACCGCGGACAACCACCCCCAAGCTCTGCCGTTCGCTGCATCCGTCGCCAAGGTGGCCGCGGCGCAGAGCGCGTGGCGAACCACGACGGGCTCTCTGCAGGTCCACGGCGGCATCGGCTTCACGTGGGAGCACGACTGTCACCTTCTTCTGCGACGCGCAGTCGCGTCAGGACACCTCCTCGGCAGCGCTGAATGGCACCTCGACCGGGTCGCCGCCCAGCGCGGGCTCGGCCCCGCCGCAGCCTAGGGCGAGGGAATCGTCAGCGTCACCTCGGTGCCGCCACCTGATGGGCTCGCCGCCGCCACCGCGCCGCCGTGAGCCTCGACGATGTCGCGCACGATCGACAGCCCCAGCCCCGACCCAGCCGAGTCGGCGCCCTTGACGAAGCGGTCGAACACGCGGGGCAGCAGCTCCGGGTTGATGCCGCTGCCGCTATCGCTGACGGTGATCCGCACATCCGGTCCCGCTCTGGTTGCGGCGATATGCACGATTCCGCCGGCGGGCGTGTGGCGCAGAGCGTTGCCGACGAGGTTGGCGAGAACGCTGCGCAATCGAACCGAGTCCGCATCGATGGTGAGGCCGGCAGGGTCGATCACAGCGGCGAGCTCGACGCGCGCAACGGCCGCAGCCTCCCGGAACGCGGCGAAGGTGTCGTCGACGAGGATCCCGACGTCGATCTGTTCTCTGCGCAGCTGCAGGGCGCCGGCTTCGGCCAGCGCCAGGATGCGAAGGTCGTCGACAAGCACCTCGAGCGTGCGCGCCGCCGCGAGCACCGGCCGGAGGTGCTCGGCGTCCGCAGCATAGACGCCGTCGACGATCCCCTCCGCCTGGCCGCGGATCACGGTGATCGGCGTGCGCAGCTCGTGGGCGACGTCGGCGAGCACCGATCGGCGGCGCGCCTCGTCGGCCTCGAGGCGGCTGCTCATGGCGTTGAACGCGCGAGCCACCGATCGCAGCTCGCTGGGGCCACGCACCGGAACGCGAGCAGAGTAGTCACCGGACTCGATGCGCTGCGCGGCCTCGACGATGCGCGTCGCAGGCGCGGTCAGCCGGCGCAGACCCGCCGCGGCCACCAACACTGCGCCGATGCCCAACACAAGCACCACCCCGGAGATGGTCCGCGCAAACGGTGCCGAGCCCACCGCTCCGGTGACGCTGAGCAGCAGCCACACCAGGGCAGTACCGGTGCCCGCGAGGACGAGCAGCAGGGCCAGCACGGCACAGCCGACGCGGCGCGCCGCGTGTCTGCCGTGCCGTCGCCAATCCTCACCGCGCTGCGGTGGCCAGGGGCGATCGTCCGGCCACCACGGCGGCCGGGCGCGGCCCGAGCCATACCACTCCCTTCGGTCGCCACGACGCGGGCTCACCCCACTCTGTCCGCCAGCCGGTAGCCGACACCGAAGACCGTCTGGAGATGCTGCGGCGCATGCGGGTCAGTTTCGATCTTGCGGCGGATGTTCTTGACATGGGCGTCGATGGCCCGTTCGTAGGACTCAACCGCCACACCGCGGACAGCGTCGAGCAGCTGCGCGCGGGTGAAGACCCGGCCCGGCTGACGCGCCATGTGGAGCAGCAGGGCAAACTCCGTCGCGGTCAGCTCGACGCGACGTCCGTCAACCACCGTCTCCATGCGCGGGACGTCCAGCTCGATGCTGTCGCCCACCTTGACCACGTCACCCTGCACCTGCCTCGCGTCGGTGCGGCGCAGCACGGCACGCACCCGGGCCACGACCTCGCGCGGGCTGAAGGGCTTGGTGACGTAGTCGTCAGCACCGAGCTCCAATCCCGAGACCCTGTCCGCCTCCTCGGTGCGCGCGGTCAGCATGATGATCGGCACCTCACCCTCGCGCCGCAGGGCGCGGGCCACGTCGAGGCCGTCCAGCCTGGGCAGCGTGAGGTCGAGGATGATCAGGTCGGGTCTGTGCCGCCGTGCCGTCACCACGGCGGTGGCGCCATCGGCGGCCGTGAGCACCGCGAACCCGGCGCGCTCCAGGTAGTCGCGAAGGATCCGCACGATCTCGGGTTCGTCATCGACGACGAGCACGCTCCTCACTGGCGACCATCCTAGGGCTGCGCCACAGGTCGAGCCGGGACCGTGACGTGGTCCCAGCCCGGCGGGGTCAGGCGCTGGCCGGCCGGCTCGCGGCGGACGGGTCGATCGGGATGTCGCCGTGAGCCTGGGTGTGCCAGGAGTCCAGCCGCTGCTCGAAACGGTCCCGCATGGGCGCGCGACCGCCGGGGTCGCGGTGCCCACCGGCGCCGCAGCTGAAACCACGGCGATGACGGCCACCGATGCCGAGGATGCGCGGCACGACCAGTGCGCCGACGAAGGTCAGCGCGGTGAATCCCGCGTCGTGGGTGGTGACCCCGACGGCGGTTGCCGCGGCGATGGCGACGAGCCCGAAGAGGCCACGAAGTTGACGGTTCTGCATGACGTTTCTCCCTCGAGAGTACGGGTTGACCTGTCCAGCAGCATGGCCGTGGCGTGTGCGCAGGATGTGAACGCCGCGCGGAGGTGTGTCGACCGTCGGGCCGCCTCAGCCGAGCAGGTCGCGAGCCACGGCGTCGTACAGCTCCACGGTGAGCCGCAGCGACTCCTGGTCGACGCGCTCGTCGTTGCCGTGGAACATCGAGCTGTACTGCGCCAGCGTCATCGCGCGGCTGTACAGGGCCATGCCGTAGGCGGGGACCCCGAGCGCACGAAAGAAGCGCGCGTCGGTGCCGCCGGTGGTCAGTGAGGGGATGCAGGTGGCCTTCGGGTACACCGCGACGGCGGCACGGTTGATGGTTGCCCAGAGCGGCGTGTCGATCGGCGATTCACTGGGCTCGTCACGCTGGATGATCTCGACGTCGACATCGCCGCGCAGCGACCCCATCGCCGCATCGAGCATCTCGAGCACGTCCTCGTCGTGCTGGCCGGGCACCTTGCGGACGTCGACCTCGAGGTCGACCCGTCCCGGGATGACGTTGGTCTTGCTGCCCCCCTGGATGACGTTGGGGCTGACGGTGAGGTGGGTCAGCGCGTGAGCGGTGGGGGCAAGCTCGCGGGGCAGCTGCTCGATGCCCTCCCAGATGCGGGAGGGATCGACCAGCGCCGCCGCGACGGGCTGGTCGAAGCCCATCCCCGCCACCCAGCGGCGCCACGCGTCGGTGATGTGCGCGGTGGGACGGTGCGCGGCGAGCCGGGTGACCACCTCGGCCGCCTTGACCAGCGCGTTGTCGGCATGGAGCGGTCGCGAGCCGTGCCCCGGCGTGCCGTGCACGCGCAGGGACAGCCAGCAGATGCCCTTCTCGCCGACGCTGATGCCGATCCGCTCGCCGGCTGGGGTATGTTGCAGCACTCCGCCGTTCTCGGTGATCACGTAGTCACAGCGCACTGCTGCGCGCGCGTGCTCGACCAACCAGCCAGCCCCAAGGCCGCCGCCGGCCTCCTCGTCGGCGACAGCGAGGAAGAGCAGGCTACCCTGCAGGCGACGGCCTGACGCCGCCAGCCGGCGCGTGGCCACGGCCATCGAGGCGGTGAGGTTGAGCATGTCGATGGCGCCGCGACCCCACACCACCCCGTCGACCAGCTCGCCGCCCAGGGGATCGCGCTGCCAGCCCTCCGGCGCGAACGGAACGACGTCGGTGTGCCCCATCAGCATCAGCGTCGGCGCCGAGGGATCGGTTCCCGCGACGCGAGCCAGCAGCGAGGCGCGTCCCGGGTGCGATTCGAAGGTCGTCAACTCCACACCGGATCCGCGCACGTGGTCCGCGAGCAGGTCCGCGTTGCGCAGCTCCTGCCCCGAGTCGCGCGTACCGTCGTTGACGCAACCGTTGCGGATCAGTCGCTGGAGCAGGTCGGTCACCTCGGCGACGATCTCAGACATCTCGACCGATGCTAGCGAAGAGAGGCCAGGACGTCGGCAACACCGAGTGGGCCACCATAGCCCTCGTGCCAGCCCCTGTGGACCCCATGCCCCGACGCGCTGACCTGCGCAACCTGGCCATCGTGGCGCACGTCGACCACGGCAAGACCACGCTGGTCGACGCGCTCCTCAAGCAGTCGCGCGTGTTCGCGGCCCACGAGCAGGTGGGCGAGCTGATCATGGACAGCAACGACCTCGAGCGCGAGAAGGGGATCACCATCCTCGCCAAGACCACCTCGATCCGCTACCGCGGGGTCAAGCTGAACATCATCGACACACCGGGTCATGCCGACTTCGGTGGTGAGGTCGAGCGCGTGCTTGGCATGGCCGACGGTTGTCTCCTTCTCGTTGACGCCGTCGAGGGCCCGATGCCGCAGACACGTGTTGTGCTCCGCCAGGCGCTGGCCCTGGGGCTGCGTCCGATCATCGTGGTCAACAAGATCGACCGGACCAACGCCCGCCCCGACGAGACCGTCGAGCTCACTCACGACCTGCTGCTCGAGCTGGCAACAGACGCCTCGCAGCTCGACGCGCCTGTGGTGTACACCAACGGCCGCGAGGGCACGGCGACGATGGATCTGCACCATCAGGGCACCACGCTCGAGCCGTTGCTCGACACCATCCTCAGCCACGTGCCGCCGCCTCCGGCCGATCCGCGAGCCTCCTTCCAGATGCTGGTGAGCAACCTCGACCACGACAACTACAGCGGCCGCCTCGCGCTTGGACGCATCAACAAGGGCATCCTGCGTGTCGGCCAGCAGGTGGTGGTGTGCACCGCGGACGGAGTCGGCCCGCGACAGCGCATCAGCACAGTGCTGACGGTTGAGGCGCTGCAGCGCGTCCCCGTCGACGAGGTTGCTGCGGGCGAGATCGTGTACATCACCGGGCTCGCCGACGTGGCCATCGGTGATACCGTCGCCGACGCCGACGATCCTGTGCCGCTGCCCCGACCCGAGGTCGGTGAGCCCACCCTGCGCATGCAGTTCTCGGTCAACCAGTCACCGCTGTCCGGGCGCGAGGCCACGCTCAGCAGCACCTCGCGCCAGCTGCGAGCGCGCCTCGAGCGCGAACTGCTCACCAACGTGGCTCTGCGAGTCGCCGACGGACCCACCGCCGATATCTTCGAGGTGAGTGGTCGCGGGGAGCTGCACCTCGCCATCCTCATCGAGACGATGCGGCGCGAGGGATACGAGTTCGAGGTGTCGCGGCCGGCGGTGATCACCCGCGACATCGACGGCCACCGCCACGAGCCGGTGGAGGAGTGCATCATCGACTGCGACGCGGACGCGGTGGGAGCGATCGCCGAGACACTCGGCTCGCGTGGCGCGCAGATGCAATCGATGCGCACCGACGCCGCCGGCCGCGCGCGGCTCATCCACCACGCCCCGACCCGGGCGCTCATCGGTCTGCGCAGCCAGATCCTCACGCTGACGCGCGGCACCGGGGTGATGTCGACGCGACTGCTCGGCTGGGAGCGCTGGCGCAACCTGCCGCCGACCACGCGCAATGGTGTGCTGACGGCGAGCCAGCCGGGCACCGCAGCGGCGTACGGGTTGCTCGGCTTGCAGGAGCGCGGCCAGCCGTTCATCGGCCCGGGAACCGTCGTGTACGAGGGCATGGTCGTCGGGCTCAATCGCCGCCCCGGCGACCTCCACCTCAACGTCACCAAGCAGAAGCAGAAGACCAACATCCGCTCGTCGACCGAGGACGCGACCGTCCGGCTGGTGCCGGCGCGCACCATGTCGCTCGAGGAGAGCCTCGACTTCATCGAGGACGACGAGCTGGTCGAGGTGACCCCCCGTGGCATCAGGCTGCGCAAGCGCGTGCTCAACGCCGATGAGCGCAACAAGATCCGCAAGCGCGGTGGTCAGTCCAGCTCGATCATGACCTCGTCGGCGTAGCACCAGTACCAGCTTTCGTCCGGCTCGAACGACTGGATCACGGGGTGAGTGGTGGCGCGGAAATGCTTGGTGGCGTGGGTCCCCGGCGACGAGTCGCAGCAGCCGATGTGGCCACAGACGGTGCACCGTCGCAGGTGGACCCATCTCTGGCCGGCAGCGAGGCACTCGACACAGCCCGTGCCACTGGGTGGCGCATCGGTGATGGTGTCGAGATGGCTGCAGGACTCGGCCATCCTCAGAGCCTACCGGACGGACGCCGGCCGAGGCCTGCGGCGGCGAAAGGTGGCACCCCCGGGATGGTTGGGCCGCTGGCCCTGGCGTCGCTCGGCGACGCCCATCGGCGGTGCGGCGATCCACCTGATGTCGCCGGTGTTGAGCAGATGGTCGGTGTCAGCCCCAGGCAGCTCAGGCGCACCGAGGCGGCGCAGCTTGCGCCACTTCTCGGCATCCTCGCGGGTCAGGAACGTGAACGCACGCCCGGCAGCCCCATTGCGCGCAGTCCGGCCGACGCGGTGGGTCAGCCATTGCGGGGTCTCGGGAAGCTCGTAGTTGACGACCACGGCGACGCCGCTGATGTCGAGGCCGCGGGCCGCCACGTTGGTGGCGACCAGCACGTCGGCCTGACCGCTGCGAAACATCGCGACCGCACGGTCGCGCGCGTTCTGCGAGAGGTTGCCCTGCAGCTCGACACTGCGATGTCCTCGTGCATTGAGGTCGCGCGCCAGGCCCTTGGCACCGTGCTTGGTGCGGTGGAACACCAGTGCCGATCCGTGGTGGCGGCGGAGCAGTCGCGACAGGGTGTCGACCTTGTTGGCCCGCTCCATGTGCAGGATGGCGTGCTCCAGGGTCGGCTCGCCCTGCATCGACACCCTGATGATCGCCGGCTCGGTCAGGTGGCGGTCGATCATGCGCTGCACCCACGACGGCATCGTCGCGGAGGTGAGCACGGTCTGGCGCCGGCTGGGGCCATCGCCGCGCGTCATCGCGATGATCCGCTCCACGTCAGGCGCGAAGCCCTGGTCGAGCATCTCGTCGGCCTCGTCAAGAACCAGGTACTCGACCGCGGCGAGATTGGCCTTCCCCTGGCTGGCCAGGTCGAGGATTCGACCCGGGCAGCCGATCACCACGTCCGGGCTGTAGCGAAGCGCGTTGAGCTGGCCGCCGTAGCCGACGCCTCCGTAGAGCATGGCCACGCGGAGCCCCTTGTCGATGCCGCGCAGCACGGCTCCGATCTGGTTGGCGAGCTCGCGCGAAGGCGCCACCACCAGCGCGCGCGCTCCGCAGTCGCGGCGGTGGCCGGCGAGGCGCTCGACCATGGGAATGAGAAAAGCGAGTGTCTTGCCTGACCCGGTCGGGGCTTCGGCGACCACGTCGCGACCGGTGAGCAGCAGCGGGATCGCTTCCGCCTGGACGGGCAGCGGCGTGGTGATGTGAGCCTCTTGCAGGGCCTGAAGTGTGCGCGGACGCACACCCATTTCAGCGAACGATGTCATGGATCTCCTGAGCCGTCACGGCTCTGCGCTTCCCCTCGAAGCTCTGGTCGGTTGCCTGGCTTGGGGAACCCGTGGCACACGGGGAGAGGAACCGCAAGAAGGGCAGCGGCGCAAGAAATGAGACGCCGCAGTCAATTGACACCCTACCACGTGGCGGTGACTTGGCGGCGAAACGCGAGTGTCGCAAAGGCACGCGGCTGGCCGAGCCCTTGGTCACGCAGCAGACGGAGGCCTCGCGGCCCTACTGTCACGCTGAGCCGTCGGCTCACCCGATTTCATGGTGCCGTTTGACGTCAACGGGGATCTCTGAGGGACGGCGTGAGGAAGTACTGGGCGTACCGGGTTGCCGAGGCTCTTGCCAACATGATGCCCCTGGCAGTCGCATACGCGCTGGCCGTCGCGGTCGTTCACGTGATGCTGATGTTGTCACCGGGGCGGTTCCTCGGCCTCAGCTCAAACCTGATGCACGTCGTCGGGGATCTCCCGCCGCGCCAGCTGCGCGCGCTGGTACGCGCCAACGCGCGCAACCTGGGCAGGTCGTGGATCGATGTGCTCCGAATGTCGCGCCCGAGCTCCTGCGCGCGCTGCCTCGACATCGAAGGTCTGGACCATCTCAACGCGGCGCTGGCGGGCGGCCGCGGTGTGGTCATGGTGGCCAGCCATCTCGGCCCATGGGACGCCGGGCTGGTCGCCTTCAATGCCGGTACGGGCAGGATCGCAGTGCTCGCCGAGGTCGTGCACCCACGCCGGCTGTTCGACCACCTGCGCCGCGGCCGCGCCCGGCTCGGGGTCAGCGTGATCCCCATCGACGTGGCCGCGATGCGTGCAGCCGACGCCGATGTTGCCCGGCGCATCGGTGCGGGCGCGTTGCGCCAGGTGTTCGGCGAGCTCCGCGGCAATGGCACGGTGGCGATCGCCATGGACCGCGACCTCACCGGCGCGGGCGTGCCGCTGCAGTTCTTCGGCGAGCCCACCCCGATCCCTCTTGGGGTTGTCGACATCGCAATCCGTTGCAACGCCGCGCTCGTCCCGGCATGGTCGCTGCGCCACGGCGGCAGGCTCTGCCTGTCCGCGATGCCGCCGATCCCGTACGACGTCGACGCACCGCGCGAAGCGGAGGTTCAGCGGGTGGCGCGCACCGTCCTTGCCGCCTTCGAGCCGGTGATCAAGCAGAACGCCGACCAGTGGCACGTGCTCGATCCCATCTGGCCGCAGCCTGCACCCGTGCGCACGCGATTCGCCGCGCTCCATCACGCACCTCTGCTGATCGCACTCTTCTGCGCCGCGCTGACGGCTGCGGGCCTGAGCGGCTGGGGACTCGGCCTGACCTCGTTCACGCGGACTCCCGATTGGTGGGTCAGGCCGGCTGTCGGGTCCGGGCTCGCTGCGATCGCGCTTGTGGCACTGCCGGGGGTGCTGCTCTGGGCACGCGTCAACCGCATCCGGTTCCTCGCCGCCGTGGGGCGTGCGGCGATGACCCTCACCACCGCGGCGCTGGTGACCGGTCTGAGCGGCGTGCTTGTCGGAGCACTGCGCAACTGATCAGCTGAGGGCCGGCCACAGCGTCGGTCCGTCCTGCGGGGCGAGGCAGATCCTCGCCCTGGCACAGCCGTAGCAGAGTCCCACGGATGGCTGCACTCCTGGCGCTCGTCTCCTCTGTCGGGTACGGGATCAGCGATTTCAGCGGCGGGCTCGCCTCGCGGCGGGCACCCGCGATAGCCGTCGTGCAGGTGAGCAACGCGCTCACGCTGGTGCTCGCGCTGCTGGCCGTGACGCTGCTGCCGGGGTCGGCCTACCGCGTGGCCGATGTCGCCTGGGGACTCGCTGCCGGAACGGTCGGTCTGATCGGGGTGGTGCTGCTCTACCGCGGACTGGCGATCGGGCCGATGTCGGTGGTGGCGCCGCTGACCGCGGTGCTCAGCGCCATCGTGCCCGTGCTCGTCGGCCTCCTCCGGGGCGAGCGACCGGGCCTGCTCTCGCTTGCCGGCGTGGGGCTTGCCGTGCCCGCGATAGCCCTGATCGGACGGCAATCGGAAGGGCGGCTCGGACAACCGGTCAGCAGGGGCGCGGTGCTGTCGGCGCTCGCTGCCGGGGTCAGCTTCGGCGGCTTCTACGTCCTGCTGGCCCAGACCGGCTCGAATGGCGGCGCCTGGCCGCTGGTTGGCCAGCGCGCTGCCTCGGTGGGCATCCTCCTCGGCCTCACCGCGCTCGCCGTGCGACGGGGCACGCCGGCGCTGCCGCACGGTCGCTCTCTGCTGCTGGCCATCCTCGCCGGCGTCACCGACTTCGTCGCCAACCTGACCTACGTGCTCGCCACCCATCGTGGCCTGCTCGCCCTGGTCGCCGTGCTCAGCTCCCTGTATCCGGCGACGACGCTGCTGCTGGCCCGGACCATGCTGCGCGAGCGTCTTGCCCGCGAGCAGGTGGGCGGCCTGCTCCTGGCCGCTGTGGCGGTCGCGCTCATCGCCTCCTGACCGAGGTCAGCGGGCGTGCGCGTAGTCTCCGATCGGGATCCCGGCGATGTCGTCGCTGTCTTCGGAGCGGGCTCTGCGGCCACGGCTGAGCGGAGACCGCCCGGCGATCAGGTCAGCCATCTCCTCGCACCAGAAGGCGAGGCCGCAGAACTGGTAGGTGAAGAAGCCCTTCGACAGCGCCGGGCTGTTCTTCTCGAAGACCTTGTGGCCGATGACCTGCAGGGTCCAGCCTGCCAGGAACAGGGGTACGCCGAGGCGTGGTCGGGCGACCATGAGTGGCATCGACGCGGTGACCGCGGGGATCCCCACCATGTGGGTGGCGCGAACTCCCACGGTGGTGTGCTGGGAACGGTAGTACGCCATCTTCTGTTCGAAGGGCGCGCTCCGCGGCGGCACCTCGGTGTCGGCGGCGATCGGTGTCATCTCCATCACGATGAGGGTTCTCCCTTGTCCGCGACGGCGGCGTGGACGGGGCATGTCAGGGCGCTCCAACGGTGAAACGCCAATGCCCTGCGTAATTGTGGCGCACCGCGCCCGGCGAGGTTCGAGCAGTCGGGCGCAGCGCCGGCGTGCCATCATGCCCGGCCATGCGCGTCCAGCGGATTGAATCGCTCGACGGTCCCGACGGGCTTCGCCCAGCAGACATCCCTGAACCTGACGGCGACGGCCAGGTGGTCATCGCCGTGGCGGCGGCCGGCGTCAGCTTCCCCGACGTGCTGATGAGCCGCGGCCTCTACCAGACCAAGCCGCCGCTGCCCTTCGTTCCCGGGATCGAGGTTGCCGGCACGGTGAGAAGCGCGCCCGACGGCAGCGGCTTCGCCGCGGGCGATCGTGTCATGGCGGTGACCATGGTCGGCGGCTTTGCCGAGATCGCCACAGCGCCATCAGCCCTCACCTGCCCGCTGCCCCGGCAGCTCAGCATGGAGCAGGGGGCGGGACTGATCCTCAACTACCACACCGCCCACTTCGCGTTGACCCGACGCGCCGGCCTCACCGCCGGCGAGACGGTTGTCGTCCACGGCGCGGCGGGCGGGGTGGGCACGGCCGTGATCCAGGTCGCCAGGGCGCTTGGCGCGACCGTGGCGGCGGTCACGAGCAGCGCGGCCAAGGCGGACATGGCCCGCAGCGCCGGCGCGGACAGCGTCATCGACAGCGGCGAGGACTGGCCGGCCCTGGTGCGAACCCTCAACGCGGGTCGCGGTGCTGACGTGATCGTCGACCCGGTCGGTGGCGATCGCTTCGACGAAAGCCTCCGCTGCCTCGCCCCCGGTGGCAGGCTCGTGGTCGTCGGCTTCACGGAAGGCAGGATCCCGACCGTTGCTGCCAACCGTTTGCTGCTGCGCAACATCGCCATCGTCGGCGCGGCATGGGGCGCCTGGTTGGGCGGAGATCCAGCGCTGTTTGTGGCGACGGTCGCTGCGCTGCACCCGATGATCGAGGCCGGCCAGGTGGCTCCGGCGCTCGGCGCCACCTACCCTCTGGGCGACGCTGCGGACGCGCTGCGGCTCATCGAGGGCAGACGCGCGATCGGCAAGGTTGTGCTCACGGTCTGAGCTACGACCCACGCTTCCGACGGTGGGTCCGAAAACCGCCAGCCAAGCCGCCGTGCCAGCGGCCATGCTTGGGTCATGCACGACGACTTCGACGCCTGCTACCGGGCAATCCTCAGCCGCGATGCGCGCTTCGACGGCCGCTTCTTCACCGCGGTCACGAGCACGGGCATCTACTGCCGGCCCATCTGCCCGGCGCAGACGCCCAAGCGGGCCAACGTGCGTTTCTACCCCAGCGCCGCCGCAGCCCAGGCAGCGGGTTTCCGCGCCTGCCTGCGCTGCCGGCCGGACCTTGCCCCGGGGCCCGTCCAGACCCCCGCCGGCGACCGCGTCGTCGACCGGGCGCTCCGCCTGATCGCCGCCGGCGCCGCCGACGGAGGGGCGGGGGTCGCCGCCCTTGCCCGCCGGCTCGAGGTCAGCGAGCGCCACCTCCATCGAGTCCTGTCCGCCGCCGTCGGAGCCGGCCCGTCGACGCTGGCCCGCATGCGTCGCCTCCAGACCGCCCGCACGTTGATCGAGCAGACGGCCATGCCCATCACCGATGTTGCGTTCAGCGCCGGCTACTCGTCTCTGCGCCAGTTCAACAGCGAGATCCGCGCCGGGACCGGCCGCCCACCCACCGAGCTCCGTCGCCGCGGTTCTGCCGGCCACGACGGGGAGGGTGCGATCACTCTCCGGCTCGGCGTCCGACCTCCCTTTGACGGCTGCGCGTTGCTGGCATTCTTTGCGCAGCGCGCCGTGGCCTCGGTCGAGCGCTGCTCATCGGTGTCCCTGACGCGCTCTCTGTCGCTGCCCAATGCCGCGGCCGTCGTGGAGCTCGAGCCCCAGCCCGCGCAGCTGCTGGTACGGCTGTGGCTCGACGATGTCCGCGACCTCGGCGCTGCGGTGGACGCCTGTCGCCGGCTCTTCGACGTCGACGCCGACCCCCAGGCCATCGCCGCCGTCCTCGGCGCAGATGCGCTGCTCGCGCCGCTCGTCTGCGCCCGACCGGGGCTCCGGGTGCCGGGCTGTGTGGATGGCGTGGAGATCGCCATTCGAGCTGTGCTCGGGCAGCAGGTCTCCGTCGCCCGCGCCACCGCGCTCGCCTCGCGACTCACCGAGCACGTGGGCGCGCCGCTGCCCCGCCCGCGCCACGGCGTTGAGCGCATCTTCCCGACCGCGGCGGCCGTCGCGAACGCAGACCTCGGCGGGCTCGGGCTCACCGGCGAGCGCGCGGCGACACTGCGCAGGCTGACTGTGGCAATCGCCAATGGGGACATCGACCTCACACCCGGTGCGGACGCGCCCGAGACGGTGCGCCGGCTGCTGTCGATTCGGGGCATCGGCGCGTGGACCGCCACGTACGTCGCCATGCGCGGGCTGCGCGACCCCGACGCCTTCCCGGCCGGTGACCTCGGGCTGCGTCGGGCCGTCGCCCAGGCCGGCGGGGAGAACGGCGCTGCGCTGCTCAGCCGGGCCGAGCGCTGGCGCCCGTGGCGCGCCTACGCCACGGTGCACCTCTGGAACCAACTGTCGCATCCCGCCCACACCATGGAGAGAGCATCGTGACCCTGATCACCACCACAGTCGCCACACCGCTGGGCGACCTGTCGCTCATCGGCAGTGAGGACTGCCTGCACGTGGCCTCGTTCACCAGCGACATCGATGAGCTGCGCGACCGGCTGCAACCATCGCTCCGCCGTGAGCCGGTTCGCCACGGCGACACCAGCGCTGCGGCGGCGCTGCGCGACTATTTCGCCGGGGAGGTCGGCGCTCTCGACACCGTCACCGTCAGCCAGCCGGGCAGCCCCTTCCATACCAGGGTCTGGGCGGCGATGCGCGAGGTGGCCGCGGGTACCACCGTGAGCTACGCGGAGCTCGCCGCCAGGGCCGGGGCGCCGCGGGCCGTCCGCGCGGCCGGCTCGGCCTGCGCCCGCAATGCCATCTGTCTGTTCGTGCCCTGTCACCGCATTGTGCGCAGCGATGGGTCTCTGGGCGGTTATTACTATGGTCTCGATACCAAGCGTCGCCTCCTGGAGCACGAGCGCGGCCACTGAGTCCCAGTGGTCGCGGTCAGCCGCGAGCGCACCGCGAGGTGATCGAGGGGCGCAGCTCACGGAGGCACACCAATCAAGAAACGCGACGCGGGGAACTGGAACGGGGTGCTTGCGCGCGTGCTCACCCGTCAGCACGTCCGCGCCGTCTACCAGCCCATCCTGCACCTCGACTCGCGCACCGTCGCGGGTTACGAGGCGCTGGCGCGGCCGGCCAACGTCGCCGACGACGGCAGCGTGGAGGAGTTCTTTCGCACCGCACGCGCCGAGGGTGTGACCCGCGACCTCGACTGGCTCTGCCGCCGCGCCGCGCTGGTCGGAGCCCGAGGCATGGCCGATGGACCGTTCCTTTCGCTGAACCTCAACCCGGACGCGTTGCAGAACGGCGAGGCCGACGCCGAGTCGCTGGCCCAGCTGCTGAGCGACTCGGGTCGCCCGGTGTTGGGGGTCGTCATCGAGGTTGTGCGGCCCACGACGGTTGCCGACGTGGCCACGCTGATGGACCTGCTGCGGCCCTACCGTCGCCGCGGTGCTCGCCTCGCCGTCGCTGTCAACGCGGGCGAGGAGGCGTCTCTGCTGGCGTCCAGCGAGCAGCCCGACTTCGTCAAGCTGTCGCGTCCGACCGTCGCCGCCATGGCCGACCCCGCTCGTCGCGGCTTCGCCGAACGCTGTGCGGCGCGGGCAGGGCTCGGTGGACCCACGCCGATCGCCGAGGGCATCGAGAACGAGGCCATGGCGCGGCTGGTCGCGCAGGCAGGCATCAAGCTCGGCCAGGGATACCATCTCGGCCGCCCCGCCGCCATGGATCGGGAAGGCCGGCTCGACGCCGAACCCGCGTCCCAGGCCGTCGTGAGCGCGCCGGGCTGACGCCTTGTGTCGGCTCTGCTGACACAGCGCCCGTCGCGGCGGACGCGGCAGGATGCAGAACGGAGACCAAAACCGTCACCCTGTACGTGGAGAGGGAGACGTCCGACGGTTGACCTGGGACTGGGAGCGACGAAGAGAGCATGCCAACTGCAACGCTGACGCAGACGCGCGCCAACGGCGCGGCGCTCGATCCGCTGGTGATGGCGGCCGAGGGTCTGATCGTGCGCGGCAAGGAGCACGGGGAGATACCCGCCGACGACATCATCGCCGCCTTCCCAGATCTCGAGCTCGAGCCCGACGCCCTGGAGCGATTGTTCGACTCGTTCAGGCAGATGGGCATCGCCATCGCCGGCGAGGGCGTGGAGAATCCAGACGAGGAGGAGGACACTCCGGCGCTGGTCGACGTCAGCACGGCGGTGTCGCTCGACGACCCGGTACGCATGTACCTGCGAGAGATCGGCGAGGTTGCCCTGCTCACCAAGGAGCAGGAGGTGCTCTACGCCCAGCGCATCGAGGCCGGCGATGACGACGCCAAGCACCTTCTTGCCGCGGCCAACCTCCGACTTGTGGTCAGCATTGCCAAAAAGTACTTCGGGCGCGGCATGCCATTCCTCGATCTCATCCAGGAGGGCAACCTGGGCCTGTTGCGTGCGGTCGACAAGTTCGACTACCACCGTGGGTACAAGTTCTCGACGTACGCGACCTGGTGGATCCGGCAGGCGATCACCCGCGCCATCGCCGACCAGGCGCGCACCATCCGCATCCCGGTGCACATGGTGGAGCTGGTCAACCGCCAGGCCCGCGTCGCCCGCCGGCTGGTGCAGGAACTGGGCCGTGAGCCCGACGACGAGGAGATTGCCGAGGAGCTCGGGCTGACTCCGGAGCGCGTCAAGGAGATCCGCCGCGTGGCCCAGGACCCTGTGTCGCTGGAGACGCCCGTCGGTGACGATGGCGACGCCGAGCTCGGCGAGCTGATCGAGGACACCGGGGCGATCCGGCCCCAGGACGCAGCCGCCAGCACGATGCTGGGTGTCGAGGTGGAGGACATCCTCGACACGCTCACGCCTCGCGAGCGGCGCGTCATCCAGCTCCGTTTCGGGCTCGTCGACGGACATCCACGAACGCTCGACGAGGTCGGCCGTCGATTCGGTGTCACCCGCGAGCGCATCAGACAGATCGAGGCGAAGGCGCTGCGCAAGATGCGCCACCCTTCGCGAAGCCGCCGGCTCGCCGACTTCCTCGACTGACCACCTGGCTACACTGGCCGCAACGGCGCGGCCTGCGCCGGGTGGAGGGAGATTGCCATGGCCACAGTTCGCGAGGACGTGATTCCCACGCTGGAGCGCAGCCCGCTCTTTGCTGGGCTGGACAAGGAGCAGATCCGCAATGTCGCCGAGCGCTTCGACGACTCGACGTACCTCGCCGGCCACGGCGTGCTCACCGAGGGGCTCTCGGGACCGGACTTCTTCATCATCCTCGAGGGCGAGGCCGACGTCATCGTCGACGGCAACGTCGTCCACCATCTGCAAGCCGGTGACTTCTTCGGCGAGGTGGCTGCCCTCGATGGCAAGTCGCGCACCGCCAGCGTCAGAGCAACCTCACGGCTGCGCTGTCTCACGCTGGGCGACGGCAGCTTCCGCCAGTTCCTGATCGAGAACCCGGTCATCGCCGTCAACCTCCTCCCGGAGATCGTCCGGCGCTTCCGCTCGGTGGCGCCGAACGCGCGGCCGCTGGACGAGAAGCTCGCCGACTCCGCCTGAGGGCGGCGCGAGCTCGGTCAGGCGCGCACGCTCATCGCCAGCGCCGAGTCGATGGCCAGCCGGAGGGAGGCGGCATCCCCCGCCGCGCGCACCACCGCCACCCCCGCGGCGCCGGCCCGGATGCAGAGGCCGGCGTTGCCGGCGTCGACGCCGCCGATCGCGACAACGGGGATGTTGACCGCAGCGCACATCGCCGCCAGCGCGTCGATCCCGATCGGCGCGCCTGCGTCTCGTTTGGTGGGGGTGGTCCAGACCGGGCCGGCGCCGATGTATGCGGCACCGAGCGCCTGCCCGTCCTCGGCCTGGGCCACGTCCTGTGCGCTGATCCCCACCAACAGGCCGGCCGAAAGCGCCCGTTGCGCACCGCTGTCGGTCTGGCCCAGGTGCACGCCGTCGGCACCACACCGCAGTGCCGCCTCGACGTCATCGTTGATGACGAGCATGGCCGGAAGGTGGCGCAGCCGGAGCCCCATCGCGGCGCGTGCGGCGGTGCCCGCGTCCTTGAGCCGCACCTGCACAACGGTGGCACCGGCGGCGACCGCGCGCTCGGCGACGTCGACATCGTCGACCACGGCATGCAGCCTCATCGGCTGCTGACCTTCGCACGCTCGTCCACTGTGTCGGGCAACAGCGCGTAGAGCGCGTCATAGAGCGCGGCGTGGAACGTGCCTGGCCCGCTGCTGTGCCGGGCCGCGTCTTCGCCGGCGACGCCGAGCGCCACCAGGGCCTCGGTGGCCGCCAGGAGCGGCTGCTTGCGATTGACTGCCGCAAAGCAGCCGGTTATGGCCGAAGCGATGCAGCCGGTGCCGGTCACCGTGGCCAGCAGGGCATGTCCGTTGGCCACGAGCAGCGTGTTGTGACCGTCGCTGACCGCGTCGATCGGGCCGGTGACCGCCACCGTGCAGCCGAGGGTCCGTGCTGCCGCCCGGGCGAGCTCACCGACGTCGTCGATGTCACCGATGGACTCGACGCCGCGGATCTGCGCAGTCCGGCCGGCCAGCGTTGCCACCTCGGCCGCGTTGCCGCGCACGATGGCCACCGCCACCTCATTCATGATCCGCTGTGCGCTCTGGGTGCGGAGCGTGGTCGCCCCTACGCCAACGGGGTCGAGCACGACCGGGATGCCTGCTCGATCCGCGGCCCGGCCGGCCAGGATCATCGATTCGACCCATTCGCGGGTCAGGGTGCCGATGTTCAGCACCAGTGCACCGGCGACACTGGCCATCTCGGCCACCTCCTCCGGGGCATGGGCCATCACCGGCAGCGCGCCGATGGCGAGTGTGGCGTTGGCGGTCTCGTTCATGACCACGAAGTTGGTGATCTGGTGCACCAGGGGGCGCTGTTCGCGCATGCGCCGCAGCGAATCGCCGGTGGCCAGGTCGGCGGTTTCTGTCACCTGCTCCCTCCACTGGCGACCATCGGCCGCGCCTGGACACGGCTGCGGACATCGAGCACGTCCACCGGTCCGTCGCCGCCGCCGATCTCGGTCAGCCCGCGGGCGATCGCCGCAGCCGCGATGGCGGCGGCATGGCGCGCGGCCTCCTCGAGCGGCCATCCCTGGGCGATGAGCGCGGCCAGGGTCGCCGAATGTGTGCACCCCGCTCCGTGCGTGGCCGCGATGCTGTGTCGAGGGACTCCGATCTCGAGGTGGCGCCGTCCGTCGAAGAGGTGGTCGACGGGGTCGTCACCATGACCCCCGGTGACGATCACCGCCGCAGCGCCCATCGTGTGCAGGCGCTCGGCCAGCTCACGACGCGAACCGCCCGTTCCGGTCAGGGCTCGGGCCTCGAGAACGTTCGGGGTGATGACGGTGGCCAGCGGGAAGAGGCTGCGGACCATCGCACCCACGGCGTCCTCGCGCAGCAGCCGCGCCCCGGAGCTGGCCACCATCACCGGGTCAACCACCAGGGGAACCGGGTGGGTGGCGAGGAACGCGGCGACGGACTCGATGGTCTCCGCGGAGAAAAGCATCCCGGTCTTGGCGGCATCGACGCCAATGTCGTCGAACACGGCGGCCAGCTGGGTGTCGACGAACCAGGGCGGAACAGTGTGCACCGCGCGCACCTCGCGCGTGTTCTGGGCGGTGAGGGCCACGATGACGCTGCTGCCGTGACACCCTGCCGCCGCAAAGGCGCGCAGGTCAGCCTGGATGCCCGCGCCGCCCCCGGAGTCGGACGATGCGATGCTCAGGACCCGAGCGATTCGACTCACGTGCACTCCCTACGCTGGCATGACCCAGATCAGGTTCGCGGGTATGATCTCAGCCTCGCATGGGGCACCCCGGTGACCGCAATCTACCATCTCGTAGCGCCGGCTGAGCGTTCGAGGTGGTGGCTGACACTCATTGCTCGAGGCGCGCCCGGGCGGCGCGCAGCCGCTGCACGGTGACCTCAGGCCCGATGAATGCCATGGCGTCGAAGACAGGCACTCCATGTGCCCTGCCGAGGATGGCGATGTAGAGAACGCGAAAGCCATCGCGCGCCCGCACCCGCCGGGCCTCGACCAACGTGGTGAGCCTTTCGCGCATCGCCGTCACATCCTCGAGGGCGCCCTGCTGCACCTCGCCGCAGGCCGCGTCGAGAAGAGCGATCGCCGTCTGCGGGTCCACCCTTTGAGGTGGGAACTCGACGCCGTCGTCCCACGGAGCGTCGCCGAGCAGGGGAGCGGCGAGGGTTGTCGCGTCGCGCATCACGACCATCCGCTCCTGGAGCATCGGCACGAGCTTTCGCCGGGTCTCCTTGCTTGTCCCCGGCAGCCAGAACTCGAGCTGCTCGACGAGCTCTTCGGTGGACAGACGCCTGATGTGCAAACCGTTGAGCGAATCGAGACGCTTCTGGTCGAACACCGCGGCGGAGGCGTTGACGCGGTCGAGTGAGAATCGCTGCACCAGCTCTGCGGGGGTGAAGAGCTCCTGCTCGGTGCCCGACGACCAGCCGAGCAACGCCATGGCATTGACCAGGGCAGGCGCGAGGTATCCGAGCTCACCGTACTCGAGGACGTTGCGTGCTCCTCGCCGCTTGCTCAACTTGGTCTTGTCCTCACCGAGCACCGGCGGCACGTGAGCGAAGCGAGGCGGGGTCCACCCGAAAGCCCTGTACAGCCCGAGATGCTTGGGTGTTGACGGCACCCATTCGTCGCTGCGGATCACGTGGGTGATCTCCATGAGGTGATCGTCGACGACGACGGCGAGGTGGTAGGTGGGAAAGCCGTCGGACTTGAGCAGCACCTGGTCGTCGATATCGGCGTTGTCGAAGGAGATCTCACCGCGGATGATGTCGTCCCAGACCGTGCGGCCGGGCTCGATGCGCTGCCGGAGCACAGCGGAGACGCCGGCCGCGCGCTCGATTGCGACCTGGTCCTGGCGTGTCAGGCAGCGGCGGTCGTAACGCGTCGGCTGATGAGCCGCCTGCTGCTGTTCGCGCATCTGTGCAAGTCGGGCTGGGGTGCACGTGCACCAGTACGCCGCACCAAGTTCGAGGAGACGCTCGGCGTGCTCCTTGTAAACCTTGGTGCGAAGTGACTGCACGTACGGCCCGTGCGGGCCGCCCACCTCAGGGCCCTCGTCCCAGCCGAGGCCAAGCCAGAGCAGCGTCTCCATGATCAGTGCCTCGCTGCCTTCGAGGTAGCGCTCCTGGTCGGTGTCCTCGATGCGGAGTACGAACGCTCCACCGCTCGACCGTGCCGCGAGCCAGGCGAACAGCGCCGTCCGCACCGAGCCGAAATGCAGGGGCCCGGTGGGCGAAGGTGCGAAGCGAGTCCGCATCGGAGTGCGGCCTTCGGTCACCTCGGGGCGGCGATGATCAGTGCCACGATCGTCCAGCTGATCAGTGCAACGACCAGCAGAGGGCCGTCCCAGCTGCGCGTGACCACGCTGACCACGCTCACCGTGCCGCCCCCGCGCGGGGAGTCGCCGACGTGGGCCACGCCTCCCGCACCCGGCCTGCCGATGTCGCCCATGCCCCAAGGCGGAGGCGGCGCCGGCGGCCCGCTGCGCGGCGTCACGTGGAGGCGCTCCTCGCGCTGGCGGGCGCGGTCGTCGAGCAGCACTCCGGCGATGACCATCGTCCCGAAGCCGCCGGCGCCGAGGCCGAAGAGAATCAGGATGACGCCCAGCGCCACGTTCAGATAGTCGTTGTACGCGTGAGGGCCGATCAGCACCAGGATGCCACCAGCGATCAGGGCGACGGCGGTGAGGCCGAAGCCGACCATCTTGCTGAAGAGCTCTCGGAAGGACATGGGTCTCCCGCACGCGGACAACGACGCCGCCGAGTATAGAGAAGGCGGGCTCGACGGTTGCGAGGCTGCGAACCTCGGTCTAGCGGGCCACTCGGGAGCTGCGCAGGTGGGCGACAGCGGGCGAGTGGACGCGCTCGACGCACTCGTATCCGTGTGTGCCGTGCACCTGACCGAAGCTGCGGGTGGCAGATGCCCAGTCGTGCAGGCGCAATCCGCCCACCCCGAGCGGGTTGTCGTTCATCGGCGCAGACTACTCCGGGGGACTTGAGCCGCCACAATGACCGACATGCAGGGCGTTCGCACGATCGTCGCTGCGCATCAGTTCCGGAGGAAAACCGGGAGCTTGATGGCGCTTCCCCGATCACTGCGAATGCTCTCTGCGGTCGCCAGCATCGGCATGGGTGGGCTGCTGCTGACGTCATGCCAGGGGAATGCGGAACATGTCGCACAATTGCCCCCGACGCTGACCATGCGCCAGGTCACCGGCGGCACGGTGGCGTTTCAGTCGGGCATTCCAGTGCCGTCCTTCTCCTACCAGGAGCGTGGCCGCCTCGACCTCGGCATCGGGTGGCGGATGCAGGCGATTCCCCTCGATCAGGCGAGCAGCTTCAGTCCGCGCGATCAGTCGCTCCCCGCCATCGAGCAGGCCGCGGCTGGGCGCACCTCCGTCGGGTACGCTGACCAGACCTGGCAGCCTGTCAGCGTCCCCGGGGGTTCCAACCCGCCTCCCGCGCCCGCCTCGGTGGGTGCCTGGTACCGCCTCCATTTCAGCCTCCCCACCGACTGGCCCGACGGCGCGGTAACGCTCAAGTTCGCGACGGTCAACTATCTCGCCGACGTGTGGCTCAATGGTGCGTGGCTCGGCTACCACGAGGGAGGATCGACGCCGTTTGCCTTTGACGCGACGCAGCATCTGCACCGGGGATCCGCCAACGTGCTCGCCGTGCGCGTTGTCGATCCGCCCTTCGGGTCGCGCCTCGACGTCGTCCCCTGGGGCCTCACTGACTTCTGGAACTACGCCGGCATCATCGGCCCGGTGTGGATCGAGACCACCGGCTCCCCCTCGGTGGTGCGTGCCGACGTGACGCCGCACCTGGACGCCGCCGACGTCGATGTCGTCGTCGAGAACCGCGGCGGCGTCGACATCGACAACAGCAGCGTGCACATCGATGTCCTCCCCGCGCTGGTCACCGATACCAACCGGCTGGATCCCGACGCGCTCCATCTGGTGCCGGCGGGTGCTGCCCCGGTGGCGAGCACCACCCTGAACCCCGTCGACGTCCCGGCGGGCAACGTCCAGGTGCTGAGCACGCAGTTCGAGTTCCGGCAGCCGGACCTGTGGTCTTTGACGTACCCGGCCCTGTATGTTCTCGTGGTCACCGTCGACGTTGGCAATACCATGGTCGACCAGTTTGCCGACACCTTCGGCTTGCGCACCATCCACGTCGACTCGAGCCAGCCTGCCCTTCAGCTCAACGACCAGCGGGTGGTGTTCGACGGCGCCGCGATCCACAACGAGAGTGTCATCCCGGCACGAGCCGACGGCTCTCCCCGCGGCGGGCGCTGGCAGTCGCCGTCGGGAGTGCAGGACGTCCTTCGCCTGGCTGCACGGGCCGGGCTCAACCTGATCCGTGCCGACCATGCGCCCGCGGAGCCGAACCTGCTGCGGCTGAGCGACCGCACGGGCTTTGCGGTGTGGGAGGAGATCCCGCTGTACCACGAGACGCCGCAGACCTTCTCCATCGCCGCCGACCGCGGCATCGCCGTGCAGATGCTTCGTGAGATGGATCTGCGCGACATGAACCACCCATCCGTTCTCTTCCACGGCTTCGCCAACGAGGGCCTCGGCGTGGCGGAGCGAGAGAACCTGCTTGACCAGCTGTCGCAGGCCGAGCGTCAGGTGGATGGCACCAGGTTGACCGGACAGGCCATGTACGGGTCCAACCCGAGCGACCCGACCAGCCGCAATCTCGACGTCGCGGGATACACGATGTATGAGGGCGTGTTCTACGGTACCGACGCGGTGCACGGCACGGCCGCGGCGCTTGGCATCGCCCATGCCACGTACCCCGCCAAACCGATCATGGTCATGGAGTTCGGCCGGTGGTCCGACAGCGCAGCTGATGAAGCCGCGCAGGCCAAGGTGTTCTCCGACACGTGGAAGGCGATCTCGCCACTGCTCACGTCGCGTGCACACGGGTACGTCGCCGCGGCGGTTTGGTGGTCGCTCCAAGACTACTGGTCCGACCAGCCGGCCAACCCGGTCGAGCACTTCGGCATGTTCCACTCCAACGGCACCCCGCGAGAGGTCGCCGCCGTCGCCGAGAGCAGCTTCACCGGCCCGGTGCCGGCGCCGGACAATCCGGTTGTGGCATCCGGCGGCATCGGCCGGGTTCCCGTGGGCCCGGATTTTCGGTCGCTGGGGCTGTTGATGGCGTACGCGGCTGCCTTTGCGCTGGTCCTGATGAGCGCCGTCGCCGTTGCCCTGACATACCGGCGCAGACGTGGGTCAACGCCGTGACCGATCAGGCCACGCCTGCCGTCAGCGCCACGGTCATCGCGATGCCGATGCGCCGGGTGCTCGGCATCGGAGCGCTTGCCGGCTTCGTGCCCGGGTTTGTCGTCGGCTGCCTGCTCGGCGGCGTGGTGGCATGGGCAGCCGGCGCCGTGGTCAACTGGATGCAGCAGGTGAGCTTCACCACCGGAATGCGCGTCGCGCTGATGCCCCTGGGCAACCAGGTCAACGCGCTGCAGAGCACCCACGACAGCTGGTACCTCGTGGTCCCCGTCATCGGCCTGGTGCTGGGCGTGCTCACCGCAGCGATCGGCGCGCTGACCGCCCTGATCGTCGCCGTGACGCTGCCCAGCCGGGTCGGGCGCCCGGATGTCGTGCTGCGCATCGGGCGCCGCGAAGCCAGACGCCAGCGCTGAGGTCGCCTGTGAGGACTCCACTCGGCCATGGCCGGCTATACCCGCACGGGGAGTCGAACCCCGGTTACCACCTTGAAAGGGTGGTGTCCTAACCGCTAGACGATGCGGGCGTGCCGCGCATCTTAGACGCCGTCAGACACCGGATTCGCCTGATGACGAGGTGACCTGAGTGCGCGTGCGGCGCGCCGCCTGAAATGATGCCCTGCACGCTCCGCCGACCTCGCTGATGCGCACCCAGGAGACAGCATGAGAGTCGATCCGAATCTTGAACACGGCCGCCATCGCGAGCGCGGCGCGACGGACATCGAGGTCATCAACGAGATCCTCGACTCGCAGCTCACCTGCCATGTCGCGTTCAGCGTCGACGGCTGGCCGTACGCCGTGCCGACCGTGCACGCACGCGATGGTGGGCGATTGCTCATCCACGGTTCGACCCTGAGTCGCATGCTCGGCACGCTGGCCGGCGGAGCCGCGGTGTGCGTCACGATCACCGCGATCGATGGCATCGTCGCCGCGCGCTCGGCGTTCAACCACTCCATCAACTACCGCTCGGCGATGGTGTTCGGTATCCCCACCGCCATCCGTGACGAGGAGGGCAAGCTGGACGCGCTGCGGGCGATCGTCAACCATGTGCTCCCGGGTCGATGGGCAGAGGTGCGGCAGCCGACGGCCACCGAGCTGCGTGCCACCGAGATCGTGTGGTTGCCGATCGATCGCGCCACCGCCAAGGTTCGCAGCGGCGGACCCGTCGAGACCCCGGCCGACCGCACCAAGCGGGTGTGGTCGGGTGTTGTGCCGATCACCACACGGCTCGACCTGCCGACCATGGTGCCCGATGACGTCGCCGCCCTGCCGCCTCCCCCGAGTGTGGCGGCGGCGATCGCTCGGTCCGCCCCCGCCTAATCGAGAGTGGATCTTCCTCGTGCGCGGTTCAGGGGGTCCCGGCAGCGATGGTCTGCTCCACCTGGGCGCGTCGCCCGGCGTCGATCTCTCCCGCGGTTCGCTCGTCGTCGCCGATCATGGCGTCGAGGTCGACATCGCTGTAGCCGAGAACCCCCATGTCGGCGAAGGCGGATCGTACCCGAGGACCGAAGAGGCCGATGTCCTTGAGGGTTGGTGCGATCCTGGTGAACAGCAGGCTGCGGAACTGCACCTGTGACTCCGACTGGTTGACGAAGCGCAGACATTCCTCAACGGGCAATCCCAGGTTCTCCCACACCTCGTGGGCGAGGAACCGGTCGCGCATCAGGTAGCACGCCTGCACGCAGAACTCTTCACGCTCGTCACGCTCGCGTTCGGACAGCTGTGGGTAGAAGTCGCGAAGCGCAAGGCGGCCGAAGGCCACGTGGCGTGCTTCATCCTCCATCACGTAGGCGGTGACGGCACGCGCGAGCTGGTTCTCGGCGACGTCGCGGATCAGGCCAAAGGCGGCCAGGGCGAGCCCCTCGATCAGCACCTGCATGCCGAGGTAGGTCATGTCCCATCGCGAGTCCGATACCACGTCGTCGAGAAGCGATTTGAGGTGCGCGTTGATCGGGTAGGCCATGCCCAGCTTCTCGTGCAGGTAGCGGGAGTACGTCTCGACGTGACGCGCCTCGTCCATCACCTGGGTCGCGGCGTAGAACTTGCTGTCGATGTCGGGGACGGTCTGGACGATCTTCGACGCGCAGATCAAGGCACCCTGCTCGCCGTGGAGGAACTGCGAGAACTGCCAGGACGCGAGGTGGTACACGACCTGGGCGCGGTCATGCTCGCCCATGCGCTCCCAGGTGTCGCTGCCGTAGATGGGCACGTAGTACTCAGGCGCCTGCAGCGGATTGTCATGGTCAACGTCGATCGACCAGTCGATGCGTTCGCGACTGTTCCACTGCCTGGTCTTTCCCTTCTCATAGAGGTTGAGAAGGCGATCGCGTCCCTCGTCGTACTCCCAGGTGAAGACCGTCTGCGCGCCGCCGTCGACGATCCAGCGCGTCTGTTCCACGGGCAGGGTGTACACGCGAGTGCTCATGGCCTTCTCCTAGGCGGTGGCGCCGGCGGCTTCGGGGGCGAGGTCGAGCCAGCGCTGCATCTCACCGCGAACGGCGCGCTGGTGCAGCAGCGACAGGAGGCGATCGGTGAGGGGCAGACCACGGTGCACCAGGTCGCGCAGTGTCTGGGCATCGTGGCGATGCAGCACCGGCTCGACGATGCGCGCCAGCTCGTCCGCGACCAGCCGCTCGACGGCGTCGCGATACACAGCGAGGTTCTCGATGGCGAAGCCCGACTCCTCGGTGAAGCCGGAGGCACGCATCGCGGCGACCAGGTCGAGCAGGCGCAGGTCGCTGCTGCTGATCGGCCTGGTCGAGCCGACCAGGCCGAGGCGCTGCAGGCTCGCCACGTCGGTCGGCGCCAGGCGCGCGCTGACCGCGGCAAGCTCGGCCGCCCCGGCGGCGGGGTCCGGTTCGTCGAGCAGGGCGCCGAGCGCCTGCAGGGCGCGGATCTCCTCGACGGGAAGCTCACCGCGCATCTCGAGCACGCGCGCGATGCTGCGCAGAGACAGGTTCAGCTCAGTCTGCAGGACGCGGATCCAGCGGATTCGGGCGGCCGTCGAGTCGGCGTACAGCGCCTGGTTGCCCGCCGTCTTGCGCGCCTTGGGCAGAAGGCCCTGCTGCGCGTAGAAATGGATGGTCGGCGCGCTCACCCCGGTGAGACGGACGAGGTCGCGCATCCGGTGCACGGTCGCGGGCATGGCCCCGCGATGGTCGGGCCTCGAGCATCAAGTGTCAAGTGGCACTTGATACTCAGGATCGCCGCAGTCGCTCCCCGTGACCCACCCGGGGACATGGAGCGGTCAGTTGTGCATAATCTGATAGTGATGCTGTAAGCTAAGGCTCAGCTCCGCTCCAGGAATGCGCGGACAGTAGGAGGCACAAAGGGTGTTCACAGGGACTCGACAACTCGATGGAGCCGTCGCTTCGGTGGTCGTCGCCTCCGTAGAGCGACGGGCCATCCTGCGCCGTCGGCGCCACGCCGCGCGACGCCGCCGGCTCGTCCTGCATCTTCGCGACTGGCTCGGCATCAGCGTGATCGCCTGCTTCTCCCTGACGCTCTTCGCAGTGACCCTGTTCAGCCTGGTGGGCCGCTGACCGGTCAGGGCTCACAGGCTCAGCGCGCCGGCCACTCGACGTCACCGAAGAAGCCCGCGGGCTTGGGCGACCTCAGGTAGGCGGCCAAGCCGCGCCGGCTGGACTCGATGGTGGAGTGCTCGCCGTGGCCGGGAAGGACCACAGTCTCCGGCGGCAGCGGCAGCAGCCGCGCCTGGATGCTGGCGATGATCGTCTCCAGGTCACCGGTGGCAAACGTCTTGCCGGGTCCGCCGCGGAACAGGGTGTCGCCGCTGATCACCGCGCCGCCGACCCGCAGCGAGATGCTCCCCGGCGTGTGTCCCGGGGTCAGCAGCACGTCCACCCGCACCGACCCGACCAGGACCTCGTCGCCGTCGTGCAGCAGGCCGTCGATGCGCTCCTTCGGGATGTTCACCTCGGTTGCGCCCACGCGCACCGGCGCTCCAGTGGCGGCACGGACGGCGTCGTACGTCGCCCAGTGGTCGGGGTGCCAGTGGGTGGCGATGACCTGCCGAACACCTCCGTCGGCTGCGATTGCGGTGAGCAACGGACCCTCCTCGAGAGGCATGTCCACAAGGAGGGACACCCCCGCCTCGAGGTCGCGAACGATGTACGCGTTGTTCCCGTACGGGCCCATTGGACCCACGCGGACGATGCGGACGCCACCGGCTTCGTGGACGGTGAGGTCAGCCACGCCGCCTGGGGTGTAACGGGGCGCCGCCCAACGGGGCGCCGCCCGACTGGGCGCGCATCGACGCCTTCCAGGCGCGCTTGCCGGCCTGGTACTCCTCGCGTTCGGCCACGGTGTGCACGTCGGCGAGGGTCGGGTAGTCGGGCACGAGCGTCTCCCAGCCCTTGGGCTTGACATTCAGCTGCTTGACGACCACGCCGAGCACGATGCGCGCCTTCATCTCGCCAAAACCAGGCAGCGCGCGCAGGCGGGCGCGCAGCTCGGCTGCGTCGTGGACGCCCGACCAGATGGCGGCCGCATCGTTGCCGTAATCGTTGGCGACGATGGCGCAAAGCGCCTGGACCCGGCCCGCCATGCTCGCCGGGAAACGGTGGATCGCCGGGCGCTCGCGGAAGGCGGCCTCGAAACGACCCGAATCGATGCCGGCAAGCTCCCGGGCGTCGAGAGTCCCCAGGCGGTTTTTGATGTCGAGCGGTCCGGTGAACGCCTTCTCGACGGTGATCTGCTGATCGAGGCAGAAGCCGATGAGCAGGGCCAACGGATCCCGCGCGATCAGCGCGTCCGCCTCTGGATTGCCCGTCCATTCCATCCGCGGCGTGGCACGCGTTCTGGTCTTCGTCGCCATTCCGTGCAGCCTAGCGCCAAGTGGGGGACACCCGGCGGCCATCGCGGCGAGACCGGCTCAATTGCGAACGCTACACTCGCGCCATGTCCTGGCTGGGCCGCCTGTTCGGATCCGCCCCGCCGCCGCCGGTCAACGCCGTGGTCATCCCCGATGACATCGTCGTCCAACTGGCGGGCGGCGAGGCCCCGCTGCAAACCACGGTCGAGGAGGCGCTGCGCAGTCTTCTCGAGATCCGCCGCCGCGCCGCCGAGCACGACGCCGAGGGCCTGCCGTTCTGGTTGCGCCGCGAGGCCGGGCAGAAGGGCGAGATCGATGAGTCCCTGCGCGATCGCGTCACCCAGCGGCGCGCCGCCGAGAACGAAAGCTGACATTCCCGGTGACCGTGCCGGCAGGAAGGAGTGGCTGATGCGCGCGCTGACGTACGTCGACATCGGACGCGTCGAGATGGCCGACGTGCCACGCCCGGCGATCGAGGAACCCGGCGACGTGCTGTTGCGGGTCACGACCACCGCGATCTGCGGCAGCGATCTCCACGTCCTGCACGGCCGCATCCCGGGGATGTCAGTGGGCGGCATCCTCGGCCACGAGTTCGTCGGAGTGGTGGAGGAGGCGGGCGCAGAGGTGCGGTCGGTGAAGCAGGGGGACCGCGTGCTCGCCTCATTCACGATCCCCTGCGGCAGCTGCTGGTTCTGCGCCAAGAGGCTGTTCAGCCGCTGCCCCGACCAGCGCGTGTTCGGCTACGGCATGTTCCTCGGCGACCTCAACGGCGCCCAGGCGGAATACGTGCGTGTCCCCAACGCCGACCTCTGCCTGCGCGTCATCGACGACTCACTGAGCGACGAAACCGTGCTCTTCGCGGGCGACATCTTCACCACCGGGTATGACTGCGCGGTCGAAGCGCGCATCGAGGAGGGCGATGTCGTCGTCGTGCAGGGGTGTGGACCGGTGGGGCTGATGGCTGTGCAGGCGGCAAGGACGTTCAGCCCCGCGGTGATCTACGCCGTCGACACCGTCGCCCAGCGGCTCGAGATGGCCCAGGGCTTCGGCGCGGTCCCCGTCGATGCCTCGGCGGTGCACGTTCCCAGCCACATCCAGGATCACACTCAGGGGCGCGGCGCTGACGTGCTTCTCGAGTGCGTCGGGGCGATCCCAGCGCTGACGAGCGCGATCGACATCGTGCGCGCCGGGGGACGGATCAGCATCATAGGTGTCTACTCCGAGCCCGAGATGGAGTTTCCCCTCAACCTCACGTTCGTCAAGGGCATCGACCTCAAGTTCTGCGGCACCGCCAACGTCATCGGAAGATGGGACGACGCTCTCGCCCTGATCGCCGCCGGCGCAGCCGACCCCGCGTCAATCATCTCGCACCGTCTGCCGCTCGATGACGCGGTGCGCGGCTACGAGCTGTTCGCCGCTCGCGAGGCGATGAAGGTGGTGCTGACTCCCTGACGATGGCAAGCCGTCCCAGGGGATGGACTCGAACCATCGATACACGGTTTTACAGACCGTTGCCTTAACCAGCTTGGCTACCCTGGGGGGCGGGTTAGGATAGCGTAAAGACGGATTGCCTCCGTTGCAGATTGCGGTACACGCCGGCCTGGATGACGTCGCGCACATGGTCGGAGATGGCCAGCACCCGCCCCGGCTCCGACAGAGTGTCGTCGCTGTGCGCAGCGACGTCGATCGGTTCGTGGAACTCGATGATCCACGACGACGGCAGCGGGACCAGCCCGGCGGGACCAAGCCAGGGAAAGGTCGGTGTCACCGGCATGTAGGGAAGCCCGAGGAGCCTGGCGACACCGGGGATTTCGGCGAGGTTGGGGTGGATCTCCTCGCTGCCGACGATGCTGACGGGCACGATCGGACTTCGGGCGCGCAGCGCCACTTCGACGAAACCGCCGCGGCCGAATCGGCGCAGGCGGTAGCGGTCGGCGTAAGGCTTGCCCGTGCCCTTGACACCCTCGGGGAAGACCAGCACAAGCTCGTCCCTCTCGAGCAGCATGCGTGCATCGGCGTGGTGCGCCAGCGTGTGACCAGTGCGGCGCATCAACCACGACACGCCGGGCATGGAGAACAGCCCGTCGAGCACCAGCGCCCGCGCGTGCCGGGGCCGGCTGTGCTCGAGCAGCAGAGCGGTGCGGACCATGGCGCCGTCGTACGGGATCACGCCGGCGTGGTTGCCCACCAGCAGCGCGCGACCGGTGGCCGGCACGTTCTCGACGCCGATGGCCTGCACCCGCCACCAGTTCCGGTACAGCCACGCCGACAGAGGTACCAGTGTCTCCGTCCACTCGCGGTCGAAACCGAAGTCGTCAACGGAGGACTCGCCGTGGCGCCGCCGGGCGGCCAGCTCGGCGTGGCGTGAGAGCACGTCTGCCACGCCGCGAACCGACCGGGCGACGTCATCGCCGTCGACAGCCGCGAGGCGCCGCAGTGCGTTGACGCCGAGCGCGGCCAGCCCTGGCAGGCCGCGACGCAGCGAGCTGAGGCCGGCGATGTCGACCGTCGCGTCGCGGGCGGGTTGGAGATCCGCCTCGACCCGGCGCTGGTCCAGCTCGCGGTCCACCGCATCGAGCAGGCGGTGGAGTGCGATGCGCAGCCGGGCGTCGTCGGCGGTTGCGCGCCGGCGCCGCGGTGGCGAGGCTGCGCGGCTCATGGCCGCCTATTCTCGGTAAATGCACCCGGCGCTGCTCACCAGCGAGGCTGCCGACGTCCGGCGCGGATCCGGCACGGCCGTGGCCGCCGCCAACCTGGTCGAGGCGCTGGCGCTCAACGGCGTGCAGCTCGCGGTGTTTCGCGGTCGCGACCACCCGCTCGGCCATGGCGTCGCCCGCGTGCGTTTCAACCGCACCACCTGGTGCGCCGCGTCGTGGTATGACGCGGTGCTCGGTATCGGCGGTGACGGTCAGACGGCAACGTCGCGGTGCGGGCTCCCGTTCGTGGCTCTGCCCAAGGCGCTGTATGGACAGGTCTTGCGGAGCGAACCCGCTCTGACGCGCATGCTGCTGCGCGGCCACGCGGCCCTGGAGCGACGATCGGCGCTCGCCGCATCGCTCGTGGTCGTTCCCTCACGCTTCGCCGCGGCCGTGGTGCACGACGATTTCGGCGTGCCCTGGTCACGCATTGAGGTGATCCCCGAGCCGTTCCCGGCGGCGCGGTGGCGGACGGCGCCTGCACCCGCGCGCCAGGGCCGGCGGGCCCTTGTCGTCGCGCACCTCTACCGGCGCAAGCGGGTTGGCGACGTGATCGCCGCCTGGCCGGCGGTGCGCAAGATCCATCCCGACGCCGAGGTCGATGTCGCCGGCGACGGGCCGGAGCTGGCACCGCTGCGCCGGGCTGCGGCCGGCGTCGCCGGTGTTCGCATGCACGGCCACGTCGCTCCCGCCCGCCTCCGTGTCCTCTACGCACAAGCGGATGTCCTGGTGTCGGCGAGCGCGCACGAGACCTTCGGGTACGCCGTCGTCGAGGGGCTCGCCTCAGGGCTGCCGGTGGTGGCCGCCAGCGCCCCGGCGGTCGTCGAGCTCTGCGAGGGTGCCGTCGCCGAACGGGTGGCCATCGGCGACGTTGGCGCGCTTGCCCGCGCCATTGCGACCTCGCTGGATCCCGGTGTTGCCGAGGCCGCGGCCGCCACCAACCCAGCGCTGACGGCGCGGTTCGAGTCGAGGACTGTGGGCGCCGCCTACCTGGAGGTGCTCGGCGCGCTGGTCGCCTGACGGGGTCAGCGTCGCGCTGACGGGAGCGCGGCGCGCAGCTCGGCGTTGGCCAGGTACGTCTCGACCGTGGCGAGGATCTGGTCAGGGTCGCCCGCCAGCGAGTCGACGAAGTAGCCACCGTCGTAGGGACGCTGCGCCGCGGCGAGCAGCGCCGCCGCCGGCTGCCGTCGGGGCGGGGGAATCCCGGCCACCAGGCGATAGGCGAGCACCCTCCTGTTGCCCGCCCGGGTGATCCCGATGTCGTCGATCACCTCCCACCTGGTCAGGCTGCTGAACGGGTACTGCCGCTGGAGAAGGCCCTCCCGGGTGAGCTCGAGGCTGGGTCGCAGGATCAGCCCGGTGGCGATGAGCGCGACGGCGGGGGCGGCGCAGACGAACCAGCCGATGGTCGCTCCGTTGAGGAGGAAGAGGACGCCGGCCACCTCGGTGACGGCGCCCAGGGGAACCACAAGCGCCGCCGGGCGGCGTGCCCGGAACACAACCCGCCCGCTCACCTGGCCATGGTACGCAGGGTCGGCAGGCCCGCCGTCTCTGCCATGGTGGATGGCGTGCCGGTTCTCGCTGTCTCCGCTGTCGATGTGCTTCTCTTTGTCGGCCTTGGCGCGGCCGGCTTCATCGTCGTGGCGCTGGTCTGTGCCGGCGTGCTCGCCATGCTCCAGCTGATCCTGCCATCGACGGACGCGGGTGCGGTGGCCGCAGACCGTCTGGACCCGCCCGAGCAGACCACCGGTGCAGGTGTCGATCAGCCGCCGGCTGACGCGGAGGTCGATGCATAAGGTATCCTTTATCAAAGGAAGCGTTATGCAAGCACCCGTCCACGCGCCCGACCCCGCCCGCCGGCCCGCCCGCCGCGCCATCCCCGGCAGCATCGCGGCCGGTGCCAGCGACCTCTCGGTCGCCTTCGAGGGGCTCGCCAACCCCACCCGGCTCCGCATCGTGGAGAGCTTGGCGGGCACCGTCGAGATGCGCGTCAGCGAGCTCGCCGAGCTGTGCATGGTGTCGCAGCCGCGGATGAGCTGGCACCTGCGCATCCTCCGCAAGGCCGAGATCATCAGAACCAGGCGCGACGGCCGCGAGGTGTTCTGCCGGCTGGACCGCGACGCCATCGCCGCGCACCTGCGTGCATTTGTCCGTCTCGTCTCAGCGCGCGCCGATGCCGGTACCGACGCCATCGCCCAGAGTCTTCAACCAGTCAGTGAGGGAATCTCATGAGCAACAAGGTCAGGGTGGCCATCATCGGGGTAGGCAACTGCGCATCGTCGTTCGTGCAGGGCCTCGAGTACTACAAGAATGCCGACGCCGACGCGGTGGTGCCCGGCCTGATGCACGTCAACCTCGGCGGTTACCACATCAGCGACATCGAGATCTCCGCCGCGTTCGACATCGACGTCGAGAAGGTGGGCAAGGACGTCAGCGAGGCCATCTTCAGCGGTCAGAACAACACCGTGAAGTTCAGCGACGTCCCCCACCTCGGTGTGGCCGTGCAGCGGGGCATGACCCACGACGGTCTCGGCAAGTACCTCTCCGAGGTCATCACCAAGGCTCCCGGCTCGACGGTCGACATCGTCGACGTGCTCAAGAGCACCAACACCGACGTGGTCATCAACTACCTGCCGGTCGGCAGCGAGGAGGCCACCCGCTGGTACACCGAGCAGATCCTCACCGCAGGCTGCGCGATGGTCAATTGCATGCCGGTGTTCATCGCCCGCGAGGAGTACTGGCAGCGCCGCTTCGAGAAGGCCGGCGCCTGCATCATCGGCGACGACATCAAGTCGCAGGTCGGCGCCACGATCATGCACCGCGTGCTGACCCGGCTCTTCCGCGACCGCGGCGTTGAGATCGAGAACATGTACCAGCTCAACTTCGGCGGCAACACCGACTTCCTCAACATGCTGGAGCGCGAGCGCCTGCAGAGCAAGAAGATCAGCAAGACCAACGCGGTGCAGTCCCAGCTCGAGCACCCCATGGCCGAGCGCAACATCCATGTCGGCCCGTCGGACTACGTGCCCTGGCTCAACGACCGCAAGTGGGCGTACATCCGGATCGAGGGAAAGTCCTTCGGCGACGTGCCTCTCAACATGGAGTTGAAGCTCGAGGTGCACGACTCGCCCAACAGCGCCGGGGTGGTCATCGACGCGGTGCGCTGCTGCAAGCTCGGCATCGACCGCGGCCTCACCGGCTCGCTCGAGGGGCCGTCAAGCTACTTCATGAAGTCGCCGCCCCGCCAGGTGTCGGATTCCCAAGCCCGTGAGCTCACCGAGCAGTTCATCGACGCCGTCCCGGACACCGGGGGCAATGGGCGTAGCCACAAGCATGTGAACGCGACCGAACCGGTCGCGCATCCGGTCACACCCGTCGCCGACTGAGTCGGGGTCCCAAGATGGTCGACGCGGGCCGGGAGTCGACGCTCCCCGCCCGTTCGCGCCTCTTCTGGTGGCGGCAGCGTCGCGAGCCGATGCTGCCATACCACCTGTATCGGATCGCCTCGCTGATGGTGCGCGTGCTTCCCCGCCGTGCCAGCTTCGTTCTCGCCGATCGGGTTGCCGACGTGCTCCTGGCCGCTGTGCCGGCCAAGTTCGACGCGCTGCGCGACAACCTGCGCCTCGTCCTGCCCGATGTGGATGAGCGCGGGCTCAACTCCGTGGTGCGCCGCAACGTTCGCCATCTCAGTCGAAGCTGGGTCGACGTCATGGCCATCCCGCTCGATCCGCACGGCACCACCCGCCGCCTTCGCGAGGTCGATCTCCATCACTACACCGATGCGCTCGCGCGCGGCAAGGGCGTGGTGGTTGTGTCCATGCACTTCGGCGCCTGGGAGGCGGGGTTGGCAGCGTGGAACGGGGGTGGCGGCGAGTTGGCGCTGCTGGCCGAGCAACTGCGCCCCCAGAAGCTGTTCCTGGCCATCGCCGGCGCCCGCGGCGCCCTCGGTGTCAAGGTCATCCCGATCGACATCGAGGCCATGCTGCAGGGCGATGCCCGAACCGCGCGGCGGATCGGGGCAGCGGCGATGCGTGAGGTCTTCAAGCACCTCCGCAGCGGCGGGGGCATCGCCATAGCCATCGACCGCGACCTGAGCGGGACCGGCACACGGATCCCCTTCTTCGGCAAGCCCGCACCGATCCCTCTCGGCGTCGTCGAGGTGGCCATGCGCAGCGGGGCGGCGGTGGTCCCCATCGCGATCCTACGGACCAGGGCGGGCGCGGAGGGGCTGGTTTTCCCGGAGAGGACGTACGACCCCGACGCACCACGTGAGCAGGAGGCGGAGCGCATCGCGCGCGACATCCTGGCCATCTTCGAGACGGTGATCCGTCAGAACCCGGATCAATGGCACGTGCTCGACCCGGTCTGGCCGGAGCCGAAGACGTGAAGGTGTGCCTGGTCTCGCCATACGACTACATGCACCCGGGGGGCGTGACCGAGCACGTCAGGCACCTCGCCGACACGCTGCGCGAACGCGGTCACACGGTGACCGTGCTGGCGCCGTCGAGCAAGGTCGGCGACGACCACGGCATTCCCGGCTATGTGCGCATCGGGCGGAGCGTGCCGGTGAAGTCCAACGGCTCGGTGGCGCGGATCGCGCTCAGCTTCCACCTCGTGCGGCGGGTTCGGGCCCTGCTCGACGAGAGCGACTTCGACGTCGTCCACTACCACGAGCCGCTGGTGCCCTCGCTGCCCATCACCGTGCTGCGCTTCCATCGCGGCGCCAACGTCGGCACCTTCCACACCCATGCGCGACGCAACCTCGGCTACTACTACGGACGTCCCTTCCTGGGTCGGTACTTCAAGCGGTTGCACGCCTGCATCGCAGTCAGCGTCCCGGCGCGCGACTTCATCTCCCGCTACTTCCCAGGCGACTACCGTATCGTGCCCAACGGGATCGACACCACCCGCTTCTGTCCTGACCATCCAGCTCTTTCCGAGCTGCGCAGCCCCGGCCACAAGACGATCCTCTTCGTCGGCCGTATGGAGCAGCGCAAGGGATTCGGCATCCTCCTCGAGGCCTATGCGCAGTTGCGCCGGCGCCGGTCGGATGTGCGCTTGGTGGCTGTCGGCGAGGGGCCGCAGCGAGAGGGGTATGAGCGCCAGGTCGACTCGTTCGGCATCCCCGACGTGTGGTTCGCGGGTCGAATCAGCAATGAGATGCTGCCGAGGTTCTACACGTCCGCAGACATCTTCTGCAGCCCAGCCACCGGCGGTGAGAGCTTCGGCATCGTGCTGCTCGAAGCCATGGCCAGCGGCGTCCCGGTTCTGGCCTCGGCGATCCCCGGGTTCACCGCGGTGATCAGCGGCGGCAAGGACGGTCTGCTGGTGCCGCCCAAACAACCGCGGGTGCTGGCCCAGGCGATCGAAGCGCTGCTCAACGATGACGCTCTCGCGCGTTCGATGAGCGCGCACGGGGTGCGCACCGCGCAGCAGTACGACTGGCATCGCGTCGCCGACTCGGTGCTCGACGTGTACGACGAGGCGCGCGGGCGATCGCGCGTGCACATGGTGGCCGCCGGTGTTCACCGCCAGGTTTCAGGAATGGGTTAGGGCCGGGGCGCGGCGGATCGTGCCCGCGCTGCGGCTCCTCGGCTTCACCCCCAACGCGCTCACCCTGATCGGGCTGGCGATCTGCGCTGCCTCGGCGGTGCTCGTCGCCACCGGGTATCTCATCGCCGGTGGGATCCTGCTGCTGCTCGCCAGCGCATTCGACATCCTCGACGGCGCCGTGGCGCGCGTCACCGGCAAGGTGTACAGGTACGGCGCCTTCCTCGACTCCACCACCGACCGCTACGCGGAGTCGTTCACCTACATCGCGTTGCTCTGGTACTTCACGATCACGCTGCCGGGTCACCATGTTGTCGAGCCGATGCTGGTCATCCTCGCGCTCACCGGGTCATTGCTCGTGTCCTACGTGCGCGCCCGGGCGCAGTCGCTCGGCTTCGTCTGCGACGGGGGCATCTTCGCGCGACCTGAGCGCGTGGTTCTCACCGTGGTCGGTCTGCTCGTCCCGCCAGTCCTGTTCGGCTGCCTGGTGGCGCTGGCGGTGCTCACCAACGTGACCGCAGTGCAGCGCATCTGGTTCGTCTGGCGGCAATCGCTGAAAACCGCGCCCGCCGACTCATGATCTGCGTGACGCTGGCGGTGCACGGAGGCCGCATCCAGTCGTCGCTGTAGACGCGCTCAGCAGGTACTGGTGGCCCCGAGGATTGCAAGGATGCCGACCAGGTTGAAGAGGCCATGCACCAGCGCGCCCGGCAGCAGCGAGTCTGAGTATTCGTAGAGCAGGGCGAGGATGATGCCGACCGCGAACAGCGGCAGGGCGAGCACCAGGACGAGATGGGTGGCTGAGAACACCGCCGCGCTGATCGCCACCGCGGGGAGCACCGGCAGGCGGCGGCGCAGCCACCCGTAGATGAAGCCCCGGAAGATGGTCTCTTCGCTGAGCGGCGCGATCAGGCAGACAAGCGGTATCGCGACCGCGAGGTAACCGCCATATTCGTCGCGAACTGTGGTGCATTGGGTGTTCGGCGAGTTGGGCAGGATCTGGGCGGCCAGCGAGGCCAGCCAGTCGGCCACCTCGAGCGCGACCAGCGCTCCCACCACGCTCACCGCCAGCCACGGCAACCACCCGGCGCGGCCGAAGGGTCGCGGCAGGCGCCAGCCCAGGTCAGCGACCCGTAGGCCACGGCGGAGGCGCAGCAGCACCAGCAGCGCCGCGAGCGCAGCGGCGTAGGAGGCCGCCTGGCCGGCGAACGCCTCCACGGCGGTCCGCCCCGACGGCTGCAGCGACTGGTCGGCAGCCTGGGTGACGCCGACGACCAGGCTGGCGGTGAGGAAGACGGCGGCAGCCGCGGCCGGGAGGAAGGCGATGATGTCCGTCCAGTCCCATCGGCCCGCACGTCCGATGCTCGCCCGTGTTGCCGGCAGGGCGGCGGGGTCGTGGTCAGCGCGTACACGGAGGCCGACGTAGGCCAGCACCACAGGGGCGACCGCCGCAGCGACGATCAGGGCCGCGCGAGCGCCCGCGTCCTTGACGCCCTGGCTCGACGCCAGGAATGTTGCGAAGGCCAGCGGCGCGCCCATCCACAGGCAGTAACGAGCTGTGTTCGCGCGTTGCGGCAGGAGCACGGAGGATGCGCCCCGAGGCGCTGGGAGCAGGGGCACGGGCGGCCAATTCTGCACAATCGCCGGATGGCCGCCCCCTCCGCAGTGATCGGCCACGAGGCGGTCTTCACCCGCCTTGCCAACGCCCGCGCCGAAGGCCGGTTGGGTCATGCGCTACTGCTCACCGGCCCCGCCGGGGTGGGCAAGACGGCCACGGCCCTGCAGCTCGCCGACGTGATCCTGAGCGGCGGCGATTGGCCCGGTGGCCTGCTCGCCCATCCCGATCTGTGGCTCGAGGACTCCGACGCGGAGCGCATCGGCATCGACCGGGTCCGTCCGGGTGCCTCCGCCGATGCCGGGCGTAGCCTCCAGGACGCGATGTCCCTGCGCACTTACGCGGGCGGCACGCGGGTGGCGGTGATGGCGCGCGCCGACCGGCTCACCGAACAGGCGGCTGACGCACTGCTCAAGACGCTGGAGGAGCCGCCGCCGGACACGCTGATCATGCTGTGCGCGGCCAACCCCGAGGCGCTCCCGGCGACGCTTCTCTCGCGCGCCCAGCAGGTCGCCGTCGGCATCGTCGACAGCGCGCGCATCGCATCGTGGCTCCAACAAGGCGGCGTCGAATCGCGCCTCGCCACGCTCGCGGCCGCCCTGAGCGGCGGTCGCCCCGGGCGGGCGCAGCGTTTGGCGTCCGAGCCTGGCCTGATGGTGGCAGAGGTGCAAGCGCTGCACGCCTTCCTGGCGATCGCGGGCGGCGGCCTGGAAGGTGCCCTGCGCGCCGCCTCTGAGCTGACCCCGGGCGCCGGGGTGGAGGGGCGTGAGCGCGCCACCCTGCTGCTGTCCGTCTGGTCGTCATTCGTGCGCGACGCCGTCTGCCAGGCCGCCGCCGTCCCGCAGCTGCGGCTCTGGACTGACTACGCGGATCCGCTCGAACGCTGGGCCGAGAGCCTGGGCCCGGCGCGCCTCACCGACATCCTCGGGCTGCTGCTCCGCGCCCGCGCGCAGATATCTCAGTACGCTCAGCCGCGGCTGACCTTCGAGACCCTGTTCCTCGACATCTTCAACGGCCCAGCGGCCCCGCCGCCGGTTCAGCCGCCCCGGTTGCCTGATGCCCTCGCCGAGGCTCCCCCCGCGCCAGCGCCGAGTGCTCGAGCGGCCGGAGCGCCGACACGACGCCCGGCGAAGCGACGCTGACCGATCGGCTCAGTCCGAGCGGCGCGCGCGGAGCATGAGGAAGAAGCCCACCACCGCGAGGAAACCGAACGCGAGCAGCCAGGGACGCTCCTCGAGCTGTTCGCGCAGCGAGCCCTGCCCGGAAGCCGCCGACGCGGGCATGGGGATCGGCTCGCTGGTCATCAGCCGCACGGTGCCGGGCACATGCCGCTGGAAGACCTCCGCCTGCTCCGCCGCGACGTCCTCGCTCATGGTGCCTCCGAACCCAACCGCAACCGACCGCCGCCATTATGGGCACCGGCTCCACGATCGCCGGCGACGTCCCGCGTCCAATCATGAGTAATATGGTCGGGTTTTCCATCGCCAACCGGGCCTACCCAGGGAGGGCACCACATGGCCGAGTACGCGCATCCGGAGGCACTGGTCACCACGGAGTGGCTCCAGGATCACCTCGACGACGACAAGGTCCGCGTCCTCGAGGTCGACTACGACCCGAGCAGCGCCTATGAGTTGGGTCACATCCCAGGCTCGGCGCTGATCGACTGGAAGCGCGACATCAACGACACCGTGCGCCGTGACATCCTGTCGCGCGAGCAGTTCGAGCGGCTGCTCAGCCGAGTCGGCGCGACGCCGGACACCACGCTCATCCTGTATGGCGACATGCGCAATTGGTTCGCGGCCTTTGCCCACTGGACCTTCACCATCTACGGCCACCGTGACATCCGTCTGCTCAACGGCGGCCGGCGCAAGTGGTTCGAGGAGGGTCGGCCCAGCACCGAAGACGTGCCCAGCTTCACCCCGACCCAGTACCGCGCCGCGGATGCCGACACCAGCCTGCGTGCGTTCCTCCCCGACGTCCGGCAGGTCCTGGGCCGCGATGACTTCAACCTCGTCGACGTCCGTTCCCCCGCCGAGTTCAAGGGCGAGATCTCCGCGCCGCCGGAGTACGCCAACGAGGGTGCGCAGCGTGCCGGGCACATCCCGGGGGCGGCCAACATCCCCTGGGCACAGGCGATCAAGGACGATGACACCTTCAAGTCGGCAGACGAGCTGCGCGCACTCTACGCCGCGCAGGGGGTCACCGGCGAGACCCCGGTGATCACCTACTGCCGCATCGGCGAGCGCTCGTCGCACACCTGGTTCGTGCTCCGCTACCTGCTCGGTTTCCCGACGGTCAGCAACTACGACGGCTCGTGGAGCGAGTGGGGCAACTCGGTCGGTGTGCCCGTCGAGAAGGAAGTGCACGAGGCGGCGACAGTAGGCGCGTGACCTCGCTCGACGACTCCGCGGCCGGAGCGGGCAGCGCGCTCGCTCCGGCCGCCGTCCTCGACCTCGCCGACGCCGAGCAGGAGTGCGGCGACCCCGCGCTCGGTCGGGTCCGGCGTGGTTACGACGCTCTCGCGCCCGGCCAGGTCATCGAGGTGAGGACCCCGATCGCCGAGCAGGCCTTCGCGGTTCGTGTCTGGGCTCGCCGCGCGGGTGCGCACCTGATCGGTGACCACCGCGCCAGCGGGGGTACGGTCCTGCGCGTGCGCCGCCCGCGCTGAGGTGACCGCGGCCCGCCTGCCCGAGGACTTTCTCCTCGGCTGCGCGACCGCCGCCCACCAGGTGGAGGGCGGGCTCGACAACGATTGGACGCGCATGGAACGCGACCACCCTGAGCGGATCAGGGACGGCACGGTGTCGGGCATCGCCTGCGATCATCACTCCCGCTACCGCGCCGACCTGGAGCAGCTCGCCGGGATGGGTCACAACGCCCACCGCTTCTCCATCGAGTGGGCGCGAGTCGAGCCGCGCCAGGGTGTGTTCAAGGGCGACGAGCTCCGTCACTACCGCGACGTCGTCCACACCTGCCGCGCGCTCGGTCTCGAACCGGTGGTGACGCTGCAGCACTTCACGCTGCCGGCATGGCTTGCCGATCGTGGGGGGGTGCTCGACCCCGACGCACCGCAGCTCTTCGCGCGCTTCGCGGCGGCGTGCGCGCAGGCAGTCGGCGCCGAGGTGCGCTGGTGGATCACGATCAACGAGCCGTCAGTTCTGGCGGTGTTCGGATACCTGTACGGCGAATGGCCCCCCCTGCAGCGGGGGACGCGAGGATTCCTGGCCGCGCTCGGCGGCCTGGCCCGGATGCACGCAGCGGGGGCCACCGCCGTGCGTCAGGTTGCCGCCGCGCACGGCTGGACAGCGCACATCTCGATCGCGCACCACGAGCGGCCGCTGCAGCCGCTCGACCCGCGTTCGCTGCTCGATCGCGCCGCGACGGTGATCCCCAACTGGCTGTTCAATCGCTGGTTCCTGCGGGCCTGCCGCACCGGTCGGATGTTGCCCCCGGTCGGCGCCGGCGAGGTGGTCGGCGGGTTGCGTGGGTCGCTCGACTACATCGGTCTCAACTTCTACTGCGAGGAGCGGGTGCGTTTCAACGTCCGCAACGTCGCCGGGCTGTTCGCCGAGAACGTCACCGTACCGGACCTTCCGCTGTCGTCCTTCGGCTGGGCGATCGAGCCCGCCGCGCTGCGCCGCGCGCTGGTTGCGTTGTGGGAGGAGTTCCATCTGCCCATCGTCATCACCGAGAACGGTGTCGCAGACGAGCACGACGAGCTTCGCCCGGGTTTCATCGTCGACCACCTCGAGGCGGTCTGCGAGGCGCTCGGCGCCGGCGTCGATGTGCGCGGCTACCTGCACTGGAGCTCGATGGACAACTTCGAGTGGGCCGAGGGCTACGCACGGCGGTTCGGCCTGATCGCCGTCGACAGACAGACCCAGGAGCGGGTCCCCAAGCCAAGCGCGGCGGTGTTTGCGCAGATCTGCAGGAGCCGCCTCATCCCACAGCCCACCGGCCCGACGCTCTGATAGTTGGCGCCCGACTGAGGCGCGGAGCACAAGTCTGACCACTGGTTGGAGGACGATCGGCGGCTCCACGCGCTACCATGCCAGAAATTCCACCGTATCCTTGTGCGCACCGCATAGGAGACAGGCCATGAGCTCTCGATCAACGGCCACCGACGCAGCCGGGGCTCGCCACCTCGCCGCCCAACTCGCAGACACCGGCGTGCGCAACATCCACCTCCAGTTCAGCGACGTGCTCGGCACCGTCAAGACCGTCACCATCCCCGCCTCCGGCCTCGACGCCGCTCTCGATCGCGGCGTCTGGTTCGACGGCAGCTCGGTGGAGGGATTCACCAGAACCGCAGAAAGCGACATGTACCTGGTGCCCGACCCCACCACCCTCCAGGTGCTGCCCTGGGCCGCCGAACCGACCGCTCGCCTGATCTGCTGGGCGCGGACTCCCTACGGCGAGCCCTACAGCGGCGACCCGCGGGGCGCGCTCCAACGCGCTGTCGACCATGCCGGTGCCCTCGGTTACGACTATCGGGTCGGCCCCGAGATCGAGTTCTTCGTCCTGGAGCGCGGCATCGACGGCGCGCCGGTGGCCCGCAGCGACGACACCGTGGGCTATTTCGACGTCACCGGCGTCGGCGCCACAGACCTGCGCCAGGCGATGCTCGCCGCCGCGGCGGCCGTCGGCGTCGAGGTCAACAGCGCCCACCACGAGGTGGCGCCCGGCCAGCACGAGGTCGATCTCGGCGCGGGCGAGGTGCTCGCCGCCGCCGACGCGGTGGTCACCTTCAGGCTCGCCATGCAGGCCGTGGCGCAGCGCGCCGGTCTGATCGCCAGCTTCATGCCCAAGCCGTTCAACGATCAGCCGGGCAGCGGCATGCACGTGCACCAGAGCCTCGGACGCAGCGGTGGCGGCAACGCCTTCACCGGGGCCGACGACTACGGGCTCAGCGACGTCGCCAAGCACTTCATCGCCGGCCAGCTGCACCACGCGGCGGGAATGTGCCTGGTGCTCGCCCCGCTGGTGAACTCATACAAGCGCCTGGTGCGCGGCCTCGAAGCGCCCATCTTCCTCTCGTGGGCGCGCACCAACCGGGGTGCGCTGATCCGAGTTCCGCACGTCTCGCGCACCCAGGCCGTTCGTGTGGAGCTGCGCAGCCCGGATCCATCGTGCAATCCCTACCTCGCCTTCGCGGTGATGCTCCGCTGCGGGCTTGACGGCATCGAGCGCCGCCTGCCGTTGCCGCCGCCCGTCGAGGAGGCTTTGTACGGCTTCGACGAGGTCGAGCTGGAACGGCGCAACGTCGGCCTGCTGCCCGACAACCTCAAGGATGCAGTCGACGCCTGCGCGGACGACGACGTGGTTCGTGACGCACTTGGCGACAACCTGGCCGACCGCTTCCTCGAGGCCAAGCGGGCGGAGTGGCGCGAGTACCGTGGCCAGGTCACTGGCTGGGAGCTGGAGCGCTACCTGGAGCGCGCCTGAGCATGGCGGTGACCACGGCCCCGAGTGCGGCCTGATGGAGAGCGCCCTCATCACCGTGCGCGATGTATGGCGCGGGGCGCTGCCCGAGGGCACCGAGCTGCTCGGCGGCGGTGCGGGCCTCGATCGTCGCGTCGAATGGGCGACGACGCTGCGCACCCGCCCACCGGCCTTCGAGGCCATCAAGGGCGGTGAGATGGCGATGGTGCCGGTGGCGTCGATCAAGCTTCTCGACGAGCGGCTCGACCTCGCCGACGTCATGAACGGCCTGGCTGAGAAGGGCGGCGTCGCCGTCGCCGTGGTCGGCGATGCGTCGCCTGGGAGCCTCGGCGTCGCCGAACGCCGCCACATGCCCCTGCTCCGACTTCCCGACGGCGCTCACGTCACCGAGATGCAGCAGTCTGTGGTCCGGTTCATCGTCGAGCAGCGGACAGTCCTTCATGACCGTGCCCAGCAGTTGCAGATGGAGCTGATGCAGCTCGCGCTCGGCGGGGCCGGCGCCGACGCGATCGTGGCGCGGCTCGGCGAGATCACCGGACGGGCGGTGGCATGGCACGACGCCAGCGGCAGCCTGCGTACTGTGTGTGGCGAGCTGCCCCGCCCCGTGCGCGACGCGCTCGGCAACGGGGAGGAGCTGCTGCGCTGGGTCGCCGGCCAGACCGTGCCCGCAGCCGATCCTCCGGTCAACGAGTTCGGGCTGCCCCGCGGGCGGAGCCGTCTGGTCGCGCCCATCCCGGGACGCGATGGAGTCCACGGCTTCGTGTCGTTGATCGGCGAGGAACACCAGCTGGGCCAGGTCGACCGGGTGGCGGTTGCCCGGGGCGCGTCGGCCTGCGCGATCGAGCTCGACCGTGAGCGTGCGGTGCTGCGCGCTCGCGACGACGTCGAAGGCGAGCTGGTCGCCGCCCTCCTCGACGGCTCGTACGGCTCCGAGCTCGGTGCCACCGAGCGAGCCCGCCGCCTGGGGTTCGAGCTGGGCGAGCGCTTCAGCGTTCTCGTCATTCGTGGCCGTAACACGAGCACCGGCGCCCTCGACACACTGATGGTGGCCGCTCGCCGCTGTCTGGCGCGCAGTGCGGCGGGCTCCCTGCTGGTCGCACACGACGGCGCCGTGTGCGCGGTGGTGGCAGACATCGCCGCCGACCCGCACGAGCGCAACCGGCTGGTGGCCGAGGCGCTGCGCGCCGACTGCGCCGCGGCGCTGCGCGACGAGGTCATCGTCGGGGTGGGACGGCCGCGAAGCGGCCCGCAGGGTGTCCGCCAGTCGCATCGTGAGGCCGAGCACGCGCTCCGCATCAGCGCCCGGCTCAAGGCCCCGCGCGCGGTGGCGACGTTCTCGGATCTCGGCCTGCACAGGCTGCTGGTGGCGATGACCCAGCACGCCGAGCTCGATGACTTCTACGCGCAGACGGCCGGGGCGCTGGTCGCCTACGACGATCGCACCGGCTCGGGTCTGATGGAGACGCTCGACGCCTACTTCCACTGCCACGGGTCGCCGACCGACACCGCGCAGCGCCTCCACCTGCATCGCAACACCGTGCTGTACCGGCTGCGGCGGATCGAGGAGATCGGCGGGCTCCAGCTCGACGACGCGACGACGCGCCTCAACCTCCATCTCTGCCTGCGGATTCGCGAGGTGCTTCCCGGCACCGCCGCAGCTGCGCGCTGAGGCATCCTCGCAGCGGCTGCGGGCCGTCGTTGTACTTGGCGCACAAGCTGGCACGCGGCAACTTGTGGCGGCACGCGCATCGAACCGCGCGGCCCGTGCTCCCTAGTCTTGGGCAACGCGACCGAAAGCTGGGATGAGGAGTACGCCGTTGCACCGACGAACCCGGATCCGATTCGCCGCCGCCGGCGCCGCCGCGCTTGCCCTGCTGCCGCTGACTGCCCACGCGGCCGACACCACCGCGACGCAGGCGGCCGGGATCGCGGCGGACACTGTGTGGGTGGTGGTGGCGGCGTGCCTGGTGCTCTTCATGCAAGCCGGTTTCGCGATGCTCGAGGTGGGCTTCACGCGCATGAAGAACGTGGGCACGGTGGTCGCCAAGGTCATCGTCAACCTCAGCATCAGCTCGATCGTCTACTGGATCTGCGGGTTCGCCTTCGCGTTCGGAGCGGCCACCGGTTTCACCAACAGCCTGATCGGGGTGACCGGCTTCGCGCCGTCGTTCCATCCGGGCTCGACACTGAACCTGCCCATCCTCAACGCGGCGTCCACGGCGCCGGCCGCCGCCAAGTTCTTCTTCGAGTTCGTGTTCTGCGCGGTGTCGCTGGCGATCGTGTGGGGCACCATGCTGGAGCGCACCAAGTTCATCGTCTACATCCTGTTCGCCATCCCCTTCGCGGGCTTCATCTACCCGATGATCAGTCACTGGTTGTTCGGTGGCGGCTGGCTGATGACCTCTCTTGGAGCCCAGGACTTCGCCGGCTCGACGGTCGTTCACCTCACCGGGGCGACGGCGGGATTTGCGGGACTCCTGCTTCTTGGACCGCGCATCGGCAAGTACTCACGTGACAAAAAGCCGAATGCCATTCCCGGGCACAGCATGCCGCTGGCCCAGCTCGGCGTCATCATCCTCTGGTTCGGCTGGTTCGGTTTCAACCCCGGCTCCACCCTGAACGCCACCAACCTGCACTTCGCCGATGTGGTGATCACGACCAACCTGGCGGCCGCGGCCGGGGCCCTGGCCGCGATGGCGACGATCTACCGGCTGCAGAAGTCAGTCGACGTCGGCATGATCGGCAACGGCGCCATCGCTGCCCTGGTTGCGATCACCGCCCCGAGCGGCTATGTGCAGCCCTGGGCAGCGATCATCATCGGCGCCGTGGCCGGGGTGATCGTGGTCTTCGGCGTCATCGCCATCGACAAGTGGATCGACGACCCAGTCGGCGCGCTCAGCGCCCACGGCCTCGCCGGCATCTGGGGCACGTTGTCGTGCGGACTGTTCACCGACCCGCAGCTGGCGGCGTTCAACGGCGTCGGCCAGGGTGGTCTCGTCTACACCGGCAGCTTCAAGCAGCTCGGTGCCCAGGCGGCAGCCGTCAGCGCGGCCTTCGTCACCGTCTTCGCGCTCAGCTACGGGCTGTTCTGGGCCATCAGGAAGACAGTCGGTCTGCGCGTCAGCGAGCGCCACGAGATCGACGGCCTTGACATCAGCGAGCACGGCATGTGGGGATACCCGGAGCAGTTCATGCCGGTGCCCGGTGGGGCGTACATTCATCCCGACGCCGTCGCCGAGCCGGCTCGACACCTGGCGGGCGCGCTGGTGGTGCCCGCAGACCCCGTGCCCGGCGAGGATCACGTCAGAAACGCCGACCACGCACCCACCGCAGGTGGAGTCCAATCATGAAGAAAGTCGAGGCGATCATCAGGCCCGAGAGGCTGCAGGCCGTACAGGACGCGATGGATGCGCTCGGCGCCTCGGGTCTCACCGTCACCGAGGTGCTCGGCTGCGGCGCGCAGCGTGGTTACACCGAGACCTACCGAGGCGCACGGGCGAACATCTCACTGCAGCGCAAGGTGAAGGTCGAGGCGGTGGTGGGCGACTCGATGGTGGAGGCGGTGGTCACAGCCATCACCGGCGCCGCCAGGACGGGTGAGGTTGGCGATGGGAAGATCTTCATCCACCCAGTCGACGACGCCGTTCGGATTCGCACCGGTGAGCGCGGCGACGCCATCGTGCGTCACCTCCAACCAGAGCACTGGGGACACTGAGGCCGAGGGGGAAACAGGTTCCCTCCTCGCACACCCCCATCCATGCCCCCCCGCTCTTAGGTCAGGCTAAGCACCCCTCGCGGTAGACTCGCTCGGCCATGACCTATGTCGTCACCGAGACCTGCATCGATCTCAAGGACAAGTCCTGCATCGAGGTCTGTCCGGTCGACTGCATCCACGAGGTCGACGACGACCGGATGGTCTACATCGACCCCGACGAGTGCATCGACTGCGGCGCCTGCGTCGACCCATGCCCGGTCGACGCCATCTTCGCCGAGGAGGACGTCCCCGCTCCGCAGCAGCCCTTCACCCTCATCAACAAGATCTACTTCAAGGACAAAGACGCCGCGCGCGAGCAGGTCAACGAGCTCAAGCCACCCGCCTAGCCTGGCCCTGCTGGAAAGGCCGCCTTTGTGCGCCGTACACAAGGCGCGACCCTCCGCTCTGAGGTGCACTGTCCATAGTGACCACGCCCGTCATGGGACTAGCCTGAACCATGACAATCCGGCCACGTCCAGCGGTCCCAGCCCTCCGCGTGACCGGCAGCCAACCACCAGGGGGAGGAGCGCATGGCGATCGACGAGTCGGTAGCCGCCAGGTTCACAGCAGAGGTGCCGTCCACGATGTCCCCGACCGCCGTCTCCGCCCCCAGCCCCAAGGACGTCATCAGCCGCGCCAAGGAATTGGGCGTGAAGATGGTCGACCTGCGGTTCACCGATCTTCCGGGTACGTGGCAGCACTTCAGCGTGCCCGTCAGCCAGCTCACCGAGTCGGTGTTCAAGGACGGAATCGGCTTCGATGGCTCGAGCATTCGCGGCTTTCAGAAGATCCACGAGAGCGACATGCTGCTCTTCCCCGATCCGGCTCGGGTGTTCCTCGACCCGGTCCTCGACGTGCCCACCCTGGTGGTGGTGTGCGACATCGCCGACCCGATCACGCGCCAGCCCTACAGCCGTGACCCGCGATATGTGGCTCGCAAGGCCGAGGAGTACCTGCGCAAGTCGGGCATCGCCGACACCTCCTACTGGGGCCCGGAGGCCGAGTTCTACATCTTCAACTCGATCCGCTATGACCAGAACACCCATGAGGGGTACTACTTCATCGATTCCGACGAGGGGGTGTGGAACACCGGCAAGAACGGCACCGCCAACCTCGGCTACCGGCCCAAGCTGAAGAGCGGGTACTTTCCGGTGCCCCCGGTGGACAAGCAGCAGGACCTGCGCAGCCGGATCGTGCTGGCGATGATCGAGTCCGGCATCGACATCGAGGTCCACCACCACGAGGTCGGCACCGCCGGCCAGGCCGAGATCGACATGCGCTTCGACACGCTGGTGTCGATGGCAGACAAGGTGCTGCAGTACAAGTACATCGTCAAGAGCGTGTGCTATCGCGAGGGGTTCACCGCCACGTTCATGCCCAAGCCGCTGTTCGGTGACAACGGCAGCGGGATGCACACCCATCAGTCGCTGTGGAACGGCGACGAACCTCTGTTCTATGATGCCAACGGCTACGCGCTGCTCAGTGACACGGCGCGCTGGTACATCGGCGGACTGCTCAAGCACGCTCCGGCCGTGCTCGCGTTCGCGGCGCCGACCACGAACAGTTACCGCCGCCTGGTGCCGGGCTACGAGGCGCCCATCAAGCTCGCGTACAGCGCGCGCAATCGCAGCGCCTGCGTTCGTATCCCGACGTACAGCGACAAGCCCGCGGCGCGGCGCCTCGAGTTCCGCTCGCCCGACCCGATGTGCAACCCGTACCTGGCGTTCTCGGCGATGCTGATGGCCGGCCTTGATGGAGTCCAGAACAAGATCGAGCCGCCGATGCCGGTCGACGCCGACCTCTACGAGCTCGAAGGACGCGAGGCAGAGCGCGTGCGCGACCTGCCCGGCTCGCTCTCCGAGGTGCTCGACGCTCTCGAGAGCGACCAGGAGTTCCTGCTCCGTGGTGGCGTGTTCACCACCGATCTCCTCGACACCTATATCGCCTACAAGCGCGAGAGCGAGGTCGATCCGATCGCACTGCGCCCCCACCCCTACGAGTTTTTCTTGTACTACGATGCCTAGCGGGGTGAGAACGCGAGCCGTGGCTTTCGTTGTTTCGTAGCGACGGCGCAATCGCTGCGTCCGCGGAGTTTGCATTTGCCGCGCGGGCACGCCTAGGGTGGGCCGGTACCAGATCAACCCCGACACAACGGAGGGCCCAGTCCTATGGCAGTTCCCATCGATCTTCTCGACGCGCCCGCCGTGATGTCGTACGGTGGCCTCGTGGACGCCTCCACCGCGGAGGGACAGGTCGACGAGGAGGCTGACTGGTGCGGCGCCGTCGCGGCACTGCTGACGGCCAGTGTCGCTCAGCGTCGTGCTCACGCCCGCATCCGCCGCCCGTACGCGCATCCACTCTCCGAGCGGCGCCGTAACCAGACCCCCTAGGGCAGCCGCGGCCGCGCGCTGCGGCACCGCACGCACAGCGCCGCCCACGGGATCACAGCCAGGCGTTCTTCGGGAATCTGCCGCCCGCAGGTGGTGCACCGGCCGTAGTCGCCGGACTCCAGCAGCTCCAGCGCCTGGTCGATCTCCTTGACGGTTTCGAACAGGGTGCTCGCCTGGTACGCCCCGGTCATGCGCTCGACCGCGTACGTGGTGCCGTCGCCGATCCGCTTGCCGAAGTTCAGGTTCGACGTCTCGGCGGGATCAGTGGCGCCGAACTCATCGATCCTGCGCAGCAGCTCGGCTCGCTTCGCCTCGAGGACGGTGCGCACTGCCTCCGCTCGGCTGCTTCCCTGGCCCGGCTCCATGCCCACAACGGTAGCGCCGCCGGCTTCTGCGAGAGTAGCCGACCGTGACCGTCGAGTTGAGCAACGCGGACGCACGCGCACTGGCGATCGCGGCGCAGCGGCTCACCGGACGGCGTCACCGCGATCCTCTGCGGCTCCTCGAGCAGCTCAGCGCGATCCAGATCGACACCATCTCGGTGATCGCCCGGTCGCATGAGCTTGTGGCTTTCTCACGACTCGGCTCAGTCAGCCGCGCCGACATCGCCCGGGCCTGGTGGGGCAGCGCCGGGACGTTTGAATATTGGGCTCACGCCGCGTGCGTCGTCCCTCTCGAGCTGTGGCCACTGTTCGCGTGGCGCCGCCGGCGCTACGCGCGCCGTTGGCCGGGACCAACCCGCGAACAGGGTGAGATCCTCGCACGGCTGCGCGACCTCGGCCCCCTGACCACCGCCGATCTCGGCGGCGCGAGGATCACGCCCGGTTGGTGGGAATGGAGTCCGCTCAAGACCGCCGTCGAGCAGTTGTTGGCTCGAGGGGAGGTGGTGTGCGTCGAGCGACGCGGCTTCCGTCGCGTCTACACCCTCACCGAACGCGCCATACCGGCTGAGTTGCTGGCCGTCGACCTCGACGACCAAGCCTGCTTCGCAGGTCTCGTGGCCCGGGCCGCGGCGCACATGGGGGTGGCCACCGACGACGATCTCGCCGATTACTTCCGCCTGCCGATGATCGTGATCCGCGCCGCGGCCGAAGCCGCCGGCCTGGTGCGCACCGTCGTGCAGGGTTGGACCAGGCCCACCTGGGCACACCGTTCAGCCTTGGACGGCAGGCCGCCGGCGACGCGACATCGGCCGGTGCTGCTCTCGCCTTTCGACTCGCTCATCTGGCACCGGCGTCGCACTGAGCGGCTGTTCGGCTTCCGCCATCGACTCGAGGCGTACACGCCCGCTGCCAAACGAGAGCACGGCTACTTCGTGATGCCGCTGCTCGCCGCCGGCAAGCTGCGCGGACGGGTTGATCCCAAGCGCGATGGCACAGTGTTGCGAGCCCGGCAGGTGTCGCTCGAGCCGCGCGCCCTCGCCGCCATGGCGGCGGCTCTGCGCGGCGCGGCGTCGTGGGTCGGCTGCGACGAGGTCGTGGTTGAACAGGTCACCCCACGGGAGTGCGGCGGTCCGCTGCGTCAAGCGCTCGCGGATCGGGACCGGGCCGGCTAACCCTCGACGAGGGGGCCGCTGCGCTCGATGGTGAGCCGCAGCAGCACGCGGCCCTCGCTTCGCATCGCGGAGCGATACTCGTCCCAATCGGGGTGCTCGCCGGAGACCTGGCGGTAGTAATCGACCAGGGGCTCCATGGCCTCTGGCAGCTCGACGATCTCCACCGGCCCATCGACGCCGTGCCACTCGCCGAAGAAGCCGTTGTTCATCACGCACAGGCTGGCGCGGGGATCGCGCCGCAGGTTCAGCGTCTTCATCGCTCCAGTGCGGCTGCTGATGACCACCCGATCGTCAGCATCGACCGCAGCGACGACGGGTGATTGCTGGATGCCGCCGTCGCGGCGATGGGTCGCCAGCACCGCGCGGTGGTTGTTGCGCAGGAAGTCGATCGCCTCCTGGTGACCCACCGCTACCCGGCCAGCACGCTGGGCCGGCGCTCCCTGAGCAGCTCCCGCACCGCGCCGGTGACGCCGTCGACATCAAGCGAAAACTGGTGCAGCAGAAGGGGTTGCGCCCCGTGTTCGATGAAGCTGTCAGGCAGCCCGAGGCGCCGGACCGGCACCGCCACACCCATGTCCGCCAGCGCCTCGAGCACCGCATCGCCGAAGCCGCCGATGACGGTGCCATCCTCGATGGTCAGCACCGCCGGGTGGCGCGCTGCCAGCCCGGCCATCGCCGGGTCGAGAGGCTTGACGAATCGAGCGTCCACCACGGTGCAGGCGATGCCCTCAGCGCTGAGCACCTCGGCGGCCGCGCTGGCCACAGCGACCATCTTGCCAACCGCGAGCAGGGCGATGTCATCGCCGGTGCGGACGACGTTCATGGTGGCGATGGGTAGCGGCCGCATCGCCACAGATCCTGCATGCGGCGCCGCGCCACGCGGGTAGCGCAGCGCAAACGGGCCGTTGTGGGAAAGCGCAGTCGCCAGCAGGAGGCGCAGCTCGTCTGGAGAGCTCGGCGCCGTGACCGTCATCCCCGGGATCATCCGCAGGTAGGCGAGGTCGAGCATCCCGTGGTGCGAGGCGCCGTCGTCGCCGGTGATGCCGGCACGATCGAGCACGAAGGTCACCGGCAGCTTGTGCAGGGCCACGTCACACGTGACCTGATCGAAGGCACGCTGCAGGAAGGTGGAGTAGATGCAGACGACCGGCCGAAGCCCTTGCATGGCCAGCCCGGCCGCGAAGGTGACCGCATGCTGCTCGGCGATCCCGACGTCAAAGAACCGCTCCGGGAAGCGCGCCGCGAATGGCAGGAGCCCTGTCGACGACGCCATCGCAGCGGTGATGGCCACGATGCGGTCATCGTCCTCAGCGGCTTCGAGAAGCGCCTCGCCAAACACGTCGGTCCACGCCGGCGGCTTGCTCGAGAAGCTCCCGCTGCCGGGATCGAAGCTCGACACCCCGTGGAACTTGTCGATGGAATCGTCCACGGCCGGCGCATAGCCGTGGCCCTTGTCGGTGACCACGTGGATCACAACCGGGCCGCGGAAGGCGGCAGCGTCACGCAGCGCCTTCTCGAGCGCGCGCACGTCATGGCCGTCGATCGGTCCGCCGTATTTCAAACCCAGCGTTTCGAAGATGGAGATGGGACTCACCAGCTGCTTGAGGGAATCCTTCATGCGCTTGGCAGCGCCGTACGCCGACTGCCCAACGACGGGGAGCTGGCGCAGCGTCTGTCCGGCCGCCTCCTTGGCGCGCTCGTACTTCGGTGACAGGCGGAGCTGGCCGAGGTTCTCGGCGATGCCACCCACCGTCGGTGCGTAGGAGCGACCGTTGTCGTTGAGGACGATGATCATCTCGGGCTGGCGCTGGCCGATGTTGTTGAGCGCTTCGTACGCCATCCCGCCGGTGAGCGCCCCGTCGCCGATGACGCAGATCACCTTGCCGCTGGCGCCGCGCAACTCCCGTGCCGTGGCCAGGGCGAGCGCGTAGCTGAGGCCCGTGGAGGCGTGCGAGTTTTCGACGATGTCGTGCTCCGACTCGCTGCGCGACGGGTAGCCGCTCAGGCCGCCGTGCTGGCGCAGCGTGCCGAACAGATCGGCCCGGCCGGTGAGCATCTTGTGGACATACGCCTGGTGCCCGGTATCGAAGACGATGCTGTCGCGCGGTGAGTCGAACACCCGGTGCATCGCCACGGTCAGCTCGACGACGCCGAGGTTGGGACCGAGGTGTCCGCCGGTTCGAGCGACCGCGCTGATCAGACGCTCTCGGATCTCGACGCAGAGTCGATCGAGATCAGCGCTGCCCAGGGCCCGCAGGTCCTCCGGGCCGGAGATCTCCTCGAGGAGCATCGACCCAGTCTAACAACGGTCGACGTGTAACCCTCCTCCGAACGGAGCGAGGCGGGGTGTGTCACGGCGCATCATTGGCGCCCTCATGGAACCGGATCCGCGCCGCGCCCTCCTCGCCTGCGCCGGCAATCCCCGCGGCGACATCGCCGAGGGAGCGCTCTGGCTGGCGGCTGAGGATTGCTCGGATGTTGACGTGCCCGGAGCGCTGCGCATGGTCGACGGGCTTGCCGCGGAGATCAGGACCCAACTCAATGGCAGCCGCGGTGCCGACGCTGTGGCGATCATCCGCGCACTGCTCCGCGAACGTGTGGGCCTGCGACGCAGCGGTGGCGGCGATCCGCGCGCTCATTACCTGCACACCGTCCTTCGGCGCGGCGCCGGGATTCCGATCAGTTGCGCCGCAGTGTGGATCGCGGTGGGCCGTCGCGCCGGGCTCGACGTCGAGGGCATCGGCCTGCCCGGGCACTTCGGTGTTCGAGTCGACGGAGTCCTTGCCGAACCCTCCGACGGCGACGTTCTCGACGATCGGGCCGCCCGCCGCCTGGTCGGCGAGGCAACCGGCAGCGAACCGGCCGAGCTGCAGCCGTCGTGGCTGCGGCCCGCCAGCTCCCGGGTGATCCTGGTGCGCATGTCCCGCAATCTGCGGGGCTGTTACTCGTCCATGGAGCGGTGGGACATGGCGCTGCGGGCCGCCGATCGGTGCGTCGCCCTGCTCCCGGACGAACCCACCGAGAGGCGTGATCGTGGCCTGCTGCTCTGGCGGGCGGGCCACAACGGCGCCGCGCTGTCCGACCTGCGGCACTACCTCGACCTGGCTCCGCCGGATGCGTCCGACCGGCCGGCGGTCGAGGAGGTGACCGGTCGGTTGCGAGCCGCCCTCAACTAGCCTCGCCGCCCTCAGGACGCGCCGATCAGCAGCGCCACCAACCAGACCAGGCCGACGAGCAGCAGCACGGCGAACGGCATCACCGCGAAGACGATGAACGAGAACACCAGCCTCTCGTCGCTCACCGACTCCGGTTCGGCGCTGCGCCGTCGCGCGTCACGCAGGTACCACATGATCCCGCCGGCGATGAAGCCGAGCAGCAGGAAGAAGATTCCCGCGAACGCGCTGGCGGGACCAACCACCGCCGGTGCCAGGGTGAGACGCCAGATGACGCCGAAGCTCAAGGCCAGCAGTCCGCAGGAGATGAACCGGAGCAGAAGACCGGTCGCGGTGCGCCGTGCCGCCGCAGGCGGCGCGGCGTTGATGACCAGCTCCGCCGCCTCGGCCACGGCCAGCGGGATGGCCGGCTCGTCCTTCGGGCTGGGGCGGCGACCACGTCGTGGAGTCGGGCTGGCCATCGGTTGCCGAGTATAGGCAGCGGCGCTCACAGCCTCGCCGGCCACCTCGACACTAGACTGACCACGCGACGCGGTCGGGCAGAGAGGAGATGGACATGGGCACCAGGTCAGCACTGCCCGACTTCGAGCTGGCACTGAGTGGCGGTGGGCGGCTGTGCCGCGACGACCTGCTGGGACACCGTACCGTCCTCTACTTCTACCCCAAGGACGACACCCCCGGCTGCACCCTCGAAGGCCGTGAATTCACCGCGCTGGTTGATGATTTCCGCGCCGCCGGGATCGCCGTCTACGGGGTCTCGCCGGATTCTGCCAAGAGCCACGACAGGTTCGCCGCCAAATGTGAGCTCGGCATCCCGCTGATCAGCGACCCCGACCATGTGCTCATCGCAGCACTCGACCTCTGGGTCGACAAGTCGATGTACGGGCGCACCTACAAAGGGGTGGAGCGCAGCACGTTCCTGGTCGGTCAGGAGGCTGAGATCGAGCAGGAATGGCGCGCGGTGAAGCCAGCCGGTCATGCCGCCGCGGTGCTCGAGGCCGCCACCCCTGCCGCCTAAGCGCCGCACCGGCAAGTCGGCTGCAGGCACGCTCGACGACCTCCTGGCCAAGCGGATCATCTTCGTGGCCGGGAAGGGTGGCACCGGGAAGACAACCGTCGCCGCCGCGATCGCGCTGCTCGCCGCCCGGGCGGGCAAGCAGGTGCTGGGGATCGCTGTCGAGCCCAAGGGCGACCTGGCGACGGCGCTGGGCAGCAAGGGCGCCGGCTTCAAACCCGAGCTCGCGCAGCCCAACATCTGCTTTCTCGCGCTGCACCCCGAGGAATCCTTCCAGGAATATCTGCACGCCTTCTTCAAGGTGCCGCGCCTGGCCCGCGCCACGCCACTCGCCAAGGTCTTCGACTTCATCGCCACAGCGGTGCCCGGGCCACGCGACATGCTCGTGGTCGGCAAGGTGGCGTTCGAGGAGCGCAAGCGCGACGACAACGGCTCACCAACGTGGGACCTGGTCGTCGTGGATTGCAGCGCAACCGGCCACGTGCTCTCGCAGCTCAACGCCGCGCGTTCGCTGGCCGCGCTGGTGCGCGGCGGCATGATCCGTGGCCAGGTCGAGTGGATCGATGGGGTCATCTCCGATGCCCGCCGCACCACGGTGGTGCTCACGGCCCTGCCGGAGGAGATGCCGGTGGTGGAGACCCTCGAGCTCTATGCCGACATCGTCAAGCAGCGCGGCGTTCACGTCGGGGGATGTGTGCTCAATCGGATGATGCGCGCGCCGCTGTCGCCGGCTTCGCGCCGGCTGCTCGCCGACCTCGCCACCGGCGATGCCGAGATACGAACCAAGGTGGCGGGGGTGGCCAGCATCGGAGCCGACCTCGAGCTCGGCGAGCGATTGCACGCCGCCGGCGAAGCGCAGGCCCGCCGGCTCCGCGCCGAGATTGGCGTTCCGGTCGTGGAGGTGCCCCTGCTGGCCACCCGTCATGGTCTGGCCACGTCGCGCGCTGTCGCCGGAGCGATCGCCGAGCAGATGGCGGGCGCATCGTGACATCCGCTCGCGCTCCCCGCCGCGACGGCAGCCTGGTGAGCCGTGTGGAGAACCTCGAGGTGATCATCTGCTGCGGCAGCGGCGGCGTCGGCAAGACCACGGTCAGCGCTGCGCTTGGTATCGCGCTGGCCCAGCGGGACGATCGCAGGGTGCTGGTGCTCACCGTCGACCCGGCTCGCCGCCTGGCCACCGCGCTCGGGCTCCGTGAGATCGGGACTGAGCCGGTGCAGGTGTCACGGGCCAGGTTGCGCCGCGCCGGCATCGAGGTCGAGGGTGAGCTGGTTGCAGCCATGCTTGACATGAAGTCGACCTTTGACCGCATGGTGACCAAGCTGGCGCCGACGCGTCGCGACGCGCAGCGCATCCTGACCAACAGGTTCTACCAGGGGATCAGCGACTCCTTCATCGGCTCCCACGAGTACATGGCGATGGAGGCCCTCTACGAGCTGCACGAGGCGGGTGAGTACGACACGCTGATCATCGATACGCCGCCCTCGCGCAATGCCCTCGACTTCCTGGAGGCGCCCAACCGGCTCACCGACTTCGTCGGCGCGCGCTTTCTCAGCTGGCTGGCCGGACCGTCTCGTTTCGGACTGCGGGCGGTCAATCTCGCCGCCGGTCCTTTCCTACGCATGGCCGACCGGCTGCTCGGCGCGGATGTGCTCAGCGAGGTGGCCGAGTTCGTCACCGATCTCCAGAAGATCTACTCCGGGGTCCAGCAGCGTGCCCGGGATGTCTACAAGCTTCTGCGCAGCTCGCGGGTCGGGTTCATCGTGGTCACCACCCTCGAGCCATCACCCTTCCTCGAGGCCGAGTACTTCTGTGCCCGGCTGCGTGAGTACCGGATGCCGTTGCGCGGCGTGGTTGTCAATCGCGCCTGGCCTGACTCGCTGCGCGATCGCACCGCCCTGGCGACCGCCACGGCGCTCGCTGAGGACGACGGGCTGCCCGGGTGGCTGAGCGGACACCTCGGTCACCGGGTGGCAGCCGAGGCGCTGCACGGGATCGGCCACAGCTGGCTCGACCTGCACGCGATCGCAGAACGCGACTTCCGCCAGCTCGGCCGGCTCGAGCGGCTCGGCGACGTTGAGGCGGTCAGGATCCCCCTGTTCAGTGAGGACGCCTCCGAGCTGCAGGGCCTGGCCAGGATCGCCGCCCTGCTCTAGAGCGGATGCGCCGTCGCCGCCACCAGCGCGCGTCCGGTGGTCTCGAACGTCTGGTTTGGGGTGGGCATGATCACCACAGCGGGCTCGTCCTCGCCGCACACCGCCGCCAGCGAGGTGACCAGCGTCGGGTCCGACGTGCTCAACACCACCTGGTTGGTCGCCGACAGGCTCCAGAGGAACTGCAGGGCCACCTCACGACGCTGCGGATCGGCGCTGAGCAGCGGCTCGTCGAGCAGCAGCGGCACTGGCTCACCGCCGGCGCTGAGCACCTCGGCAAGCGCGAGGCGCAGCAGCAGGGACACCTGGTCGCGCGTGCCATGGGAGAGAAGCTCGAGGGGCACCAGGTCGGGACGGTCACGTCCGAGCAGCGACACGTCGAAGTGCGCAGCGTCGACGTTGACCGCGCTGTACCGCCCCTCGGTGAGCAGGGCGAGCCGGCCGGCCACCGACGTTGCCAGGCGCGGCGCCAGGTCGCGGTGAATGCTCTTGGTCGCCTGTTCGATCAGCTCGGCGCCGAGGCGCAGGGCCGCCAGCTGCTCGAGCCCGCGATCGCGGGCTGCGGTGCAGGCGGCGCGCTCGTCCTCGAGGTCTGCCAGGGCGGGCAGGTTGCCGCGCATCTCGCCAAGCCTGGCGCGCAGCGCCGTGGCCGCTGTCGACGCTGCCACGGCGGCCTGGCGAGCGTGCTCTGACTGCGTCTCGAGGTCCTGGAGATCGGGCTGCGCGAGGGGTGGGGTTGCAGCCACGTCGGCGGGGTCGCCGCCACGGCTGGCCAGACGGCTCTCCAGCTCAGCGCCGAGCCGCGTCAGCGAGCTGACGTCTCCGCTGAACCTCCCGCGTCGCTGCAGCTCGCGCAGCCGCTTGAGCGCCACCTCGTGCCGGCGCCGGCCGGCACATGCCTGCCTGAAGGCGACCACGTCGTCGGTGACCAGCGCCGACGGCTCGATCCCGGCAGCATCGATCACGCGCCGGAGGTGGGCCAGCGACACGTCCGCCGCCCGCGCGCGGTGCTCCGCCTCGGCCGTCACCGAGGAGAGGTCGCGCTCACGGCGGACCAGCTCGGCGTCCTCCGCCAGCAACTGGTCGCGGCGCCGGATCACGCCGGAGCTGGCGCTGATGGCCTCGAGGATGGCCCGCACAGAGCCCTCCGCGCTCCGGTTGGCCACCGCCGGGCCGGTGGCGTCCAGGCCGCAGCGCTCCGCGAGCGCAGCCGCCCGCAAGGCCAGGTCACGCAGCTGTCGGTCGGCCTCCCCTGTCTCGGCCGCAAGCGTCTCGACGCGGAGCTCCTCGCGGCTCATCTCGGAGAACAACGCGCGCAGCCCTGGCAGCCTCTGCGCGAGCCGTTCGAGGCCCTCGTCGTCGACGGGTACACCAGGACACAGCCGTCCAAGGCGGCGACGGGCATGCTCGGCGTCTCCGGCCACGAGCCGATCCACGGCGAGGATGACCAGCGCGGCAAGAGCGGTGACGGCTGCGGCGACCAGGGCGATCAGGCCGTGGTGCGACGCGGCGGCGACTGCGGCGGCCACAGCGCCGGCCAGCAGGGCGACGGTGGCGCCGAATTTGGCAACTCTGCTCGACCGGCCCCCGCGGGCGGTCGCCACCAGCTCGATGGCGGCCTCCACGCCGGCGGCGCTGGCGCCCGCGATCCCCGTGGCGGCGATCTCGCGACGGAGGGCGTCGCGCCTCCCCAGAGCGGCTGCCAGCTCGTCGCCCCGCCGCCGCCCGGCGAGCGTGGCGGCCAGGGCCCGGTCGATCTCCTGCGCCTCGGCCGCAGCCTGCCCGTCGACCGTGGGGGTCCCCCCCAGCGCGCGCACGCCGGCGGCGATCTCGACCCGGCGCCTGCGCACCTCAGCCAGCTCACTCGACGCGGCGTCGGCTCTGGCCTGCGCCTCGTCCGCGCTGCGCCGCGTCTCCTTGACCTCGGCCGAGAGGAGGATGACCGGCTCCTCGGCCTCCAGCGGGAAGCTCGCCAGCGCTGCGGTTCCCTCAACCTCGGCGGCCACCTGGGCGGTCTCGGACGTCATCGCCTCGAGGTCTGCGCGCTGCGCCGCGATGGCGGCGAGACGGCCCAGCAACCAGCGTCGCTCCGCGTCGAGGCGACGCCGATCGGCGGCCTCCGCCTGCGCGTCCAGCGTGCGGAGCCGCTCCTCCTCGGCGGCCAACGCCCAGAGCCGGCGCCGTCCGTCGTCCACCTGGACATCGAGCTGCCGGAGCCGGTTGACGGCGCGCCCGAGCGGGCTTCCTGAGCGCCGCTCGGAGCCCACCCTGGTGATGGCGTCGTTGATCGCAGCCAGCGCCTGGGCCGCGGTAGTCGCCTGACCGGAGTCGGCGAGCCGCTCGATCGCCTCCTGGACCTCGGCCGCCCGTGCCCCCGGCGCGTCCGCGGCGCCCAACCGCAGACCATCTTCAGCGACACAGGCGCTGGCACAGAACACCGCCTCGTCGATGCCGAGATGGACCAGCCCGGGGGCCACGACCCGGCCGACGCGCACCTGGGCTGTGACATCGCCGCCGCCGATCTCCTGAACCTGGCAGGTGTGATCTCGCTGCTCGAGCCTGCGTGCCACTCGCAAACGGCGGCCGTCCTCGAGCGCATAGCTCAGCACCAGCGAGTAGGCGGCTCCGTTCCAGGGTGTCCAGCGCGCCCAGTCGCTCCTGTCCGTCGGGCGCCCGGGACCGCCCGCATCAAGGCCGTAGAGAGCCGCGCGCAATGCTCTTTGCACAGTCGACTTGCCGGATTCGTTCTCGCCCAGGATCACCGTCAGCCGCGGGTGGAAGACAACCTCGACGTCACCGAGGCGCCCGAATCCGCCGACCTCGAAGCGCTCCAGCCTCATCGCAGGCCGATCTCGGCGCCGCCGAGGGCCTGGAGCCCGTAGCGAAGTGCGTCATCAAGGACTCGGCGCTGATCGTCGTCAGCGCCGGCGGCGGCCTCGGCCACGGCGCGGGCGAAAGCACCGCGAACCGTGCCCTCAGAGCTGATCGCCGCGATGCTCAGCGCCGGGCTGGTGAGATCGCGCACGCGCATCCCGGCGACGCCGCAGGCGTCGCGGACAGCGGTCTCAACTGTGAAGGTGTCGGCCGGCACCGCGTGGTCGATCTCCCCGCGGAGGTCCAGCCGGAGGATCACACGATCGGGATCGAGGCCGGCACAGGCCCCGGCGGCGGCGGCCACGGCGGCGTCGACCACGTCGCCAAGCCCTCGCGCCGCCGCCACGTCCGCGACCGCCGTGCGGGCGTGCCAGCGATTGTCCTCGAGGGGCTCGTGGCTGATGGTGCCGTCACCCGCGACGGTGACGATCACCGCGCCCCGCGGTTCGGACTCGTCGAACGTCAGCGGCTCGGGACTGCCCGGGTAGAGCAGGCCGGAGAGCTCGTCCACCCGCCGCCGGTGATAGTGGCCGCACAGCGCGGCCGCGAAGCCCCGTCCGCGAATGTCGCCGGCGTGGAACGGGCCGTGGATCGACTTGCCGTCCGGGCGCGAGCCGAGCTCGGCGCCGTGGAACAGGGCGAGGTGAACGCCACCGTCACCGCCAACCGGCTCACCGGCGAGCGGATCTCCCTGCCAGGCCGGTTCGAGGTGCGCCAGCCCCCAGATCGTGAGCCCGTCAGCAAGCGGTGCTGGGCAGAGATCGGCAGTCGAGAACAGGTGGACGTTGTCAGGCCATTCGGTGCGGCTGTAGATGGAGCCGGTGAGCAGGGCGTCGTGGTTGCCCGGCGCAAGCAGCACGCGCATCGGCCGCCACGCCGCAAAGGTTTCCACCAGGAACGCGGCGGTGGCCGCGCCGGCGCGATCGTGCTCGTACAGGTCACCGCCGATGGTCACCGCCGAGCATTGCCGATCCAGCGCGGTCTGACCGGCCCGTCGCAGCGCGTCGCGGAGGCCGAGGCGACGGCGGATGGCGAGCTCGCCCTGGCAGCCCATGCCGGCGAAGGCGCGATCGAGGTGCAGGTCGGCGATGTGGAGAAGGCGGGTGCTCATACGTGTGCGCGATGGCGGTGCTGCGAACGTCAGTTCGTCAGCACAACGCTAACACGCTCTCAGGACGCCCACAAGCGGGCGGCTGACATGCGTGCCACGATCTGACGGCACAGAGGACGTTTGAGGAAGATACGTTCGGATGGACGTTGACGTCAGCCGGAGGGATCGCCGGGGAGAGCTGTGGGGCAGGCGCGTGGTCGCGTCACGCCGCGCGGTGGGGTTCGCATCCCTCGTGATGCTGGCGGCGACGCTCGCCCGGATGTTGACCCTGCCGCTGCCGGCGCCTCGCTTCGGCGGCGAGATCGCCCTTGGTGCTTTCGGCGCAGCGTACGCCGCCGTCTCACTGCGGCTGCTCAACCGCGATCTGAGCGGCCGCGGTCTCCTGGTCGTCGCCCAGGGAGTCGTCCCCGCCCTGGCCGGTGGCGGCATGCTCGTCATTGCCGCAGGCCACCTCGACAACCCCGGGGTCATCGCGGTCCTCCTCTTCGCTGCGATCAACATCGGCGGCCCGCCCGATGCGCCGCCCGCAGCACGGGTGGCCGCGGTGGCACTGGTGGATGGCGTCTTCGCAGCCGTCTGGCTGCACTGGCTGCACGGCGACGTGCCCACCCTGGTCTTCGCTCTGGCGTTCATGCTGGGGTTGGAGCTGGTGGTGGTCGCGCATGCTCGGGCCGCGGGGGTCAGCACAGAAGCTCAGAACCTGCGCAGCTCGGCGTACGCAGCCACCGCCGAGCATGTGGGGACCGCCATCGACGTGCTTGGCGTCACCCGCGCCGTTCTCGAGACGACGCTGCAGTCGTACCCGATGGCCACCCATGCCGTGGTGCTCCTCTACGAGCCGGCCACCGGCAGGCTGCGCCCCCTGCCGCTCTACCTCAGCCCCAAGGGCGTTCGTGCGCTCGAATCCGACAACCTGGACTTCACGCTGGCCCCCGGTGAGGGACTGGCCGGCAAGGTTTTCGCGTCGAGCAGGCCGATGCTGTGGCAGACGGCGTACGACGTCTCCGTCGCCCAGGGCAACCTCGGCGAGCAGGCGCGTCGCCAGATCGAGGAGCTGCGGCGCGGCGTCACCCGGTGCGCCATCGGGGCGCCACTGGTGATCGACGAGGAGGTCATCGGTATCTACGTGATCACCTCCAATCGCCAGGAATTGGTGTGGGCCGATCACGACCTCACCGTGGTCGCCGCGTTGGCCGGCGAGGCGGCGCGCGCCATCGAGCGAGCACGTCGCTACGAGCGTGAGCTCGACCAGGCGCACCTCGACAGCATCACCGGCCTGGCCAACCACCGCCAGCTGACGCGAACCCTCGACCAGGAGGTGGCGCGTGCACGGCGGCTCAACACCTCGCTCGGTGTGGTGTTCTGTGACCTCGACCTCTTCAAGGTGGTCAACGACACCTACGGGCACGCCGAGGGTGACCGCGTGCTCACCATCCTCGCCCAGGTCTTCCACGACTCGCTGCGCCGCGAGGATTCGGCGGCGCGCTATGGCGGCGACGAGTTCGTCTGTGTGCTCCCCGGGGCTGATCGTGAGGAGTCGGACGCCATCGGCAGGCGCATCAGCCTCTCCTTCGAAACGCGGGTGCGCGACGATGGCGCGCTGGCCAAGGCAGGCCTGACCATTTCCTGCGGGGTGGCCATCTTTCCGGACGACGCCGACGACGCCGGCTCCTTGCTCCAGCATGCGGACGCCTCGATGCGGCTGGTCAAGCTGCACCACCGCGCGGGGATACCAGCCAGCGTCGAACCAGGCTGACGGAGGCGATCCGCTCAGGACTTCAATCCGCCGCGACCGGGTATCGTGGACCCCTCGATGCACGCTGTTGACGACGATGGCTGAGGTCCCTGTCGCAGAGCGATCCGCGGCAGCGCCGGGCGCGGATCACGTGAGCGTCGCCGACGAGCGGGTCGGGCGCTTCGACTACAAATGGGTCGCGCTCGCGGTCGTGCTGTCCGGCACGATCATGACGATCCTCGACTCGACCATCGTCAACATCGCCATCCCGACGTTGCAGAAAGACCTGCATGCCGGCAGCTACACGGCCATCGCCTGGGTCGTCACCGGCTACCTGCTCGCCCAGGGGGCGGTGATCCCGCTGACCGGATGGGCAACCGACCGCTGGGGAACCAAGCGCCTCTACCTGATCACCATCGTCATGTTCACCGTCGCGTCGATGCTCTGCGGGGTCTCGCAGAACCTCGGCGAGCTGATCTTCTTCCGCGTCCTCCAGGGCATCGGCGGCGGCATGCTCATGCCCATCGGCATGACCATCATCCTGCAGGCGGTCGGGCCGCAGAACATGGGCAAGGTGATGGGAATCTTCGGCGTCCCGATGCTCATCGCACCAGCCGTCGGGCCCGTGCTGGGCGGCTGGTTCGTGCAGGACTTCAGCTGGCGGCTGATCTTCTACGTCAACGTTCCCATCGGCATCGTCGGGTTCGTCGCGGCGACACGATTCCTTCGCGAGTCGCACCGTACCGCGGGACTCCGCCTTGACGTCATCGGACTGCTGACCGGAGTCCCCGCCGTGCTGGCACTGATGTACGCGGTGGACCGCAGCACGGAGCTCGGCTGGACGTCCGCGCTGGTGGTGTCGCTGCTGGTCGCCAGCGTGCTGCTGATGACCGCCTTCATCGTGCGCCAGCTCCGCGCCCGTCAGCCTCTGCTGCAGCTCTCGCTCTTCAAGGACCGCACGTTCTCGTGGTCGATGGCGCTCAGCTTCATCGTGGTGACCGCCATGTTCGGCACCATGCTGCTGCTGCCGCTCTACCTGCAGGAGGTTCACGGCTACGACGCCATCGAGACCGGGCTGCTGCTCCTGCCGCAGGCAGCCATGGCGGCGATCTCCATGCCGCTGGGCGGATTTCTCACCGACCGGATCGGTCCAAGGTGGGTGGTCGCCACCGGCATGATCCTGCTCACCATCGGCAGCGTGGTGCTCGCGCAGATCCACTACGACTCGCCCAATCTGCTGGTCATCGGCGCGCTGTTGCTGCGTGGTTTTGCGATGGGCTTCGCCATGATGCCCACCATGACGGCAGCCATGGCGCGGGTGCCGCGGAGGTACACCTCCCGCGCCTCGAGCATCACCAACACGCTGCAGCGGGTGTCGTCGTCGGTTGGCATCGCGATCCTGGTCACCATCCTCGCCGGTCAGTTCGCGGGCGCGGCCAGGGCCACGACGTGTGCGCCCCCCGCGGCGGTGGTCACTGCAGCAGCGCAGGTGCTGCACCAGCCGGAGCTCACCGCGCAGCAGTACTGCACGTCCCTGCAGCAGAAGATCGCCAGCTCATCCGCTCAGGAGAGCTCGGGCAGCACCCAGCCAAGCACCGGCAACGTCGTGCTGGACTCTTTCAATCACCAATATGCCGGCAGCGTGTTCAGCGACGCGTTCGACCGGACCTTCGTGGTCATCGCGGTGCTGTCGTTCATCGGGATCTTTCCTGCCTTCTTCCTGAAGCGCCCTGATCCACAGGCGCATGAGGCTGCGGTGGGAATCGCCGCCTGAGCGCTGGTCTCTCAGTCGCCGGCAGCGCGGTACCGGGCAATCCGCGCGCGCACCAGGGCATCGACATCGAGAGCGCAGAGCTCGTCGAGGTGGCGGACGATGGCGCCGCGGAGGGCACCGATGGTCACCTCGGGATGAGCGTGCGCTCCTGGCATCGGCTCAGGGATGAGCTCGTCGACGAGCCCGATCTCGTACGCGGTGTCGACGCCCGGTCGCAGCGCCGCGGCCGCCCGCGCTCGCTGTCCGGCATCGCGATAGAGAATGGCCGCACACGTCTCCGGCGGGGCCACGGTGTACACAGCATTCTCCAGCGCCAGCACCCGGTCGGCGACGGCGAGCGCAAGAGCACCGCCTGAACCGCCCTCGCTCAGCACTGCGCTCACCACCGGCACACGCAGCTCGAGCATGGTGACCAGGGACTCGGCGATCGCCCATGCCTGCCCACGCTCCTCAGCGGCCACCCCGGCGTGCGCAGCCGGTGTGTCGACGAGGCAGACGACCGGCAAGCCGAACTTCTCAGCCAGACCCATCAGCCGCCGCGCCTTGCGATAGCCCTCGGGATGCGGCATGCCGAAGTTGTGGAGCGCGCGGCTGATGGCATCGGTGCCCTTCTCCTGGCCGATGACCATCACCCAGCGCTCGTCGAGCTGTGCAGGTCCGCCGACCACGGCGCGGTCGTCGCCGAACAGCCGGTCACCGCGCATCTCCGTCCAGTCGGTGAAGGCGCCGGCGATGACCTGCAGCGCGCGGGGTCGGGCCGGGTTGCGGGCGAGCTCGACGGCTGCAAAGGCAGCGCGTTCGCGCTCCGCGGTTTGCGTGGTGACAGTCATCGGCGCCCCGAGAACGCCACCAACAGCCGCGCCACAGTCTCGCGAAGAGCGGCGCGCTCGACAACGGCGTCGACCATGCCATGAGCGAGCAGGAACTCGGATGTCTGGAAGCCCTCGGGCAGCCGGTCGTAGGTGGCCTGCTCGATGACCCGTCCACCCGCGAAGCCGATGCGGGCATGTGGCTCGGCGAGGATCGCGTCGGCCTGGACCGCGAAGGACGCCGTCACCCCGCCAAAGCACGGATCGGCGAGCACCGAGATGTACGGCACCCCGGCATGGGCGACGCCGACGACGCCCGCTGAGCAGCGCGCCATCTGGGCCAGCGACGCGATCCCCTCCTGCATCCGCGCTCCACCCGATGTGCAGACCGCCACCAGGCCGCGCTTCTCGGCCACCGCGAGGTCGCACGCCCGTGCGAACTGCTCGCCGGCTGCGCTGCCGAGCGATCCGCCGAGGAAGCCGAAATCCATGCAGGCGAGCACCACCGGGACGGCGCCGACGGCGGCGCGGGCCACAGCAAAGGTCTCGTCGAGCCGGGTTCGCGCTCGCGCCTCGGCCACGCGCGACGGGTACGGCACACCGTCGTCGAAGCGGAGGGGATCGCGGTCGGGGATCTCCATACGGACCACGTCGAGGCTGCCCGCGTCGGCGAGCTGGGTGATGCGGGTCATCGCCGGGACGACGGCATGGCGGCCGCAATCTGGACAGACCCTCAGGTGCTTCTCGAACCTGGCCTCGCCGAAGCGCCGGCCGCAGCCACGGCACTCGACCGTACCGGCAGGGGCCACGGGCCGCAGCTTGGGACCGGGAGCGGCCAGCGGGCGGGCGACGTCGCGCCGCCGCATCACCTGGTTGGGGTGCCGGTCCATTCGAGGGCCATGCCGCCCCAGGTGATGCCGCTGCCGAAGGCGACGCTGACGATGCGCTGGCCGGGCTTCAACCGACCGGCAGCGTCGGCCTCGTGGAGCGCGATGGGAATGGACGCGGCGCTGGTGTTGCCCACACGGTCGACGTTGACGATCACCCTGTCCATGGGTACACCCACCCGCTTGGCGGCAGCCTCGATGATCCGCAGGTTGGCCTGGTGGGGGATGAACCAGTCCACCTCGTCGCCTCTCCACCCCGCGTCTGCGCACACCTTCAGGGCGATGTCGGCCAGCCGCTCCACCGCCGAGCGGAACGTGCCTCGCCCGGCCATGCGGATCGCCTCCGCGCCGCCCTCCTCGCCCGGTCGGGTGCCGTAGTAGATGAGCTCGGCGTCCGCTCCGTCCGCGGCCATCCGGACAGCGCGAATCCCGCCGCCCTGCCCGGCACCGACGACCGCAGCCGCAGCACCATCGCCGAACAGGACGCAGGTGCTCCGGTCCGTGTAATCGACCATCGTGGTCAGCGCTTCAGACGCGACCACAAGAACCGTCCGGACTGAGCGCGCGCGGATCATCGCGTCCGCGATGGAGAGCGCATAGATGAATCCCGAACACGCGGCGTTGATGTCGAACGCGGCCATGCCGGCCAGGCCCAGACGCCGCTGGATGAGACAGGCGGTCGAGGGCAGCCTCGTCTCAGCGCTGCAGGTGGCCACGATGATCGCGTCGGGCACCGGGTTGCCCGCCGCGAGGAGGGCATCGGCGGCCGCGCGGGCGCCCATCGACGACGGGGTCTCGCCCGGGGCGACCCGATGGCGCTCACGGATCCCGGTGCGCTCCATGATCCAGGTGTCGGAGGTCTCGACCATCGCCTCCATGTCAGCATTGGTCAGCACCCCGGCGGGGATGTACGAGCCGAGCGAGAGGATCTGGGCAACCGGCGCGGCCGGTCCGCCCGTCGCCGCCGCGTCGATCGTGGCTTGGGACAGTGGGGCGGTGGGCATCGTGCGTGTACAAGCCTACCCGTCGGTGTGGCGTTACGGGGACACCGCCGCTCAGCCGCTGCGGAGGCCGACGTTGTATCTTTTCGGCCGATGCACCTCGTCGCCAGCACCGGCAGCGCGTTCGCGATCAACGGCTTCGCCGGTCTGACGGGCGCGCAGATTCTCAGCTTCTGGCTGACCTTCATCCTCTTCAATGGGTACGTGATGCTCGAGGTGGCATCGCTGGCCGCGTTCTACTTCGCGGCGCGTCCGCGCTCCGGACGGCCGAACCCGGCGGCCATCTGGTACTTCATCGCCTCGCTGCTGGTGATGATCTCCTTCATCTCCACCGTCTGGGGAGCCCCGGCCGAGAAGACATTCCTCGACGACAGCGGCACCTACCTTGCCGTGGGGACGCGGGCGATCCGGGTGTTCATCGGGATCGGCTTCGCCGGCGTCGCCGTGATGTGCATGCTGGTCGGCGCCATCGAGACCGCCCGCCGCAAGAAGGCGGCGCGACAGACCGTGGTGATCTGACCCTCAGCGCACAGCGAAGCTGAGCATCGCGGCGGGGTTGAGCAGGGCGAACGGGCGCAGCAGGGTATGCGTCTCTGAGTCCATGGCGGTGATCCACAACGCCGAGACGTTGGTGACCGCGATGAAGTCGCCGGGGAATCGTTCGAGCTGGTCCTGGAGACTGTGCCTCGGCTCGAGGTGCACGTCCCCCATGAGAGAGAACGCCTGGGTGTTGATGGCCGCGGGCGTGGCCACCTTCTCACGCCAGAGCGCAGGGTTGCCATCTCCCGCGTCATCGACGGGGCAGATCAGCGCGGTGGCGGCCTTGGTCACCGTCACCAGCCGCTCGCCGCGACCGAGGATCGGGTAGCTGCCCGACATCGGCTCGGCCCGTGCGTTGCGCAACTGCAGGTATTCGCCAAATCGATTGATGGCGTCACTGACTCGGTCGGGACGCACGGTCTCCAACTCGCCGGTCACCTTGATGAAGGTGGAGTAGACCTCGAGGGTCCGCCAGTCACTCATGGCGGCGCTGACGGTAGCAGGGTGGTGGCTGCCCGCCGGCCTTCGCCGCCAAAGGCATGCGGGCGCGACCGTCGCTTATCCTGTGCGCCGTCCCGCCGGGGGCCGGCTGTGTTGGCGGCTGTGTTGGGAAGAAATGGTCGAACGCTTCATCCTCGCCCTCCGTTCGGACTTGGGATGCCTGGTCATCATCGTCGCCTTCGTGGTGATCATGATCTCGACCATCGTCTTCGCCAACATCATCACGCCACCGTCCAACAACCCGTTCGTGTGACGGCAGTGGGCTGCGCGGCCGCCGCTAGAATCAAGCCAGTCGCCGTTCTCCCCGTCTTGAGGCTCTCATGGCGCTGAACCCGTACGACTCGCCCCGCGGCAGGATGCGCTCGCGCGTCGAGACGACGCGCCGGCAATTCCTGTTGCTGGTCGGCACAGTCGGAGCGGTCGGCGCCACCCTGTTCGGCGGCATCGAGCTGTTGAAGTTCATGTTCCCTGCGGCCACCCTCGAGTCGCCGCCTGAGTTCAAGACGGGCTTCACAGTCGACGACCTGACCGGCAACGGCACCCTCAAGGTCAACGTCCTCAGCGAGACTGCCAACCGGGTCACCGTCGTGCTGGACTCGACCGGGATCTACGCCGTCTACCTGGTGTGCACCCACCTGGGGTGCACACCCAACTACGTCAGCGACGTCACCAACGGAACCGGCGTCGACGACAAGTCGACCGTCGTCGCCCGGCACTACAGCGCCGAGGCCGGCGCCATCTCGAGTCGCAACGGCTGGGCGTGCCCGTGCCACGGCAGCCGTTACTACATCGACTCGACGAATTTTTACGGGCCGGCGCCGAGGCCGATGGACTGGGTGAACATCCAGCTCGCACCGGACAAGCACTTCGTCGTCAACCGGGGGGACATCACCGTCTACCGCCAGGCCGGCGACAGCAGCGTCCCCACCTGGCGCCTTGACCCGAAGACCGGCAAGAGCAACGACCAGACGATCGGGGTGTAGGACGGAGATGGGAGAGAACGGACCGATGGGGGAGGTGCGGTGAGCGCTCGTCCGACCGAGGGCAATCCACTGCGCGCGTTCGCGTCCCAGGTGTGGGGCTCGATCTTCCGGCACGGGCTGCCCACCACCGACAAGGTGGCCGCCCGCACGGCGCTGACCAACTTTTTCCTGCACATCCACCCGGTGCGCGTGAAGAAGTCGGCGATCCGGGTGAGCTACACGCTGTGCCTCGGCGGCCTCTCCTTCTTCCTGTTCATCCTGCTGACCATCAGCGGGCTCTTCCTGATGTTCTATTACATACCCTCAGTGGACCAGGCCTACCAGAACATCAAGGACCTGCAGTTCGTCGCCACGTTCGGCCTGGTGATCCGCAACCTCCACCGCTGGGCCGCCCACGGGATGGTGGTCACCGTCTGGCTGCATATGGCCCGCGTCTTCTACCAGGGAGCGTACAAGCCACCCCGGGAGTTCAACTGGGGGATCGGCACGCTGCTCCTCCTGACCACGCTGCTGCTTTCCTTCTCTGGCTATCTGCTGCCGTGGGACCAGCTCGCGGTCTGGGCGATCACGGTCGGCACCAACATGGCCAAGTACGCGCCGATCGCGGGGCCCTACACCCGCTACCTGTTGCTCGGCGGCCGCAACGTGGGTCAGGGCGCGCTCATACGCTTCTATGTCTTACATGTCGTCGCCCTGCCCCTCATCGGGTTCATCCTGATGGTCATACACTTCTGGCGCGTGCGCAAAGACGGGTTCACAGGAGGCCTCTGAGCGATGGCGACCGTGATCGGCGGCACCCCTGGTGGCAGCGGAGAACCGCCGCCCCTGCCCACCCGCAGGGCCGTGCCGGTTCGCACCCCGCGACCACGCGGAACCGGCCCGGAGCTTGCCGCCACCCCGCTGGTGGTTCGCCGCCGCGAGGAGGAGGAGACCGTGGTCACCTTCCCGGCCCTGGTCTGGAAGGAGTTCCTGGCCGGCCTCGCCGCCTTCATCTTCCTGCTCGCCGTGTCGATCCAGGTCAACGCCCCGCTGCTGCAGCGAGCCAACACGGCGATCACTCCCAACCCGGCCAAGGCCCCGTGGTACTTCCTGGGCCTCCAGGAGCTCCTCGAACGGTTCCCGCCGGTCATGGCAGGCGTCGCCTTCCCGAGCTTCGTGATCATCTTCATGATCCTCACGCCCTACCTTGACCGCAACCCGAGCCGCCGCCCCCAGGACCGCAAGGTGGCGATCGCCCTGTTCACCATCTATCTCTGCCTGGCCGTGTCATTCGTGGTGATCGGGGTGTTCTTCCGCGGGCTGGCGTTCAACTGGGACTGGACTCGCATCCTTGGCCACCCCGGGGTCAAGCCGGCGGTATGAGGTGGCTGTTCGTCGCCCTGGCGGCACTCCTGATCGCGCTTGTGGGCGTTGCCGCGGTGCGCGACAGCGTGGATCGCGACTACCTGTCGATCCAGCAGCGCTACCAGTCCGACTACAACGACAGCGGCTTCAACATCCAGATCCAGCAGATCTTTCCCACGTTCGCCGATGCCAAGCGCGGTGACACGTTCCGTGTCGAGCGCTGCATCTCGTGCCACGTGCCCGACATCGGCACCATCGGTCCGGAGCTGGCCGCGCAGCGCCTGGCGCAGGACTTCATGAAGTACGAGCCCAACGCGCAGGGGATGGTCAACCAGAACCACCTCACCGGGGTCCACCCGGCGTACATCGCCAACGGTCCCAGCGTCGCCAGCTCCACCGGCAAGGGATTCGCCCCGGCCATGGACTACTCCATCTACGGGTTGACCGGCACCGGCTTCCAGCCGTTCAAGGTCACCGGGACCACCACCAACGCCAAGCAGGGGTACCAGATCGACTCCACCACGGTGCTGCCCGGCCCGCTGCCCGCGTCAGTTGATCCGAAGATCGTCGACCCCAACTCCAAGCCGTCGGCGCAGAAGATCGGCATCGACCAGGTGGGCTGCATCATCTGCCACAACGGCGGCCGCCTGGCGCTCGACCTGAGCCCGACCGGGGCCCACCAGAACCTGATCGTCAACCCGGAGTACGACTTCACCGCCGGCGCGCAGCTCTACTACACCTACTGCGTGACCTGTCACGGCGTTCAGGGTGGCGGTGGCAAGGGGCCGCCGTTGAACAACCAGGACCGCCTCGGTTACTTCAACGAGGACTACTACTACCGTTGCATCGAGTACGGCTTCACCGACTTCGAGCACATCGGCAGCATCATGCCCAACTGGGGTTCAACCGCCCCCGACTTCACCTACGATCCTGCGCGCGACAAGCAGAAGCCGGGCAGCCGCGTGCTCAGCGAGGATCAGATCCAGGTGCTCATCCAGTTCATCCGCCACTGGGAGAACTACACAACCCTGCCCTAGGGTCACAGCCATGAAACGACGCACCTTCGCACGCGACCTGCTGGGCACAGTGTTCATGTTCATAGTGCTGATCGGCGTGTGCGTGATCATCGTCCTGCTCGAGCACTTCCTCGAGAACTTCAAGTCGCACTGAGATGATCTCGCCCATTCACGCGATGCTCGCCGACCTGGACCCGGGGGACGCAGGCTGGGGCGACGTCATCTTCGTGGGCATCTGGGCGCTCACGTCGCTGGTCCTCGCAGCCTATTACTGCTACCGCTCATTCTTCACACGCTGACGAGGTGGTGGTGAGCGCAGTGGCCGCGGTGCGCCGCCGTGACTGGCGGATCGCGGCCGGCCTGTCAATCGTGCCCGGCGCCGGGCAGCTCTACAACGGACAGCCCCGCAAGGCGCTGTTCTACGGATTGGCCACCCTGTTCACCATCGGGCCAGCCGTTCTGCTGATCACCTTCGGCGAGCGCATCGGCTCGAGCCTTCTCCAGCATCAGTCCTTCGCGACATTTCTCCTGATGGCGCTGGGTTCGGTCCTGCTCTTCCTGCTCGCGTTCGTACTCGGCCTCTACTTCTGGGCAAGTGCGGTGGTGGACGCCCGGTACAGCGCACGCGAGCTCAGCGCGGGTGTGCCCGGCGCTGACAACCGCTGGTGGTTCTTCCACCTGTGAGGGCCTGACCACGTGGGACTGATCGAGCGTCTGCGAGCGATGCGGCCGCCGGCCGGCGGAACCAGCCGCGAGCAGCTGCCCGATCCCGCCAAGCCGCCGAGCAACCGCGGCGAGTGGGATCAGGCCGCCCTCACCAATGTCGAGATCACGGAGTTGGTCAAGCGGCAGATCCGGACTACCACGCTGCCGTGGCAGAAATGACCATCGAGCCGGTTTGCCGCCTGCGGGATGCCTATGCGATCATCCTTCCCGGTCGGGTTCGCGGCGATGGCCAGGGCCGCCCGCGGCACCGTCTGATGACGGACCGCCCGCCGTCCACCGGGACGGGGGCATCGCGCGTTGTTGTCGCCAACCGATGGAAAGCGGAGAGCCGGTACCGGTGAACCCACTCGCCACCACGATCGTCGACTCCTCGTCGTTCCATCCCGGTGGCCCCGTGGCCGACAGCGAGCATTTCGTCTTCAACTGGGTGATGATTGCCTCAATCGTGCTCGGCGGGCTCACCGCTGCCCTGCTCCTGTACAGCATGTTCCGCTTCCGGCGCAAGCGCGACGACGAGGAGCCGGTGCAGTTCCACGGCAACACCCGCCTCGAGCTGTTCTGGACCGCGGTTCCGCTGGCGGTCTTCATGTCGCTGTTCGGGCTGACCGTGTCGCAGATGGGATTCATCAACGACGCTCCGGCCAGCACCACCAGCCAGCCGGTGATGCAGGTGACGGTCATCGGGGTTCAGTTCAGCTGGTCCTTCGACTACGTCGGCCAGCACAACACCAAGGGCAACGACGTGCAGAGCGTCACCACGCTGTACGTCCCCGCCGACACCCCGGTCAACCTCCAGGTGGTGTCCACCGATCCGCCGTGCGTCACTCAGCCGCACGCGCTGGGAACGGTGACCAGCGACCAGGCTGCCCGCATCAGCCAGCTGAGCCAGAAGCTCGCCGGTGGTGAGAGCCTCGCCGAGGCCATCTCCGACCAGGGCTGCGGCGTCAACCACAGCTTCTTCGTGCCGTCGCTCGCCGGCCAGATCAACGCGATTCCCGGCCAGACCAACCATCTCTGGCTGCAGGCCCGCCTCGGCCATTACTACGGCCAGTGCACCGAATTGTGCGGCACCGGCCACGCCGGCATGCTGATCGAGGTGGTGGCGCTGTCGCAGGCGGACTTCAACACCTGGCTGCAGAAGCAGGTTGCCAAATGACGAGCGAGCCCATGCAACCCGTGATCGATGAGGGAATCACCTGATGGCGGCG
>DATBPD010000078.1:0-4253 GCA_036561525.1 Candidatus Dormiibacterota bacterium | reverse complement strand
CCAGCGGCTCGCCCATGCCCATGTAGACGACGTGGGTCACCGGGCCCAATCCGCGCCGGTGCAGGGCGGCGGCGGCAACGCGCACCTGGTCGACCACCTCGGCGGGGGTGCACGACCGGCGCAGGCCCATCCGCCCGGTGGCGCAGAACGGGCAGCCGACGGCGCAGCCCACCTGGGTGCTGACGCAGATCGTCGATCGCCGCCGCGAGCGCGGCCGGGCCGGCGTCTCCATCGCCACCGTCTCGACGGTCTGGCCGTCACCCAGCCGGCAGAGCAGCTTCACGGTCAGGCCGTCATCCGCCTCGCTCTCGGCGCCCACACTGACGGTTGAGAACTGCAGGTCGCCGGCCAGCGCGTCGCGCAGCGCCACCGGGAACTGACGGATGTCGTCGAGCTCGCTGATGAAGGGCTGCCAGGCGGCTCGACGCAGCTGCGCCACACGGAAGGGTGGCGCCCCGCGCGCCGCGATCAACTCCGCAAGGGCGGCGTCCGAGGCTGTGCTGAGAGCGATTGCCGACATCGCGTCCATGGTAGTGGCAGCTCGCCGGCCGCCAGCCGAGCGCGGTGCCAATCTCCGCTGCCTAGACTGCGGCGGTGCGTGACCTGGTCAGCAGCCTGCTCGGGGTGCCGGCAACCATCCTCATCGCTGCCGGGCTCGGCCTCGCGGGGGTGACCGTTGTCAGCAGGTTGAGGCGGCGCCGCGAGCCGCCGATCCGGTGGGTGCACCTGGCGCTTGGCGTCGCCATCTTCGCGGCCGGCGGCCTCGTCATGGTTCTCGACGTGGCCGTCGTCGGGGTGCGGTGAGCGTCCTCAGGTGCGGCCCAGGAGGTCGAGGAACTCGCCCCGGCACTTGGGGTCGTCCTGGAAGGCGCCGGTGAGCGCCGACGTCACCGTGCGGCTGTTCTGCTTCTCGACACCGCGCATCATCATGCAGAGGTGCGACGCCTCGATGACAACGGCGCTGCCGTAGGGATCGAGGGCATCGTCCAGCGCGGTGGCGATCTGCGTGGTCAGCCGCTCCTGCACCTGGAGGCGCCGGGCGAAGACCTCGACGATGCGCGGCACCTTGCTGAGCCCGAGGATGCGTCCGCGCGGCAGGTAGGCCACGTGGGCCCTTCCGAAGAAGGTCAGCAGGTGGTGCTCGCAGAGCGAATACACCTCGATGTCGCGGACCAGCACCATCTCCTCGTACGCCTCGGCGAACACGGCGCCGTTGATGACGTCGGCGACGTCGTGGTCGTACCCGCTGAGCAGGAAGCGGAGGCTGCGCGCCACCCGGTCGGGGGTATGCAGCAGGCCTTCGCGTTCGGTGTCCTCGCCGAGCTCGCGGATCAGCTTCTCGACGAGCCCCGCGACGGGATCGTCGCCGGCTTCGTCGCCAGGGGTGACGGGCTGGTCGCGCGGTGCGCGCATCGGCAGCGGCGTGGGCTCGGCCATCGCCCCACTATGCCACCCGGTGCCGCCCGCGGCGCTGGCAGACAGTGCGGCCCCGCGATCAGCGGTTGCTGTTGATGGGGATGTTGGTGCCCGACAGCGGGGCGGCTGCGTCGCTGAGCAGGAACTCGACGATCGCGGCCACGTCATCCGGGGTCATGCCGGCGCGCAGGTGCGGCGCCGCGCGTTGCAGCATCTTGGTGTCGACGGCCCCGGGGCTCAGGCAGACACAGCGCACCCCATGCTCGCGCCCCTCGAGCGCCACCGCCTCCGTCAGCGCGATGACGCCCGCCTTGGACACGTTGTACGACGCCAGCCCGGGGAACTTCTCCACGCCGGCGACGCCTGAGAGCGAAGCCATGTTGACGATGACGCCGCCGCCAGTCTCACGCATGCGCAGGCTCGCCTCGCGGCAGCACGCGAAGACAGCATCGAGGTTGACGGCAAGAACACGTCGCCACTCGGCATCACTGATCTGGTGGAACGCACGCGGCTCGACCATCGCGGCGTTGTTGATCCACACTGACAGCCGGCCGTGTTCGACGGCCGCGTCGGCGACGTGCACCGCTGCATCCTGGCCGGCGATGTCGAGCGACATCACGTGGATGCCCGGCCGTCCGTCCGCGGTCTCAGCGAGCTCCGACGTGGTGCGCGCCACCGCGAGCACAACATGCGTCGCCGCCAGCCACCGTGCAACCGCCCGCCCGATGCCGCGGCCGGCACCGGTCACCACCGCGACGCCGGGGCTCGGTCCCGCCACGCCCATCACTGCACCGTGATTGCGGTGACGCCGGCCGTCGCAGGCAGTCGCGGCAGGCCGAGGAGGTCTTCGGCGGTGGCCAGCAACGACGGATGGGAGTAGGCATGCGCTGGGCTCAGCGGACGCTTCGACCCGAGAACCAGGGTGAGCACCCGGTTGCCACCGCCACCGTCGTCCTCGTCCCAGGTGATGAACAGCACCCCATTGCTCATCGCCGGCGAGCCCAGGATCGCCGGCACGGTGGTGCGCAACCAGGCGTCGCCAAACGCGGGCGAACAGTCGTGCATGTCGTGGCAGAGGTTTGGGGTGATCCAGATGAAGCGCGGTGGCGCCGGGCCCGACAGGTCGCCTGCGAGCGCGGACAACGGCACAACGGACGACTGGCAGCGGCCGCCGTAGTACGCAAATGGGTCGTGCTTGACCGCGTATCCGTCCTCGTTGTCTTTGCAGTCTGAGGCCATCCCCTCCATGTAGGCGCGCCAGGGGATGCCGGCGGCGGTCAACTGGTCGCCGACGTCCTGCGCGGGGAGCACGTGGTAGCCATCGTCGCCGATCCCCCAGGTGGTGCCGGAGGTGAGCGCCAGGTAGTTCGGCAGGCTCGGATGTGAGCTGGCGTGGTAGTTGGTCAGCGTTGCACCGCCGGAAGCGAGCGTGCGGATATAGGGCAGACCCACAACCTGGTCATAGCCGTGGTTCTCCATGACGACGACAGCGACACGAGCCGGTTGGCTTGTCGGAGAAACGGGCGGCCCGGGCGCCATCGTTGTCGATGGGACGGCGACGGCTGTGGAGAGCGCGGGAACGGGTGACTGGCCGCAAGCCGAGCACATCACCAGGAGCAGTGTGATGGCGGCGACGCGACGGGGCGTGCGCAGGCGGCCGGCGACCGCGTCCATCGGCGCGGAGGGTAGCACCGAGCAGGTCGGGCGCCATCGTCCGCGCGGGCACGAGAGGATCGGAAGAACCGAAGACCGCAAGTGTGTACGTTGGAGGACCGACAGTCGATGGTGACCGGCCCATTCTCGACGTGTGGGAGGGCGACCTCTCGCGGCGGCGCTGTCCTACGCCACTCCGAGACCGGCGCAACCCTGGGACGGAGTTGGCGACCGTATGCAGACGCCGACAGCGGTGGACCAGGCGGCAGCGCTGTTGAGCCGTCGCCTCCACGTGGAGCGGCGAGAGCTCGACAGCCGCGCGCAACGCGACGCCCTCGCACTCCACTATGGGATCGAGGCCGCCGATCTCGCCGGGCTGGCGCCGGCCGTGGTCGAGCTGATGACCCTGCGCGTCCGGGCCGAGCGAATGGACGAGCGTGAACAGATCGCCGAGGAGCTGCGCGACGCCCTCATCCCCTGGCTGTTCCGCATCGGCCTCGAGGTCCAGGGCGCAGCGATCCTCGTCGCCGACAAGCCGGTTGCCGACAGCCTGGGAATGTGTGCCGCCGAGCTCGATGACTGCCGGAGCTACATCCGTCAACTCATCTTCGCCCGGTCAGTGCCGGGGGCCGAGGGGGTCGAGGCGGCGGAGGTTGTGAAGGTGCTCCGCGCCTGAGCGACGGCGGCTGTTGGTGGGCAGCGAGGCTGTTCGTCCCATGGTTGTGCACAGGCTGTGGACAACTTGCCTTCGGAGCCGCGGCGGCGCCTGTTTAGCGCCGAAATCGGTGGGGTAACTATCCGAGAGGACACCCGCAAAGGCGTTGTCCAAGGACCCATTCCAAGGAGGGTATTCACATGGCTCTGGTACGTTGGAACCCATGGAGCGACCTGTTCACGCTGCACGACCAGATCGATCAGATGCTGCAGTCGACGAGGGGTGAGACGGAGTCCCGGACTGGGGCTGAACAGTTCACCCTGCCAGTCGACATCCGTCAGAGCGAGGACGCCTTCACCGTCGAGGCATCGGTGCCCGGCTTCGAGCCGGAGAACGTTGAGGTGACCTTCGAGAACGGCGTCCTCGGCATCAAGGGCACACACCAGGAAAGCCGTGACGACAAGCGGGACGGCTACGTTCGCCGCGAGCGTCGCGTCGGCTCCGTGTACCGCCAGATCGCCCTTCCGGC
>DATBPD010000077.1:0-32226 GCA_036561525.1 Candidatus Dormiibacterota bacterium | reverse complement strand
CTGGTCCTGCTGGTCGAGCATGCCGAGGAAATCGCTCCGTTGCAGCGCCTCGTAGAACACCTCGCGCACGTCCTCGCGGGCGCTCATGGCGCACAGCGCCTCGATGCCGGCGATGCAGCGCGCCGCGCCGGCGCGGTCGTGCTCGTCCAGCGACGCCGGTGGGGCGTCGCGGAGCAGATCGAGCAGGGTCGTGTCGTGCTCGGCACAGACTTCGACCAGCGCCAGCCGGCCCCGATTGCTGACCTTCCAGGAGGGCAGTTGCAGGCAGCGCAGCACCGCCTGTGAGTCGCTGGGGTCGGCGGCGGCGCCGAGCAGCGCCAGCAGGTCCTTGATCTCCGGTTGGGTGAAGAAGCCACGTCCGCCCTGCACCTGGTAGGGGACGCCAAGCTCGCGCAGCGCGCCGATGGCGGGGCGCATGTCGGCATGGCGCCGGAACAGCCAGGCGATGCCGGCGGCGCGCACCCCGGTGTCGATGAGCAGGCGGCACTCCGAGGCCACGCCGAGCACCTCACTGCGTTCGTCGGCCGCCTCCCACAGCTCCACCGCATCGCCGTGACCACGATCCGCCGCCAGCGTCTTGGCGATGCGCGACGCGGGGTCGGCGGCCCCGATGATCGACTGCGAGGCGATGACGATCGGGGCAGTGCTGCGGTAGTTGTGCGACAGCGTGACCCGGGCATGTTCGGGGTAGGTGCGCGAGAACCGATCCAGGTTGGCGAGGCTGGCGCCGCGGAATTTGTAGATCGCCTGGTCGTCGTCGGCCACCACGAGGATGTTGCGATGGGACGCGACCAGGGTTTCGACCAGACGCGCCTGCGCGTAGTTGGTGTCCTGGTACTCGTCGACCATGACGTACTCGATGGCATCGCAGATCGCGTGCCGCGGCGCCTGGTGCTCGCGCAGCAGCTGCTCGGCGCGGAGGATGGTGTCGTCGTGGTCGAGCACGGCGCTGCGCAGGTAGCGCTCGTCGAGCGCGGCGTAGACGGCGGCGAGCTCATCCTGGCGTTCGAGCAGAGCGCGCTCGGCGGGGTCGTGGCACTTGGCCAGCTCGGCGGCAGCCCACTCCGCGTACCGCGCCGGGGTCACCAGCTCCTGCTTGGCCTTGCCGATGACGTCGAGGATGGAGTCCACCAGGTCGTGGGGGCGGAGTGGGTTCCACAGGGTGCGCGGCCTGAGCTCGGCGAGCACCGCCTCGAGGTGCAGCCAGCGCTCGGCCTCGTCGGCGATCCGAAACGCCGGCGAGATCCCGGCCAGCCAACCCCACTCGCGAACCACCCGCCCGGCGAAGGAGTGGTAGTTGCTGAGCGGTGGCTCGCCGGGGAAGGGGCCGTGAGCCTCCTCGGCGCGAGAGCGCATCTCTGCGGCAGCCTTTCGTGTGTAGGTGAGCACCAGCTGCCTGGCCGGTCCCACGCCCTCGTCGACAAGCGCGAGGAACCGCTCGACGATGACCCGCGTCTTGCCGCTCCCCGGGCCGGCGAGCACCAGGCAGGGCCCGGCGCGGTGGGCGACGGCGGCGCGCTGGTCGGGGTCGAGGTCGGGCCGGGTCAACGGACGGTCCTCAATGGCTTGGTGGCGAACGGATGTACGCAGCTGACCTGCAAGGGTACACCCGCACCGGAGAGACTGGCGCCGTGAGCAAGGTACGACGCGACCGCGAGGACGCGGTCCTGACGGTGACCATCGATCGTCCCGAGGTGCGCAACGCCATCGACCGCGAGACGGCCGACGCCCTGGTCGCTGCGTTCCGCGATTTCGACGCGGACGAATCCCTTTCGGTGGCGGTGCTGACGGGCGCCGGCGGGTGCTTCTGCGCGGGGGCTGACCTCCGCGCTGTCGCAGCGCTCCGTGCCGAGGAGGATGGCGATGCGCCGCTGGGCGTCTCGAGGCTGATGCTCAGCAAGCCGGTGATCGCAGCCGTCGAGGGGCACGCCGTCGCCGGGGGGCTCGAGCTGGCGCTCTGGTGCGACCTGCGTGTGGCTGCGGCGGGCGCGGTGTTCGGGGTGTTCTGCCGTCGCTTCGGCGTCCCGTTGATGGATGGCGGCACCATCAGGTTGGCCAGAACCCTTGGGCAGGGTCGTGCGCTCGACCTGATCCTCACCGGGCGCGCGGTCGGTGCCGACGAGGCGCTGCGCATGGGCCTCGCCAACCGTGTCGTCGCGGACGGCGACGCTCTGCGCGAAGCGATGGCGCTGGCGCACCAGCTCACCGAGCTGCCGCAGACATGCTTGCGCAGCGATCGCATGTCGGCATACGAACAGTGGTCGCTGACCACCGCCGACGCGTTGACCAACGAGACCCGGCGCGGCATCGCGGTGATCGACAGCGGTGAGACCGCCGCCGGCGCGGAGCGCTTCGCCGCCGGTGGCGGACGTCATGGTGGCCCGGTGAGCTGACGGCGCGTACACGCGTCGTGCTGCCTCGTTGTGGCACCGTGAAGACGTGACCTCGATCGACGCACCCGTGACCTATCGCGGGCTCTTCGACGTGCCGGGTTTCCGCCGCATCGCCGCGGCCACGGTGGTCGCGAGGACTGGTTCAGCAATGCAGGCGCTGGTGCTGGTGCTCTTCGTGCTGGCGCGATTCCACTCACCACCGCTGGCCGGCGTGGTCGTCTTCCTCAGCATCGTGCCCGGCCTGGTGATCAGCCCCCTCGCCGGCGCGCTGCTCGACCGCCATCGCCGCATGCTGCTGATCCGGTCGGACTACGTGCTCGCCGCTGCTTCGCTGGTCCTGCTGGTGGGCCTGGACGCATCCGGCCGGCTGCCCGCGGCAGTCCTCCTCCCCGTCGTCGCGGTGGCGTCGCTGACCAACCCGCTGAGCAACTCGGGGACTCGTTCGCTGTTCCCGATGATGGTGCCCCGCGCATTGTGGGACCGCGCCAACGCGGTGGACAGCGGCGCCTACGTGATCGCGTCGATCGCCGGCCCCGCCCTCGCCGGCCTGGTGTTCGGGGTCTGGGGAGCGCGCGCCGCCCTGCTGCTGACCGCTCTTCTGTTCGCGCTCGGGTTCGCGCTCCTCCTGCTGGTGGCCGAGCCGGTGATGGAACGGACCGCGACCGGCTCGCTCGGCGCGGACGCGCTCGCCGGGCTCCGCTACGTCCTCCGTCATCGTCAGCTGCGCGGGATCGCCGTCGCCACCGGCGTGTTGAACATCGGCTTTGGGATCCTCAACCTCGGCCTGCCGGTGCTGCTCCTCAGCCAGCTACGCGTCGGCGCGGCCAGCGTCGGCGCCATGTACGCGGTCATGGGGGTGGCCGGGCTGGTGGCCACCCTTCTCGCCGGTCGCATCCCGTCGGAGCGGCGCGAGGCGCGGTTCATCGTGCTCGGCTGCGTGCTCAGCGCCCTCGCCATGGCGATCATCCTGGTCGCCGCCGGCATCGGTGGCGGGCTGATCGTGGTGGCAATTGCGATGGCCGTCTTCGGGGTCTCGCAGGGGCCGTACGACATCGGCATGTTCTCGCTGCGGCAGCGGGTGACCCCCGCGCCCTGGATGGGCCGGGCGTTCGCCGTGTCGATGAGCCTCAACTTCATCGGCATGCCGATCGGCTCGGTCATCGCCGGGCCGGTGGTGGACCGCTCTCGGCCCGCCGCGTTCGCGGGCGCCGTCCTGGTCGACGTGCTGGCGGCGGTCGCCGCCGCCGTGATGCTGCGCAGGCGACCCTCCGCCGAAGCCATCGTCTCCGGCCGCCGAGTACAATCCGGCGCACAACCACGACTGTTCAACGATTGATTCCTGCTGCCCCTCGGGTGGCCCGAAGGAGGTGAGTCCCGACCGTGTCGGAGGTCAAGGTCCGCGAGGGCGAGACCTTTGAGAGCGCTCTGCGACGCTTCAACAAGAAGATCAAGCAGAACGGCATCCTCTCAGAGGTCCGTCGCCGCGAGCATTACGAAAAGCCCTCGGTCCGCCGCAAGCGCAAACTCGTCGCCGCCAAGAAGCGTCGCGCCAAAGCCGGCTGACCCACCTGTCGCGAGCAGCCGCACGCGCCGCAGCGCGCCCACCCGGGAGATGGTGTGCACCCCGTCGGTGGTGCGCGCCCACGCCCGCATGCGCGTGACCATTCGGCGTGCCGAGCGCATCACCCTCGCCGCTGAGCACGAGGCGATTCGGCGCGCCAAGCTCGGGCCCCTGCTGCGGCGCGGCGGCGATGCCCTCGCCGTCGGCGCTGGGGTGGCGCTGACGGTGCGTCTCACCGACGACGCCGAGCTGCGCGAGCTCAACGCCCGCTTCCTCGGCACCGACGCGGCGACGGACGTGCTCGCCTTTCCGTCCGACGAGCCCGACCGCGTCGGTGACATCGCCATCAGCGTGGAGCGCGCCCTCGCCCAGGGCGGTGACGACGGCGCTGCCGAGCTCCAGCTCCTGGCCGTGCACGGGCTGCTCCATTGCCTCGGCCATGACCACGCCGACCCGGGCGAGGCAGCTGCGATGACCGCGGCGACGCGCCGGCTCCTGCCTGACCATGCCGTGCCCGACCTTGCGGCCGCGGAGGCATGACGTGGCATCGCTGATCGTTGGGCTCGGCAATCCCGGCGGCGAGTACCGGGGCACCCGGCACAACGTGGGCTGGATGGCTCTCGACGAGCTCGAGGCGCGCGGTCGTTTCGGGCGCGAACGCCGCGAGGGACCGGCCAAGGTGCGCGAGGGGGCCATCGACGGCTACGACCTGGTCACCGCGCGCCCGCAGACCTACATGAACATCTCCGGTCGCGCGGCGGTGCACCTGCTGCGCAAGTACGGCGTGCCCGCAGGGGACCTGATCGTCGTCCACGATGACGTGGACCTGCCGCTGGGTCGGATCAGGCTGAAGCGAGGCGGCGGCGCCGCCGGCCAGAAGGGTGTGCTCTCGATCGCCGATGCGTTGCGCACCCAGGAGTTCGTGCGGGTCCGAATCGGCGTCTCGCGGCCACTGGACCGCGACCAGATGGTCGACTATGTCCTCGACCGATTCACGCCTGACGAGCGCGAGCAGCTGGCCACGGTGATCCCGCGCGCTGCCGACGCGGTGATGACCCTGGTGCGCAGCGGTCTCGAGAATGCCATGAGCGAGTACAACCGTGCCCCTGACGACTGACGTGGCCACGTTGCGCACGCGGCTGGACGGCGTCCCGGCGCTGCGGGCGCTGCGCGACCTGGAGCGGGGGAGGGTCGGTGGGGTGCCCGGCGGCGCCGTGGCGCTGATCGCCTGGTGGTTGCGCGAGGCGACCGGCCGCCCGGTGCTGCTGGTCGGCGCCAACGCCGAGTCGCTCAGCGGCGACGCCGCGTTGTGGGGGGGCACGGCCGCCCTGGGTCTCTTCCCCGCCGCCGACACGCCGCCGTTCGACCGCGTCCCCCCGTCCGAGGAGGTGACGCGCCGCCGCCTGGCGTCGCTGGCCCTGCTCGCCGAGGGCGGTGTGCCGATGATCGTCGCCTCGCCCGCGGGGTTGCTCCGACCGGCCCTGCCCGTCGACCTGGTCCGGGGCGCGTCGATGCGATTGCGCAGCGGCGAGCGCCACTCCCGCGACGACTTCATCCGCCGCGCCGTCGACCTCGGCTACCGGCGGGTCAGCGCGGTGTCGGGCCCCGGCGAGATTGCGGTGCGCGGCGGCATCGTCGACGTCTTCGGGCTCGACCGCGCCCGGCCCTGGCGTGCGGAGTGGTTCGGCGACGAGATCGACGAGTTGCGCGCCTTCGACGTCGAGACCCAGACGTCGGTGGCCAGGCTGACTGAGGTGGCGGTGTGGCCGGCCCGTGAGCTCGACCTGCGGGCCGCGACTGTCGAGCGTGCGCTGGCGGCTGTGGACAGGCTCGACGTCTCGGTCTGTCGCCCCGAGGTCCGCGAGGCGTGGGAACGAGACCGTGCCCAGCTCGCCGACGGCTGCTATGACGAGGGGGTCGACCTCTTCTATCCCTACCTCGTCGGCGATTCACCGACGACGCTGCTCGACCACGCCGGTGCGGACGCCATCGTCCTGCTCGCCGGCGGTGCAGAGGCGGTCCTGCGCGCGGCCCAGCGCCACGCCGACGAGATCGAGAACCTTCGCACCCAGGAGGAGGAGCGCGGCGAGCTGCCGGCCGGGGCGAGGACAGGGCTGCGCACCCCCGAGCAGCTGCTCACCGCGCTGCTGCGCCATCGCTGCGTCGAGCTCGTCCGCGAGCCGGACGGGGACGCCGTGCTCGACTGGCGCGGCGTTGACGGGTTCGCCGGCCGCATCAACGCGTTCAGCGGTGCGGTCCGGACGCGCACCGGGAGGGGCGGCAGCGTGCTGGTGGTGAGCCGCCAGCAGCATCGCGTCGAGGAGCTGGTGCGCGAGGACGGCCTCGACCCGGTGGATCTCGTCGAGCTCGACGCCGCCGCCACCGAGGTGCCCGCGGCCGCCCTGGCCGTGACCGGCGGCGACCTCTCGCAGGGTTTCTCGACGGGCGACGTGGGGCTGGACGTCTACACCGACCACGAGCTCTTCGGCGTGGTCAAGCGGCGCGGGTCACCGCTGGCGCGTGGCGCTCGCCGCGCCGAGTCCACCTCAGCGCGCGGTGCTCGCCGGGCCGCGTCGGGAACCGCCGCGCAGGCGGCGTTCGTGATGCAGTTCACGCCCGGCGACGTGGTGGTGCACCGCGACCACGGCATTGGTCGCTTCCTCGAGATGCGCACCGTCAGCGACGCGCTCGGCGAGCACGAGTACATGGCCATCGAATATGCGGACGGCGACAAGCTGTTCGTCCCGGTCGACCACCTCGACCGGGTCGACCGCTATGTCGGAGGCGCCGATTCGCGTCCGCACCTCTCCCGGCTCGGCAGCGGTGAGTGGGAGCGGGTCAAGCGGCGCGTCAAGGAGCGAACCGAGGAGGTGGCACGCGAGCTGTTGACGCTCTACTCGCGGCGCGAGATGGCTGCGGGTCACGCCTTCACCCCGGACGGCACCTGGCAGCGCGAGCTCGAGGCGTCGTTCCCCTACCAGGAGACGCCCGACCAGGAGATGGTGCTCGACGAGATCAAGCGCGACATGGAGTCGTCGCGGCCGATGGATCGCGTGGTCTGTGGGGATGTCGGCTTCGGCAAGACTGAGCTGGCGCTGCGCGCCGCGTTCAAGGCTGCCAGCGAGGGCCGTCAGGTGGCCGTTCTGGTCCCCACCACAGTCCTGGCGCAGCAGCACTTCCTCACCTTCACCGAAAGGCTCGCTCCCTTCCCGATCACGGTGCGCCAGCTCTCGCGATTCTGCAGCGATGCGGACATCGCCAGCACTCTGACCGGCTTGCGCAGCGGCGCCGTCGACATCGTCGTCGGCACCCACAGGTTGCTGCAGGGTGACGTCGAGTTCAGCAACCTCGGCCTGGTGATCATCGACGAGGAGCAGCGATTCGGTGTCCTGCAGAAGGAGAGATTCAAGTCGCTTCGAGTTGCCGTCGACGTGCTCTCGCTGTCGGCCACACCGATTCCGCGCACTCTGCACATGTCGCTGGCCGGCATCCGCGATCTCTCGGTGATCCAGACGCCCCCCGAGGAGAGGCAGCCCATCAAGACGTACGTGACCGCGCGTGAGGCGTCCCTGGTGCGCGAGGTGATCACCCGCGAGCTGGCTCGCGCCGGGCAGGTGTTCTTCCTGCACAACCGCGTCCAGACCATCGAGAAGCACGCCGAGGAGCTGCGCGAGCTCGTGCCCGAAGCACGCATCGCGGTCGGTCACGGCCAGATGCCCGAGCACTCGCTGGCCGAGGTGATGCGCGCGTTCGGCGAGGGCGAGATCGACGTCCTGGTGTGCACCACCATCATCGAGTCGGGGCTCGACATCCCCAACGCCAACACCATCGTCATCAACGACGCGCACCGCCTCGGCCTCGCCCAGCTCTACCAGCTGCGCGGGCGGGTGGGCCGGGCGGGGCAGCGGGCCTATGCCTACCTGCTCTATCCACCCGACCGCTCGCTGACCGAGAAGGCCGACAAACGGCTCGACGTCATCGGTGAGCTCCAGGACCTCGGCGCCGGGTTCAAGCTGGCCATGCACGACCTCGAGATCCGCGGGGCCGGCAACCTCCTCGGTGAGGAGCAGCACGGCGAGATCGCCGCGGTCGGGCTCGAGCTCTACAACACGCTGCTGCGTCAGGCGGTGAACGCGTTGCAGGGCAAGCCGCTCGTGGAGTCGCCCGCGCAGGTGAGCGTGTCGCTGCCGGTCAAGGCCTTCCTGCCGGTGACCTACGTGACCGACGAGCGGCTTCGGCTGCGCTGCTACCAGGAACTGGCGGCGTGCGCCACCGAGAGTGACCTCGAGCGCGCCGCGCGCGGCCTGGTGGACCGCTTCGGGCCCCTCCCCGAGGCTGCCGACGCGCTCATCTACTCGCTGCGAGCCCGGTTGCTGGCGGCCGCCGGCGGCGTCACCGCCGTGGAGTCAGGCGCGGACGGGGTGCGCGTCCAACTCGCCCTCGACCACGGCCTCGACCTGCCCGCGCTGGTGCGTCAGTGGTCGTCCCAGGCGGCTGCGACGGCCACGCGGATCGTGGTCACGACCCAGGCGGTGCGTCGTGGCGCGGACTGGCGTGAGGTGCTCCTCGGGGTCCTGCGCGAGCTGGGCCGTCTCCAGCGGGTGCGCGCCCGCGCCGCGGTGTAACGGCGCCGCGGGCCCGAGGAGCTCACGGCGCCGCCGGCAGCGTCAGCAGGAAGCGGCTGCCGGCCGGGCCGCTGGATTCGAGCACGAGGTCGCCGCCCATCCGGCGCGCGCACTCCCGGCTGAGGTAGAGGCCGAGCCCGCTGCCCTGGACGGTCGCACTGCGCGAGCCGCGTGCGAAGCGGGCGAAGATCCGCTCGACCTCGTCCTGCGGGATGCCTGGTCCGTTGTCCGCCACCGCCACCAGGGCGCGACCCGCCTCGGAGCTGACGGTGACGCGGATGCTGGGCGCGTCGACGGTGTAGGCGACGGCGTTGGTGAGCAGGTTGCCAAGCACCCGCGCCACCAGCGCGGGATCGGCCACCGCCAGCGCCGCCTCGGTGATGCGCACGTCGATGGTGCCGGCGCGCAGGCGGGCGCGCGGCAGGGCGCGCTCGACCGCCGCCGCCACCGCGTCGGCGAGCGGCACCACCTCCCTGGCCACACCGAGGCCGTCGCTCTCGATCCGGGCGAGGATGAGCAGGTCCTCGGCGAGGCCCTTGGCGTGCGCCGCCTGGCGTCGAATCGTCGCCAGCTGCCGTGCCGCATCGTCATCGGAGACGGTGCCCTCCATCTCCAGCAGCTCGGCGTAACCGTCGATCGCCGTCAGCGGTCCGCGCAACTCGTGCACGGCGATATTGATGAAGTCCCGCTTCATGCTCTCGGCTTCACGGAGGCGGTGCACCAGCCGGCCGTTGTGCAGCACCAGGGCTGCGAGGCTCGAGAACTGCTGCAGCCCGGCGATGTCGCCGTCGGAGAAGGGCAGTCGGGCGTGGACGCGGCCGAGCACGATGGTGCCGAGAAGCTCGCCCGAGAAGATCATCGGGCTGACCAGCGCGTGGCTGTAGGCTGACGCGTACGGCTCGAGCTCCTCGGTGATCTCGGTCGGGTCGCTGGCGACCGCGATGGTGCGTCCGGCTGCGACCGCGGCCAGGACCGACTCCCGGAACGGCCAGCGGCTGCCGACCGGCGCCAGACCCGAGGTGGACTCGACCACCCCCTCGTTGCCTTCGATTCGCATCACTGCGCCCGAGTCCGCGCCGGCGGATTCGCACGCGTGCTGGATGAGCCTCGGCAACAGGGCGGACAGATCGCCGATCGCCGCGACATCCGTGGCGGCCTCGGTGGCCGCCTGCAGACGCCGGCTGGTTGACGTTGCCTGCTCGTAGAGCTTGGCGTTGCGGAGCGCCAGTCCGGCGAGCGCCCCGAAGGCGGTGAGATTGGGGATGTCCGCGGTCGCGAACGGCCGGTCGTCATAGCGCGACAGCACCAGCATGCCAGCCATCGACCCCGCCGCGAGGATGGGGACAAGCGCGGTGTGCTTCACCTTGTCGAGGGCGTCCCGGAATTCGGGCATCGCATCGGCGGTCGACATCCCGCCGCCAAGAACCGCCTTGCGGGTGGCGAGGAGCTCCACCACCAGGGGTTGGCGCATCAGGAAGTCGGCCGCGTAGCCCCGCCCGACCCACGTGACCTCGCCACCGATGCCCACCGAGGCCTCGATGACCAGCCGGTCGGCATCGAAGCCCGAGAGGGTGGCCCGGTCGGCTCTCGCCACCGCCAGGCCGCGCTCGAGGATGCGGCTCATCACGGTCCGGGCGTCGAGCGAGCCGGCCAGCTCGACGGTCAATTGGAGGAGGTCGTCGGGCGGCGGCGCCGACGGCTGCCCGGCGGCAGGCGTGGGCTGACCCGTCATGGAGCAGGTCGGGAGCGGTGGCGGCTCTTCGGCATCGGCGCGCTGATTGTCCGCTTTCCCACATCGCGGGTATCAGGTGGGAACCAGTGGCATCGCACCGTCGGCGGTCACTGCGTACCCTGTGCGCACCATGAGAGACGACGCCGCTGCCTCCCTGCGTGCCCTCAACGAGGTGGTCGAGCAACTCCGCGCCCCGGGCGGCTGTCCGTGGGACGGCGAGCAGACCCACACAAGCCTCCGGCCCTACCTGCTCGAGGAGACCTACGAGCTGCTCGAGGCAATTGACGCTGACGGCCGATCGACGCTTCGCGAGGAGCTCGGCGACGTCCTTCTCCAGGTGCTGATGCACTGCGCGATCGCTGCCGAGGGCGAGGATGGGTTCGACATCGGCGACGTGGCTGAGACAACCCGCGCCAAGATGATCCATCGCCACCCGCATGTCTTTGGGGACACCGCGGTTGGCGGTGCCGCCGAGGTGGTGGTCAACTGGGAGCGCTTGAAGCGCACCGAGAAGAACCAACGGCTGTCGCTTCTCGACGGCATCCCCCGCGCGCTGCCCGCCCTGGCGTTCGCCCAGGGGGTGCAGAAGCGGCCGGCTCGGCTGGGGTTTGACGAGACCCCGACGACCGCCGACGCGGTGGCCGCCCTGCGCCTCGCGCTCGACGATCTTGCCGCCGCCGCCGGTTCGGCGCCCACAGAGTCAGGCCGCGGCCAGGACTGGACCGTCACCGAGGGAGAGATCCGCCGCACCACCGTCGGCCTGGCTGACGGTGACCGCCACCAGCGAGTCGCGTCACCGTCCGCCTCCCTCGATGAGGCGGTCGGGGCGCTGCTGTTCGCCGCCGTTGCTCTCGCCCGCCGCCTCCGTGTCAATCCCGAGGACGCTCTCCGGGCCCGGTCCAATCGATTCGCAGAGCGCTTCCGAGGCCTGGAACGACAGGCCGCTGACGACGGCGTGGACCTGCACGGCATCGACGCGTCGGAATGGCGCCGGCGCTGGGAGGCGACCTCGGCGCCGGCGCGCTGAAATCGCCGACCTTGTCAAAATGACGATTGCCGTCCATCCTTAGGACGGTCGCACGGCCAGTTTCAGCACACGTTCTCGAGGGCCGACCGATTCTCCGTCACGTCTTCGCATCCGACGCCGGCCCGCTGCGCCGCCTGGTCATCGCCGGGCTGGCCGCGCTGTCCGGGCTGGCCGCGTACGCGGTTTTCACCGAGGCCGCGCAGGGCAAAGCGCTGGATGCACGCGTCCACTCGCTGACAGCCGCGAACAGCGCGCTGCAACAGCAGATCGGTGAGCGACAGCAGCAGATCGGTGAAGCGAACAACACGGCATGGCTCGAGGAGCAGGCACGCCGGCTGGGCTTCGTGTTCCCCGGGGAGACCCTCTTCATCATCACCACCCCAGGGGCGCCCACGGCCGCGAGCGGAGGCCTGAACGCTCCGCTGCCGACGTTCGCACCATCACCATCGCCGAGCCCCAGCGTCTCGCCGACAGCGACATCATCGCCGTCCCCAACCCCGCACCCGACTCAGACCCCGGTGTCATTCGCGCTACCCACCCCGACCCCGCACTGACTGCGCACCCACTCGCTGACCGGCGGGAGCCGATCCGGGCTTCCGATACGCTATGGCGGTGATGGATCGCGACCGGCCCTACGCGCAGGTGGACCCGCGCCCGCACTTTCCCGCCATCGAGGAGGAGGTGCTCGCGTACTGGGACCGCGATCGCACGTTCATCGCGTCCGTCGAGCAACGCGGTGCCGACCACGAGTACGTCTTCTACGACGGCCCGCCGTTTGCCAACGGGCTGCCCCACTATGGACACCTGCTCACCGGCTTCGTCAAGGACGTGGTGCCGCGCTACAAGACGATGCGCGGCTACCGGGTGCCCCGCCGTTTCGGCTGGGACTGTCACGGCCTGCCCGCAGAGATGGAGGCCGAACGGCAGTTGGGCATCCACGGTCATGTCGCCATCCAGAAGTACGGTGTCAAGAAGTTCAACGACTTCTGCCGCACCTCGGTGCTCGAGTACACCAGCGAATGGCGCAGCTACGTCGCCCGCCAGGCCCGCTGGGTCGACTTCGAGCACGAGTACAGGACCATGGACCTCAGCTACATGGAGAGCGTCATGTGGGCGTTCCGCCAGCTGTGGGACAGAGGGCTCATCTACGAGGGTTATCGCGTCCTGCCCTACTGCTGGGAGTGCGAGACACCGCTGAGCAATTTCGAGACGCGCCTCGACGATGCCTATCGCGATCGCCAGGATCCCGCGGTGACCGTGCGGTTCACGCTCGACCCGGCGCCCGGCGATCCGATGCCGACGGACCTGCTGGTGTGGACGACGACGCCGTGGACCTTGCCCTCCAACCTCGCCATCGCGGTTGATCCGGACGGCGAGTACACGGTGTTCGAGGAGGGCGGCCGGCGTCAGCTGATCGGCGCACGTGCCGCGGCGAACTACCAGAAGGAGCTCGCGGGTGCGACAGCGGTGGGCTCGGTTCGCGGCGCGGTGCTGGTCGGCCGCACCTACGCGCCACTCTTCGACTTCTTCGCCGACGAGCCGAACAGCTTTCGGCTGCTCGCCGCCGACTTCATCAGCGATGACGAGGGCACCGGCGCGGTGCACATGGCCCCGGGCTTCGGCGAAGACGACCAACGGCTGTGCGAAGCCAATGGGATTCGCGTCGTCGTCCCCGTCGATCAGACCGGCCGCTTCACCGCCGAGGTTCGCGACTGGCAGGGGGTGCAGGTCTTCGACGCCAACCCGCTGATCGTTCGCCGGTTGCGCGAGCTTGATGCCCTGGTCCGCCACGAGACCTACGTGCACAGCTATCCGCATTGTTGGCGCACTGAGACCCCACTCATCTACCGCGCGGTCACCTCCTGGTTCGTCGAGGTCACCAGGTTCAGGGAGCGTGCATCCCAGCTCAACCTCGAGATCAACTGGGTGCCGCCGCACGTCCGCGATGGCGCGTTCGGCAAATGGATGGCCAACGCCCGCGACTGGTCCATCAGCCGCAATCGCTTCTGGGGTTCGCCGATCCCCGTCTGGAAGAGCGACGATCCGGCTTATCCACGCGTCGACGTGTACGGGTCGCTGGATGAGATCGAGCGCGACTTCGGCGTGCGCCCCGACGACCTGCACAGGCCCGGTGTCGATGAGCTCACTCGCCCCAACCCCGACGACCCGACCGGTCGCTCGACCATGCGACGGGTCGAGGAGGTGCTCGACTGCTGGTTCGAGTCTGGCTCCATGCCATATGCGCAGGCGCACTACCCGTTCGAGAACACCGAGTGGTTCCAGTCACATCTGCCCGCCGACTTCGTGGTCGAGTACATCGGCCAGACCCGGGCTTGGTTCTACAACCTGCACGTCCTGGCCACCGCGCTGTTCGACAAGCCGGCCTTCTCCAACTGCGTCGTCCACGGCGTCATCCTCGGCAACGACGGCCAGAAGATGAGCAAACGGCTGCGCAACTACCCCGACCCCGAGGAGATGTTCAACAAGCACGGCGCCGATGCGGTCCGATGGTCCTTGCTCAACTCTCCAGTGTTGCGCGGCCAGGACCTCATCGTCAGCGAGACCGCCATCAGCGAGGGCCTGCGCCAGGTGGTCATCCCACTGTGGAACGCCAACCGGTTCTTCACGGACTACGCCAACATCGACGGCTACCGGGCTGCGGTCCGAACGGACGCCACCGGCGTACTCGACCGCTACATCCTCGCCAAGACCGGGGCGCTCACCGGCAGCGTCATCGACCGCATGGATGCGTACGACCTCGACGGCGCCTGCCGGCTCATACGGACGTTCATCGACGCCCTCAACAACTGGTACATCCGGCGCAGCCGTGAGCGCGTCTGGACAGGTGAGATGAGCGACGATAAGCGCGACTGCTACGACACGCTGTACACGGTGCTGACCACGCTCTGCCAGGTGGCGGCACCGCTCCTGCCGATGATCACCGAGCACGTGTATCGCAACCTCACTGGCGAGCGCAGCGTGCACCTCAGCGACTACCCGCTGCCTGATCAGCTGCCCGCTGATGACGGGCTCATCGCCGCCATGGACCTGGTCAGGGAGGTGTGCTCCGCCGCGCTGTCTGTGCGCCGCGCCGCCGAGCGCCGTGTGCGCCTGCCGCTGCCATCGATCACGGTGGCTGTGGCACAGCCGCAGCTCCTGGAACCGTATCGCGAGCTCATCGCCGATGAGGTGAACGTCAAGCACGTGCAACTCGGCGACGACGTCGACTCCATCGCGCGCCGGGTGCTCGCCGTCAACGCGGCGGTAGTGGGCCCGCGCCTCGGCGCCGCCGCCCCGGCGGTGTTCGCTGCGGCCCGCCGCGGGGACTGGCAGCGCACCGAGGGTGGCGTGGAGCTGGCGGGGCAACGCCTCGGCCCCGACGAGTTCAGCCTGGCGATCCGCGCCCAGGACGAGTCCACGACCCGCGTGCTCGAGAGCGGCAGTGGCGCGGTGCGCGTTGACATCGCGGTCACACCGGCGCTGCAGCGAGAGGGCCTGGCCCGCGACGTGGTGAGGCTCGTGCAATCAGCCAGGCGCGACGCGGGGCTGCATCTCGCCGACCGCATCCGCCTCGTATTGGACCTCCCGGAGGCGCATGCGGCAGCCGTGGCGGAGCACCGTGAGCACGTCGCGTCCGAGACCCTCGCCACAGAGCTCTCGATTGGCGTCCTGCCATCCGGGATGAGCATCCACGAGATTCCCCTGGACGGTGGCGTTGCCCGCGTCGGCCTCACCCGCGTATAGCGCTCACCAGCTCCGGGCCTGCGCGGACGATGCGCTAAACTGGCCCGGCGGCGTGGAGCAGTGGCAGCTCGTCGGGCTCATAACCCGAAGGTCGCCGGTTCGAGTCCGGCCGCCGCAATCTCCCCCATGCGGTGGGAGACCCCTTCCATCTCACAGAGAGGGCGATGCGCCCCTCCCGCAGCACCGGCTGAACCGATGCTGCGCACTCGCCACTCGCGGCGATGAATCGCGGCGGACAACCTTGTCGGCGCAGGCGACTTCACGTCGCCGGAGCCGACGCCTTTTGCATGGGTGTGCGAGGGCGAACCTGTTTCCCTCGATAGAATGCGAGCTCTCAACGGCGGCATAGCTCAGCTGGTAGAGCGCCCGGCTCATACCCGGTATGTCCCTGGTTCGAATCCAGGTGCCGCCACCAACGCCGCTCAGACTGGTGTGTGATGAGCCCGCACGGATCGTCGCTCGAGCCGCGGCAGCGCGGCGCAGCGGTCGGACGCCTTCGCCGGGGCGTCGCCGCCGCGCTCGACCGCCGCGGGGTTCTCCGTTCGGGCGAGACGGTGGTGGTCGCCTGCAGTGGCGGACCCGACTCGATGGCCATGCTCGATGCGCTGGCGAGGCTGGCGCCCCCGCGCGGGCTGGTCCTTCACGTGGCTCATGTCGACCATGGTCTGCGCGACGGATCGGCTGCCGAGGCCACCCCGGTCCACGCTGCCGCTGAAGCGCGCGCCCTGCCATTCACCGCGCTGACCGTGTCAGTGGCGACGGACGGCTCGTCCCTTCAGGACCGGGCTCGCGATGCGCGCCATGCCGCCCTCGAGGCGCTCGCGCAGACGCTCGGCGCCACCGCGATCGCCCTGGCACACACCGCCGACGACCAGGCCGAGACAGTGCTGATGCGTGCCCTTGCAGGCGCCACACCACGGGCGCTGGCGGCGATGGGGGAGCGGCAGGGGCGGCTGGCGAGGCCGCTGCTACGCGTCTGGCGGGCGGACGTGGTGGCCTACTGCCACGTGCTGCAACTCGACGTCGTCGACGACCCGAGCAACAGCGACCCGCGCTTCCTGCGCACCCGGGTCCGACAAGAGCTCATTCCAGCGATGGAGCTCGTGTTTCCCGCCGCGAGACGGCGGCTCTGCGTGCTCGCCGACCACCAGCGTCGTCTGCTCGACGGCTGACGGGCAAAGCCGGACGGCCGAAGCTGTTGCGCGGGCACCGCGACGGTGCGTCGACGCATCGTGACGCTGGGAGTTGGAATCAGACCCTCTGGTAGACTGCGAGCGATGCGCAACCCTCGTCGCGGCCTGTACGCCGCTCTGGCAGTGCTGGTCGTCCTGGTGCTTTTTGCGCTCTTCCACGGGGTGCAGGGGAGCACCGCGCAGGCCAAGGATTCCGGTGTCCTCGCCCAGGCCGTGATCAACTGGAAGAACCACTCCAGTGACAAGCTCAACACCATCGATGGCAGTACGGCTCACGTAGCTGTCATTAATGGCGACGGTACTGCAGTCACCTGGTACAACGAGAATAGCGACCAGTACCAGACGACGGTCGGCTCCAGTGCCGAAGCGCTCAAGATCTTCACCGATAATGGCTTCACCAACTTTCGCAACGATTCCAGTGGGAGCAACGTCCTCTTGAGCTTCCTCTTGCCCAACCTCGTGCTCTTCGGGTTGATGGCCCTGTTCCTGCTCTGGATCTTCCGGCAGACGCAGAGCGGCAACAACCAGGCGATGTCCTTCGGCAGAAGCCGGGCCCGGCTTCTCACCGGTGACAAGCCGGCTATCACCTTCGCCGACGTGGCCGGCGTCGAGGAGGCCAAGACCGAGCTGTCGGAGATCGTCGAGTTCCTGAAGTACCCCGACAAGTTCACCGCCGTCGGGGCGCGGATCCCCAAGGGCGTCCTCCTGGTCGGACCTCCCGGCACTGGCAAGACGCTGCTCAGCAAGGCCGTCGCCGGCGAGGCCGGCGTCCCCTTCTTCAGCATCAGCGGTTCCGAGTTCGTCGAGATGTTCGTCGGTGTCGGTGCCAGCCGGGTGCGCGACCTGTTCGACCAGGCCAAGAAGAACGCTCCCTGCATCGTGTTCGTCGACGAGATCGATGCCGTGGGCCGGCAGCGCGGCGCCGGCCTCGGCGGTGGCCACGACGAGCGCGAGCAGACTCTCAACCAACTCCTTGTCGAGATGGACGGCTTCGAGACGGCGACGCATGTCATCGTGATCGCCGCCACCAACCGTCCCGACGTGCTCGACCCCGCCCTGCTGCGGCCGGGCCGATTCGACCGCCACGTCATGCTCGACCGAGCCGACATCCGCGGCCGTCGCGCCATCCTCGAGGTGCACGCGCGCAACAAGCCTCTCGATCCCTCGGTCGAGCTCGAGGTGCTCGCCAAGCAGACACCGGGGTTCTCGGGCGCGGACCTCGCCAACCTCATCAACGAGGGCGCCATCCTCGCGGCGCGGGCCAACCGCAAGGTGATCACCATGCCCGACCTCGAGGAGGCGATCGCCCGGGTCATCGCCGGCCCCGAACGCAAGAGCCGGATGATCGGCGAGAACGAGAAGCGCACCATCGCCTTCCACGAGATGGGCCACGCCATGGTGGGGATGCTCCTCGAGCACACCGACCCGGTCCACAAGATCTCGGTGGTCAGCCGCGGCATGGCGTTGGGTTGGACGCTGAGCCTGCCGACGGAGGACAAATACCTGGTCAGCAAGGCCGAGCTCGAGGATCAGCTCGCCCAGATCCTCGGCGGCCGCTGCGCTGAGGAGCTCATCCTCGGCGAGAACAACATCACCACCGGAGCCTCCGACGACATCCGCAAGGCCACCCAGCTGGCCCGACGGATGGTCACCGAGTGGGGGATGAGCGACAAGCTCGGCCCGCTCACCTTCGGCACCAAGGAGGAGCTCGTCTTCCTCGGCCGCGACCTCGGCGAGCAGCGCAACTACTCAGAGGACATCGCCAGCGAGATCGACCAGGAGGTGCACCACCTCGTCGAGACCGCGTTCCAGAAGGCGAAGGAGGTGCTCCGTCCCCGCGAGCACATCCTCCGCGCCCTGGCCACACGCCTCATCGAGGTCGAGACCATGGAGGCGACCGAGATGAAGAGGATCATCGCTGAGCTCGACGGCAGCGCTCCTCCGGCGCCGCCCGCCGTTGCCGAGCCCCCGAGCGAGGCGGCCGCCGGCGCCTGATCCCGCTCCCGGCGAGGCCTGGGGGTCGGCGAGAACGGTTGGTCTGGCGCCTACGACGCGGTACACTTGGCAGTGACGGCGACGGTATCTGCCGGTCCGGCCCGTGGACGCTCTGGCGCCGCGAGGCCACCAAGACAGGCCACCGGCGACGCCCTGAGACCAGACGCTTGGATCACGAGGTGACCGAGACGGTGGACCCATCGGAGGGGGGCGGCCAACCAGCGCTCGCGTTCGTCGGCGCCGGTCGCGCCGGCTCAGCTCTTGCGGAAGCCCTGTTGCGTGCCGGCCATCGCATCGTGGCCGTGCACAGCCGGACACCCACTCACGCCACCAGGCTCGCACGCCGGAGCGGCGCGGCCGTGGTCGCGACCGCGGTGGAGGCAGCGAGTCGCGCCGACATCACCTTCCTCACCGTCCCTGACGTCGAGATCGCGCGGGTGGCGGCGGCTATCGCGGCCTCGGGCGCCAGCCTGCGCGGTCGCTCGCTGGTGCACTGCAGCGCCACCCACGGCCCCGAGGTGCTGGCGGCGGCGAGCGCCACCGCCAGCACCATCGGCGCCTTCCATCCGCTGCAGGCTCTCGCCGGCGCGCGAAGCGCCCGCCTGCTCCGGGGCACGAGCTTCGCCATCGAGGCGCCGCAGCCGCTGCTCGGGCAGCTGCAGTCGCTGGTGGGCGATCTCGGCGGTCACCTTCTCGCCCTGCCCCCGGGCGGACGTGCTCTGTACCACGCGGCCGCGGTGCTGGCGGGCAACGCGCCGCTGGCGCTGCTCGCCCGGGCCACGAGCCTTCTCGAGGATGCGGGGGTGGCCAAGGCAGACGCGCACCGCGCCCTCGCGGCTCTGCTCGCGGGGGCAGCGAGCAATGCCTCAGCGGCCGGCGCCGCCTCGGCACTGACCGGCCCCGTGGTGCGCGGCGACGCCGCCACCGTTGCGCGTCACCTCGACGTGCTCAGCGCCGACCCGAGCACCCGCGAGCTGTACCGGCGGCTGGCGCTGGAGACGCTCGCGCTCGCCGGGCCCGAGGGGCGCGACGCCGTCGCCGATGCCCTCGCCGCCGCCGCCCCGCGCCGTCAGGGCCGGGCCGCCGCCAAGGTCGTCGCTCACCCGCGGGTGGCCTGAACCCGGTGACGGTCACCATTCACGACCTCCGCGCCCACAAGGAGCGGGGAGAGCGGTTCATCATGGTCACCGCCTACGACGTGGCCATCGCCCGCCTCCTCGCCACGGCCGGCGTGCCCGTGCTGCTGGTCGGAGACAGCCTCGGCAACAACCACCTCGGCTACCCCACCACCCTCCCGGTGACGATGGACGAGATGCTCCACCACGCGCGCGCGGTGGTCCGCGGTGCACCCGGCCAGCTCCTGATCGGCGACATGCCGTTTGGCTCGTACCACGAATCGCACCAGCAGGCGGTCGGCAATGCCGTCAGCTTCATCAAGGCGGGGATGCACGCGGTCAAGCTCGAGGGCGGCGGCTGGGTGGTGGGGGTGGCCGCGCGCCTCGTCGAGTGCGGCATCCCCGTGATGGGCCACCTCGGCCTCACTCCGCAGTTCGTCAACGCGTTCGGCGGGTTCAAGGTGCAGGGCCGCACCGCCGACGCACGGGAGCGAATCGTCGCCGACGCGCGTGCCCTGGAGGCCGCCGGGGCCTTCAGCCTGGTCCTCGAGGGGATTCCGCGCGCCCTCGCCGCCGAGGTGACCGCGGCAGTGTCCATCCCCACCATCGGCATCGGCGCCGGGCCCGACTGCGACGCCCAGGTGCTCGTCGTCTACGACCTGCTCGGGATCACCCAGGGGGCGATGCCGAAATTCGCCAGGGCGTACGCCGACATCGGAGACCGCATCGTCAGCGCGGTCCGCGATTTCGGCGCCGACGTCGCAGCCGGTGCCTTCCCCGACGATGGCCACAGCTACCACTGATCGCCGCTCGCTCGGAGGCCCTCGGCGCCTGGCCACCCCCGATGAGCTGCGGCGATGGTCCGAGCGCTGCCGCGCCGCCGGCCTGAGCGTGGGCCTGGTGCCGACCATGGGAGCCCTGCACGCGGGCCACCGCAGCCTGCTGCAGCGGGCCCGGGTCGACTGCGACAGGGTGGTGGTCAGCATCTTCGTCAACCCCCGGCAGTTCGGCCCGGGCGAGGACATCGACCGCTACCCGCGTACGCCGGAGGCCGACCTCGCCATGCTCGTCGCGGAGGGCGTCGACGCTGTCTTCGTCCCCACGGTCGAGGCGATGTACGGCAGTGCCCCGGCCACGTCGGTCATCGTCGACACGTCGCTCACCGGAATCCTCGAGGGCGCCCACCGCCCCGGCCATTTCGACGGCGTGGCGCTGGTGGTTGCCAAGCTGCTCATCGCCTGCCGGCCGCATCGGGCCTACTTCGGCCAGAAGGACGCCCAGCAGTGCGTGGTGGTCCGCCGTCTCGCCGCGGACCTCGACACCGGGGTGAGCATCGTCATCGGGCCGGTGGTTCGCGACCGAGACGGCCTGGCGATGAGCAGCCGCAACGGATACCTCAGCCGCACGGAACGCAGTCGGGCCCTTGCCATCCCCGCCGGCCTCTCGGCGGCTGCCGCCGCGTTCGCGGCCGGCGAGCATCGGGCCGCGGTCCTCTGCGACCAGGTCCGCGCGCCCATGGAAGCGGCCGGTTTCGCCATCGACTATGTCGCCGCTGTCGACGGGGAGAGTCTCGCCGCCGTCGACGTTGCGCGGCTCGGATGCCAAATTCTGGTCGCTGGTAGAATGGGCACCACTCGGTTGATCGACGTGATCCGACTGGGAATCGACGCAGCTCCTCTGGACGGCGTAGGTCCCCACTGTTCGGAGATCCCGGGGGTCACCGATATCCAGGGGAGAGAGTAGATGCGACGCGTCGTGCTCCGATCCGAGAACCGTGTGCGTGGGGAGGTCATCGTCTCCTGAACAGCCCGCTCGCCACGACGGAGGGGCCGTACGACTGCGTCATCGTCGGCGGCGGCATCGCCGGGTTGACGGCGGCGTTGACGGCGGCTCCGCGTGCCCGCGTGGCGGTGATCGCCAAGGGCTCGGTGGACGACGGCTCGACTCGCTGGGCGCAGGGTGGCATCGCCGCGGCGATGGCGGACGACGACAGCACCGAGCTTCATTTCGAGGACACCGTCGCCGCCGGGCGCGGGTTGTGCGCCGAGGACGCGGTGCGCGTGCTGGTCAGCGACGGGCCGCAGCGCGTGCGCGACCTGGCCGCCTGGGGCGCGGGTTTCGACAGCGATCACCGCGGCCTGCTCGTCGGGCGCGAGGCCGCGCACACCCGCAACCGCATCGTGCACGCAGGCGGCGACGCCACCGGACGCGAGGTCGAGGCAGCGCTGGTGCGCCGGCTGCGCCAGTCGGGGGCGACGGTGATCGAGAACGTCCATGTGACCACGCTGCTCCTCGATGACGAGGGTCGCTGTGCCGGGGTCGAGCTGCGCAACAGCGACGGCACCGGCGCACCTCGTGTGCTCGGCGCGGGCGCGGTGATCCTCGCCAGCGGGGGCGCGGGGCAGCTCTGGCGCAACACCACCAACCCGGCCGCGGCCACCGGCGACGGTGTGGCGCTGGCGTGGCATGCCGGCGCGGAGGTGGTGAGCATGGAGTTCATGCAGTTCCATCCCACCGCGCTCGCGCTCGACGGCGCGCCTCACTTCCTGATCAGCGAGGCGATGCGTGGTGAGGGCGCGCACGTGGTCGATGCCTCCGGTCAGCGCTTCCTGTTCGACGCCGACCCGCGTGGTGAGCTCGCCGGTCGCGACGTGGTGTCGCGCGCCATCTGGGAGAGGCTGCTCCGTGACGGCGGGGATCACGTGTTCCTCGACTGCCGGCCGCTTGGCACCAGGGTGCGCGCCCGCTTCCCGACGATCACGGCAACCTGCAGCGCACACGGCATCGACATCACCACCGCGCCGATCCCGATCGCGCCGGCGGCGCACTACCTGATCGGCGGTGTGCGCACCGACGTCGACGGCGCCACCTCGCTGCCCGGGCTGTTCGCCTGTGGCGAGGTGGCCGGCACCGGGGTTCACGGCGCCAACCGGCTGGCCAGCAACAGCCTCCTCGAGGGTGCGGTCTTCGGCCATCGCGCCGCTGTCACCGCCCTTCACGACATCGCCGAGCGCCCCGTGGCGCCGCCGCGCCGGCGCGCCGCCGGCGAACCCACTGCCCGGGGCACGGCAGCTGACAGCGCGACCGTGACCACGCGCCTGCGCGATGCCATGTGGGAGGGGTGCGGGCTGGTCCGGGACGGCACCGGTCTTCGTCGAACCCTCGACACCGTTGAGGCGATCGTCGCCACAATCCCCGCCGACCGGTCGCTCGACGACCTGCGCATCCACCAGTCATCCACGACCGCAGCCCTGGTGTGCCGTGCGGCGCTCCTCCGCGAGGAGAGCCGGGGTGCCCACATCCGCGCTGACTTCCCGTCAACTCGTGACAGCTGGCATGGCGTCCTGGTCATGCAGAAAGAAAGAGGACACCGATTTGACCGCAACCCTTGACCCGATCACCGAGGCGCTGACGCCGGATACCCTCGACTCGCTCATCCGGGCGACGCTCGCCGAGGACATCGGGGCCGGCGACGTCACCACCGACGCCGTGATCCCGGCTGACATGACCTGTCGCGGCAAGATCGTGTGCAAGGAGAACGGGGTCGTCGCGGGGCTGCGCGTGGCGGCGCGCGTCTTCGCGGTCGTCGACGACCGCATCACCTTTGACGCCAAGACAAGAGACGGCGAGAAGGTCCAGGAGGACCAGATCGTGGCGCGCATCGCCGGCCCGGCGCGGGGCATGCTCACCGCCGAGCGCGTCGCGCTCAACTTCCTGCAGCACCTCAGCGGCGTCGCCACCATGACCGCGCGCTACGTCAAGGCGGTCGAGGGCACCAAGACCAAGATCCTCGACACGCGCAAGACCACGCCTGGCCTGCGTGGCCTCGAGAAGTACGCCACCCGCATCGGTGGTGCCGTCAACCACCGCATGGGCCTGTACGACGCCGTCCTCATCAAGGACACGCACCTGGCGCTGGTCGGAGGCATCACGCCGTCCCTGCGCGCGGTGCGCAAGGCCTATCCCGACGGCGACATCAACGTCGAGGTCAGCAACATCCAGGAGTTGGAACAGGCGCTCGCGGACAAGGCTCCGCGCATCCTCCTCGACAACTTCGCACCCGGTCAGGTCCGCGAGGCGATGCAGATCATCCGCGGCCGCGCCGAGGTGGAGATCAGCGGCGGCGTCCAGGTCGGCAACGCGCGCGCCTACGCGCTGGCCGGCGCCGACTACATCTCGGTCGGTGCGCTCACCCATTCTGCGACCGCGCTCGACTTCTCGATGAAGGTCACCCGGTATTAGTGGGGCGGGCCGTCGCTTCTGCCACGGGTTCCAACCGGGGGCGGGCAGATCCCGCGCGCAGCGCGCGCCGGCTCCGCCTCAGCTTTCCAAGGCTGCCACCAACTCCTCTTGCAGGTAACCCAGGGCGATCAGCATGCCGAACTCTGGTTTGGCGCGGAGCTGATCGCTCGCCGCGGTCTCCCAGCCATCTTCGCTGATGCCCAGCAGTGACCCGGCGGCGAGGCGCAGCTGGTTGAAACCGCGCAGCCATGCGTACACCTGAGCCTCGGTGAGCACCAGCACCTCCTCATCCGCACTGAGCGCGTCGCGGATCACGTCGAGGTCGGCCTGGTAGCCGCGCTCGATCTCCGGGCGCACCCAGCGGTCGTACTCGCCCTGCATGGTCTTGTCGTCGTACGCCAAAGGCGTGGTGGCCAGGGCGCGGCTGATGTGCGTCTCCAACCGACCCACGATCTCGAGCAGCGCACCACGCTCGGCTGCGTCGAAGCGGACCTGGATCCGGCCACGCCGCTTGAGCACAGAGGCCACCTGCGGAGCGTCCCTGCTAGAGCCGGGCCAGGGTGGCCTGGAGCCCGAACGCGTGCAACCGCGCCACCGAGACCTCGGCCTGCTCGCGGGGCTGGGTGGCGACGATCGCCTTGCCCTCCTCGTGCACCTGGAGCATCAGCCTGGTGGCGGTGACGTGGTCGTAGCCGAACAGCTTCCTGAGCACCAGGACCACGTAGCTCATCAGCGTGATCGGGTCGTTCCACACGATCACATTCCACCCCGGCTCGCGGACCACCCTCTCTTCGCGGACAGGGGACTCGACGGGGATCGGGGTTGCCGTGGCCACCCGCCTAGGGTAGCGCGGCCGGTGTGGGTGTGCCCCGGGCCTGAGCGGCCGAGCGGCTGGCCTGCGCGTACACGCTGAGGACGTGGTCGCCGTTGCGCGCGAAGTCAAAGCTGTCCACCGCCCGGGCGCGTGCCGCCTCGCCGAGACGGGCGCGCAGCTCTGGTTCTGCGATCAACCGCCGCAGCGCGTCGTCGAGAGCCGGGCGCAGCGGATGGGTCGGGATCACCAGCCCAGCGCCCTGGAGCGCGCTGCCGTCCTCGCCGGCATCGGTGGCGACGACGGCGCAGCCGGCGGCCATCGCCTCGAGGAGGGAGAGCGCCAGGCCTTCGGCGGTGGACGGCAGCACGAACACGTCGCAGCCGCGCAGCAGCTCGAGCTTGCGCGTGGGCGAGACCAGGCCAAGCACCTTGACGTTGTGCCGGCCGGCGCAGCTCTCGCGCAGCCGGTCGCGTTGGATCCCGTCGCCGGCGAGGCAGAGCACGTGGTCGTCGGGGAGGCCGAGCGAGAGGAAGGTGTTGACCAGCTCCGGCACGCGCTTCTCGGGGTCGAGCCGGCCAACGTACAGGACCACGAACCGCGCCCTCAGCTCGTCGTGCAGCGACGACGGACCCGGGCTGATCTCGTCCGTGTCGACACCGTTGGCCACGATCACCACCCGATCCGCCGGGTACCCCGCGCTGACCAGCAGCTCGCGCTGCGCCTCGCTCAACGCGATGCAGCGGTCGACGTTGCCCATGCGCAGACGGTGGTAGCGATACAGGCCCTGCAGCACCCTGCCTCGCGCGGTGCCCGCCGGGCCGTGGGGGACATGGAACGTTGCCACGCAGGCCGCGCCGACCCGGTGCGCCACCCGGGCGATGGCCCCATCGTCCAGCGAGAAGCTCCACGAGATGTGCACGATGTCGGGCCGGAACTCCTCGAGCGAGCGCCGGATGGTGCTCATCGTCCCCGGGGTGGGGATGGTCACTGTCTTGAAGTGCCGGGCTCGAAACCAGACGGCGTCGCCTTCGTCGACGGGCACCTCGTCACCGTCCTCACGGTGGGCGAAGAAACGCACCGTGGCCCCGCGGGCGCGCAGCGCGCGCACCAGCTCATGGCTGTAGGCGGAGAGCCCGTCGCGGCGCAGCCCCTGCGCGTGGCCGAAGAACGCGATGCGCAGCGGCGTCTCCTCAGCCGTCATCGGCGGCAATGATGCGTGCCGGCACGCTGCGCGCGTTGCGCAGGTCGAACAACGACACGCCGTGCAGCGGGTAGCGGCGGCGCACGTACGCGAAGAGGGCGACCCCGATGACGGCGCTCAGCCCCTTGTCGGCGGCGCGGTGCAGGACCGCGGCCGCCGTGGCCACACCGAACGGCAGTCCACCCGCCGCCACCAGCAGCCCGGCCGTGGTCGCCTCGAAGGCACCGAGGCTTCCCGGTGACAGGGTGATCGCCGAGGCGACGTTGCTGATCGAATAGATGAACGCCGCGCTCACCCAGTCCAGTCGTCCCGGTGCGATGGCGTCGACGATGAAGTAGAAGAGGCTGATGGCCATGAGCGCCTGCACCCCGCTGATCCAGAGCCAGACGTAGGTTCGCCAGTTCTCGAACAGCACCACCGTGTCGGCCTGCAGCTGATCGATCGAGCCCATCATCCTGCCCAGCAGCGGCAGGCGCGCCACCCCCGCTCGCACCCGCCTGAAGACGGGGCGCACCGTCAGCAGCACGATCACAAGGACGGTGCCGCCGAGCGCGGCGGCGACACCTGCGCGCGCGAAGTAATAGCGACTCGAACCCGGGAGGGCCGCTGCGATCAGCAGGCCCGAGGAGAGAAGCTCCTGCACCGTCACCGCCGCCACCGCCGAGCCCACGGCGATGCCGGTGGCCCGCGCGAGCAGGATGGCACGGGTCAACTCCCCGAGCGGCAGCAATGCTGTCGCCTGTCCGGTCAGGGTCATCAGCACCGTCTCGCCGAGCGGCGGCGGCTTGCGCACGACGATCCGCAGGAGCGTCCACCAGCGCAGCCCCTGGAGAACGTAGTACCCCACTGACAGGCCGACCACGATCGGGATGTCGCGGAGATGGAAGTGCTGGATGGCGCCACCGACCTGGCCGGGGTTGCTGGCCACGATCAGCGACCCGATCACCAGCAGAGCGATCACCACGGGAATCCGCCGCCGGCTGAAGACGCGCTGGCGGAGCGAGCGATGGGGAGGCAGGGCATGGCGTCCGGCGCTGGTCCCGCCGCGGTCACTCATCGCCGGTATCCGCCCCTCCACCGGCCGTGATTCCACCGTGGCAGTGTATGGGGCGCATCGCCAGCGCAGGCCCGGGCGTCCGCCGCGCGTGGCCGCCATCCTCAGCCTCGAGGATGGCGATCCTCTGGCCGCCGTCCAGCCAGCACCTGGCCCGGTCGCCTGTCGAGGAAGACCCGGTGCAGCAGGACGCGCCGCTCCCCGTCCGGCGAGGCGTGGCGCAGGTCGGTGCGCAGGCCCGCGAGGCGACGAAGAACCACCGCGGCGAGGAGGGCGGCGCAGGTGATGGCCAGGCCTCGGCCCCCGATCCACGCGGCAGCGACGGGCAGCACCGTGAAGCCCGCGAGCACAGCGGCGGCGATGGCGTGGGTGAGGGCCCCCGCCGCAAAGAACACCAGCAGCACCACAAGGAGCGCGGGGTTGAGGGCGGCCACAGCACCGCTGGCCACGGCGACCCCGCGCTGTCCGTTGAAGCGTAGCCAGATCGGCCAGCCGTTGCCGGCGACGGCCGCCACCGCCACCAGGTCGAGGAAGGTGCCCTCACCACCCACCCCGCGGGCCACCAGCACCGGGACCACCCCCTGGGCGAACTGGAGTGGCCCGGAGACCAGGGCCAGCCTCATCCCGGTGTTGCGATAGAGGTTGCTGGTGCCGGGGTTGCCCGAGCCGACGGCGCGGAGGTCGAGGCCGCCACGCCAGCGCCCGAGCAGCCACGCGACAGGCACAGATCCCACCAGGTAGGCGCCGGCCACCACGATGACCTCCACCGCGGTGTCCGGCTGGTTCATGTCGGGCTCGGCGGCGGATCGCCCGTCTGGATGGGCAGCGCGGCGAACCCGATCGCGCCCGGTCCGATGTGCACGCCCACCACCGGCGCCAGCGCCACGGTCTCGTGGTGAGCCACCGCGCAGACCTCGAGGAGGCGCTCGCGGAGCTGCACGGCCGCCTCGCCGGCATCGGCATGGAACAGCATCATCCAGTGGTCGACCCCAGAGGTGAGGCGTTCGCGCGCCACCCTCTCGAGCGCGCGGAGCACGCCGCTGTCGGTGCGGGCCAGGGCGACGCGGCTTGTGCCTCCGCTGTGCATCTCGAACACGGGGCGGACGTGCAGAGCGTCGGACACGCCCGCGACCAGGGCTGGGACGCGTCCGCTGCGCGCCACGAACTCGAGTGTCGCCAGCGCGCCGAACATGCGCACCTCCGCGCTCGCCTGCCGCACCCGAGCGAGCAGCGCGTAGCCGGCTGCTCCGCTGTCGGAGAGGGCCACGGCGAGGCGCGCGACCAGGCCATATCCTGCCGCGGCGGTGGCGATTTCGACGACCTCGACAGGCGGCGTGCTGCGCCGCTCGGCGAAGAGACCGGCAGCCACCAGGGCGCTGCCGTGCGTACCGCTCCAGCGCGCCGGAATCGTCAGGCAGACCACCGACTTCACTCCGTCGGCGACGCTCTCGATGGCGGCGAGGTATTCGCCGGGACTCGGCGTCGAGGTGGTGGCGCGCTCGCCGTGGCGCAGCTGTGCGTACAGCTGAGCCTCGTCGCCGCCGTCGTCGAGGGTCACGCCGCCGACCGTGACGTGGTACGGGACCACGGCAAGTCCCCCGTCGATCCGCTCTGGGAGCGCGGCGCCGGTGTCGATGACGAGTGCGACGCGCCGGGAGCGGGTCGAGTGCATGGAGCGCTCGATGCTATCAGCAAGAACGCCACCGGCCTGCCGCCGGAGCGCTACCCGGACTGGCTACGCGGGGTTGCGGACGCCGCTGCCGAGGTCGACGATGTCGGCCCAGATGCTGTGTGTTTTGCTCGGGGCCGGCGCCGGTCCGTCGAGGACTGCCTGGAGCGGCAGCTCGCACGAGTGGCACACGATCCAGATCGGGCCGGGCTCGGTGACGTGGCGCTCGAGCCGGTGGCGTTCGCCGCAGTCTTCACAGGTGATGGTCACTCGCATTGCGTTCGCAGGGTCGCATCCCGCCGCGACGGACCACCCCTCCGAACGGTCGCCAGCCGGACACCGCGCGGCAACAGAACGCCGACATCGCCGGAACGGGCGGGACGATCCGCCGCTGTGGCAGACGCCCGCCGTCCGGTTCAAGTGCCTGGTGAGTTGCGGATCATCCCCCGCTACGAGCGGCCATCACCCGGCGTCGCCGGGGCTGCCGTTCTCACCGTGGTGCCGGATGGACTGGGTGAGGAAGGGAATATAGGTGGTGTGCCCGGGCGCCACGTCGACGACGGTGTCGCAGCCGGGCGCGCCCGGCCCGTCTGAGCAACCCCAGTAGTTAAGGGTGGCGTCGAGGTTGGGGTCGGCTTGGTTGTAGACGCCGATCGGGTTCCTGCTGAAGTCGTTGTGATTGATGTGGGTTGTCGAGCTCAGTGGCGCCAGGACGGCGACACCGGCGTTGTCATGGGTCAGCAGGTTGCCGCTCGCCGTGACGGTGGCCCCTGAGCCCTTGAGCGCGATCCCGGCCGCCTGGCTGGGACTGGCGTTGCTGCTGACATCGGCGACCACGTTGTCGGTGATCGACAGTGGCACGCCGGGCGCGCCGGAGCTGATGCCCGCGGCGGCACAGTCCGCGAGCACGTTCCAGACCGCATTGCCCGACACGGTGGCCCCGCTGGTCGCGTCGTTGATGGCGACGCCCAAGGCGCCGGTCCCGGGGCAGGGGCCGGTCACGCTGATGTCGTGGATGGCATTGAAGCCGATCGCCGGCTGGCTGTTGCTGCCGAAGAAGATGACGCCGTAGCCGAACACGTTGCTGCTGCCGGCCGGGAGCGCGGCGCTGATGGGGCCGACCTCGTTCCAGCGGATCGCCGCCTGGGTCGCATTGGTGGCGGCCACGCCGTCCACTCGGCCGAACCCGGTGAGCGGCAGCGGCTCCGGCCCGGCGATGTTCTGGATGTGGTTGCCGGTCACCTGGACACCGGTCGTGATACCACCATCGAAACCGATGCCCACGCCGTGGAGGTCGAAGGAAGCAGGGTTCGCCGCGGCGGCGCCATTCTCGATGGTGAAGCCGGTGCGGCCGTTGGGACCACCCAGCCGGACGGAGCTGGCATCGATCTCCACCACGGACTCCGTCGAGCTGCCATTCAGGTTGCCGACGATGCGGGTGTCCTCCGGACCCTTCAGCGACCTGACCGTGATGTTGTCCTTGCCGACAGGGATGGTGACGTTCTCATCGTAGATGTGCGGCTGGGCGACGACCTGATCGCCGGAGTTGGCGGCGTTCACCGCCGACTGGATGGTGGGAAAGCACATGGTGGTGCCGGCGTGGCGCAGCTGCACCGGTTTGCTGGACGGACAGGAATGGCCGCCTTCGTCGCCTCCGTTGCCACCCTCGTCCGCCGCGGCGGTGGTGGGCGCGACGACGGCCAGTGCCGCGCACAAGGCCATGACCACACAGAACAACCTGCGCATCGACTCTCCCCTTGCGTGCCAATGCGCTTCACAGTCATGGCCGGCAGCGCGAACCATGGCCAACGGACTGTAGTCGATGGGGCGGCCGCTCAGGCACAAGGTTCGGCTGCGCAAAGGGGCTGGCCGGCCTCGACCGGTGCCGCTCTGGGCATCCTCAACTGGGAACCTCGGGTCCGCTACACTTTCGAGAGATCGCACCGGCACGGACGCTCGCGCCCGTCAGAGCCACCATGCGATCGTTCCGCGGCTCCGCCGCAGCGTTCCCAACCGGCATGGCCGACCCGTAGGTGACCCGGCGACCCGTCGGACGCCGTCGTGTCTCCGCCGCCGTGCCGCTGGGGTGTACCGAAGGAGACACTTGACCACGACCCTGGTTGCTGACGAAGAGATCACCATGGAGCAGCTCCTCGCCGAGGAGCAGCACGTCATCCGGGCGCTGGCCCACGGCGACATCGTCGACGGCACCGTGGTGCGCGTCGATCCCGACGAGGTGCTGGTCGACATCGGCGCCAAATCCGAGGGGGTCATCTCCAACCGCGAGCTGAGCGCGCGCGGTGAGGCGCCGGTGGTCCTCAACCCCGGCGACGACGTCAAGGTCTACGTGGTCCAGCCCGAGAACGAGGACGGCAACGTCGTCCTCTCGCTGCGCAAGGCCCGCGCCGAGGGCATCTGGCAGGCGGTGGCACAGAAGGAGTCGGAGGGCGAGATCCTCGACGCCGAGGTGCGCGAGCAGAACAAGGGTGGCCTGATCGTCAACATCATGGGCCTGCGCGGTTTCCTGCCCAGCAGCCAGGTGGCCCGGCAGTTCAGCGGCAACCTGATGGAGCTGGTCGGTACCAAGATCCCGGTCAAGATCCTCGAGGTCAACCGCAAGCGCAACCGGCTCATCGTCTCCCAGCGCGCCGCCCAGGACGAGGATCGCGCCCGGCAGCGCGAGGAGCTCTTCGAGAAGCTGCAGATCGGCGACGTGGTCACCGGCAAGGTGAGCGGGCTCACCTCCTATGGTGCCTTCGTCAACCTCGGTGGCGCCGACGGGCTCATCCACATCAGCGAGCTCTCGTGGGATCGCATCAACAATGTCAGCGACATGCTCAGCGTCGGCGACGAGGTCCGTGTCAAGGTGATCAAGCTCGACCCCGAGCTGTCGCGCATCAGCCTGTCGCTCCGCCAGATGAGCGACGACCCCTGGGACACCATCGAGGATCGCTTCCCGGCCGGCAAGGCGGTCACCGGTGAGGTCACCAAGACCAAGAAGTACGGCGCGTTCCTGCAGATCGCCGACGGTGTCGAGGGCCTGCTGCACATCAGCGAGCTGTCCTGGGACCACGTCGAGCGCACCGAGGACGTCCTCAAGGTGGGCGAGGTGGTCGAGGTCATGGTGCTCAGCGCCGACAAGGTGCGCCGTCGCATCAGCCTGTCACTGCGCCAGCTCCACGGCGGCGGTCCGACCGACGAGGGCGAGAGCGCGGGCAGCACCTACGAACCACCTGCGTATCAGTTCCCTGACGATGAGGACGACGACGCCACCGCGCCCGCGGGCACGGGTGCGGCCGACGTCGTGGTCGACGAGGCCGCCACCGAGGGCGTGGCCGCCGGTGAGGACAGCGCCGCAATCGCGTCCGCGCTCGACGCAGACGAGGCGCCCACTGCCGCCCCGGATTCGGAGAAGGCGTAACCTCCGCGGATTCTTCTGGTGACCGCCTGCTCACGGGAACGCGTGAACTCGGAGTGGGGTGGGCATAATGCAGAAGGAATCACAGGCCGCCCGTCACTGACCCCCACCCGCTGAAGGAGGGGCCGGCCCGGGCACGGAGGCAGCACGCACTTGTACCCCTTTGAGCGGTTCACAGAGAGAGCGAAGAAGGTCCTCACCCTGGCGCAGGAGGAGGCCGAGCGGTCGCATCACTCGTACATCGGAACCGAGCATCTTCTTCTCGGCCTGCTCCGCGAGGGAGAAGGGCTGGCCGCCAAGGTTCTCAACAACCTGGGCGTGGAGATCAACAAGGTGCGCTCGACGATCGAGTCAGTTCTCGGTCGCAACGAGCGGATCATCATCCAGCAGATCATTCCGACGTCGCGCGTCAAGAAGGTGATCGAGATCTCCTTCGAGGAGGC
>DATBPD010000076.1:0-25260 GCA_036561525.1 Candidatus Dormiibacterota bacterium | reverse complement strand
AGCCGCTCATGACGGTTCGCGTGCGGCAACCTCAGCGGCGATGCCAAGCGCGCGCGTCAGCCGATCCGGTGTGCTGGTGAAGCAGAGTCGGAAGCGCTCCGGTACCTCGAAGGCTATACCCGGTGTCACCAGCACGTTCTGCTCGGCCAGCGCGCTGACGTAGGCGAGCGTGTCCGGCCAGGGACTGCGAATCCACAGGAAGATCCCGCCCTGGGGCTCCGCGGTGTCGAGGCCCGCATCCATCGCCGCGGTCCGCGCATGGTCGCGGAGCACGCGATACTGCTCGACGTCGATGTGCCACGAGGCCAGCTCAAGCAGCGCGCGCTGCGGAGTTGCCGGTGCGCTGACCATGCCAAGCCCGCGCATGCACGACTCGAGGCCGCGGTCGGTCTGTTCGCCAGCGAGCGACGGATGCAGCGCCAGGTAGCCGATGCGCTCGCCGGCCAGCCCCATGTCCTTGGAGAAGGAGCGTGCCAGCACGGTGTGCTCGTAGTAGGTGAACGGCTCGACGCGGCGTGCCGGTGCGAACACCAGATTGCGGTATGCCTCGTCGACGATGAGCAGGATGCGGCGTCCGGTGCGCCGGTTGTGATGCTCGATGACCTCGACGATCTCGGCCATCTCCTCGTGCTCGATGACATGACCGCTGGGGTTGCTCGGGGTGTTGATGATCAGCGCCGCAGTGCGGTCCGAGAGCGCACGCACCAGCCCGTCGACGTCGACTCGCTGGGTGGCGTCGTCGGCGCGCACAGGCACGAACGACAGGCCGCCCGTCTCGCAATAGGGACGGAACTCCGGGAAGTACGGCGCGATGCCCACCACCTCATCGCCGGCGTTGACAAAGGCACGCAGCGCGAGGCACATGGCTCCGGCGGCGCCGCCGGTCATGGCCACGCAGGAAGCGGTGATCCTGTCGGCGTCGACGTCCTCCGCAGCGCGCTCACGCAGCTCGGGATAGCCCAGGTTGGGCATGTATGCGTGGCGGCCGGGAAAGGACTCCGCCGCGGCACGTGCCAACGCCTCGCGCACCACCGGAGGCGCGTCGAGTGGTTGGCCGAGCGACAGGTCGATGACCGCGTCGTCGCCGTGCGCGGTCCGCAGTCGCTGTCCCTCGGCGAACATCCGCCGGATCCAGCCGCCCGCCTCCACCTGTTCGGTGGTCCATCGGGACAGCGGCGAATCGTCGCTGTGGTCGCTGTTCAGGCGATCGACTCGGTGCCGCGCATCCCGCCCGTGTGCCACGAGAACGGGTACTCGCGGTCGACGATCTGGCGGGCCACCTCGGTGCGGTGCAGTGGCCGGAATGTGTCAACCATCACGGCCAGCTCATCGGTCTCGCGGGGGCGTTCGTACGAGGCTTCGAGCGCGCCTGGCTGCGGTCCGTGGGGCACGCCGCCGACATGGTGGGTGAATGAGCTCTGTTTGACACCACGGCGAGCCGCGTAGTCGCCATCGACGTAGTACAGGACCTCGTCAGAGTCGAGATTGCTGTGGTGATAGGGAAGCATCACCGCCTCGGGGTCCCAGTCGAGCTTGCGCGGCACGAAGGAGCAGATCACCACGTTGTGTGCCTGGAAGGTCTGGTGGATGGGAGGGGGCACGTGGAAGCGCCCTGCGCGCGGCTCGAAGTCGTGGATGTTGAACGCCACCGGGTAGACGGTGCCGTCCCAACCAACCAGGTCGAAGGGATGATGGTCGAGCCGGTACCGGCTCACCCTGCCGGCGCGCTTGAGCCACACCTCAGCCGTGCCCTCCTCACCTGCTCGCAGCGACTCGGGCCCACGGAAATCGCGCTCCGAGTACGGAGCGATCTCGGTGAGCTGCCCGTTGCGCGCGCGGTATCGATCCGGCGAGTCGACCAGGCCGGTGACCTCGAGGGCGAGGATGCGCACGTCGTCGAGGGAGTCGAGCTCGATGCGGTAGATGGTGCCCCGGGGGATGACCAGGTAATCGTGGGCGGCGAAGGGCAGGATGCCGAATTGGGTGTGGAGCACGCCGGCGCCGCGGTGCACGAAGAGCACCTCGTCGGCGCTGCCGTTGACGCAGAGCACCTCCTGCTGGCGAACGGGCGTGGCCAGGCCGATGTGGATGTCGTCGTTGACCAGCAGCCACTTGCGCCCGGTGACCACGTCGCCGTCCGGCTGCAGGTGGAAGCCCTCCAGATGAGCGTGCTCGTGCACCTGCTCGCGTTCTGGGGTGATCATCTCGGCCGGCCCGGCGCTGATGTCGTGGGCGGCCTCGGGCATGTTGCGGTGGTACAGAAGTGAGGACGGTCCGCTGAAGCCCTCGCGGCCGAACAGCTCCTCGTAGACCGGGCTGCCGTCGACCTCGAAGCGCATGTGGCGCTTGCGGGGCACCTCACCCAGGCGGCGGTAGGTTCTCACCCGTGGAGATTAGAGGTTGCCGCGCGCCGCCTGTTCGCGCTCCATGGCCTCGAACAGTGCCTTGAAGTTGCCCTTGCCGAAGCCCTTGCACCCCTTGCGCTGGATGACCTCGAAGAAAAGGGTGGGCCGGTCGGCGACAGGTCGCGTGAAGATCTGCAGCAGGTAGCCGTCGTCGTCGCGGTCGATGAGGATGTCGAGGTTCTCGAGGCGCTCGAGGTCCTCATCGATGCCATCGGTCCGAGCGCCGAGAGCCTCGTAATAGGTATGCGGCGCGCTGAGAAACTCGACGCCGCGCGCACGCATCGCATCGACGGTACCGACGATGTCGTCGGTGTGGAGAGCGATGTGCTGGACCCCGCTGCCACGGTAGTGGTCAAGGTACTCCTGGATCTGCGACGCCTTGATCCCGACGGCCGGCTCGTTGATGGGAAAGGTGATCATGCTTCGCGGATCGCGGGCCACCTTGCTGCGCAACGCGCTGTACTGGGTGGCGATGTCACGCTCGTCGAACTCCTGGAAGACGTTGAACCCGAACACCTCGGAGTAGAAGGTGACCCAGTCGTCCATCTTGCCGAGCTCGACGTTGCCCACGGTGTGGTCGATGAATCGCACCCCGACGCCGCCCCCGCTGACGCGTTGCTCGCGGTAGCCCGGCCAGTGCGCGCCGGTGTACTCGTTGCGCTCGACGAACTGGTGCACCGTGTCACCGAACGTGGCCACCGAGGCGAACGTGATCGCCCCATCGTCGTCGGTCACCGTGGCGGGCTCGGCGACGCTGCGGGCGCCGCGCGAGGTGGCCGCCTCATACGCGGCGCGAGCATCCTCGACCCGCAATGCGATGACGCGCACCCCGTCGCCGTGTAGCCTGACGTGCTCAGCGATGGGCCCGTCCGGTTGCAGGGGCGCGGTCAGCACCAGACGCACCTTGCCCTGCTGCAGGACGTACGAGGCGCGGTCACGCACGCCAGTCTCAGGACCGGCATAGGCGACAACGTCGAACCCGAACGCGTTGCGGTAGTGGTAGGCGGCCTGGCGAGCATTGCCCACCCACAGCTCGACGTGGTCGGTGCCTTCGAGCACCGGAGTGCCGATCTCCACAGGGGTTTCCAGCGCGTTGCTCACGCGGGCACGACCTCCAGCTCCTTGCGGCGCTTCTCGAGCCCGTCCCAGAACGTCTGGACGCCGTTGAGCATCTCGGCCGCGCCGTCGAGGAACTTCTGCTGATCGAACCCGGGACGCTTGAACGCGCCCCCGAGCTCGTCCATGGTGTGGGCGGCGTGCTGGTCCTCGACACGGTCGTGCCAGGTGAAGAACGCCAAGCGGAGGTCCGCGCACTCGCGGTCCCTGAACCCGTCGAGTCCGCTGATCAGCTGCTTCCAGAAGCCCGCCGCTGCCCAGTGCTCCACGGCGAAGCTGGCGCCCTCGGCAATGTCGGGGTCGTCGTTGCCGTAGATGCGGGCCAACTCGTCGGTGAAGAACAGGGTTTCCTCGCGGCCGAACCTGCGCTTACCCAGGTCGTCGAAACTGAGCCCGACCGCCTCACCGACCTTGACGAGCCACTCGAAGTGGCGGGCGTTGAAACGGTAGGTGCCGCCATCGACCGTGCCTTCGGTGGATACCAGCTCAGGGTCGCCGTCGCGATCCTTGTCGACGTCGCTCACAACGCTGCTGTCGCTGGGCGAGGTGCGTCCGCTGTTGAAGACGACACCGAGCTCGTTGACCAGGATCTCACACGACTCGCGCGCCTGCTCCATGCTGGGTGCGTTGATCGTCTTCATCAGCTGGGCGACGATGAACAGGTTGCTGAACACCGAGAACTGCTGGATCAGGTCGCGGACCTGGTCGCGACTCGCCTCGCCCTTGCTGAACCAGTTGCAGTACTCGTTGTGGGTGACCACGGGATGGCTCATCACCGTCTCGCGGACCTGCTCGAGGAAGCTGTCCCAATCGGAAGCCGAACTGGTGCGGGGCACCTCGCTGACAACAGTCGACATTGGTATGCCTCCATGGGCATGGCGGGATCATGAGGATGTAAACAGATTTTGCGCTGCTGGGCCCTCTCTGTCCAGCCCAGAGGCACTTGGCTGGACAGAATTGCGGTGAAGCACACATAATCGCTGCAGAATGTCCGCGAAACCGCCCGCAGGTCGTGCCCCACGAGCACAACCTGCCGCACCACGGCTCGACCAGGTCGACCGCCGTCTCCTCGAGCTCCTTGCCGAGGACGCCCGCATCTCGGTGGCCGCTCTCGCCGAGAAGGCGGGCATCTCGCGCGCGGCCGCCTACGCGCGGCTCGACAACCTGCGCGAGAACGGCATCATCGAGGGCTACTCGGTGCGCGTCAACCCGGCTCGGGTGGGGCTCGGCGTCACCGCCCTCGTGCTCATCGCCGGGCAGCAGCCCGCCTGGCGGTCGCTCCGCCGCCGCTTGGTGTCGATGCCCGAGGTCGAGTACTGCGCCTTCACCACCGGTGAGTACGACGCGTTGCTCCTGGTCCGGGTGCCCGACGTCGAGACCCTTCGTGACGTCGTCCTCGAGCGCCTTCAGGCAAGCGAGGAGATCCGGGCCACGCAGACCATCTTCGTGCTCGAGGAGCTGGTCAAGCGGCCGCTCGTGCTTCCCGTCGTTTGAGGCCGGTTCAGTCGCAGACCTCGAGGATGGCCTCGATCTCCAGCGCTGCGCCGAGCGGCAGCGCGCTGACACCGACGGCGCTGCGAGCATGACGCCCCGCTTCGCCAAGGAGCTCGACGAGGACGTCGGAGGCGCCGTTGACGACGATGGGCTGGCCGTCGAAACCGGGCGCGCTTCTCACATAGCCGGTCAGCCGTACAACCCCGGCGACGGCATCGACCGAGCCCATCGCTGCGGCCGCGCTGGCCAGGATGTCCAGCGCGATGGCGCGGGCGAGCTGGACGGCCGTGGCCAGCTCGATGTCACCGCCGACAATGCCGCTCACCACCCTGCCGTCTGCCCTGCTGACATGGCCAGACAGGTAGAGAAGGCCAGCGTGCCGCCGCGCCGGCACATAGCTGGCCACCGGCGCCTGCGCGGCCGGCAGGGACAGCCCGAGCGCCGCCAGTCGCTCACTCAGGAGGCCGGTCATCGCTCGCTGAGGTAACCCGCGTTGGCGCGAAAGGAGGTCGGCTCGAAACCGAAGGCGCTGCGCACCGAGTCGATCCGGGTGATGTTGTGGCGCGCCAGCATGCGCAACTGGTCGGGTGTCACCGGCGGGTTGGAAAGCACCTTGTCCATCACCATCGCTGCCGGCAGCAGGGCGGCCACCGGGACGTGGACCTTGATGCGCATGCCCGCGCCGATGGCGTCGTGCACGACGTCGATGATCTCGTCATAGGTCAGCTGCTCGGGGCCCCCGATCTCGATCTCGCGCATCGCAGGCGGACGCGAGATGGACAGCACGATGCAGCGGGCGACGTCCTCCACGCTGATGGGCTGGAACAGCGCGAGCCCGTCCCCTGCAACAGGGATGACGGGAATGCTGAAACGGACCAGCCCGGCCAGGGTGGTGAAGAACCCATCGCCGGTGCCGAACATGATGCTCGGCCGCAGCGTCGTGAAGTCCACACCGGAGGCGCGCACCGCCTGCTCCGCCGACCACTTGGCAAAGAGGTAGGGGAAGCGCGGGTCCGGGTCAGCGCCGATGGCGCTGACGTAGACGACGCGTGCGACGCCGGCGGCTCGCGTCGCGCTCACCAGGTTCTCAGTCCCACGGCGGATCACCGCGTCGAAGGTCTGCTTGCCCCTCTCGCGGATGATCGCCACCAGGTGGACGACCGCGTCGCACCCCTGCAGCGCCGCCTCCAGTCCGTCGCCGCCGACCATGTCGGCACGGGCCACGCTGACCCCCTCACGCGGGGCGACGCTGCGGCCGCCGCGCGCCACCAGGACCACCTCATGGTCGGCAGCGAGCAGGGCGCGGGCTGTGTTCCTGCCGACGAAGCCCGTGCCCCCGGTGATGGCGATGCGCACTTTGGGTCGATCCTCCGTTGCTGACTCGCGGCGGAGGGTACGAAAACGCTGCGCGGCGGTGATCGGCCGCGCGCCCGGATCACGGGTTGGCAGCGTTCTCCTCGGCCTCCTGCAGGGCGAGGGCCTGCTCGATCGCCGTGGGCAGACGGTCGAGACTGCGCTCCAGGGTGCGCCGGACCCGGCCGCGAAAGACGCCGCCCACGATGCGCGCCATGCCGAGCAGGCGGAGTTGCGCATCGACATCGAGCCGGGTGCCGCCGTCCGCGTCGGCTCGCAGGGTGTTGCGCACCACGAGGTGGATCATGCGGTCGTGCTGGCGAACCTCCACAACGTCGCCCTCGACGGTGACGTCATCGTCGGTGGTGCCGGCAAGAAGGAACGAGCGCACCCACTCGACGGGCGCATCGACGCGGCACTGACTGGTCACCTGCACAGCGTGCAGTGTGCCCCACGACCCTCGCCGCGCGAGGAGGGTGTCCACGCTTGCCCATCGAACATCTGTTCGCTATCATCGACGTCCCGACCGCGATCCAGCGCTCGTCCCCGATGAGGCGGTTCGGTGAGCCGACGACCAGGAGCGGTGGATGCACGGGGAGACAAGGGGTCGGGTGTTGGCCGACACCGTTGCGGGACTGCAGCGCCGCTACGGCAATGCGGCCGTGCATCGCGGCGACGAGCCCGACGGCGGTGAGAGCGCAGCCTGGGGCACGGGTATCCCGGCGCTCGACGTCCGCCTGGCTCCCGGCGGTCTGCCCCGCGGCCGGCTCACCCTCATCCAGGCGGCGCAGGCGGGGGTGAGCGGCCGGCTCACCCTGCTCCAGGCGCTGGCGGCACGGGCCAGCCGCGAGGGCGATGTCGTGTATGTCGACGTCGCCGCCAGCCTCGACCCCGGCTTCCTCGCCGACCTCGGCGCCGATCTCGAGAACTGCCTAGCCGTCCTGCCGGGGAGGGGACGCTGGCGCGAGGGGCTGGCGATGGCCCGTGCCCTGGTGGTCGCCGGGTCGCCATGGGTGGGGGTGGCGCTCGGCCGGGATCGCTGCCGCGATGCTGAGATCGAGCCGGCCCTCAACGGCCTGGTCGAGGCGGTTCACCGGCGACGTGCGGTCTGCGTCGTCGCCGCCCCAGCCCCACCTGCCGCGCCATTCGCGTACGCCTCGTCGCTGACCCTGTCCTGCAGGCCGGCGGGGTGGCAGGAGTCGCACGGCGACATCACCGGCCTGCGCGTGGCGCTCGTGGTGACCAAGAGTCGGCTGCACGCGCCTGGCGCCACCGACACGCTGTTGCTCCGCTACCCGCGCCCCTACGCCACCGCCGAGGTGGTGGGCTATCCCACGGTGACCGCCGCGCGAGGCGCGGCGAGGGCGGGGATGTGCATGGTCGACTTCACGTCGATCGTGCGAGGGGGCGGGATCCCCCCTGTGAGAACCATTGCCTGATTCGCCGCTGCGGCTCCTCTGCGCCCGCCATCCGCACCTCGGCCTGGTGGTGGCGCTGCGCCGCCATCCCGAGCTGCGCGGTGAGGCGGTGATCATCGGGGGTGCCCCCGAGTTGCGTCTGCCCGTGCTCGCCGCCTCGGCCGCGGCTGTTGCCACCGGGGTCTGTCCCGGCCAGCCGCTCCGCCAGGCTCAGCAGCTCTGCCCGCAGGCAGCGTTCGTCGGCGTCGACAGGGGAGACGTCGAACGGCTCCGCGCCGACCTCGTCGCCGCGCTCGGCGGGCTCAGCCCGGCGGTGGAGGTTGGTGACGAGGAGAGCTGCTGCGATCTCAGCGGGAACCATGCAGTCTTCAAGGACGAGGGGCGCTGGGCGGCGGCAATCGCTCGCGCCCTGGTGGAGACGCTCGACGGCGGCCTGCCCGCAGTTGGGGTGGGCAGCACCCGTTTCGTGGCCCGGATGGCTGCGCTGGCCAGCGAACCACGCCACGTCCGTCGCGTCCCGGCCGGGGGAGAGGCCGCCTTCCTCGCCCCGCTGCCACTGGGCATGCTCCCCGTCGACCCGGCGATCGGCGCCCGCCTGGCTGCGCTCGGCCTCGACTGCCTCGGCGCCGTCGCCAACCTCTCCTCCGTGGATCTGCAGCGCCAGTTCGGCGCCGAAGGGCTGGTGCTGCACCGCCACTGCCGGGGCGAGGATGGCGGTGGGTTGTCCATCGACACCGGTCCCCGCCGTGCGGTGGAGCGGGTCGTGCTCGATGGCGCGGTCGGTGACCTCGAGGTGCTCCGTTTCGCAGCCCATCGCTGCGCCGCCGACCTCGGTGACCAGCTCCGCAACCGCGGCATGGTCGCTGTGGCGGTGACCGTCGTGCTCGAGCTCGAGTCAGCGCCGGCCATGGGCGCCTCCGCTCCGCCGCCTCTGCCGGCCGGCAACCGGGCGGAGCTCTGGGCGGCCGTGCTCGCCCTGCTCGGCGAGCTGCAGCCGTCTGCCCCGGTGAGCGCGATCCGCCTCGAGGTGGAGATGCGCACCGCCGCCGGCCGTCAGACCGACCTCTGGCGGGGGGGCGACGCCCAGCGCGAGGCGGTGCTGGCTGCCGCGGCGCGCCTGCTGCGGCGTTACGGCGAGACCACGCTGCGCCGCCCCCGCCTCGCCGTCGATCCTGGTGACATCCCGGAGAGGCGGTTTGCCTGGGCGTCACCCCTCCCCGGTGCCGCGGCAGGGCAGGTGACACGGGCCAAGGCCCACGCCGCCGCCCCTGGCGGTGACTGTCTGACCGCGCGCCCGTCGACCCAGCCTGCGCAGAAGGGCAAGGTGCCGTGGTCGCGCGCTCCCGCAGCCAAGCCGCCGGGCCGCGGTCATCCCCGGCCGGCTCCGGCGGCGCAGACCGCGCTGTCGGCATCCGCCCGGAGGGTGCACCTGTGACCGAGCTGCTCGACGGCACCGTCGAGGTGCGTGGGGACGACCCCACCACCCCGACGGCGCTGCGGACTGCGGCGGGCTGGCGTCGCGTCGAGCGCGTGGTCACCCGCTGGGTGGTGCAGACAGACTGGTGGAGGCGCCCCGTCCACCGTGAGTACCTCCGCTGCCTGCTCGCCGGTGGCGAGTGCTGTGAGCTGTACCGCGACCTCGACGAGGGTGGCTGGTCCTGGTCGCGCCGCTATGACTGAGCACCGGCCGTACCTCCACCCGGTAGGGGCGAGCGGAGGCCGGTCCGGCCATGTGCGATGGCTGCCAGGGTTGACCACCACACATCCGTATAGTTACACAGATAAGTAGTACCAGTCAATGGCGTTTGCGGAGCTCGCGGCCCGTTCCCACTACTCCTTCCTCGAGGGTTCGGCCTCGCCTCGCGCGCTGGTCGCCCGCGCCGCGGCGCTCGGCATCGAAGCGCTCGGGCTCTGCGATCGCAACGGCCTCTACGGAGCGGTCAGCCTCATGGAGGCGGCGCGCACCGCCGGGATCCGCGCTGTCATCGGCGTCGACCTCGACCTCGACGGCGGTGATCGCCTGCGCCTGCTCGCCCGCCATCGTGGCGGCTATCGCCAGCTTGCGCGGGCGATCAGCGCAGCCCAGCTCGCCGGTGTCAAGGGACAACCGCTGCTGCGGCTGGACGGGCTTGATCGGGCGACCGGCGATCCGAGTCCGGCGCAGGCTCCGGGCCGCCGCCGCCGCCCCACCGTGGCCGCGCCAGAGCGTGTCCCGGCGATGCGCCCCACCGCGGGCCCCTTCCCCCACGGCTGGCCGGGGCTGCCCTCGACCACCAGCCTCGCGCAGGGTGAGCCGGCCACCGTCGACCCCGCCGACCTCGACGGTTGCACCGTCCTCGCCGGCGGCGCCGAGAGCGCCATCGCCACCGCCCTGGTGCGCGGCGACCTGCGCTCTGCCACCCGGCGCGCGGAGCAGCTGCGCGACCTCTTCGGGCGTGACCGCGTCGCCCTGCTGCTCAGCCACCACCGCCATCCCGGCGACTCCTGGCTGGCCGCGCAGACAGCCCTGCTCGGCCGGCGCACCGGCCTGCCGCTGCTCGCCAGCGGCCTGCCAGTTCATGCCAATCATGACGACAAGCCACTGCTCGACGTGCTCACCGCCATCCGGCATCGAACCACCCTCGACGCGGCGGCGGCGCACGGGCTGCTGCTGCCCAACGCCGAGCACCATCTGCGCTCTGAGGCGGAGCTGCGAGCCCTGCTGCCGGACCATCCCGAGGCCTTCGCACTGGCCGCCCACATCGCCTCACAGTGCGACGTCGAGCTCGACTTCAGCCAGTCGCGCTTTCCCGGTTTCCCTGTCGCGGACGGGGAAACGCCGTTCTCCGTCCTGTACTGCCTCTGCCAGGAGTCGGTGCAGCGCAGGTACCGGCCGATGACACGCGCCGTGGCCGCCCGGCTGCAGCGCGAGCTCGAGGTGATCGCGAAGACCAACCTCGCTGAGTTCTTCCTGATCACCTGGGACATCATGCGATTCGCACGTGAGCACCAGATCCCCGGTCAGGGGCGGGGGAGTGCCGCCGACAGCATCGTCGCCTACCTGCTCGACATCACCCGCGTCGACCCCGTTGCCCACGACCTTCTCTTCGAGCGCTTCCTCCATGAGGACCACCAGGGCACGCCCGACATCGATATCGATTTCTCCACGGACCACCGCGAGGAGGTGCTCCAGTACGTGTACGACAAGTACGGCGCCGAACGCACCGGCATGGTGGCCAACATCGTCACCTTCCGGCCACGCATGGCGATGCGCCAGGTGGGGGCGGCGATGGGCTTCCCTGAACCACTCATCGACCGCCTCGCCAAGTCCACCGACGGGTGGTCCGTGATCGAGGCTGTCGGCGCAGGCGACTTCGCGTCGCCGGAGCTGACACCGCCGGCTGGGGGGTGTGCGAGGGGGGAACCTGTTCCCCCCTCGTCTTTGCCCTGGGAGCAGTTCTGCGCTGTCCTGCAGCAGATCGAGGGCACGCCCCGGCATCTCGGCATCCATGTCGGCGGCATGCTGGTCACCGGCGAGCCGCTCGTCGACGTCGCTCCGGTGGAGCGCGCCACCATGCCCGGTCGCGTGGTGGTGCAGTTCAACAAGGATGACGTCGAGGACCTCGGTCTCATCAAGATGGACCTGCTCGGGTTGCGCACCCTCTCGGCCATCGCCGAATGCCTCGACCTCATCGAGCAGGGGGGCGCAACGCGTCCCGACCTCGACTCCCTGCCACTCGACGATCCCGCCGTCTACGCGAGCATCCAGAAGGTCGACACCATCGGCCTCTTCCAGATCGAATCCCGTGCCCAGCAGCAGTCGCTGTGGCAGTCGCAACCTCGCGAGTTCAACGACCTCATCGTGCAGGTGGCGATCATCCGCCCCGGCCCCATCCAGGGGGACGCGGTCAATCCCTACCTGCGCCGCCGCCAGGGTCTCGAGCCGGTCACCTACGCGCACCCATCGTTGGAGCCAATCCTGGCAGAAACGATGGGCGTGATTCTCTACCAAGAGCAGATCCTACGCATCGTCATGGAGGTGGCGGGGTACACCGCCGGCCAGGCGGATCGCTTCCGCAGGGCGATGAACCGGCACCGCTCGCGCATCGAGATGGATGAGCTGCGCGATGAGTTCGTGAGGCGCTGCAGGGAGGTAAGCGGGGTGCCGGTCGAGGTGGCCGAGCAGATCTTCAGGGGCGCGGCCGGCTTCGCACAGTTCGGGTTCTGCAAGAGCCACGCCGCCGCCTTCGCACGCACCGCGTATGAGACGGCGTGGCTGCGGCTGCACCATCCCGCTGCGTACGTCTGCGCCCTGCTCAACGCCCAGCCGATGGGTTTCTATCACCCCTCGGTGCTGGTCGAGGATGCCAAGCGCCACGGGGTCAGCTTCCTCCCCGTCGACGTGGCGCGCAGCCGCGCGCGCTGCACCATCGAGTCGGGGACGGTGCGGCTGGGCTTCAACTACATGAAGGCACTTGGACCCACGGCGCGCATCGCGTGCGAGGCGGCGACGCTCGCCGGGGCGACCTCGCTGCGTGCCTTCTGGAGGCACACGCTGCTGCCCCGGCGTGCCATGGAGAACCTGGTGCTAGCCGGCGCGTTCGACGCCGCCGAGCCGGGGCGTCACCGCCGCGAGCTGCTCTGGGAGTTGAAGCAGGTGGAGGACAGCCTGCCTCGCCGCACCGACGCACGACGTGATGACTCCGTCGACGCAGGCGACTTCATGTCGCCGGAGCCGACACCGCCTGTTGGGGGGTGTGCGAGGGGGGGACCTGTTCCCCCCTCGATCAGTCGACGGCCGCCGCGGGGTCGTGGTGCGCTCGCCGGCAACCGCCTCGGAGACGACACCACCGCGGTGCGCCGGCTCGACGCCGACCCACTGCCTCCGCTGCTCGAGGCGCCCGCGCCGCCACCGCGCCTGCCGGAGATGGACGAGCGGACCAAAGTCCTCACCGAGTACGCGCTCAGCGAGGTGAGCACCGGCCGGCACCTGCTCTCCTTCATCCGCACCCAGCTGGCGTCGCTGGGATGCCGGCCGCTCGCCACCATCCGCGACCTCGCCGACGGGACCGCGATCCGCGTCGCCGGACTGGTGATCGCTCGCCAGGCACCGTCGTCAGCCAGCGGGTTCCGATTCTTCACGCTCGCCGACGAGGAGGCACACCTCGACCTCATCTTCCGTCCTGCGGTGGTGACCCGCACCCGGCGGATCGCCAACCACAACCCACTGCTGATGGTCGAGGGCCGCCTCCAGAACGAGAATGGCCGGGTGAACCTCGTGGTGGAGACGGTGGTCGCGCTGGACGGCGACGGCGTCCCGATGCGTGACGGCGCGCCCGCCAATCCGGCCGCACCACCGTCTCACGACTTCCGCTGACCGCCGCGTCGAGGCCGTCCGCGGCTGCGTCGCGTGGCTCCGATCGCCAGCGCGAGCACGACGATGATCATCGCCACCACGATCACGGCGACGGGGGGTCCGCCAGAGCTGGGCGGGTTGGGCGAGCCAGCGCCCGCCGATCCCTGGGCGACGAGCGCGAACAGGCCGAGCGACGGCGAGGCCGCCTCGTCGGTGTCCCCGCAACCGCTCTGGAAGGTTTTCAGCGGCGTCCAGGTGCTGGTGTCGAAACGTTCGACGGTGAGATTTGGGCCTCCCGCCCTCGGCGCCTCGAGCACCACGGTCGCCGGATGGCCGGCGGCCAGGCTGAGCGTCGGTCCTGTTGAAGCGCGCGCCGCGAACTGGTAGACATTGCCGACGATGGTGCCGGCGGCCGGTTGGATTGACGGTGGCGGCACCGGCTTGATCGTCAGCGTCACCGTCGCGCCCGCCGGCGCGGTCAGGCTGCCGGCGGCCATGATCAGCTGGGCCTGCGGCGTCTGCTCGGTGGTGGCCAGCTCCTGGGTCTGGTTGAGCTGGTCGGCCGAGTAGGTTGCCGACGCCGAGCTCGGCCCCGGGTTGGCGCCGAGCACCAGGTAGTTCGGAGGCAGGCACAGTCCGTCGTACAGCGGTGGCCCGCCGCCGCCGCTGCGAACCGCGGCCAGGGCCAGCAGCGCCAGCGCCGCGACGGCGAGGCCGGCCCGGCACCGGGCCGGGCGCCCGGATATCACGCCGGCAGCGGGATCAGCTGCGGCGTGCCCGTGGCGTCCACCGGCGGCCACACGGTGACGCTGTGGCGCACCGCCTGCCATTGCCAGATCACCGCTGCGGCCCTGGTGTTCTGGCCAAGCATGGTCGGATCAGTCGAGAACTGGATGCCGGCGCCGTTGGGCAGGCCGCCGCGTGCGATGTCGAGGCCGCGAGCTGCGGTGGCGATCGACGCCGCGTCGAGGTGGGGCGCGCGGCGCAGCACGTCATGGAAGAGCGCCCAGGCGGCGGTGAAGCCGGCCAGCCCCTCCTCGGTGGGCGCGGTGCCCGTGGTCTGCCGCCAGGCGCGCGAGAACTGCTCGTACGTGGCCCGGGCGGCAGCGGTGAGAACGGACGGGTTGAAGCCCTGCGTGGGCCGGTCCGAGGCGAACACGCCGATGGCGGCCGAGCCGAGCTCCAGCCCGAAGTCCGGACCGCACTCGGCCATCGTCGAGCCGATCAACGCACCAACGTGGAGGTGCGCGGCCAGCATGGCGCGCCGAAAGGCCACGCCGTCGGGGATATACGAGGCCAGGATGAGCACATCGGGCTTGGCCGCGGCCACGCTCGCGAGCACTCTCGCGAAGTCAGGCCGGTGAGCGTCGTACGTCGAGTACGACACCACCTGCATGCCCTGCGCACGCGCCTGCGCGGCGGCGCTGTCGCCGACCGAGTGACCGTAGTCGTCGTCCTCGAGGACGATCGAGACTCGCGTCGCGCGGGCGCTGAGCCCAAGCCGCGGCGCCAGCACCGTCGACGCGAATGTTGCCGAGTTGGCGCCGAGGTTGGCTCCACTCGCGCCCACGCGGAAGATGTTGGGCAGGGCGCGCCCGGTGACCCTGTCGGCCACGGCGCCGGCCTCCCAGTAGGTGAGCCCGGCCGCCGCCGCCGCCGCGCTTGCAGGCACCGACAGGGCCGAGGAGTAGGTGCCGATGACGACAGAAACTCCGTCGCTGCGAAGGCTCTGCACCGCCGAGGGGGCCGCCGCGGGATCGTCCAGCTCGCGGGCATCGAGCTGCACCGGCATCCCGTCGACGCCGCCGTTCATGTTCACCATGTCGCGAGCGATCTCCACCCCCTGGTACTCCTGGCGTGCCAGCGGCGACAGCGGACCGACCAGCGGAAAGAGCGCCCCGACCCGGACAGCATGACCGGCCGAGGTGGGCGCGGCGAAGGCGGCGAGGACGGTGGCCGCGACCAGCAGCGCGAGCAGGGGACGCCGGATCATCCCCGCATGATCGCCGACGCGCTCGGGGTCAGGTCCGGCTAGACCTTGATCGTGCCGGTCAGAAAGGCGGGGCGGCGAGCGGAGCCGGCACTGGGGGCACAGGCGATCAGCCCACCAAGGGCGGGGGCCGCGGTCATGGCGGCCTCGAGGTCGCCGGGCTGGAACGGGTGGTGGGATACCCGCTCGCACACGAGCACACCCCTGACGACGCCGCCATCGACGATCGGCGCCACCAGCGTCGAGCCGACCTCGATGTTGGACCGCCGCTGGGTGCGGTGGTTGGCGGACTCGGTGAAGAGCACAGCTCGCCGCCGGCTGACCACTCGCTCGACGGTTCCTGGAGGCAGAGCCGCGGGCGCCGCTCCTGCGGGCGGCAGCACGTACGAGCGATCGGCGCCCACCTCGGCCGTGATCCGGGCCAGCGCAGCCTGCACGCCCAGGCTGGTCGCCAGCTCTCCCCAGAGCCGCGGGCGACGGTGGACAGCGGCGTGGTTGCCGGCGGCGTTCACCGCCATCGCCACCATCGCCCCGCCGAAAGCGCACAGGACCGGGGTGAGGCGGCCGGCGAGCAGGCCCGCATAGGCGGCGAACATGGCGGCACCGGACAGGATGGCGTGCTCGAGATAGCGCGCCGTCCCCTCACCGATGCCGTGGCGCTGGTCGGCGAAGGTCCAGTGGCGGTTGAGCACGGTGTTCCAGATCAGGCTGGGCACGTAGGCGGGCAGAAACGCCGCCAGTGGGGGCAGCCCCGCGATCGCGGTGAGGACGGCGATCAGCGGGAGCAGGATGGCGAGGCCACTGATCCCGACGAGGCCGAACTTCCAGCGACGAGCTGAGCCCTGCACGTCGACGAAGAGGGAGCGGAGGTGACCGAGAAAAAGGAGCCCCTGGCCCAGGCTCGCCTTGCTCGCCCCGGCTGTCCGCGACGCGAAGTCCAGAGGCACGTCGCTCACCCGCAGGTCGGGGATGCAGACCAGGAGCTCGAGCAGGACCTTGAAGCCCACCGGCCGGAACTCGATGCCGTCGATGACGCCGCGGCGGCAGATGAAGAAGCCGCTCAGGGGGTCGCTGCTCGCCCGGGCTTCGCGGAAGAGCGCGCGGGCAACCGCGCCCGCCCCGCGGCTCACCAGGCGGCGAAGCGTCCCGTCCAGGCCATGGCCGCTGCCACCGCGCGTGTAGCGGCTGGCCACAACCACGTCGGCGCCGCCGATGGCGGCTTCGAGCATGGCCGGGATGTTTTCCGGGGGGTGCTGCAGGTCGGCGTCCATGACGCAGACGAACTCGCCATGCGCCCCATGGAGGCCGCGGAGCACCGCAGTGCTCAACCCGCCCTCACGCTCCACGCCCCGACGGTGAACCAGCCCGACCCGTGGGTCGGTTGCTCGCGCGGCGGCGAGCAGCCGGGGGGTGCGATCGTCGGAGTCGTCAACGAAGAGGATCTCGTGGTCGATTGACTCGAGGCTGGTTGCGAGGCGGAGGAGAAGCGGCTCCACGTTGGCCTCCTCGTCCCGGGTGGGGATGACCACGCTGAGGAGTGGAGATCCAGCCATGGGCCGAGCATATGGCGGTCCGACTGCAGATCCCGCCGACGTCGCCACCCTGCCACCCGGCGTCACCGGAATGCAACGGGAAGGCCAGGGCGCCGAATTCGGCGACCGCAAGACCCGGCCCGCCCCTGGCGTCTTAAGAGTAGGGACGACAAGCCGGTGACAACAGGATCACCATAGGTATTCCTGATACCGACGATGTGAGGTTATGTCGATGCACGAGTTCCCGCCGGCCCCCTCAGGCCGCGGGCCTTCCGAGGAGCAAGACCGGTGGTGAGCCGGGGCCGCAGGGGTGTGGTCACCCTCGGTGACCAGGCCCTGCTGTTCGCTGCCGCCGTGCGCGGCGCCTTCCAGCGTCCCTTCTACGCCGCCGAGTTCCTCGAGCAGTGCCGCTTCATCCTGGTCTCCTGCGCCGTACCCCTTGCCCTGACCGGCCTGGGCTGGGGGACCATCGTCGCGCTCGAGGCGGGCAACTTCTTCAAGCTCGCCTCGGCCGAGTGGCGGATCGGCGGCTTCATGGTGCTGGCCAACGTGCGCGAGTTCGCTCCCGTGGCCACCGGCCTGATGGTCGCCGCCGTCTGCGGCACCGCCATCACCGCCGACCTCGGGGCGCGCAAGGTGCGCGACGAGCTCGAAGCGATCAGCGTGATGGGCATCAGCAACGTGCTCTTCATCGTGGTCCCGCGCTTCCTCGCGCTGGCCTTCATGACCGCCCTCTACAACATCCCGATGATCATCTTCACCTGCCTCTCGGGGTACCTCGCATCGATCGCGCTCGTGGGTGTGAACAGCGGCGCCTTCATCAGCACCTTCTACACCCAGGGGACGTTGCAGGACCTGTACGGCGGTGAGTTGAAATGCGTGATCTTCGGCATGCTCATCGCCACCGTGTGCTGCTACAAGGGCATCACCGCCAAGGGTGGCGCCGAGGGCGTCGCGCGTGCCGTCCACCAGTCGGTGGTGGCGTGCTTCGTGAGCATCCAGATCATCGAATACCTGTACACGCCCACGATCCTCGCCCTCTTCCACTCCAACAACGTGTTGCGCTAGGGATCTCGTGGCCATCGTCACCCGACCAGTAAAGCGCCCCGCCCCCGCGACTCGTCGCGCCGGACAGCCGTCGCGCCTTGCGGGCGTGCGCAACGGCGTGGAGACGCTCGGCAAGATCGTCAACTTCGCCGGCGGCGCGATCGCTCACATCCCTCAATCCACGCGCTACATGCGCGAGGTGTGGTGGTACGCGGCCTTCATCGCCATCGGCTCGACCCCGATCGCGCTGGTGCTCACCTATTTCACCGGCAGTGAGTGCTCCATCGAGGCCTACTACTCGCTGTCGCAGATCGGCGCTCAGTCGCTGGCCGGCGTGTTCAACGCCATCTGCGATACGCGCGAGATCACCCCGCTGTTCTTCGGGTTCGCGATCGGAGCCAAGGTTGGATGTGGGCTCGTTGCCGAGCTGGGGACGATGCGTGTCAACGAGGAGATCGACGCCCTCGAGGTGATGGGCATCCCCTCGAAGATCTATCTGGTGAGCACGAGGATGCTCGCCTGCTTCCTGGTGCTGCCATTCATGTACATCCTCGCCCTGGCGGTGAGCTACCTCGGGTCGTACATCGTGCAGATGGTGCAGATCCCCAGCGGCAGCATCTCGAGCGGGGTGTACTCGGACTACTTCTTCAGGTTCCTCAACCTGCAGGATCTCTTCTTCTCCATGATCAAGGCCGTCGTCTTCGCATTCCTCATCGTCTGCGTTGCCGTCTATTACGGCTACAACGTGACCGGAGGCGCGGTGGGCATCGGCAAGGCCGTGGCCAAGACAATGGCGGTGGCGCTGGTGGTGACCGTGGTTGTCAACGCCCTTCTTACCCAGATCTTCTGGGGCACCAACCCGAACCTACCGATTGCGACGTGAGGTGACTGTGTCCGAATCCCTCGTCAGCACCCCGCAGCCGGCTCCCGGCGGCGCTCCGGTGACCCCGGCGCGTCCGCCGGCGCGTCCGCCCGCGCCACCCCCTCTCGATCCGTCGCGGGAGAAGAACGTCCCGGGGGGTGATCACCCCGCTTACACCGACCTCAGCCAGCCGAGGGGCCACCGGCCGCAAACCCAATCGCAATCCACCTGGGACAAGGAGGCGATCATCGAGTTGCGCAACGTGCACAAGGCGTTCGGCGCCTTCAAGGTGCTCGACGGCGTGACCTGCCGCATCCCCAAGGGCGAGATCAGCGTGCTGATGGGTCCTTCGGGCACCGGCAAGAGCGTGACCCTCCGCCACATCGTGGGACTGCTTCCACCCGACAGCGGCGACGTCTTTGTCGCCGATCGCGACGTTCCCCAGCTCAGCGAGGGCGAGTTGCTCGAGCTCCGCCGCGGCATCGGCATGCTCTTCCAGGACGGTGCGCTCTTCAGCTCGATGAGCCTCTACGACAACGTCGCCTTCCCGCTCCGCCAGCACACCAAGAAGAGCGAGCGCGACATTCGCGAGATCGTCATGGACCGGCTCACCGAGGTGGGGCTCGCCGGCGCGGAGAAGCGCATGCCCAACGAGCTCAGCGGCGGTATGCGCAAGCGCGCCGGCTTCGCCCGCGCGCTGGTGATGGAGCCGAAGATCCTGCTGTTCGACGAACCGGATTCGGGTCTGGACCCGGTGCGCACCACACTCCTGTGTGACCTGATCAGGGAGATCAGCTCCAAATACCAGGCCACCTCGATCGTGGTCAGCCACGATGTTGGCGCTGTGCGTCGTTTCGCCGACAATATCGGCATCCTCTACAAGGGGAAGATGAGGCACTTCGGCAACAAGAAGGAGATCGAGGAGTCAGACGACGAGTTCGTCCACCAGTTCTTCAACGCCTCGTCAGAGGGGCCGTTGGGGATGGATTGACAGGAAGGTGACCAGAAAGGTGCCAGGAAGGTGAGTGTGTCCAGGTCGGCGATCGCCGGGATCGGCGTCGCCGCGGTCCTCGTGGGAGGAGCGGGGTTCGCGATCGTGTCCCCGCGCACGCTCGGGGCCAGGTACCACGAGATCCAGATCACGTTTCCGACCGCCGACGGGCTGGTCTCCGGGAGCGATGTCCTCGAGGCCGGCTCGAAGATCGGCACCATCGGCGACATCGAGCCCACCCAGGACAACTCGGCGCTGGTCACCGTGCAGATCGCCGACGGACACTGGCCGCTGCACAAGGGCACCACCGCTGACATCCGACCCAAGTCGCTGCTCGGCGAGAAGTACGTTGACGTGCACGACGGCGCCGCGACCAATTCCGCCCTGGACACATCAGTGGTGCTTCATGAGTCCCAGAAGGCCGTACCGGTGGAGCTCGACCAGTTCATCAACAGCCTCGACGAGCCGACGCGGAACGCAGCGCGGGTCCTGCTCAACGACCTCGGCGCCGGTGTCGCGGGACGTGGCCAGAGCCTCAACCAGGCGATCGCCGCGGGCAAGGCCGACCTGCAGAACCTCGCCGTGTTCGGCACCACGCTGAACAACCGCGACGCCGACCTCGATCGCATCCTGGTGGGGCTCGACGGCGTGCTCGGCAAGATCACCACCAATGACCAGCTCGTCCAGATGAGCCAGCTGATCAGCAACGGCCAGACGACGCTCAACGCCATCGAGACGCAGCAGGCGGCGTTCAGCCGCGGCTTCGTCGACGCGCAGACCGCGCTTGGTGAGCTGAACACAGCCATCGACGGCGCGGTGCCATCCCTGAGGACGACCCTTGGGGTGGCCCCACAACTCCTCAACCTCACCGGTGAGGAGGGCAAGCTGCTCGCGTTCCTCGGCGGGGCTGCCAACAACTCGGCAGTGCTCAACTCGCTGAACAGCGGCCTGGTGCACGGACCGACCACGACCGGCGGTGCCTTGGAGAGCGAAGGCGGCGGAGCGGCATCGCAATCGATCTTCCGCATCTGCCTGCTCAATCCCAACAACGTCGGCAGCTCCTGCCAGGGCACCGTACCCTCGTCGATCTCCCACTCGGCGGGCGGCGACTCGGTGCCGTCGTCATACGACACCGGGCGCAGCGACATGTCGCTGCTCACCCGCTGGTTGGCGGACTAGCGATGCGCAGCCGCTGGAATCTGCCGATCTACCTGGGCTACATGCTCCTCTGTCTGCTCGTGCTCGGCTTCGTCGTGCGCGGCCTCGAGTTCAGCGTGCCGTGGACCCATCCCTACCAGCTGACGGCGACGTTCACCGACGCCGACAGCATCCTGCCCAACAACGAGGTGTTCCTCAACGGCACCAAGGTCGGGTACGTCGGCGCGGTGAACGTCGGCGGCGGCCACGCGCAGGTGCAGCTCGTCTTCGACAACGGCAACGCGCTGCCCCTGCATCCGGACGCCACCGCCCAGGTGCGCAAGAAGAACCTGCTCGGCGAGACGTACATCGATCTCACCCGGGGCTCCCAGCCCGGACAGCTCCAATCTGGAGGTGTCATCCCCGTCAGCCAGACCGTCCCGATCACCGAGATCGACCAGGTGCTCGCGGTGTTCGACCCCGCCACCGTGCAGCGCGTGCAGCTGCTCATCAACGCGCTCGGAGAGGGCACCACCAACAACGGCGACAACATGAACAGCCAGGCCGGCTCTCTCAACACCCTGGTGACCGCGCTCAACGGCCCGGCCACGCACCTTTCGGTGCGCAAGCAGCAGGTCAATGACATCGTGCTCGAGCTGCAGAGGTTCTACGACGTACTCGCCAAGCAGCGTGAGCAGGTGCGCCAGGAATTCGGCACCTGGACCGCGGTGATGCAGCAGCTGGCGGGTCAGGAGCAGTCGATCGGCAGCACCGTCAGGCAGGCCGACACGCTCCTCCAGAATCTCGACGCCATCGTCACCGGCAATGGCACCAACCTGCACGCTGCTCTCGACCAGCTACCCACCACGCTCACCGACCTGAACAGCTTCCTCGATCAGAGCAACGGCATCCTCGCTGACATCTCCAAGTACCGTGGCGCCATCCACGACGTGTTCCCCAACCTGGGAAGCTCGTTCTTCGACACCGATCCCAACAACCACAACCAGCACTTCTGGTCGGTCTTCTCGGTGACTTGCAGCAGCAACTGCACTGGGCAGGCCTCCGCGCCGATGCCGAACTCGGCCGCTCCCAACGCGAGCTGGGCAGCGGCGATGGGGGGCTGAGTGTGAAACGCAGGCGCACGCTGATCAACGGCGGCATCCTCGCCGTCTTCACCGCGTTCTGCTTCCTGGTGATGGAATTCCTGGCGGTGAACATCGGCCAGCCCAACCCGCTCTCCTCCGACTACACCATCCACGCTGTGTTCGCCAACTCCGACGGCATCCCCACCGCGGCCGACGTCCGCGTCAGCGGCGTCGGGGTCGGCAAGGTCACCGCCATCTCGCACGATCCGAGCAGCCCCGGCTTCAGCGTGGTCACCATGCGGATCAGTGACACCCAGGCCGTTCCCATCTACACCAATGGGTTCGCCAAGGTGCGCCCCAAGACGCTGCTCGGGGAGAAGTACGTCGACCTGACCGTGGGCTCCGCCGCCACGGCTGAGGCGATCTCATCGGGTGGCTACCTTGCCGTTGCCGAGACCAGCAAGGATGTCTCCAACGACGAGATCTTCAACTCCTTCGACACGGCGACGAGGGCGAACCAGCAGCAGGTGCTCGCCGCCCTCGATCAGGCCACCAAGGGCCGCGCCGGTGACGTCCAGGCGATCCTCCCGCAACTCCAAAAGGTGGTCGCCAACCTCAGCCCCGTCGCGCAGGTCTACGAGAAGGATCAGCAGCAGACCGACGACATCTTCGTGCAGCTCAACACGATCATGCAGGCGCTTGCCGACGAGCACACCCAGCTGGCCGGCTTCCTCGCCAACGGCAATGTCGCCCTGGGCGCGATCGCGCAGAAGGACGCCGCCCTGGTGGGCACGCTGCAGGAGGCGAGCAACGTCGCCACCGAGCTCAACTCGGCGATGACACCGGCGATCGCGGCGCAGCGCACCGCGCTGGACCGGCTGGCGCCGACGCTGTCGTCGGAGAACACGCTGCTGTACGACATCGTCGGACCGAAATGCGGCGGCCATGCTTGCGGCATCGACACGGTCATCGCGGGAACGCTGAACGGTCAGATCGCGTACCCCAACGACCAGCTCAACGTCACCTCCCCCAATGGCGAGGCCGTCACCGGGTTGTGGGACTCGATGTTCTCGCAGCCAGGAGCGGGCGGCCCGGTCGCCGGCCACAACCCCGCCAATGGGAGCAGCGCCTGCACCACCAGCGGCAACTGCGCGCTCAACATCGTGCTCTCCTTTCACTGCGACACGATTGCCCAGACGCTGACTGCGCAGCTCGTCGGCCTGTTCCCGCCGGGGACGCAGAAGCTGATCGAGCAGACCTGCCAGGCGGCGACGATCCACAACACCGCCGCCACCGTGTCGCCGCCATCGGCGACGTCCTCCTCCTACCTCCTTGGGTTGTTCCGATGATCGTGCGTGTCGCGCGCCTGGTTGCGTCGTCGAAGGGGCTGTTCGTCGCGGCTCTCGCCACCGGGGCCTTCTGCGGGCTGGCACTCTCGCTCGGAGGTGCCGAGCACACGGCCGCTGCCCAGTTCACCAACGTCAACGGCCTGACCAAGGGCAACGAGGTGCGCATCGGCGGCATCGAGGTCGGCACGGTGCAGTCGCTCGAGGTGCACGTCGATCCACAGTCTGGCGCGGAGACGGCCCAGGTCGTGTTCAGTGTCGACAACGCTCATTGGCCGCTCCGGAACGGCACCCGTGTTGCCGTCCGTCCCAAGGGCGTGCTCAGCAATGTGTACATCGACGTCACGCCGGGGTCGGCGTCGGCACGGTCGCTCGGCGACAGCCCGGCGTTCGGGCTCGGGCTGACCAGCAGCCCCGTCAACCTCGACGAGCTCTCCAACATCTTCGATCCCAGTGTGCGCACTTCGATCCGCACCCAGCTGCAGGAGGGAGTGCTTGCCTTCGGAGGCGCAGGCATCCCCGACCTCAACCAGACCATCGCCAACACCAACCCGCTGAGCGCAGACGCGGTGCCGATCACCGGGGTCCTGGCCGCACGGTCGCCGCAGCTCGACCGCCTCAACGGCGAGTTCGACACCATCAGCGCAGACCTGGCGCGCGAGGATAAGAGCCTGCGCGGCCTCATCACCAACGGCAACGTCGTCCTGGGCACGCTGGCCACCCATGAGGTCTCGCTGCAGGGCACCCTGGTCCACGCCGCGGGGACGCTCGGCACCCTCGACCAGGCTCTGCAGGGGGAGGAGAGCAACCTCACCAAGATCTTCAACGACGGCCCCAACGCGCTCAACCGGGCCAAGAGCGCAGCCGACCTGCTGGCACCGCTGATCGCCAACGTCGACCCGTTCATCGGTGACCTCGACGTCTTGCTGCACGAGTTCGTCACCGCCACCGGCTACAACACCGGCACCGGCAGCAACGCATACGGCCTGCCGCTGGACACGTTGCGTGTCGACGGTTCGCTGCCGCTCCCCGGCAAGTCCGCGAAGCCGTGCGGTGGGACGTGGGAGAACCCCTGCTGATGAGTGGCACCGGCCGCCGCGGCGGATTCAACCCCCTGATCGCCGGCTTCATCGCCGGGGTGGCGATGGCGCTCGTCCTCGGCCTGCTCGCCAAGATCAACCTCGACTTCGCGGCGCCGTGGAGCAAAACGCACACCATGACCGCGCAGGTGGTCGATGTCGATGGCATCAGCGTCGGCAGCGACGTGCGCATCGCGGGGCGGCCGGTGGGCCAGATCACCGCCGTCAAAGCGCAGGGCACCTACAGCACCGTGACCTTCAAGGTCGACGATGGCGATTGGCCTCTGGCGGGCGACACCTCCGCGTCGATCCGCCTGGCCACGCTGCTCGGTCAGAAGTACCTGCAGCTGACCCCGGGCAAGGACACCGCTCATCCCTACGCCGACAACGGCAACATCGCCATGGCGGCCACCAAGCCCGTCGTCGACTTCGACCAGATCCTCAACAGCTTCGACAAGCCGACGCGTGACTCGATCACCAGCCTGATCCGCACCGCTTCGAGCGCGGTGCAGGGCCAGGAGGGCAACCTCCAGCAGCTCATCCCCGACCTCCGTGACCTCTCCGTGCACAGCGCCACCCCCACCCAGGAGCTGGCCACGCGCAACCCGGAGATCAACAACATCCTGGTCAACCTGGGGACCACGGCCGACACGCTCAACCAGAGCCGCAACGACCTTGCCGGCGTCATCGACAACATGAACAGCATCACCGGCACGCTGGCGCACAACCAGGCCGCGCTCGAGGGTTACATCACCAACGTCGACACCATCAACCAGACCACCGACTCAGTCCTCAAGAGCGGCCGCGCCGCCGAGTTCGGAGCCGGCCTGCAGCAACTGGGAAGCTTCACCACGCAGCTCAACAAGCTGATGACCGACCTGGTGCCCGAGACCGGCAACTTCGCCAACGACCGCAGCAAGGCGACGGGCCTGCCCATCTGGCAGGACGCCAAGAACCTCGTCTTCCAGATCGGCGCGGCCACCGGACAGGGAGACAAGTCCGGCTACATGCTGCGTCAGAACGCCAATGGCGCCGACCCCTGCGGGCTGCTCGGTCCCACCTGCGTGGCC
>DATBPD010000075.1:0-55680 GCA_036561525.1 Candidatus Dormiibacterota bacterium | reverse complement strand
ACCTGGGTTCGACGGTGTCCCGTACCAGCAGAACCACTGGCCCAACGCCAGCAGCCTGAACTCACCATCGACCAGGCCGACACCGATCCACTTCACCGCACCGCTCACAGGGCCCGAATACGACACCGCGTACAAGCAGTTCGCCTTCGAGAACGACCTACCACGTATCGAGGCAGCCGACCTCGGCGGGTCATGTGTGAGGACCACCGGCGCAGGTTGCACCAATCCGCCACCGAACGACGACGGCCAACCGGTGTTCTACCCGTACTTCACGCAGCTCCACAACTGCAGCTTCGTTGAGGGCGGTAACTTCGGCACCGGCAACAGCTTCGGCGGCAGCTCGGCTGCGGAGTTCGGACCGCTCTACTTCTACACGGTCTGGCTCGCGGGCGGCGGTGGTGCCACCCAGGTCAGGACCAACAACTACAACAGCGGACCGCACAGCATCAGCTCGTGCGAGAACCACTGACGGGTAGCCGCTGACAGCCCAACCGCAATCGAGGGAGGGGTCGCGATGGCGACCCCTCCCGTCGGGGGGGGCGCCGCGGCAACCTAAACGGGCGGCACCCCGTGCTTGCGCCAGGCCCGCTCGAGGTGCTTGGTCGCTGCGGCGTCGAGCGCCTTGCAGATCACCTCACGCGTCTCCGCGGGGTCGATGATGTCATCGACCATGGCCCAGCTTGCGGCCACGTACGGGTCGATCGTGTCGCGCACTGTCTCGACGAGCTTGGCGCGCTCGGCCACCGGGTCCTCGGCGTCGGCGATCTGCTTGGTGAAGATGATGTCCACCGCGCCCTCGGCGCCCATCACCGAGATCTCGGCCCCGGGCCACGCCACGATGGTGTCGGGCTGATAGCCGCGTCCGCACATCACGTAGTAGCCCGCCCCGTACGCCTTGCGCAGCACCACCGTCACCTTGGGCACGGTGGCTTCGCTGACCGCATAGAGCATCTTGGCTCCGTGGCGGATGATGCCCTGCTTCTCGACCTCGGTGCCGACGATGAATCCGGGCACGTCCTGCAGGAAGAGCAACGGCAGGTTGAATGCGTCGCACAGCGTGATGAACCGGGCAGCCTTGTCCGCTGCATCGTTGTCGAGCGCGCCGCCCTTGTGCATCGGCTGGCTGGCGACGATCCCGCAGCTGCGCCCGTCGAAACGCGCCAGCGCCGTGATGATGTTCCTGGCGAACGCGGGCTTGATCTCGAAGACGTGGCCGTCATCAGCCAGCCGCCTGACCACCTTGCGCATGTCGTACGCGGCCCGAGGCGACGTGGGGACCAGCTTGGCGAAGTCCTCGATGCGCCGGCCGGCGGGATCCTCGCCGGTGCGACGCGGCGCCGCGTCGCGGTTGTGGGATGGGAGGAACGAGAGGAATTCGCGAACGGCCGTGATGCAGGCGCTGTCGTCGTCGACCTCCAGGTCACCAACGCCGCTGACGTAACAGTGCACCTGGCTGCCGCCCATGTCGTGGTCGGTGGTCTCCTCACCCGTGGCCGCCTTGACGAGCCGGGCGCCGCCGAGAGACATGCTGCTCGTGCCCCTGACCATCGGCACGAAATCGGCGAGGCCCGGGATGTACGCCGTGCCGGCCGCACACGGACCCAGCATCGCCGCCACCATCGGCACGACACCGCTCATCTGCACCTGTTCGTAGAAGAGCGCGCCACTGCCGGCGAAGGTGCTCCCTGCCGCCTCCTGGATGCGCGCGCCGGCGGAGTCGAGCAGCCACACCATCGGCAGGCGGTTGAGCAACGCCTTGGCGCGCAGCCGCGCCACCTTCTGCTCACCGATCATGCCCATCGACCCCGCCATCACCGTGAAGTCGTAGGCCGCGCAGTACACGCGCCGTCCATCGATGAGGCCGTCACCGACGATGACACCGTCGGCGGGGGTGCGCTCGGGGTCTGTCTGCGTCACGTGCAGCGAATGCTGATGCGCCAGCAGGCCGAATTCGGTGAACGTGCCGGCGTCGAAGAGCAGGTCGATGCGCTCGCGCGCGGTGAGCTTGTGGCGTCCATGCTGTTTGGCAACCGCGTCGTCGCCGCCCATGGCGCGCGCCCGGCTGCGCCGGGACACGAGGTCGGCGGCGAGGTCGTCGAGGTTCGCATCCCCGCGCATCAGCGACCGCGGAACTCGGGGGCGCGCTTCTCGAGGAATGCGGTGACGCCCTCACGGAAGTCGTCGGTCAGCGACACCACGGTCAGCTGCGCCTGCAGATAGCGCAGCGCTGCCGCATAGTCCATCGTGTCGATGGCGTAGAAGGCATCGCGGCCGAGGCGCATGATCAGCGGGCTCCAGCCCCCGATCTCCGCCGCCCACGCGTGGGCGCGCTCACGAACCTCGTCAGGCGGCGCCACGCGGTTGACGAAACCCCACTGCAGCGCGGTGCTCGCGTCGATGCGCTCACCGGTCATGAACAGCTCCATGGCGCGTTTGCGGCCGAGGTTGCGGGTGATGATCGCCATGTTCATCATCGGCCACACCCCGACCTTGATCTCCGGTGTGCCGAAGGTCGCCTGGTCCGATGCCACCAGGAGGTCGCAGCACAGCGCCAGGCCGAACCCACCGGCGAGCGCGTGGCCGTTGATGCAGCCGACCAGCGGTTTGCCGAGCCTCTCGCACGCCAGGAACAGCTCGACGAAGAGCCCGCGGCCGTCGTGTCGGTCGAGCTCGCCTGCGTCCGAGGCGAAGCTCGACAGGTCGGCGCCTGCACAGAACGCTGTGTCCCCAGCCCCGGTGAGCACCACCGCGCGCACCGCAGTGTCCGCGCGCGCCGCGTGCATCGCGCTGGTCAGGTCGCGGAGCATCTGCGGACCCAGCGGGTTGCGCTGCTCGGGACGGTTGAGCGTGATCGTCGCAACCCCGTCGACACCGGCCGCGTAGAGGGCGTCGGTCAACTCCATGGCGCGGTCAGCCGGGCGCGACTGCGGCTAGCGGGCGACGCCGATGATGCGCCCGTCCACCCAACCGGTCCACCCGTTGGAGCAGACGATGTTGGCCCAGGCCCCGCGCACCTCGGTCACCTGGATGGGCAGACCTCCGCCGAGCGTGGCGACGATGGCCCCGGCCGGATCCGGCGCCGCCCATGCCTGCAGGCCCTGTGGTGGCACCGTGTGCGTGGGTGCGAACGCCGCCGCCGCCGGCTGAGCCTGGGGAGCGGGCTGGCCGGACAGCGGTGTGTAGCCGCCGCCGGGAGACGGACTTGCGAAGCTCGGCGCGGGCAGGGTCGACGCGGTCGGCTGCCCCGCCTGCCATGCCTGGGGCTGGCTCGCCGCCGCCGCCGAGTACTGCGGCTCCGCTGCGGCTGCAGTCGTCTGATCAGGGCTGGTTCCGGCGCCGCTCAGCGCGTCGATGAGCGACCGCGTCTTGGCCACCTCCTCGACCGCATTGATGAACGCCTGCTTGTTGAAGCCGTCCGTGTACACGTACGCGGCCACGACAGTGGCTCCGCCCGAGGAGTCACCCCGAATCAGCGCGGGTCTCGCTGACAGCACCCGCTCGATCGCCTGAGCGTCCGCGCCGGAGGTCGTGGTCGAGCTCACCCGAACCCGGTCATCGCCCTGGTCGAGACGGACGTCGACGGGCACCGAGGCGGTGCTGCGGGAGCTGGTGCGCAGGCCGAGGGCGAAGTCGGCGCCGGGCTCGCTGCGGTCCTCGACGAGCTGCAGCCCGGTCCTGTCATTGCACCAGGCGGCGATCTCGGTCTTGATGTTCTCACCTGTCATCGTCAAAGGACTCCCCATTTCTGCATGCCCGTCGCGGCGGACTATACGGCGCTCGTACGAGTGTGGGCTGTGAATACGGCACGGGGGTGCGGCGCGGCGCGGCGCTACACTCGCGCCACTAAGGGGGACGAGAGATGGCATCCAGTCCATGGCCACTCATCCACGCCGAGCGCAAGGCGCTCGCCGAAGACCTGCGACAGCTGGCTGAGTCGCAATGGGCAACGCAATCCCTCTGCAGCGACTGGACCATCCGCGACGCGCTGGCTCACATGACCGCCACCGCCAAGATGACCCCGCCGCGCTTCTTCGGCAAGTTCATGGCCTCAGGGTTCCGCTTCGACGCCATGTCGGCCAAGGATGTCGCTGCCGAACGGGGCTCCTCCGGCGCCGACGCGCTGGCCCGGTTCACGGCGATGCTCGACGCCACCACCCATCCGCCGGGGCCGGTCGAAGCCATGGTTGGCGAGGCCGTGGTGCACAGCGAAGATATCCGGCGCCCGCTGGGGATCCACCACAGGTACTCGGACGAGGCGCTGACCCGGACTGCGGACTTCTATCGCAGCTCCAACCTGCTCATCGGCGCCAAGCGACGTGCGGATGGCCTCACCCTGCGGGCTGACGACGTTGCCTGGACAGCGGGGAGCGGTCCCGAGGTGATCGGGCCGCTGGCGTCGATCATCCTCGCGATCACCGGGCGACGGGTTGGCCTGGACGATCTCTCCGGAGATGGCCTGGCGACGCTGCGAGGGCGTGCCTAACCGGGACGCGGCCTGGCGAGCGCGAGGTGCTGGTAGGCGAGCAGCCCTGGCCGGAGCCGGCCGACGTGGTAGGCGACGGCGCTGATCCGGCCCCCGCGAAACATGGGCACCGGACAGGTCAGGTCGGCCTCGACCACCTCGAAACCGGCCTCCTCGAGGCATTCGTGGAAGCTGCGCCGCGTGAAGTTGCGCAGGTGAGTGCGATCGAGGAGGCCTCGGTCGGTGTACTGCCAGCGCCCGGCGAGAAGCTGCAGTCGAAGCGCCCAGTTGGCCCCGTTGGGAACGCTGGCCACCAGTCGTGCGTCGGGAGCCAGCAGCGGGCGCAGCCGTTGCAGCGCCGACACCGGGTCGGCCAGGTGCTCGAGGACGTCGGCGAGGACGAGCAGGTCGACGCTGCCCGGCTCGAGCGGCGGCACCTCGACGGAGAGGTCCACGCGGTACGCGGCTCGGCCCGCTGCCAGCGCCTCGGCGACCGCGGCATCGTCGACGTCGGCGACGATCACCCGGGCACCCCGCTCGGCGAGAGCCGATGAGAGGTAGCCCGACGAGCCACCTGCGTCGAGCACCACCTGGGGATTGCCGCAGAGGCGGAGCAGACGGCGATGTCCGCCGTACGGGTCGGCGTTGAGATCGACATACGCCATCGGCGGGCGGAGTCTACCGATCCTTCGCCTTTCGCCCTGCGGCTACGATGGCGCCGTGCTCATCGCCGTGCCCATTGCCGCTCGCTGAGGCACGTCCCGCGACCGGGGCGATCGTCATCGTCGCGTACCAGGGAGCGGATCACATCCGTCGCGCGCTCGATTCGTGCCGGGCGCATGCAGCGGACGTGGGCGTCATCGTTGTGGACAACGCATCCACGGACGGTGGACGCGAGCTGGTCGCCGACGATTTTCCGGAGGTTCGGCTGCTCCCCCAGGGGGGCAACCTCGGCTTTGCGGCCGGGTGCAACGTCGGCATCCGCGCAGCTCGCGAGGCGGGAGCCCGGTGGGTGATGCTGCTCAACCAGGACGCCGCCCTCGAAGAGCACACCGTGGTTGCGCTGGCCGCCTTCCTGGAAGGCCATCCCCGGGCCGCCGCCGTTCAGCCGGCCGTGCTCCGCGCCGACGGGCTGGTCAACAGCCTGGGCAACCCCGTCCACTACCTCGGCTTCAGCACCGCGGGGGGCAATGGCGTGCCCGTCGCCGAGGCGGAGCGCGATTCCAGCCTTCCGTGGCTGCGCGACGGGCGCTGGCGCAGCAGCGGCGTCGGCATCCCCGCGTTCACCGGGGCGGCGGTGATGCTGAGGGTGGCGGCCCTCGACGAGGTCGGCCTCTTCGAAGAGGAGCTGTTCCTGTACCACGAGGACCTCGAGCTCGGCCTGCGCATGCGCCGCGCCGGCTGGACGCTGCACCTGCTTGGCTCGGTTCGGGTCGTGCACCACTACGAGTTCTCACGAAACCTGCGCAAGTGGTATTTCCTGGAACGCAACCGCCACTGGGTGCTGCTGGCACACTATCGGACGCGGTCTCTCGCCGTGCTCGCCGTCCCGCTCGTCGCCGTTGAGTCCGCCGTGTGGGCGATGGCGTTCCGCCAGGGCTGGGTTGCAGAGAAATGGCGGTCATACCTGTATTGGCTGCGCCCGGGCAGGGTCGACCACCTGCGCCGGCGGCGCCGCGAGCTCGCTGCCCTGGGCGGGGTCAGCGACCGTGAGCTTCTCCGATCCGCGAGTGGACGCCTCGTCGCAACAGAAGTGGCAGGGCCGCTGATAGACGGCGTCATCAACCCGGCGAGCGCGCTCCTGTGGCGGATGCTGCAGCCGTTGCTGCGATGACCGCGACCGGCATCACCGCTGGGCGCGCGTAGAATTGCTCGACGCCTGCGCCGAGGTTGACACAATGGCTGCGCGCACTCTCGTGATCATCCCCGCCTTCAACGAGGAGGAGTCCCTCCCGGCGGTTCTGGCGACTCTGCGAGCGGGTGTGCCGGATTTCGACGTCCTGGTCGTCGATGATGGGTCCGTCGATCGAACCACCGACGTGGCCATCGCAGCCGGCGTGCGTGTCGCTCGTCTGCCGTTCAACCTCGGCATCGGCGGTGCGTTGCGCACCGGTTTCCGCCACGCGGTGCAACACGGTTACGACCGCGCCATCCAGTTCGACGCCGACGGTCAGCACGAGGTCACCGAGCTCGCACCCATGCTCGGCGACCTCGACAACGGTGCCGACCTTGTGGTGGGCACCCGTTTCGCGCCCCATCCTGCTGCGTACCGGCCTGGGATCATCCGGGGTGGTGCGATGAACGTGCTTCGCCTGGCCGTCGCCATCCTGTCGGGGCGGCAGTTCAGCGACACGTCCTCAGGGTTTCGTGCCTTCTCACGGCCGATGCTCGAGTACTTCGCGCACACGTATCCGGTCGAATACATGGACTCCGTCGAGGCCCTCCTGCTCGCCTGCTACGCCGGCTTCACTGTCATCGAACGGCCTGTGGTGATGCATGAGCGATCCGCGGGCAGGCCGTCGACGCGGAACCTCAAGCTCGTGTATCACTACATGCGGCTGATCGTGGTGCTGTTCGCCATGGCCTCGCTGCGTCAACGACGGGGTGCGCGCGCGACATGACCCCGCGCATCCGCCTCATCGTCCTGGCCATCACCTTCATCTGTCTGCTCCTGATCACACGACAGGTGCGCCGCCGCCAGATGCGCGCGAGCTATCTGCTGATCTGGACAGCGCTGACCCTGGTCGTGATCGGGCTGATCGCTTTTCCCCAGGGCGTCGACACGATTTCGGGATGGCTCGGCATCTACTACCCGCCCGCCACGATCTTCCTGGCCGCGACGGTCATCCTGTTCCTGATCAGCATCCACTTCTCGCGCCAACTGACCCGCCTCGAGGAGCGCACCCGCATCCTTGCCGAGGAGTTGGCGCTTCTCCGACTCGAGAGGTCCGAGCCACCGCCGCCGGGGCCGCGGCTGCCCGCCGAATCCGCGATGGAGGCCGTCGACGATGCGCCGCCAGGGGCTATGGTTCAGCCCGCCAGCTTCATCGACAGGTAGGCGCCGCACCAACATCCGGGAGATGACCTCGTTGGCTTGGAGACCCTGGAAGCGCCGCGCTCGCGTCGAGACGGTCGAGCAACGGCGCGCCCGCATCACCAGCCAGGCGTGCCTCCTCGCGGTCCTGCTGCTGGGCGCCATCGTCGTCGGCCTTCATGTCCGCGATGACGGCAGGCTCTCGCCGATTGATGAGACCCAGCACATCGACTACCTGGTGAAGGCGGCGCACTTTCAAATCCCGCGTCTTGGCGAGTTGGATGGCGCGGTGGCCCGCCAGGAGGCCGCCTGCCGCGGCATCGAGCTCGCCCAGCTCCCTCTGCCGTCGTGTGCTGACGCGACCACGGCGCCGAACCAGGCGTTCCCCGAGCTCGGCATTGACACCTCGGGCGATGATCCGCCGCTGTACTACGTGACCACCGGCGTCACCGCCGAAGCCATGAAGACTGTCCTGCATCTCGGCAGCGTGGCCACCGCTGCTCGGCTGCTCGGGTTCGCCTGGCTCGCCGCCGGCATCGTCCTGTTCTGGCTTGCCATGGGTGAGCTGGGAGTTGCGACCGCTGTTCGCACTGGCGTGTCGGCTCTCATGGTCACCACGCCAGTCATGGTGCACACGTCTGTGACGGTGACCAGCGACACCGTCCTTTTCGTCGGTGGTGCGGCTGCACTCTATGCCGTCTTGCGCTGGGAGAGGCGGGCGATGCCCGGCTGGGCTCTTCTGGTCATCGGTGCGCTGTGCGGGTTCGCGAAGGTGTCATGCCTTCTGGCTGTCGCCGCCGTGTCCGTGTACCTGCTGTTGCGCTGGCTCAGGACACGGCGTGGCGAGGCGACCTCGGTGCGCAGTGGCCGGGAGCTGGTGACCATGGCACTGGCGATCGCGGTCTCTGGACTCGTGGTTGCCGTGGCGTGGCAGCTGGTGGTCAGGGCGCGAACCATTCCCGGGGTGCCGACGTCGGGTGTGAGCGCCATCCACTACGTCGACTCGCTCAACCTCGGCCGCGTCGTCGGCCAGGCAGCGGCACTGCTGAGTCCGGTACAGAACCCCCCTCTCCTTGCGCCTCTCGATGACGCCTCGACGGTCGGGTTCATCTGGTTCTTGAACGCGCTGCTGATCGCCGCGGCGCTGGGAGGCGCGGCGTTCTTCGCCGCCGGGAGCCGGCGCGAGTCCCTGGCCGGCACCGCGGCGATCCTGATGGCAGCCTCAGGGTCGCTGTACGTCGTCTTCGTCTTCGTTGTCTCTCACCAGTCGGTCGCCATTCCCGGCCGCTACGGTCTGGCCCTGCTGCCCTTCGCCGCGGTCGCGCTTGCGGCAGCGCTTCACAAGACTTCGGTACGCCGCGCGGTGGAGACCTTCGCCGGACTCGCCGTGGTGTACACGCTCATCCACCTGGTGACCTTCCACCCGGTGTGACAGCTCGCGATCGTTGTTTGGCTACCTGGCCTGCAGCAGCGTGAGGGCGTTGCAACGCCACGGACGGACGGACGCGTTGTGCACGACGGCCAGATCCGGTGCGCCCGCCGCAATCAACGCCGTGAGCTGATCCCTGTTCATGAATCGGGCCGCCCGATCGCCGGATACGAATCGGTCGCAGGTGGCCCCAAGCAGGTAGCTGAGCTGCCTCGAACGCTCCCACTCCTTGACCAGCACGGTCCCGCCAGGAGTGATCATTGCGGCGGCGTCAGCGACGATGCGTACGCGGTCGGGTTCGGCGGGGACGTGGTGAAGGACGTCGACGATGAGCACCAGGTCGAACGGCGCAGGGGCTGACGCACGAAGCTGGCTCGAGGTCATCGACCGAAAGGTCGCGCGTACGCGGTCGCCGGTGTATCGGCGACCGGGATTCGGGGAAACGTCAATGCCGACATATTCGACGTCGCGGTACACCCGACAGATGCGGTCGGCCACGGCGCCGTCGCCACAGCCGATCTCCAGGACGCGAGTTGCTCGGGGGATGAGCCGAGCCACGGTGTCCGCCAGGTCATCGAGATTGATGAAGAGGGCGCGGTAAGCCTCGGCAGCGGGCGTCTCGAAACGCCCAAGACGGGTACGCACGGCGGATCCGATGCTCATGACCGTCCCACGTGTAGCTGACCAACGGCGCGCGTGAGGGTAGTGTCCCATGCCCCACCCGTGTGACGGCTCCGGTAGGCTGCGCCCATGGCGGAGGCGGCGGTTCTGGCGGTGTCGATCACGGTCTTCGGGGAAGCCGTCGATCCTGACGAGATCGGTGAGGCATTGGGCGCCAGTCCCGACCGTGCCCACCGAATCGGGGAGGCGGTCTCGACCGAGAGCTCGGCCAAGCGACGCACCGGCCTCTGGAGCATCTCCACACATGGCAGCCTCCCGGATGGGTCACCACTGTCGGACCACGTCACAGCTCTGTTCGGGCGGGTCACCACCGACGTCGCGGTCTGGCAGGGTCTCGCCGACCGGCACAGCACCCGCCTCTTCATCGGCTGGTTCATGGGTGATGGCAACGAAGCTCTGCGCGTCGAGGTCGCCGTGCTCGATGAGCTGGCGAGGCGGTCGCTGCATCTGGACATCGATGTCTACGCTCCGTCATCGGACGAGTAGCGCCGGCAGCTCAGTCCGAGAAGTACCCCCGCCAGGAATCGAACCTGGGCACAAGGTTTAGGAAACCTCTGCTCTATCCGCTGAGCTACGGGGGCGGGCCGCAGGCAGACTAGTGTCCCACCGTCGGTGGTGATTGAGACCGCCCTCGGACAGGCGCGCAGCCAACCAAGCCTCGACGCAACAGGGGATCATGGCACGGTCGTGACCACCGCAGCCGGGTCCGCCGCCCTGTGACCGCATCGTCGGCGCTGCTCGTCGTTGCCGTCTTTCTCGCCAGTGCGGTGGAGATGGTCGAGGCTGCGACGATCGTCGTCGCCGTGGGCGTGACCCGGGGATGGCGGGCAGCCTTGCTCGGTGTCGGCGCGGGCCTCCTCGCGCTCGGTGTGGTGGTGGCCATCCTCGGCCCTGCCCTGACCGCCATCCCGTTGAGCGCGCTGCGGCTGTTCGTCGGCGGGTTGCTCCTCGTGTTCGGCCTCGGCTGGCTTCGCAAGGCGATTCTTCGCGCGGCCGGGCTGAAGGCGCTGCACGACGAGGAGGCCACCTTCCACGCGGAGCGCGAACGGGCGCGCGAAGCCGTCGTCGCGGCTGGAGGTCTGGACACCTACGGGTTCACGGTCAGCTTCAAGGGCGTGCTGCTGGAAGGGCTCGAGGTTGCCTTCATCGTGGTCACGTTCGGCACCAACCAGGGAAAGATTGGACTGGCCGTACTTGGAGCGGCCGCGGCGGTGGTCGTCGTTCTGGCCGCCGTGGTGGCAGTTCGCGGTCCGCTGTCACGCGTGCCGGAGAACACCATGAAGTTCGTTGTCGGCACGCTGCTCACGTCATTCGGCATGTTCTGGGGCGCCGAGGGCGCTGGAGTCGAATGGCCCGGTGGTGATGTCGCACTCGCAGTGATCATTCCGGGGACGTTCCTCGTCGGTGTGGCGCTGGTGGCCGTGGTGCGACGCTCGGTGCCCACCGGCCGGTTGTCGCGACAGGGCGCGGCATGAGACGCGTGCGCGCGTTCGCGCTGTTCTGGTGGGACTTCATCGTCGGCGATGACTACCGCATCGCCCTCGGGGTTGTGCTGCTGTTCGGGTTGCTCGCGGGCCTGTCGCACGCGGGGTTGGCGTTGTGGGGGCTGGCTCCGCTCGGGGTGCTTGGGCTGCTCGCTGTCTCGGTGCTGGAAGCCGCCCACAAGACACGTCGCGCAGGTCGAGAGCGCTGACCGGAGTTGCGGGACGCGACGTGGCGTCGCTGGGATTCGCCGCCGTTACGACCAATAGCCGAAGACGTCGACGATGACGTCCACCTGGCCAAGGTGGTTGTACACCGCCAGCGCGCCGTTGCCCAGCTTGGTTGTCACCAGGTTGGGCACCACCTGCCCCGCCACCCAGTTGAGGTCGGAGGCGGTCGGCGGCGGTGGCTGGTCCGGGTACACGGTCAGGAAGCTGTCGTAGGTGGTGTCGGCGGCGGTGACGTTGGCGGCCACCGCGACCGCCCCGGGTGGCAGGTTGGCATTGACCGTCCTTATTGCGCCGGAGTTCAGGGTCTGGCCCGCCAGCTGCAGGCCGGAGCCGGTGCGGCTGTCGGCGATGCGTGTCGGTGGCAGCGGCGTGAACCGTGAGCCGGTGCCGCCCGCGCTGCCGTCGGTGAACCATCCGCCCACGTCGACGACGATGTCGGTGTAGCCCTTGGAATTGTAGATGTCGACCTTCCCGTTGGCTCCAACTGGGACGATGACGCGGTTGGGGACCACCTGGTTGAGGTCGAAATTGAGGTTTGACGCCGTGGGTCGCGACGCTCCATCGGCGAACGCGGTGAGGAAGCCGGCGCCGTTGCTGCTCACCGCGGTGACGTTGAGCACGACGGCCGACACCCCAGTCGATGGCACCGGACTGGCCCCTCCGGCCGCCTGGACCACCACGGTGTCCGTCGATGCCGGCGTCTTCCCCGCGTTGGCCTGGCCCGAACCGGAACGTGTGTCGGTGATCCGCGCCGGGGCGAGCGGGTTGTAGAGGCCGGCCGGACCGCCGCCGGGCACGAAGTAGCCCTCGAGGTCGACGACCACGTCGGTGCTGCCGAGATGGTTGAAGATGCCCACCGCGCCGTTGCCACCGATGGGCACCATCACCAGGTTGGCGACCGTCCGGCCCCCGGTGTTGAGGTTGGACGCCAGCGGCGGGCTGGTGCCGCTCGGATACACGGTGAGGTACGACGAATGAGTGCCGTTGGTGGCGGTGACGTTGAGCACCGCTGCGGTGGCCGTGGGCGGGACCGGCGGGCTGCTGGCGGCGCCCCGGATGGGCACGGTGACGCTCTGACCGGCGCTGAGCGAGTGACCCGCCAACGGGTAGCCGGAGCCCGACCTGGTGTCAGCAAGGCGGAACGGGGCCACCGAGGTGTACACGTGCTGCAAGCCGAATGCGAGCAGGTGACCGTCTGCGGTGCCGATGAACACCTGGCCGCTGTCGATGGTCGGCACCATGAACTTGGTGGCGGCATGACCCAGCGGGATGTGCGACACCATGGTCAGCGTGCCCGACTGGGGCACCGGCAGGTAGGTGCGCAGCTCAGGCCCCGACTCGCTCGCGTTGGGCATCTCAACCTGCCACACAAGGGCAGAACCGCTGGTCGTCCCGTTGGAGGTGACCACCGGCGAGCCGGTGCCGTACCCCTGCACGGCCCCTGCCGACCCAACCCGCACGAGGCTGGCATTGCCCCCGCTGACCTTCACCTGGTACGCGTCGAGGCCGCACGAGGGTGGGCAGGGGTCCGAGATGTTCTCTGAGGGGAGGTAGATGTAGCCGCCGTCACCCGGCCAGATGGCGGCGTGGCCGAACACCGCGCTTGCAGAGCTGGCCTCTGCCACCGCGTTGTCGGGAGCGGCTGCCGTCTCCCCGCCGAGGCTGTCGCGGTCGAGCAGGTAGTCCACGTTGCCCTTGCCGCCGACCAGCAGAAGGTGGGGATGACCGGGCACATTGCCGAAGTTGTCCGGCAGGGCGGTGACCCCGCTCGAGGCCAGGTCGGTATCTGCGGCGGAGAGCGACTGCGCGTTGTGGGGCGCGAAAAAGTCGACCGCCTGGAGCGAACCGTCGGATTGCACGTTGACCCGCACGATCGACTCGCCAAGGGGGGTGGTGGTGGTGACGCTCGTACCCGGCTCCGCCGGCGGAACGCTCGAGGGGCTGTTTGACGTGGGGAAACCGTTGCCGGTGCTGAAGAAGATGCCTCCGGTCTGGTCCGACATCAGCCCGCCGCCCCCCAACCAAATCCCGCCTCCCTCAGCGGTGCCACCCAGGTTCGAGCTGCTCGCCGTCGGCTCGTCCGTCCACATCTTCACTGACCCGTTTGTTGTGGAGATGCTGGCGATCCACCCCTGGTAGGGGAGGATGTCGCAGAAGCTGCCGAAGCCGGCAAAGATGCGACCGCCGATGAGCAGGAGCCCCGGACGTGACTCGTGATGGACGGGATCGAAGCTGAGATTTGGATCGTTTGTGGCCACCAGGTTAGAGCCGAGTTGGACGGGCCAGCCCGCGGCGTCATTCCCCGTCGCGAGCGACAGGGCGTGGAGCTTCCATGCCGCCGACGACGCGTGGCTGCCGTCCCAGGTGCGTGCGATCACGTAGATGGTGGAGGTGCTCGGGTCGTACACCGGCGTGCTGGTGATCCCGATATTTGGAATGAGGTCGCTGCAGCCGATCACGTTGGCTGGCTCCGCCGTTCCCAGCGACACCGCCCACCGTTGTGCGCCGGAGTTGCGATCCAGCGCGTACACCCAGTCATCCTCTGTGGCGACGATGACCGAGGAGCCGACCACCAGCGGCTCCGCGTACACCTGCCCCTTGAGGGTGACGTCGAGGGTCTTGTGGAGCCCGCCGGCGGTCACCGCCGCCGGCGTCAGCGCGGTCTCGTTGGACACCCAGCCCTGGCGCATCGCGTTGCCGCTGACCGTGGTCAGGTCGGCGTGGGCGACCACCGGAGCGGCGATCGAGCTTGGCGCCACCGTGGCCACGAGGGCCGCGGCAATGGTGGCCAGGGTTGCCCGACGCGCCAATCTCAAACCATTCGCAGACGCGACGCGCCCGACCCCCTACCCTCAGCCAACGACGATGGCAACGCTATCAGGTGCGACCACGCCGTTGGCACTGCCGTTGGATCGGGCTGTCGCGACCGGGTGGTCGGGAAGGGGAGATTTCTCAGGAGCGTCCGGGCAGGACCGTGCGCCCACTCCTCGAATTCACTCCGCCGCGAAGACCCGGGGCGGCTTCCGCCCGTAACCGGGCGAGCCCGGGCCATAGGTTGTCAAAATTGGTGTCATTCGGCCGGTGGGCCAGGGGTCTGCGCGGCACACGCGCCTTGCCGACCCAGGGCCCGTTCGCTGACTGCGCGCCCGACCCTGGGCCGATCCACAACCCGAGGAGGCGAGCCCAATGCTGCTCGACGGCAAGCAGGCAGTGATTTACGGAGGCGGAGGCGCCATCGGCGGCAGCGTGGCCCGGGCCTTCGCCCGTGAGGGAGCGGTGGTCCACCTGGCCGGCCGCACGCGGGCGACCCTTGAAGCGGTCGCCGAGGACATCCGCTCGGCCGGTGGTACCGCCTACAGCGCCGTGGTCGACGCCCTCGATGAGACCTCCGTCGACCGCTTCGCCGACTCGGTGGCGGCCGAGCACGGCAGCCTCGACATCTCCTTCGACGTCATCTCGTCCCATGACGTACAGGGCACGCCTTTGGCTGAGATGTCCGTCGAGGACTTCGAGGCGCCGATCCACACTCTCGTCCGCACCATGTTCCTCACGGCGCGGGCTGCCGCCCGCCACATGATCACGCAGGGCTCGGGCGTCATCCTCGCCTTTGGCGGCAATGGCGACCCGGTCCGGGACTACTGCATCGGCGGCTTCCAGATCGCCCTCCAGGCGGCCGAGTCACTGCAACGTCAGCTGGCCTCCGAGCTTGGTAAGCACGGCATCCGGGTGATCAGTCTGCAGACCGGCGGGATCGCCGAGAGCATCCCGGCGGACGTCGATGGCCGTGACGCGCTCGTCGAGTCGCTCACCAGCAAGACGCTGCTCGGCCGTTGCGCCACCCTCGAGGACGTCGGCAACGTCGCTTGCTTCGCCGCGTCAGACAAGGCCAAGAGCATCACTGCTACGGCCCTCAACATCACCTGCGGCGCGATCATCTGACGCCCAGGTGGATCAAGAGCGCGCTGAGCAAGAACCATAGGGACTCGATCCGCCGGAACGTCGTTGGAATGCTCAACTGAATTCAATATTCAGCACGCCATTCAGGGGGTTCGGAATGGTCGGGAAGGGGAGATTACACGGGGAGGCGTCCGGGCGGGCGCGACCGGGCGGTAGTTTGTCAGATAGGTTGTCAAACCCCCCGCCTCGCGGTGCCACTGGGAACCCGCGCGTGTGGGTAGTAGGGTCAAACTGGTGTTGCGGTGGTCGAGCCTTCGCCGCGGTGCGATCCTACGCTGGCGCCAACGGAGCTACGGGAGCGGGTCACATGCACGCCGCGTCGAGCGAATGATTGTCACGGCCTACGGGGTTGTGGCTCTGACTTTCATGATGGCCATGTACGCCTTCGAGGCTCGGGGGCGTACCTTCGTCTTGGCATTCGCGCTCGGATGCCTTCTGTCCAGCGCCTACGGCTTCCTTTCCGGCGCGTGGCCATTCGGGATCGTGGAGTTGGTGTGGAGTGGGATTGCGGTCCGTCGGTTCAGGCGCGGCGAACCGCAGGCGACATGAGCACCACGCAAATCGACAGCAAGAAAGCCCTTGTTCGGCGGCTCGTCGACGAGGTGGTGAATCAGGACAGGCCCGACGTTTTGGATGAGATTGCCGAAGGACCCGTTGCGGAGGCGGCGCGCGGCTGGATCGGACCCTTTCGGCGGTCCTTTCCCGACTTCAGCATGGAAATCATCGACCTCATCGCGGAGGGCGACAAGGTGGTGGCGCACTTCAAGTGCTCTGGCACTCAGACCGGGGAGTGGATGGGGCATGCGGCGACCGGTCGCCGCTTTTTAGCGGTGGACGAGATCTACATCTTCCGCGTTACCGGTGGCCGGCTCGCCGGTGCAGTGGCTGTCGAAGACAACCTGGCACGACTCCAACAGCTTGGTCTCGCTCCGGAGAACGGCCGGTAGCAGCCTCTGCCCCTTGTGTGTGCCGCTGGTGACTTGTCCGCGCCCTCTCCAGGCGGCCCGCCCCTCTTTGAGCCCGTAGAAGACGATCACGAACCCCGCGACGGGGTCGGCCCACCACCACCCGAGCCAAGCATTGACGGCTAACCCTGTGAGTACGGCGGCTGCCAAGACGGCGTCGATGAGCGTCACGCGTGCTTCGGTGGTCAAGACGCGGTTGTCGAGAGCTCGCCCTGTGGCCGTCTTCCCGTACGCCAGCGCAATCATCACCGCGCATGTGATCGCCGTCCAAGCAATGCCGAGGGCTGATTGGCTGGGGCGGTTGCCAACGGACAGGACGTAGACCCCCTGGCCCGCGATGTAGATGGCAAGCGCGACGAACGCCGCCCCGATGAGGCCCAACGCCCGGCGCTGGCGATCCAGGCGTCCTGATCCGGTCAATTCCCAGACGACAACGGCCGAAGCGCCGATTACCCTTCTGCGACAGTTGGCCGCAGGCCGACGTGGCAGTGCTTCCTCGGACGGCGAGTCGACGTAGGTTGTCAGATAGGTTTCATCTCTTCGCGGCAATCAGCTCGAAAGCCCGTACTCCGAATACAAATTCGTGCCGAGCCCGAGGCTAGTCGGGAATGGTCGGGAAGGGGAGATTCGAACTCCCGACCTCACGGTCCCGAACCGTGCACTCTAACCTGGCTGAGCTACTTCCCGAGGCCGCCGGATTCTATCACCCGCCCCTCGCGATCCCTCTTTGTGGTCCTAGAATTGCCTCCCCATCCAGGGAGGAGAGCAGTTGAACCGGCGTACCACCACCTCTCCACGTGCCCGCAGGTCGGCGACGCCAAGTCGCGCCGGCGCCGACCTGCTTGCTTTGGCGTCGACCCCGCGTCGCCCGCGGCAGGCGGCCTCGCCGCCACGCGGCCGCGGCGTCCTGCGCGAGGTCATCGACACGCTCGACGGGACCGTCCAGGGCGTCGTCGAGCGCGGCCGGCGCGGCTCGTTCGACGACCGTGATCCCGCCTTCATCGAGTCGCAACTGCGCTGGTTGCAGCCGCTCGCTGACATCTACTTCCGTGGTGAGGTGCGCGACATCGAGCGCATCCCGGCGAGCGGGCCCGTCCTCATCGTCGGCAACCACAGTGGCGGCCTGGCCACGCCGGACACGTGGGTGTTCATGGTCAACTTCCTGCGCCACTTCGGCACTCAACGCGAGGCGTATGCGCTGGCCCACAACATGGTGATGGGGCTTCCGTTCACCGGCACCTGGCTGCGCAAGGTCGGCACCCTGCCGGCGCACCCGGACGCCGCGCGCAACGCGCTGCGCCGGGGCGCGTCAGTCCTGGTGTACCCGGGGGGTGATGAGGATGTGTTCCGCACCTGGTCGATGCGCAACCGCATCCGCCTGGCGCGTCGCACCGGGTTCATCCGTCTCGCGCTGCAGGAACGCGTGCCGGTGCAGCCGGTGGTCAGCATCGGTGGTCACGAGACGGTGTTCGTGGCCAGCGACGGACGGCGGTTGGCGCGGGCGCTGGGGCTCCAGCGCTTCCGTCTCAAGGCGCTGCCGCTGGTGATCGGGCCGCCGTGGGGACTGTCACCCGGCGACTTCCTGCTGCACCTGCCGCTGCCTGCCAAGATCACCGTGCAGGTGGGTGAGCCGATCGATTTCCACGAACAGTTCGGCAGCCTCGACGCCCACGATCCAGAGGTGCTCTGGGCCTGCTATCACTACGTCGAGCGCCGGATGCAGACGATTCTCGACGGCCTCGCCGCGGAGCGCAGGCTGCCGGTGCTGGGCTGACCAGGTTTCACGGCGAGGAGGCTGACATGGGCCACATCACCATCAGCGAAGACATCGCGGCGCCTGTCGCGGCCGTCTTCGAGTACGTCGACGAGCACAGCAACACCACCAAATACATGAAGGACCTCACCAGGTGGGCGCCGGTCGGCCCGAGCTCACACGGCAAGGGCGCGAAGTTCGAGGTGGCGATGAAGGCCGGACCGCTGACGTTGTCATCGGTGGTGGACATCACCACCTGGGCAGCGAACAGCGCCATTGGCTGGACCTCGATCGAGGGGTTCAAGCAGACCGGCAGGTGGACGTTCAGGTCTCACGGGGAGGCAACCACGGCCACCTTCGACATGGAATACGAGCTGCCCGGCGGGATTGCGGGCCGGATGCTCTCGAGGGCGGCAGAGCCGATCGTGCGGGGCAACATCGAACAGTCGGTTCGGAACCTGCGTTCGCAGGTGGAGAGGGGAGCGGGGAAGCCTCCCGGCACAGCACCTGCGAAGGGGAAGGGGAGCACCGCCAGGCCCAGGGCCCGCCAACGCTGACCGGCTCCGGCGTCCTCGGGTTGGAACGGAGTGACAGCGAGGCGGTCGCAGGCCTGCGACGCCTGCCCCGCGGCGGCCTGTGGCCGTGTTCGATGGCCGCATGCCGGGAATCGACGCCGATGTCCGCCCGCCCCTGGTGGCGCTGGGCCCGCTTGCCGCACCGCGCATCGGGATCGTGGTCGTCGCCTACAACGCGGTCTCGACCCTCGCCCATGTTCTCGATCGCATCCCGGCGAGCTTCCGCTCACGGATCGACGAGGTGCTCGTCTGTGACGACGCCAGCCAGGATTCGACGTACCTGGTCGGACTCGGCTACAAGCAGGTGGTCACCGACCTGCCGCTCACCATCGTGCGCCACCCCAAGAACCTCGGTTACGGTGGCAACCAGAAGGCTGCCTACCGACTCGCCATGGAGCGAGGTTTGGACATCGTCGTGCTCCTCCACGGCGACGGGCAGTACGCGCCGGAATGCCTGCCGGACATCGTCGCGCCGCTAGAACGTGGCGAGTGCGACGCCGTCTTCGGCTCGCGGATGCTGCTCAAAGGGGCGGCGCGCAAGGGCGGTATGCCGCTCTACAAATTCGTCGGCAACCGCATCCTCACCCGCTTCGAGAACCGGGCCCTGGGCACCTCGCTCTCCGAGTTTCACTCGGGTTACCGCGCTTACAGCGTCAAGGCACTGCGCGCGCTCGACCTCGACAAGACCAGCGACGGGTTCAACTTCGACACCCAGATCATCATCCAGCTGGTGGATGGCGGCAAACGGATCGTCGAGATCCCCATCCCCACCTACTACGGCGACGAGATCTGCTCGGTGAACGGGCTCAAGTATGCGCGTGACGTCTCCGCCGACGTGATCCGCTACCGCCTCGCCAAGCACGGGTTCATGGCGGGTGGCCTCGGTTCCGTCGATGCGGAGTACAAGATCAAGGAGAGCCAGGACAGCTCGCACGGCGTCATCCTCGACTGGCTGAGGCAGATGCCCGCGTCGCGGGTGCTCGACCTCGGTTGCAGCGGCGGCGCTTTCGCATCGCGGGTTCGTGCTCTCGGGCACCACGTGACCGGTGTCGACAGCGAGGAGCTCGCTCACGTGCGCGAGCGCTGCGACGCGTTCTTCCAGACCGACCTCGACCACGGCCTGCCGGCCGACGTCATCGCCGGCGAACCCTACGATGTCGTCGTCTGCGCCGACGTGCTCGAGCACCTGCGCCGGCCCGAGGACCTGCTCGCGCAGCTGCACAGCGTGCTGGTGCCGCGCGGCGCGGTGATCACATCGGTGCCGAACTTCGGCCACTGGTACTCGCGCGGCCGCACCGCCCTCGGACTGTTCGACTACGACCAGCGCGGCATTCTCGATCATGGTCACGTGCGCTTCTTCACGCGGCGCAGCTTCGAGCGGCTCACTCGCAATGCCGGCCTCATCCCGCTCCGTCGACATGTGACCGGACTCCCGCTCGACGCTCTGACCAGCGCCTCAGAGCGGCCGCTGACCCGCGCGGTCAAAGCCGCTGACCGCCTCGCGGTGGCGATGCGGCCGACGCTGTTCGGTTATCAGCTGATCTACCACTTCGAGCTGTCGTCGTCGGCAGGTGTCCGCGATGCCGCCCACGTCGCTGCCTGATCTGCCGCTGACGCTGTCCTCGCGCCCGGCGTAGCCGATCGATGACTCCATCCGATCGCCGTCTTCTCAGCCTCGCCTTCCTGAGCCTGGGCGTCCTCCTCGACTTCGGAAATCTCTCGACAGCGGCGCTGGCGTGCGTCCTCCTGTCGCTGGGACTGTGCATCCAGAGTCTCTCCGCCAGGTCCTGGGGTCAGCCCTTGCCGCGCTGGGCGGGCGTCGCGGTGCTGGTGGCGCTCGCGGCCACCACCCTTCTGTATCCCAAGAAGTTCGGCAGCCCGGTTGCGCTGTTCCTGGCGACATTCGCTGTGCTCGCCGCCGCCATCCTCATCCATAGCCTGGTCAAAACCCGGACGGCCAAAGGCGTGGCGTTCACGCTCGCGGCACTGTCGGCGTTGACCTCGATCCTGGCGAACCTCACCTGGGGTTTCGCCAACATCGACGTCTTCGGCTTTCAGCAGAGTGCGGCGCAGGCCTTGCTGAGCGGCCAGAATCCGTACTCCCCACTCATCCCCAGCCGGAACATCGTTGCGCCCGGGGTGCCCGCCTGGCTGCAGCTGCATCTTCCCTACGGACCAATCCTGCCGGTGCTCGAGGCTCCATTTCGCCTCCTCGGCGACGTTCGCATCCTGCACATCGTCGCCGCCGTGGTCACGTCGGTCGCCGCCCTGGCACTGGCACGCCGGGCTGGGACACTCGACCGCACCGCCTCCGTGGTGATGGCGTTTCCGCTGACCATCGGCATGGTCATCTTCAGCTGGGTCGACGTCATCACCATGGCCGGTCTGGCTGTATGGCTCGTCTGCTTTCGCAGCCATCCCAAGATCGCGACCTGCGCCCTGGTGATCGCATTGGGCGCCAAGCCGACAACGCTGATCGCCTTGCTGCCGATCTTCTTCTGGTCGATCCGCGCTCGACGGCAGGTGATCATCGCGGCCATCATCACCGCGGTGTTCGCTCTGCCCTTCGCGATGATCACCGGTTTCGCACAGTTCTACCACAACGTTCTCGGGATCCAGCTCGATCTACTTCCGCGACTCGACTCGCTGACGCTCAACTCCTACCTCAACTCACTCCACCTGTCCATCCTGCCCTTCGCCGTGTCGGCCCTGGTGATCGCCGTCGCGGCGATCCTGGTCCTGCGCCGGCGCCCCGCCACCTACGGTGACCTTCTCTCAGGAACCGCGATCCTCGCCAGCGTCTCCTTCCTGGTCGCGAAGTGGGCGTACTTCAACTACTACTACATCCCCGCGGTGCTGCTCATGCTGGCCATCGCCGGCAACGGCCTCGTGGTGGACGTCCCGGAGATGATCAGCCCGCCGGCGGTTCTGCTCAGGGCCGTGGAATGGTTGCGACGGGCGCGGGGGCGCGGCCTAGGGCGCCGCCGGGTCCCTGCCGCCGACGCCGGCGCGTGACTCCGCAGCCGGCGCGGTCTTTGGCAAAAGCCGCATCAGGGCAGCGAGCGGTGAGCGCAGCGCGCCGCTGGGAACGAGCCTCCCTGACCCCACCACGAAGAGAAGCGCGATGGCGGCGTTGAAGTAGTAGTTGAGGAACGCCTGCTTCCCAAAGCAGCAGACCAGGATCAGCAGGCCGGCGCCGGCGACGAGCAGGTCGCCATAGTCACGTGGCCGGCGCAGCGTGAACAGAGCCACCGTCGCCAGCAGCCCGACGAGCAGGACACCGCCGGGGAGCAGCCCGTAGCCGAGCACCGACGCCAGGCCGTTGAGATTGGCCGAGTCGTGCCGGGTCAGGAGGTCGGCGTAGATGCCGACCGTGTCATAGACGAACTGCGGAATCCCAGCCCACAGCGCAAACGGCACGACGATGACCACTGTTGCCAGCGCCGACCACAACACCTCCAGGCGTGCAGCACGGTTCCAGAACAGCAGCGGCACCATGAGCGGCAGCATCGACGGCTTGCTGGCCAGGCCGACTGTGAGCGCGACGATCGCCCAGTTGCGGTGGCGGTCGCGAAGCACCAGCCACCACGCCAGCCCGGCCATGCAGAAGGTGTCCGTCCACTCCGTCAGCACCATGAACGGGATGAACGGGGACGCCACCCAGAGCGCTGCGATGCTGCGCGTCGCCCGGCCGCTGCCCGTGCCTCGTCGCGCCCAAATCAGGATGGCCGCGAGGATGGCGAGGTTGAGCGCTACCACGGTCAGCCGGACATCACCGAGAAGTCGCGCAGGCAGGCTGAGGAGCACGACCATCGGCCCGTAATTCAGCGAGCCGGAGCCGAAGATGGGGTGGCCCGACGGGCTGTCGAGGAAGATGGGGAACACGGGGCCATACGGGTTGTGGCCGTGGAGGAGAGCCTGCGTGGCCCCCTGCACTGCGGTGAAGACGTCGAAGGTCGAACTTCCCCACGCCCATGCGTGGGCGACCCCGACCGCGGTGACCAGGCCCCCGCACACCACCAGCAGCCATCCGAGTCGCGGCGAGCGCAGCAGCGGGACGATGGCGAGCACCAGGCCGATCGCGTAGACCAGCTGCAGCGGCAACAGGAAGGCAGGCTGGATCACCGCCTGCGCGGCGATGGCCAGGGTGCAGACGATCGCTCCCGGCAGGGATTCGGGACGCCTCATCGCCAGCAAGCACAGCCCACCGGCCAGCGCGATCAGCGCGAAGCCGAACACGAAGTCGGCGGCGACGGGCGCGACCACCGGGTTGCCTGCCCCGAGGCGGGCCCAGAGGTTGCCCGCCCCAAGGGCGCAGAACCCCAGCACGGCCAGGTCGGCGCGGTTCAGGGCCCGGAGCCGGTTGACCGGCGCCAGCCAGGAGGCCGTCGAGTCCACGGGCCGATCATCGGGCCCAAGCGTGACCAGCGCGCGCACGGCGGTGTCGCAACTCCGCCTCGCCGCCGTCGTAGGTGGTGTTCTCTGAGGCGTCTGCGAGAATGATCGGCCACGGGACACAACAGGAGATCGCAGTGGTCACAGAGAACGGGCCGACCCACACAGCGGCAAGCAATGGCCACCAAACGGGCGGCCTGCGCGTCAAGCGGGGTCTGGCCGAGATGCTCAAGGGCGGGGTGATCATGGACGTGGTCACCGTGGAGCAGGCCCGGGTCGCCGAGGAGGCTGGCGCCGTCGCGGTGATGGCCCTCGAGCGGGTGCCGGCCGACATCCGTCGTGACGGTGGCGTCGCCCGGATGAGCGCGGTCAGCCTGGTCACCGAGATCAAGCAGGCGGTGACCATCCCGGTCATGGCCAAGGCGCGCATCGGTCATTTCGTCGAGGCGCAGGTGCTCCAGGCGCTTGGCATCGACTACGTCGACGAGTCCGAGGTCCTCACCCCGGCCGACGAGGAGCATCACATCGACAAGTGGGACTTCACGATCCCGTTCGTCTGCGGGGCGCGCGATCTCGGTGAGGCGCTCCGGCGGGTCGGCGAGGGCGCGGCGATGATCCGCACCAAGGGCGAGGCGGGCACCGGCAACGTCGTCGAGGCGGTGCGCCACATGCGGGCCGTCCGCGGGGGCATCCGGCGGATCCAGGGACTGCGGCGCGACGAGCTGATGGCCGAGGCCAAGCGCCTCCAGGCACCGTACGAGTTGGTGGTGGAGATCGCCGAGACCGGCCGCCTGCCCGTGGTCAACTTCTCCGCCGGCGGCATCGCCACCCCGGCCGACGCCGCCCTGATGATGCAGCTCGGCGCTGAGGGCAACTTCGTGGGCAGCGGCATCTTCAAGAGCGAGGATCCGCTCCATTACGCCAAGGCGATCGTCGCCGCCACCACCTACTTCGACAAGCCCGAGGTCATCGCGGAGGTCAGCGCCGGTCTCGGCCCGGCGATGCGCGGCCTCGACGTCGCCGCCATGCCCCGCGAGGAGCTGCTCTCCACCCGTGGCTGGTAGGCCCCGACGAGGGCAGTGATCGAACGGCCGGCAGGGGTACACTGAGGCACGTGCTCATGACGATGTGCAGGCTCCGCGCTGAACGGTGCTGCCACGTCGGCTGGGAAAGCTGAACATCACCACCGTCGGAGTCCTCGCCCTCCAGGGCGACGTCCGCGAACACCTCGCCGCGTTCCGCCGCTGCGGGGTGCTGGCCCTGCCGGTCCGCCTCGCCGAGGAGTTGGACCTGGTGGACGCCCTGGCCATCCCTGGTGGTGAGTCCACCACCATGAGCAAGCTGCTTCGCGCCTTCGACCTCGAGCAGCCGCTGCGGCGACGACTCGACGCCGGCCTGCCAACTCTCACCACGTGTGCCGGCCTCATCTTGCTGAGCCGATCGATCCACGACGGCACCGACGATCAGCTCGCCACCGGAACACTCGATGTCAGCGTGCGCCGCAACGGCTATGGCAGCCAGGTGGATTCCTTTGAGGCCGATCTCACCGTGTCGGGGCTCGGCGACACCACTTTCCGCGGTGTCTTCATCCGCGCACCACGGATCACCGACGTCGGCAACGGTGTCGACGTGCTCGCCACCGTCGATGGTGAGCCGGTGGCCATCGGGCAGGGCCCGCACATCGGGCTGACCTTCCATCCCGAGATGACCGGCGACGATCGCATCCACAGGTTGTTTGTGGAGCGCCTGCACACCACCAAGGTCGAAGACGCGGCGTGAACGTCCGCTCCGCATCCTTCCGCGACCTCGCCCGCGTCGAGCAGCTGTACCGGGACGCACTGGCCGCCGATGAGGGCGGACTGGGTCAGCATCCCGACAGCCCCGTCCCGCAGGCGACCCTGCTGCGCCTCTGGTACGCGCTCAGCAAGACACTCTCGTCGCTGGTGCCGCTGAGCGACACCGGCGGGGTGCTGTTCGTGGCGGTGAACGACGCCGAGGGCGTGGTCGGATTCATCCAGGCCCAGGGCACGTCGACCCGGCCATCGGTCTGGCAGATCGTCAACCTCTGCGTGGCGCCCGGCGGCGCCGGCCACTTCGCCCGCGAGCATCTCCTCGCCCACCTCTGCAACCGTGGCCTGGAACAGGGCGTGCATCGCTTCCACGTCCGCCTGCCACTGGATCATCCGCTGGTGGGCGTGTTCCTCGAGCAGGGATTCACGCAGTTCGCCACCGAGCAGATCCTCTTCCACGAGAGCCCGGACCAGATCCCGGCGGGTGACGCGCCACCCCTGGCGATCCGCCCCGCTCGTCGTGAGGACGCTGCCGCCATCCACCTGCTCTATCAGCGGGTGACGCCAAGTCACATCGCCGCTTTCGAGGCGACTTCGTTGAAGACGTGGCAGGCGTCGTTTGCCGACGGCAGTGTTGCCCGCATCGGTCGCGATGACGTCAGGCACTTCGTTGCCGAGCGCCCCGGCGTTGTCGGCTGGGCGGCGATCCGACCCGCCGGCTCCGGGCGTCCGAGCATCCTGTCGCTGATGTGCGAGGCACACGACCCCGCGATTCGCGAAGGCTTTCTGGACGCTGTTCTCGCCGAGCTGCCCTCCCAACCGGTGTCCTGCGTCCTACGGCATTACGACTCCGAGCTGATCCGCTCCCTGCAGCACCGTGGCTTCGCGGTGTATGGCACGCAGCTTCTGCTGGTCCGCGACCTTGGCATCAAGGTGCGGATCAGGGCGCTGACCAAGCAGAAGAAGCCCGTGCTCGCCCACGCCGGCATCGCCGGCTCCCACGTCTCCTCGCCGTCGCTGACAGTGTTGCGTCCACCAGAAAGGAGAGAGAGATAGTCGCCGAGATGATGCCCTACGGTTCGTCATGGCAGGAGGAGCTCAACCTCCTCTTCGAAGCGCTGCCGCCCCGCGTTGCCGGCGCCGCGCAACGGCTTGCACAGGATCGCGGCGACCTGCTCGAGATTGTCCTCGACCTCGGTCGCGAGCCCGAGGCGCGATTCACGGACGGTGAGGTGATCCTCGACGCCGTCCAGGTCACCCACCGCGACCTCGAATACGTCACTGAGCGAGTCGGTGACTTCGGGGACGACAACCGTGCCGGCATCGAACGAACCCTGCATCGCATCAGCGCCATTCGCAACCGTGCCGGGACCGTTGTGGGGCTGACCTGCCGAGTCGGCCGCGCGGTCACCGGGACCATTGACATCATCAAGGACATCGTCATCAACGGTCAGTCGATCCTCCTGCTCGGCCCTCCCGGGATCGGCAAGACGACCATGCTGCGTGAGTGCGCGCGCGTGCTCAGCGACGAGTGCGACAAGCGCGTGGTCATCGTCGACACGAGCAACGAGATCGGCGGTGACGGCGACATCCCCCACGCCGGGATCGGACGGTCGCGACGGATGCAGGTTCGCACCCCGGCTGAGCAGCATGCCGTGATGATCGAGGCGGTCGAGAACCACATGCCCCAGGTCATCGTCATCGACGAGATCGGCACCGAGCGCGAGGCCATCGCCGCACGGACGATCGCCGAACGTGGTGTCCAGCTGGTCGGCACCGCCCACGGGTCCCAGCTCGACAACCTGCTGGTCAACCCCACCCTCAACGACCTCCTCGGCGGCATCCAGACCGTGACGCTCGGGGACGAGGAGGCGCGCCGGCGCGGCACTCAGAAGAGCGTCCTCGAGCGCAAGGCGCCACCAACCTTCGACGTGCTCATCGAGATCCAGGAGCGCGACCGCGTTGTCGTGCACATGCCGCTCGACGAGACCGTCGATGAGGCGTTGCGAGGGCGCATGAAGCCGCCCCAGCTGCGCCTCCGCGGCGACGGCGGCGAGATTGTCAGCCGCATCGACACCAGCGTGCCGCCGCCTCCGGCATTCGAGCCAACCCCGTTCGCACCGGGCGGCACACGCCGGCGGCCGCGTGAGCGCCGCCGCCGCGGATTCGACGTCGAGGAGTACATGGCACAGCGCGAGCGGGGCGCGCGCGACGCCTCGTATGAGGGTGCACCGACCTCCCACGCCGGGTCGCGACCCATGCAACCCTTGTCGGTGTTCCCGTACGGCGTGTCACGCACCTACCTGGAGCAGTCCGTGCGTGAGCTGCGCGTCCCGGTGCGCATCCAGCACAACGTCGATGACGCCGACATGGTGATGACCCTGAAGAACTACTACCGGCGCAAGGACTCGCCGGTCCGTTCGGCCGAGGCGACGGGCATTCCCATCCAGGTGCTGCGCAGCAACACGGTGGCGCAGATCAAGGGCGCCCTGGCTCGCGTGTACGGGGTCGAGGAGGTCGACGCGACCGAGACCGCGCTCGAGGAGGCGCTCGAGGGCGTGGAACGCGCGCGGCAGACCACCGCCGATGTCGAGCTGGCTCCCCAGAACTCCTACGTACGCCGGCTCCAGCACCAGCTCGTGGAGCGTCATGACATGACCGCGCGCAGCACCGGCAACGAACCCAACCGACGTCTCGTCATACTCGGCGCCGAGGAGTAACAGGCTTGGCGACACGTCGTGGCTTCTTCATCTCGTTCGAGGGACTCGACGGGGCGGGGAAGAGCACCCAGGTGGCCGTGCTCGGCGCAGCATTGCGCGCCGACGGGTATGACGTCGTCACCGTGCGCCCCAACGACACCCCCCTTGGCGACCTGATCGGCGGAATGGTGCTGCAACACCAGGTCGCAGCCTCGCTGCATCCATGGTCGGAGGCGCTCCTCTTCAACGCGGGCCGCGTACAGCTGCTGGCCGAGGTGATCCGCCCCGCGCTCGACACCGGCACGGTGGTGATCGCGGACCGCTACGCTGATTCCACGCTGGCCTACCAGGGCGGAGGCCGCGGAGTGGGCAGGGAGGCACTGCTGCGTCTGCATCGCGACTGTTGCGACGACCTCTGGCCCGACCTCACCGTGTACCTCGACCTCGACTACGGCATCGCCGCGCACCGCCAGCACGCGCAACAACTCCCGCTCGACCGCATCGAGGGTGCCCCGAGCGAGTTCCATGCCCGAGTCCGGGCCACGTTCGACCAGCTCGCCGCCGAGCAGCCTGACCGGATCGTCCGCGTCGACGCGGGCCGGCCCGCGATGGCGGTGTCGCAGGACGTGATGCGTGTGGTCGAGAAGCGCCTCCAGGCCGCCCACGTGCCCCATCCGGCAACCGTCGCGTGAAGCTGATCCTTGCCGTGGTGCAGGCGCAGGATGTGGAGGCGTGCGCGGACGCGCTGACCGCGTCGGGGTTCGTGTGCACGCGCCTCGCCAGCCAGGGAGGATTCCTCGACAACAGCAACTGCACGCTGATGATCGGCGTCGACGATGTGCAGGTGGACGAGGTGTGCGCGATCCTCGCGCAGCGCGCCCAGCGACGCGTCCAGCTGGTCGATGCGACGCTGCCATTCCCGGGAGGACCGCTCGCTCCGGTGCTCACCCCGACGATGGACGTCGAGGTCGGGGGCGCCACCGTGTTCGTCCTGCCGCTGGACCGCTTCGAGAAGATCTAGCCACCACCTGCGAGCAACACATCCAGCTGCCCCAGGTCTCTGACTGGGTGTGACAAAACCAATTGCGGCGTTTGGCGTTAACTGGCCATGACCGCATCGCGCCGCGCACCCGGGCGGGTGCGGGTCGTCTCACTGACGCTCCCGCTTCTCTGCCTGCTCGTCGTCGCCTGTGGAGGTGCGACGACTGCGCCGGCTCAACCGCCTTCCCCGACCCCAACCGACGCCACCGCCATCACACCGTCGCCCACCGTGGCAGCGACCCCGGCGGTGACGCCGTCGCCAATTCCATCTCCGAGCCCAACGGCGTCGACCGTCGTGGTCCCGGCCTGCTCAGTCGAGGCCAGGCTGGCTGTGTGGTCCCTCCAGCGGTTGGCCTCCCAGTTGATCGTCGTCCCGGTCCAGTTGACCTCACTGAGCAGCGTCCAGCCCGAGATCGTGTCGGGTGCCGGCGGCATCCTCCTGTTCGGGGCCACCGCCCCGGCGGACCTCGCCGCACAGCTGACTCGCTTGGAATCGACATCGCCGGGCGGCATCGCGCCGTTGGTGATGTCCGACATCGAGGGCGGCTTCGTCGAGCGCGCCGCCAACCTGCTCGGGCCGATGCCGTCGGCGCGACAGCTTGCCCAGACGATGACGCCAGATCAGATCCGGGCGTATGCCGTCGCCGCGGGTCGGCGGATGCGCGCCGTCGGCATCACCATGGACCTCGCGCCGGTCATGGACCTGGACGCCGGCTACGGCCCCACCGCGAGCAATCCCGATGGCAGTCGCTCGTTCAGCGCCGATGCGGACATCGCGGCCGCCGACAGCAGCGCGTTTGCCGCCGGGTTGTCGGCGGCGGGCGTGGTCCCCGTCGGCAAGCATTTCCCGGGCCTCCATGGGGCCGGCGACAACACCGACCTCGGTCCGGCGCAGACGTGGTCGTGGAGCGTGCTGCAGCAACACGGTCTGGTGCCGTTCGTGACCGCGTTCGGCCGCGGGCTGCCGGCCGTGATGCTGAGCAACGCGTCCATTCCCGGCCTCAGCACACTGCCGTCGAGCATCTCGCCTCAGGTCGTCGCGGTGCTTCGGGCTCAGCTCGGCTTCAAAGGCCTCATCCTCACCGATTCGCTGACGGCGGGCGCGATCACGAAGATCGGCCTGGACCCGCCGGGCGCGATGGCATCGGCCATCATTGCCGGTGCGGACATGGTGTTGTACGACGACGCCCACGTGGACGTCGCGGCAACCGCGCGCGCTGCCGTCGCCGCCATCGAGGCAGCCGTCACGAGTGGAAGACTGCCGCGCGCGCAGCTCATGGCCTCGGTGAGCCGCGTGCTTGCGGTCAAGCACGTCGACCTGTGCGCCGGTTCCTAATCAGCGTCGTGGCTGCTAGCGACCCCGTGTCGCCGCGTCGACGCAGGTGACGGAGCCCGAGGAAGAATCAACAGTGACGGTGGCCCCGAGAGGCAGCGTCAGCATCGGATCCGTGTGGCCGCAGTCGACGTTGGCGACCACGGGGATGGCGGCGGCCGCAGTCCGTTCCACGATGACCTGCTCGAGGATGCTGACCTGGTCGGCGCTGTAGTTGGCCGGGCGACCCAAGACCAGGGCTTTGATGCGGTTGAAGACGCCGAGCGCCGCGAGATCGGTCAGATAGGCGTCGACGTGGGCCGGGGAGGGGGCTTCTTCGGATGTTTCCAGGAAGAGCACGGCACCATCGAGGTCCATCCAGTCGCGCTGGCCTTTGAGGTGCCAACAGATGGTCTCGAGGCAGCCACCGAACAGCCAGCCGTCGGCGCGGCCTTGGCGCAGCCAGTGCCAGCCGTCATTGCGATGCATCGAACGCGTCCGCGGCGCGGTGCGATCCTCCGTCTCCCAATCGACGCGCTCGTCTGTCCATGCCGGTGCAGACGCGAACACCGGCGGCTCGGCGCCGAACCAGGCGGCGCGCAGGGCGCTGTCGGTGAATCGCAGCGGCGCCGGCCATTCGGCAAGCCCGGTGATCAATGACGGTCCGTAGAAGGTGCGCATGCCGGCGTTCCTGGCGATCGCCCAATGGAGCACGGTGATGTCGCTGAACCCCTGGAAGACCTTGGGGTTGGCCGCGATCACCTCCCAGTCGAGGTGAGGCAGCACCTGGTTGCTGTGGTTGCCGCCGATGCCGGCCAGGACAACCGTGATCGCCGGGTCGGCGAAAGCGGCGTTGATGTCCGATGCCCTTTCCTGCGGGCTCGCCGACGCCCAGCCGTCATGCCGTTGCGAGAACGGCATGAAGCGCACCTCGAGGCCGAGCTGCTCCAGGTACCGGCGCGCCCGCTCGGCACGGTGAGGGACGGCACCGACGGCTCCCCACGCAGGCGACACCACGCCGACGACGTCGCCTTTGTGCACGCGGGCGGGGATCGTCATCGGCCGGCCTGGTTGCGGTCGACAGCTCACCAGCCATCCCCGTGACAGCGCTCAGTCATTGGTCCGAACGACCACGTCGGACGCATCGACGACACGCTCCACGCGGGTGCCGACGAGGTGCACGCGCACCCCGGGAACGCCTGGTGAGCCCGGCTCCCAGCCGTCGCCAAACAGCCGTCGGGCGTCGCCCCAGGTGGTTGCGTTGCTCACCCTGCGCCCGTCGGTGAACGGCACCGGCCCTGGGCGGGTCGCGTAGCCGAAGCGCACCTCACCGCCGCTCGTCAGGAAAGCGGTGATCTCCGCGAGCGCACGTCCGTCGGGAATGGCCGTGGTGGCGAGGGCCTCGACGACGCTGGGCATCTCGCCACTCTTGGCCTGCTCGCGAACGGTCGCGCGCGCGGCGATGTGCGCGGCGCGCTGGCGACGGCGCCGCTCGGTGGCGATCTGCCCGGTGCGTGCTCGCAGCTCCTTCAGTTGAGCCTGGTACGGCGCCATCGCCGCCACCGTGGCCCGTTCGCCGGCATTGAGCGCGGTGAGCAGGTCGTCGAGGGCTGCATCGTCGAGCGACCCCAGCGAGTCCGGTTCGAACGCAGGCGGCAGGGCGGGGAGGGGCGGCAGGTCGGTCACCGCGTCGATGATGCAGCGGAGCGCCCGCGCTCCGTGCTCCTCGCGCTACGGTTGCCTGCTCACACAGGTCACCGTTGAGGAGGCACGCCGTGTCCACGGTTCTTCACGATGTCGTCAGGGTCGAGCGTGACGGCGCCATCGCGATCGTCACCATCGACCACCCGCCGGCCAATGCGATCAGCCGTGCCGTGGTCCTCGGCATCACCGAGGCGTTCAACAGTGCGCAAGCCGACCCCAGCTGCCGCGGCCTCGTGCTCACCGGTGGCGGCCCGAAGTTCTTCGCCGCCGGCGCCGACATCTCCGAGTTCGGCAGCCAGGGCGGCGACAACATCGCCCAGGGCCAGGGCCTGACCCTCGCCATGGAGCGGTCGCGGTTGCCCGTCGTCGCCGCCGTCAACGGGATCGCGTTCGGGGGCGGCTGCGAGCTGACGCTGGCCTGTGATGTGCGCATCGCATCGACGGCCGCACGATTCGGCCAGCCGGAGATCAAGCTGGGCATCATCCCCGGCTGGGGCGGAACTCAGCGCCTGCCGCGCCTGATCGGACGCACCGCTGCCATCGAGCTGCTGCTCACCGGCGACCCGATCGACGCGGCGCGCGCGCTCGAGCTCGGCCTTGTGTCGAGGGTGGTCGAGCCGGATGAGCTGCTCAGTGCTGCCGTCAGCGTGGCCCGCAAATTTGCGGCGCAGGCACCACTCGCGCTGGCTGCAACCAAGCGCGCCATCGCCGACGGCCTCGATCGCCCACTCAGCGAAGGCCTCGAAGCCGAACGCCGTGAGTTCGTCGGCCTGTTCGCCACCGAGGACGCCCGCGAGGGCATCACGGCGTTTCTCGAGAAGCGCCCTCCGTCGTGGACCGGCCGCTGACGTCGGGGTCAATGTCGCCATAATCGCTGTGCGATGCCGGCGGGCGCGCACGTGACCTCACGGCTGCGGTGTGGAGGGCCTCGGTGATCGCGATCGTCAGTCCCGTCTGCATGCTGCTCCTGGCGGGCGCAGCCGCCACTGCCACGGGGCTGCGCTGGCGCAAGTTGATGGCTGCGATGCTGCGCGCCGAGCAACCGGACCCGCGCTCCGACCACATCGGCGAGCGTGTCAGGGCGTTCGTCATCTACGTGCTCGGCCAGGCCCGGCTGCTGCGCTGGCCGTACGCGGGCGTTCTTCATGCGCTCATCTTCTGGGGATTTGTCGTCCTGCTCACCGCCATCGCCCAGGCGATCATCGAGGCGTTCTGGCAGGGGTTCCGCTTCAACGACGTCCCCGGCGCGCCGGTGATCGCCTTCCTGCAGGACATCTTCTGCGTTGCGGCGCTCACCGGCGTGGTGATGGCTCTGGTCAACAGGCTACTTGTCAATCCCACGCGTTTTCGGGCGAGCCACCGCGGCGACGCGGTCCTCATCCTCGGCTGGATCGGCACGCTGTTGATCTTCATGGACCTCAACTACGCAAGCCTGATCGCGCAGGGTCGCCCGGCGTGGGCGATGGCGGCCGACCGTCCATTCGCCAGCGCGCTGGCGCAGCTGTTCACGCCGCTCGGCGCCGGCAGCGACGCGCTCACCTGGCTGCACGGCCTCTTCTTCTGGGGCCACCTCATCCTGGTCTTCAGCTTCCTCGTGTACCTCGGCTACAGCAAGCACCTGCACATCGTCACGGCGGCGCCCAATGTGTTCTTCAAGAGCACCAAACCCAAGGGCGCGCTCCCCGCTCTCGACATCGAGGCGGTGATGAACGCCGCGAACGAGGCCGACCAGCACTTCGGTCCGGTGACGCTGCAGCACTTCAGCTGGAAAGACATGCTCGACCTGTACACGTGCACGGAGTGCGGTCGCTGCCAGACTCATTGCCCGGCCTACAACACCGGCAAGTCGCTCTCACCGAAAACGCTGATCACCGACCTGCGCGACCACCTCTACGAAGACCTCGCCGGTGGTTACGCGGCGACCACGCACGATACGCACATCGTCCAGGGCGCCGATGCGGATGGCACGCCGATACCTGGCGCCGCGGTCATGTGGGCCACGGCCGACCACCATCCCGGCGCCCTGCACGACCTGCCCGGGCAGTTCCAGCCGTCCTGGCTCTCGCCCGATGACGTCGCGAGTGCGGCTGCCGCCAACGACGGTGCCCGGCCGCTGTTCGGCGGCACCATCTCCGACGACACGCTCTGGGCGTGCACGACATGCGGTGCCTGCATGGACCAGTGCCCGGTGTTCATCGAGCACGTTCCCAAGATCATGGAGATGCGCCGTCACCTGGTGCTCGACGAGTCGCGCATGCCCAAGCAGGCCGAGACGGCATTGCGTGGCATCGAGAACACCTTCAATCCGTACGGCCTGGCACATCAGACGCGGGCCGACTGGGCACGGGATCTCGGTGTGCCTTTCGCCGCCGATAAGCCCGACGCCGAGTACCTCTACTGGGTTGGCTGCGCTGCGTCGTTCGACGACCGCGCCAAGACCATCGCCACCGCGCTGGTCAAGATTCTCCAGGCGGGCAAGGTGGATTTCGCCATCCTTGGCACCGAGGAGAAGTGCAACGGCGACCCGGCGCGTCGCATTGGCAACGAGTACCTGTTCCAGGAGCGCGCCAAGGAGAACGTCGAGGTCCTGCGCAAATACCAGGTGCGCAAGATCATCGCGTCATGCCCGCACTGCTTCAACACCTTCGCCAATGAGTATTCGGCCTTTGGGGGTGACTATGAGGTCGTCCACCACACCCAGCTCATCGAGCGGCTTCTCAAGGAGGGTCGCATCACCCTGGACCAGTCCAAGCGGCAGGAGGAGACCATCACCTACCACGACTCGTGTTACCTCGGGCGATGGAATGACATCTTCGCTCCGCCGCGCGACATCCTCGAGCAGATCCCCGGCCTCAAGGTGGTCGAGATGGCCCGCAGTCGCAGCGAGGGGATGTGCTGCGGGGCGGGTGGTGGGCGCATGTGGATGGAGGAGGACCAACCCCGCGTCAATCACAGGCGGGTCGACCAGGCAGCGGCCACCGCCGCCACCAAGGTGGCCACCGCGTGCCCGTTCTGCCTGGCGATGTTCGACGAAGGCATCGCCAGCCGCCAGCTCGGCGAGCAGCTGGCGGTCGACGATGTCGCTGTGTACGTGGCGCGCTCGCTCGCCGGCGGGGTCACACGCTCTCGCACCCAGGGGGAAGATGCGACCGATGGTGCTGCGCAGGCTTAGCCGCGCCGGCGCAGGCGGCGGGCGACTCCGGCGACCAGGCGGCTGTTCGGACGGCCTGCCTTGCGCTGGGCGGCCGTCAGGTACTCCTGCTCGCGGATCACCGCCATCTCGTACAACTGGGTGTTCATCACCATCTCTGGGTCCTCCTTCGTCACCGACCAATCTCGGTCACCGGTGATAGTGTACTTGTGGCGACGTTACCTGTCAAGTGCGTACGACGGTGACGGGTTTCCACGATTCCGAACGCATTCGCAGATGTGCGGCGCCTTGATCCACCATTGCGGCGAATCACCCCAACGGGGGATGACGGCGGAGTGGTCGCTGGCTACATTTCTGCCCATGAGCGCCCCGCCGGCCTGGTGACGACGCCCAGCCGGCGCGGCACGGTCCGCCGCCTGTGGCTGGCCGGCATCGCGGTGCGCCAGCTGCGCTCGCGCCCCACCCTGGCCGTCGCCCAGCTGCTCACCCTGGCGGCCGCGGCCACCCTGGTTGCCAGCGTCGTGCTCATCCAGCAGAGCGCCACCGACCAGGGGCTGCGGGCCAGCCTCGCGCCAACCACGCAGGCCGCCAACATGATCATCGAGCGGGATGGCCTCAACCAGGCACCGACGTACGACGCTTTCCAGCGCGCCACGGCCGCCCGGGTCCGCAGCGAGCTCGGCGACGCCGTCATCTCCGGCGCGCCGTACGCCAGGTCGCCTTCTCTGACCCTCAGCTCGATTGACGGCGTCGCGCAGGGCCAGCCCTTCAGCCAGGTCAGCTCGATCACCTCATATGCGGGCATGCGCGACCATGTGCACGTCGTCGCCGGGCAGTGGCCGTCGGACAGCCGGATCGGCGCCGACTGGCAGCTGACGGCATCGGCGCGGGCCACCGACGAGCTCGGCATCCCGTTGCACTTCCACGTCGGCAGCGAGTACTGCTTCCAGCTCAGCGGCGGCACCCGCGGCCCGCGCCAGGGCTGGTGCGGGCGGATCGCCGCCACCTGGCTGCCCACGGACGTGGCCGATCCCTTCTGGGCTGGGCACGTGCCGGAGACCGACGTGGCGACCGGCCACGACAGCTTCTTCCAGATCCTTGCGCAGATCCCCGCTGCCATCGGCAGTGCCGTGCAGCAGTACGTGCCGGACACCGCGCACATCAACGCCGGCAACGCCGGACAGGTGGTCGCCGGGGTCAACCGCCTTCGCGGCGAGTTCGGCGTCTCCAGCAACGACGTCTTCACCTCAGGCCTGGACACGGCCATCAGCGCCTTTCTGGATCGCCGGGACGCCGCATCGGGGCCGACGACGGTCACGTCCATCGGGCTGCTCGTGGTCGCGCTGGCGGCGATGGGATTCGCCGCGCTGCAGTTCATCAACGGGCACAGTGCGCAGGCGGCGATGTGGAGGGCACGGGGCTGGCCACGCTGGCGGATCCTCGGCCTGTCCACGATGGAGTTCGGGGTGCTGGCCGCGCTCGCGGTGCCGCTGGCCATCCTCGCTGCTGCCGTGATCTCCGCGGCGGTTGCGGGCGCGACTGCGGGCGTCAGCCGCTCGGTGTGGCAGTCGATCGCGGATGCGGCGCCTCCGACGCTGATTGCCTCCGGCGCCTTTCTCGTCATCCTCGCCGCCATGGCGGCGGCGCTCAGCGCACCCGAGCTGACCCAGCGCCGCCCCGACCGTTCCTCGACGCGCCAGCGAAGCCTGCGACGGCGCGCGACCGATGTGTGCCTCGGGGTGGCCGGCGCTGCGATCCTCGTCTTCGTTCACCTCGGCGGCGCCGATTCGGCCGGCGGTGCCGGACAGACCAGTGGGATCGTGCTCGCGCTGCCGGTGCTCGCCGTCGGGCTGCTCGCCTTCGCGTCGCTGCGAATGGTCGGCGTCACGGCGCGGGTTGCGACGAACACGCGATCGCTGGCGGGTCGCCTCGCCCGCTGGCAGGTTGAGCGTGACCCAGCGCAGTACTCGCGTCTGTGCCTGCTGGTGACACTCGCCGTTGCTGTCGGCGTGTTCGCCAGCACCTACGCTGCCAGCGACCGCGCCGCCGCGGTCGATCGCGCCGACTACCTTGTCGGATCAGACATCCGCGCCACCTTCTCCGCGGCCGCGTCGCCACCGCAGCTCACCGCGTTGGCGGCGTCCCTACCGCGGGGCACACGATCGGCACAGGTGTTTCGTGGCGCCGGCCGCCCCGGCCGGTCTGGCACTGACGCCACCGTGCTCGGCATCACCGGGCAGGACTTCTGGGATGTCGCTTACACACGCAGCGACTTCGCCTCGCAACCGTTGCCATCGCTCGGCGCCGCGATGACCGCGAAGGACCCCGATGGGCTGCCTGTCCCGGGGGCGCCGCGCGCCCTCTCGCTGTCCGTGTACAGCTCCGGGCTGGACGGCCGGGTCGTGCTCGAGGTCAGCGACGCCGCCGGCCGCTCTGCGTCACTCACCCTCGGCTCGCTCGGCAGCGTCGGCTGGTCGGAGATGACGGCGTCGCTGAGCGCCGCGACGAGGCCGCTCGCCTATCCGGTCCGCGTCCGCGCGGTGCATTTGGAGCTCAGCGGGGTTCGCGCCACGGGCGACGTCGCGCTCGCCAACCTGCGCACCGACTCGGGCACCGTGATGGAGAGCTTCGCGGTCGCCGACGGCTGGTGGCAGCAGGCCTTCGCGCCGAACCCCGCGGAATCCGACGTTGCGCCCAGCTCCCTGCACCCGAGAGACGGCCGCCCCACACTCGACGTCCCCCTCGACCACACGACAGTCATCGTCGAGCCGGCTCCCTCGCGCGCGCCGATCCCTGTGCTGCTCGGCACCCAGACGATGGCCGACCTTGGCGTGAGCTTGGGTCAGGCGTTTCCCCTGCACATCAACACCGTCGACGTGCAGCTTGTCGCGGTGGCGTCGTTCGACCAGTTCCCCACCTACTACGCGGCACGGGGATCCTTCATGGTGGCACCGATGTCGTCGTTTCTCGGCCGTCTCGGCCAGGCGGGCGCGTCCATTCCGTGGGCCAACGAGCTGTGGATCGGCAGCGTGGGGGACGCCGGCGCGGTGACCACCCGGTTGGCTGCGGACCTGAACCTTCGTCAGACGTTCGTCGGCCGGGCTGCCGAGAACGCTGCGCTCAGCGATCCGCTGCGGGTCGGCCTGCGTGACGAGCTCGACATCGGCTTCCTGGTGGCATTGGGCGTGGTGGTCATCGGCTTCGCCCTGCATTTCCTGGCGGCTGCGCGGACTCGTTCCACCCAGTTTGCGATCATGCGCGCCAACGGTGTCCCCGAGCGGGCCATCCGCGGCTCGATGGTCGCGGAGCAGGCGGTGGTGCTGGTCAGCGGCCTTGTTGGCGGAGCCGTGATCGGTTTGGCGCTCGCCTGGGCGGTGGTCCCGCTCTTCCATCTCGGCACGCTCCCCGAGGACCTGACCCCGCCGGCGCTGCTCCACCTCGATCCGCTCACCCTGGCGCTGGTGGTCGTCGGCACCGGTGCGCTCGCCCTGGCCGTCGGCAGCCTGGTCGCCCGGGCCGGGTCGCGTGTGGACGTGATGGCCGCGGTGCGGTCGCTGTCATGACCGCATCGATGGTCGACTGCGAAGGCTTGGTTCACATCTACCGGGCCGAGAAGCTCGAGGTGGTCGCCCTCCAGGGCCTCGACCTGGTGGTGGAGCGGGGGGAGATGGTGGCCATCGCGGGGCGCAGCGGCAGCGGCAAGACAACCCTGATGAACATCCTCGCCGGGTTGGAGAAGCCCACCGCAGGCGTCGTCCGCGTCGACGGCCTCGACCTCAGCAGGCTCACCAGCGTCGAGCGCGAGCGCTACCGCCGGGAGAGCGTCGGCTACGTCCTCCAGCACGCCATGGGCAACGTGGCGCCCTACCTGACCGCTCTGGAGAACGTCGAGGCCGCAACGCTGACCGGGCCGCCCAAGTACAGGTCGCGGATGGCCCTGCAGCTGCTGGACCAGCTTGGGCTGCGCGGCCGGTTCTCGCGCCGTCCGCGTGAGCTGGCCGGCCATGAGACCCAGCGGCTGGCCGTGGCCATCGCGCTGGCCAACCGGCCGCGTCTGCTGCTCGCAGACGAGCCCACCGCCGAGCTCGACACCGCCTCGGCGGCCCAGCTGCTCGGTGACCTGATCGGCGTCCTTCGCGAGCAGGGCACGGCCGCCGTGATCGTGACCCACGACCCCCAGCTCGAAACCTACGTCGACCGGGTGGTGATGATCCGGGACGGGCGGACCAGCAGCGAGCGTCGCTGGGTCGAGCGCGAGGGTGAGCTCATCCACGACGAGCTCGCCATCATGGACCGCGCCGGGCGGATCCAGCTGCCGCGCGCCTACGTGGAACGGCTCGGCCTGAGCGGGCGGGTCCGCCTGCACCTCGACGCCGACCGCATCTCCATCCTGCGCTCGGAGGAAGGCGGCGGTGAGTGATGTGGTCGTGGCCCGCGGGCTGGTCCGCGAGTTCAGCGCCGGCGGCCAGTCCGTGCGAGCGGTCGACAGCGTCGACCTCACCGTGGTGGCGGGCGAGCTGCTCATGGTCCTGGGGCGCTCGGGCGCCGGCAAGACGACCCTGCTCAGCCTCATCGGCGCGCTCGACCGGCCGGACAGCGGCACTGTCAGCGTGGCCGGCCACACCGTCGAGGCGCTGAGCGGCCGCGAGCGCGACCGCTTCCTGCAGCGGTCGGTCGGCTGGGTGTTCCAGACTTCCGGCCTGATCCCGTTGCTCACCGCCGCCGAGAATGTCGCGCTTGCGCTGCGTCTCGCCGGCGTCGCCGGCCCCGAGCTCGAGGAGCGCGCCCAGGCCTCACTGGTCATGGTCGGGCTCGGCAACCGCCGCGAGCACACCGCATCGGAGCTGTCGGGAGGCGAGCAGCAGCGCGTGGCAGTGGCCCGCGCCCTCGCCAAACGACCAACCCTGGTCATCGCTGACGAGCCCACCGCGCAGCTGGACAGTGAGACGGCCGCCGGCATCATGAAGCTGCTTCGCGATGTCGCGGCCCAGGGCACCGCGGTGCTGATGGCGACCCACGACCGCGTCGGCGTGGAGTTCGCCGACCGAGTGGCGACGATGGAGGATGGCCGGCTCGCCGGATCGGCGGGCTGACCGCGGCATGCTCTCGGGCAAGTACAGCGTCACCATCAGGCGCACCGCCGGCGACGTCTTCGACCACATCGCCGACGGCGCCCGCAACGCCAGCTGGCGTGGACCCGTCGTCGACGTGGCGCTGGTCGACGGGAACGGCACCGAAGGGTCCGTCTGGCACCAGCTGCTGCGCGGATTCAGTGGCCGGGTGGCGGAGGCGGACTACCGGGTGACCGCGTATGACCGGCCCCGCCGATACGCGTTCGAGCTGATCGCGGGGCCGACGCTCGGAAGCGCCGACTACACGCTCGCCGAGATTGCGCCGTCCACGACCCGGCTCAGCCTGGCCCTGACGCTGCGCCCACGCGGCCTGCTTGCCGGCCTGACCGGCCTGGTCCGCCGCCAGATGGCAACCGAGCTCGACAGCCTCGATCGTCTCAGGGAGCTCCTGGAGACCGCGCCCCCCGTCAGCTCATAGTCGGCGACGCTGGCGCAGCCGGTTCGAGGAGCTCGATGCGGTTGCCAAAAGGATCGTCGACGTAGAGGTGCTCGTACCCCTCGAGCGGTTCGCCGCGGTGCAGTGTCGCGCCGGATCTGGTGAGGGTCTCGACCAGTTCATCGAGCCCATCCACAAGCAGCGCGGGGTGCGCCTTGCGGGCCGGGCGGAAGTCCTCGTCGACGCCGAGGTGGACCCGGGTCGTGTGCGACTCGAACCAGCAACCGCCGCGCCTGGCCAGGTTGGCCGGCTTGGCCACGCGGGGGATGCCGAGCAGGCCCTGATAGAACTCGGTGGCGCGCTCTTCGCCACCGGCCGGCATGGCCAGCTGCACGTGGTCGATGCCGCGGACACCCATCGCCGCAATGGTGGCGCAGCCGGGCGCCGATCGGTCGAGCGCGCTTGACAAGACATCTTTCGAAAGCTATGTTTCGACATATGGTTGAGATCCCTTCCGGCGTCGCCGCCACCGTCGCCGCCACTGTCGAGGTCACCGATCCCCGCAGCCTGCGTGGGCTGGCTCACCCGGTACGCCTGGCGCTGATCGGGCTGCTGCGGCGCGAAGGGCCGCTCACCGCAACCGAAGCGGGCGAGCGCATCGGCGAGAGCCCCGCGTCGTGCTCGTTCCACCTCCGCCAGCTGGCCAAGTACGGGCTCGTCGAAGAGGCGGGTGGCGGCCCCGGCCGGCGCCGGCCCTGGCGCGCCACCGCCCGTTCCACCTCGTGGCCCTCGGTGTCCTCCGACCCCGAGCAGATGGCGGCCGCCACCCAGCTCAGCGCGGTGGTCGCCGGTCGCTACCACGCGGCCACTCTCGAGTACCTCGAGCGCCGCCACGCCGAGCCGGCTGACTGGCAGCGCGCCGGAGGCATCGGCGACACGTTCCTCTGCCTGACCGCCGCGGAGCTCTTCCGCCTCGGCGAGGAGCTCGACGCGCTGCTTGCTCCGTACGCCGCACGCGTGCACGAGCCCGGGCTGCGACCGGAGGGGGCCCGCCAGGTCACCTTCATCCGGGTGGCGATTCCCGAGGCACCGCCACCAGGGCGGCCCACAGACGCGCGATGAGCTCGCCCCGGGTCGCGTCGCGCCTTGTCCCGCCACTGCTGCGTGAGCGCACCTTCCGCCGCTACTGGACGGGCCAGACCATCTCCCTGTTCGGTGACCAGGTCAGCATCCTCGCGCTGCCGCTGACTGCGATCCTGGTGCTGCACGCCGGCGCCGCCCAGACCGGTTACCTGACCGCGGCCGGGTTGGCGCCGAGCCTGCTCTTCTCCATCGTCGCCGGCGGCTGGGTCGACCGCAAGGGCCACCGGCGCCGGGTGATGCTCAGCGCTGACGTGGCGAGAGCGCTGTTGCTGGCCAGCATCCCGACCGCGTACTTCCTCGGCGCCCTCACCTTTGCGCAGCTGTATGCGGTGGCGTTCGCGGTCGGCTGCGCGAGCGTGCTCTTCAATGTCGCGCAGAGCACAGTGTTCGCATCGATCGTCGGGCCGGATGACTACGTTGACGCCAACTCGCTGATCCACGGCAGTCGCGCCCTGTCCTTCGTCGGCGGCCAGAGCGCTGGTGGCATCCTGGTCCAGCTGCTCACCGCGCCCGGCGCGATCCTCATCGATGCGGTGTCGTTCCTGGGCTCCGCGCTGTTCCTTCGGCGGATCCATCCGGAGGAGCCGGCAACCGCCGCGGGCGGGCGCGGACATCTCAGCGAAGGGGCCCGTTTCATCGCCCACTCGCCGGTGGTGCGCGCCCTCCTCGGCGCCACCGCAACCATCAATATCTTCAGCTTTGTTGCGGCAGCCATCTTCGTGCTGTACGCGACCCGCGACCTGGGCGTCAGCCCTGCCCAGCTCGGCCTCGTCCTCGGCGCCGGCGCGGTCGGCGCCGTCATCGGTGCGGCCCTCACCTCGCGGGTGTCGCGCCGGCTCGGGGTGGGACGCACCTTCACGCTGAGCTGCGTCCTGTTTCCCGCTCCGGCGATCCTCTTGCCGCTGGCGTTCGGGGCCGGCAAGCCGGCCATCCTTGGCCTTCTCTTCGCCGCGGAGTTCGGGTCTGGCGTGGGCGTAGTGATGTTGGACATCACCATCGGGGCCATCCTGGTGGCGTCGATCCCGGCCCCGCTGCGCGCGCGTGTGTCCGGCGCGTACAGCACCATCAACTACGGTCTGCGTCCCGTCGGCGCGCTGCTCGGTGGCGCGCTTGGCAGCACGCTCGGCCTGCGCACCACCATGTGGATCGCGACCACCGCCGCCTTGGCGGGCGTCATCTGGCTGCTGCCGTCACCCGTGCCGCGGTTGCGGACGCTGCAACTTCAGCCCGACGTGCCCTCACCGGGCGAGGCGGCGGCTGGCTCGGACGCGGACATCATGTCCGGCGCGGTGTCGGGGCCGACGAGCTCGTAGAGGATGTGGTCCTCCCAGCGCCCGGCGATGAACAGCAGGCTGCGCGTGATCCCGACCCTGGTGAAGCCGGCCTTTTCGAGGACGCGCTGGGACCCGACGTTGCTGGGCATGACGCCCGCCTCGAGGCGATGCAACCCCACCTCGCCGAACGCGAGCTCGGTGGCGAGCCGAACGGCGGCCGTCGCCACCCCGCGGCCGCGGAAAGCGACATCGACCATGTAGCCGAGGTTGGCATTCTGGAGTGGCCCCCGCTGGATGTGGCTGAGCCCGATGTCGCCGGCCAGGACGCCGTCGACGCGGATGATCCATTGGTGGCGCAGGCCGCGCGCGGATTCATCGAGGACCTCATCGATGCGCCTGCTCATCCCCGCCTCGGTGAAGAACCCGTCGGCGTTGGCGGGCCCGACGCGCTCGACGTCGGCGCGGTTGCGGACCATCATCTCGGTCATCTCAGCAACGTCAGCGTGCGCCACCGCGCGCAGCGAGACGGCGGGTTCCTGGATGTTCACGGCCGGAACGGTAGCGCAGGGTGACGAAGGTACGACAGCCGGGCCATGGACGTGTGCGCGACCATGGCACGGTGACAGGCCCATCCGTGCACCGCGCCACCTCCGCCGAGTGGCGCAGCTACGGCTTCGTCAAGACGGGCAGGGTCCAGGCGATGCATCCCGAGGAGCCGGCCCGCCTGGAACTCGAGATGGTGCGCGCATTGGGTGCTGTCCCGCGGTGAGAACGCTCCTCATACCTCTGCTGCTCCTCTGCGGATGCGGGTCGACGACCTCCGTGACGCCGTCCCCGACTGTGGACCCCGCTGTGCGCGCAGCGGCGGCCCAGGCCTACAGCACGGCCGCGGCCAAGGCGAACGCGGCCAAGGCGATGCTCCGGGCCGGCCCCTGTACGAAGTCCGACAACGCCTCGTTGAAGGCGTGCTCGAGTGGGCTCGCCGCCGCGGAGCAGGCCTTTGCGGACGCGCTGCTGATGATCACGTTCCCAGCCGACGCCAGCGCCGACGCCACCGCGCTCATCGCCATCGACAGGCGGGTCGTGGCCGAGGAGGTGTCCTTCGCCAACTCCGCCAATCCGCAGGCGGACGCCACCGACTTCACCGCCATCGAATCCGACGACAAGCTCCTGGCCGCGGCCGTCGCCGCCGAGCGACGCGACCTCGGCCTGGCGCCGCCTCCCTCGCTCGGGGCCACCTCGACCCCCTAGCGTTGGCGCGGGCGGCCCGCGGCCGGCTCGGGTGCGCCTGGACCATAATCAGCCACCGCTCAGCGACCAATCCAGCCACCGCTCAGCGACTGTGGAGGAGACACCGAGTGGCATATGACGCATACAGCCCGGAGTGGGCCCAAGCCTTCAAGGCCGAGATCAACAATTCACCCGTGTACAAGCAGGCCGCCGCCAACTGGGAGGGCAGCGTCGGCCTGGTGGTGCTCGCCGAACCCGACAAGAACGTGCCCGACGACATGGGGATCTTTCTCGACCTCTGGCACGGCGAGGCCCGTGAGGTGAAGATCTGCTCCCGGGCTGACGCCGAGGCCGCCAAATACGTGATCACCGGCTCGTACTCGCGCTGGAAGAAGGTGGCCAAGAACGAGCTGGACGCGACCAAGGGGATAATGCTCGGCCAGCTCAAGCTCCGTGGTGACTTCCCGACGCTGGTTCGGTACACCAAGGCGTCGCAGGAGCTGACCAAGTGCACCACCCGCGTCGAGGTCAATTGGCCCGACGAGAACTGAGCGCGGGCGAGGAGCGCCTGCTGGTCCTCGCGGTCGCCACCGTGGGAGGGCTGTACCATTGGACCGCCGCCGCGGTTGCAACGACCCCGGGGAGGTGGGCAGCTGCCGGCGCTCGTCGCCACGCGGGCCGCCCGTTGCGAGCAGTCAGCGAGGATCGACAGTGAACGTTTTCGAGGGGCAGACCATCCTGCTCACCGGCGGCACGGGTTCGTTCGGCCAGCACTTCACGGCGACCGCCTTGGCGCGGTGGAACCCGGCGGCGATTCGTGTGTTCAGCCGCGACGAGCTCAAGCAGTCCGAGATGGCCCGCAAGATCGAGGATCCCCGTCTGCGCTTCCTGCTCGGTGACGTGCGCGACCGCGACCGGCTCCGCCGCGCGGTCGACGGGGTCGACATCGTCATCCACGCCGCCGCCCTGAAGCAGGTCCCGGCGTGCGAGTACAACCCGTTCGAGGCGGTGCGCACCAACATCCTCGGTGCGCAGAACGTCGCCGAGGTGTGCATCGATGCCGGCGTCCGTCGCGCCATGGCCCTGAGCACCGACAAGGCGGTGAGCCCGGCCAACCTCTACGGCGCCACCAAGCTGTGCGCAGAAAGGCTGTTCGTCCAGTCCAATGTGTACGCCGGCACCCACCAGACGCGGCTCTCGTGCGTCCGGTACGGCAACGTCGTGGGCTCGCGCGGCAGCGTGGTCCCACTGTTCACCGACCAGGCAGCGTCGGGTGAGCTGACCGTCACTGACGAGCGCATGACCCGGTTCTGGATCACGCTTGACCAGGCGGTGCAATTCGTCGCCGACTCGATCAGCAGGATGCAGGGTGGGGAGCTGTTCATCCCCAAGATCCCCAGCATGCGTGTGCTCGACCTGGCCGAGGCCATCGCGCCTGCGGCCCGCATCCGCTACACCGGCATCCGTCCCGGCGAGAAGCTCCATGAGGCGTTGCTCACGCCTGAGGAGGCCAGACACACGCTGGACGCCGCCACCTGCTACGTCGTCGAGCCCGAGCACCCGTTCTGGGGCGGCCGCGGCATCCCCGGCGCCACCCCGGTGGCGGAGGACTTCCTGTACACCAGTGACCGCAACACCGAGTGGCTCGACGTCACCGCGCTGCGTGGCCTGCTCGCGCAGACGTCCGGCACCGCGGAGCCGGCGGTCGCCGAGGTCGGATGACCGTGGCCGGACTGCCGGCGGTGGCCGGTGGCACACCGCTGCGGTCCCGGCCGCTGCCCTACGGACGCCACCACCTCGAGGAGTCCGACATCGCTGAGGTGGTCAGGTCGCTGCGCAGTGGGACGCTCACCGGCGGCGCCGACGTCGCGGCCTTCGAGGCGGCGCTGCGGGCCCGCTGCGGCACCGACGACGCCGTCGCGGTGGCGAACGGAAGCGCCGCGCTCGACCTGGCGATCGCGGCCCTCGAGGTCAGTCCAGGGGACGAGGTGATCACCACCCCGCTGACATTCGTGGCCACTGCCAACGCCGCGGTGCGGGTCGGTGCCACGCCGGTGTTCGCTGACATCGGCGACGATCGCTGCCTCGACCCCGCGGCTGTGGCCGCCCACCTGGGCCCGCGCACCCGCGCGGTGATCACCGTCGACTACTCCGGCCTTCCCGCCGACGTCGACGCGCTCCGCTCCGTGCTGCCGGCGTCGGTGCGCATCGTGGTCGACGGCGCCCACTCCCTGGGCGGCTCATTCGGCGATCGCCCCGCGGGGTCTCTGGGCGACATCAGCACGCTGAGCTTCCATCCCGTCAAGCACATCACCACGGGAGAGGGGGGCGCATGTCTGACCAGCGACCCCGGGCTCGCCGAGCGGATCCGGCGGCTGCGCAACCACGGCATGACCAGCGCTGCTGAGGAACGCACCGGGGCGAGGTGGCGCTACGACGTCACCATGCTCGGCAGCAACTCCCGGATCACGTCGTTCCAGGCCGCGCTCGGAACCGCCCAGCTGCACCGCCTCGACGACGTCGTCAGGCGTCGACAGGCGCTGGCCGACCGCTACGACGCCCTCGTGGGTGACATCCCCGGCGTCGGTCTGCCCCCGCGCCCCCCGGGGCGCCGCAGCGCCTGGCACCTGTACGCCATCGAGATCGATGAGCAACGGTTCGGCTGTGACCGCGACACTGTCATCGATGCGCTCCGCGCCGAAGCAATCGAGGCCACCCTTCACTACCCGGCCGTGCATCTGCTCTCGCTGTACCGCGCCCGCGGTGGCCGGCCGGGGATGGCGCCCCGCGCGGAGGACCTGTGCCGGCGGCTGGTGACGCTCCCCCTCTTCGCGGCGATGACCGAGGCCGACCAGGACGATGTGGTGGCGGCGCTGACCCGCATCCAGTCGTGGGCGGGAACGCGAGCGATGGCCCGGTGACGGCGACAGTGGTGCTGATCCCCGATTGCGGGGGCACCGTCGGTCTCGGCCACCTCGAGCGCCTGCTGGCGCTGGCCGATGCGCTTCGCGGGGCCTTTTCGGCATCGGTGATCGTGCCAGAGGGTGAGGCCATGCTCGCCCGGCGGGTCAGCGACCGCGGCCACCACGCGATCGCCCTGCCCGGCGATGCCGCTGAACGCGCCGCGGCCGCGGTCGACTCTCTGCCCGCCGACGTCGTCGTTCTCGACGGCTATGTGTTCAGCGAGGAGGTGCAGCGGGGGCTGCGCGCCCATGCGCGGCTGGTTGTCGTCGACGACCTCGGCCTTCCGACCGACAGCGACCTGGCGGTGAACCCTTCGGCCGGCGGCGAGCTGCTACACCCGGAGGGGGCTGGCGCATTCCTTGGCGGCGCCGACTACGCGCTGCTCAGCTCGGGCTTCGTCGCCGCTCGCACCTCGGTACTGGCCCGAGGACAGCCGCCGCGAACCGCCCTGGTGTCCAGCGGGGCGACCAACCTTCTCGACATCACCGCCCGGTTCGTCGTCGACGTGCTGGCCCACGATGCCACGGTGGAGGTGCTCGCTGTCCTCGGGCCCCAGGCGGTGGACGCCGAGCTGCCCGACGACCCGCGCCTGGAAGTCCTCGTGGCCCCGTCGAGCCTCGCCGACCTGCTGGCTCGCGCCACCATCTTCGCCGGCACCGCCGGGACCACCGCGTTGCAGGCCGCCTGCGTCGGCGTGCCGGCGGTGATCACCGCCGCGGTGCCGAACCAGGTGGGCCCAGCCGCTGCCCTGGTCGCCGCGGGGTGCGCGGTGGCGGCCGAGCCCGATGACCTCGCGCGCGAATGCCTCAGCCTGCTTGACGACCCCAGCCGGCGCAGCCGGATGGCCGATGCCGGCCGCAAGCTCGTCGATGGTCACGGGGCTTGCCGCGTTGCCGACGAGGTGCGCCGCCTGGTCCGCGCCCCGGTGGCCTGATGCGCGCTCTGGTCCTCGGTTGCGGATCCATCGGCAGCCGGCACACGGCCAACCTGACCAGCCTCGGCGCCGAGGTGTTCGTGTCCGACATCGACGCGGCTGCCGCAGCGGCGCTCGAGACGCGTTGTGGAGCACGGGCGGTCGGCCGCCAGGCGGCGCCGGGCTGCGACCTCGTGGTTGTGGCCACGCCGACGTCGGAGCACATCCGCGACCTGCAGTGGGCGCTGGAGCGCGGGTCTGACGTCTTCGTCGAGAAGCCGCTGGCGGCCTCACGCGAGGGGCTCGCCCGGGCCCGCGCGCTGGCGGCCAGCCACGCCGGTCAGAACATCATGGTTGGCTGCAGCCTGCGTTTCTCCGAGGGATTTGCGGCGCTGTCGGCGCACCTCGCGATGGTGGGCAGGCCGGTGGCGCTGCTCGCGGACTACGGCTGGTGGTTGCCCAGCTGGCGGCCGCGGAGTGACTACCGCACCCAGTACAGCGCTCAGCGCGCGCTCGGTGGAGGGATCGTCCTCGACGCCATCCACGAGATCGACTACACGCTCGAGCTTCTCGGGCCGGTCGACGATGTCTTTGGGCGCTGCACCTCGACCGGAACCCTGGAGGTCGACGTCGAGGACGTCGCTGACATCTCCATCAGGCATCGCGATGGCGCCCAGTCGTCGATCCACCTCGACTACCTGCGCCGCCGATATTCGCGCAGCTGCACGGTGATCGGCAGCGACGGGCAGATCACCTGGGACGTCCCGCGCGGCGTCGTCGAGCTCACCCGGCGGGCTGGGGCCACTCCCGAGCAGCTCGCCGTCTCTGTCGACTCTGACCCCAACGCGCAATACATGGCGGAGATGCGGCGCGTGGTCGCGACGGTTGGGACGCATGGGACTCCGCCCTGGAACGACGTGGAGCGGGCCTCCGCCTCGGTCGAGGTGGCCATGGCCGCCCTGCACGGCACCTTCAGGCGCAACACCGTCGCGGTGATCCAGGCGCGGATGGGCTCGACGCGCCTTCCCGGCAAGGTCCTGGCCGACCTCTGCGGGCGCCCACTGCTCGAGCACGTCATCGCCAGGGTGTCCCGCGCCGTCACTGTGGACACGGTGGTTGTGGCGACCACCACCGACCCTGCCGATGACGCCGTGGCGGAGGTTGCCGCCGGGCTCGGCGTCAAGGTGAGCCGCGGCCCGGTCGACGACGTGCTCACCAGGTTCGTGATGGCGGCTCGCGATCATTCCGCGGACGTGATCGTGCGCGTCACCGCCGACTGCCCGTTGATCGACCCGACCATCCTTGACACGGTGGTCTGCGCGCGTGCCGAGGTCGACGCCGAGTACGCGAGCAACGTCAAGCCACCGACCTACCCGGAGGGCTACGACATCGAGGCCGTGACCGCGGCTTGCCTGGCGCGGCTCGATGTCGAGGCGGTCTCAGCCCGCGAACGCGAGCATGTCACCGCGCGCATTCGCGAGCGCCCGGAGGAATACCACACCACCAACGTTGTCAACGACCGTGATCTGTCGCCGATTCGCCTGACCGTGGATGTCGCCGCTGACCTGACCCGTGTCGCCAGGATCCTCACGGACCTTCCCGCCGAGCCGCCCCCGGACCTCGACGCGGTGGTGGCGTACTTCGAGTCAGCCGACGAGTCGCTCCGCGACCAGAGCAATCTGCCCCAACGAGATGAGCGGTATCGTGCCCAGCGCGAGGCCGCGCGACGCCAGGAGGCCACCCAGTGACGACATCCACGACTCGCACCGACACTGACCTGCTCGGGCGCGCGCAGCGCGTTCTTCCGGGCATCACCCAGACCTACAGCAAGGCGCCCGACCAGCACGTCGAGGGTGTTTACCCCGTGTTCCTCGAGAGCGGCGACGGCTGCCGCGTCACCGACCTCGACGGCAACGTCTACATCGACTATCCCTGCGCCCTGGGCCCGATGGTTCTCGGCTATGGCGACCCCGAGGTGGACGCGGCGGCCGCGGAGCGGGTGTCGGACGGGACATGTTTCTCGCTGGGGCATCGGCTCGAGGTGGAGGTCGCCGAGGCGCTTGTGGAGATGGTGCCGGGCGCTGAGATGGTCCGCTTTCTCAAGACCGGTTCCGAGGCCACCACCGCGGCGGTCCGCCTCGCCCGCGCCGCGACCGGTCGCGACCACGTCGCCATGTGCGGCTACCACGGCTGGCATGACTGGTGCATCGGCCACACCACGCGCAGCGCGGGGGTGCCGAGGGCGGTCAGCCAGCTCACCCATCAGTGGGCGTACAACGACCTCGACTCCCTGCGCGCCATTTTCAGCGCGCACCCGGGTGAGGTTGCCGCTGTGATCATGGAACCCGTCGGGGTGGAGGCACCGACACCGGGCTTTCTCGAAGGCGTGCGCGCGCTGGTCGACGAGCAGGGCGCCGTGCTCATCTTCGACGAGGTGATCACCGGGTTCCGGCTTGCCCCCGGCGGCGCGCAGGAGTATTTCGGCGTGGTGCCCGACCTGGCCACATTCGGCAAGGCGATGGCCAACGGGTACCCGCTGGCCGCGGTTGCCGGCAAGACCGCGCTGATGGAGCAGATCGCATCCACTGTGTTCATCTCGAGCACATTCGGGGGCGACACTGTCTCGCTGGCGGCGTCGCTGGCCACGCTGCGCCGCATCCGCGGCGGTGGCGTGATCGAGCATCTCTGGCGCCAGGGCGCGCGCGTCATGGAGGGCTTCAACGCACTCGCCTCCGAGCACGAGGTGCCGGCGCGGATGAAAGGCCTGGCGCCGCGCCGGGTGATCGCCTTCGATCCAGCCGGCGGAGCCGACGCCAACGGGCTCAAGGGCCTGCTCTGGCAGGAGTGCCTGGACCGGGGCGTGCTGATGGGCAACGCCAACTTCATCTCGCTGGCCCACGACGACGCTGCCGTCGAGGCGACCCTGACCGCGTTCGACGGTGCGCTCGCGGCGGTGGGACAGGCGGTGCGCCACGGTGAGGTGACCAGCCGCCTGCGCGGGCGACCACCGGCGGAGGTGTTCCGCCGCGCATGACCGATCCGGCCGAGCCCGAGGTCGCCCACGGCCGGCGCGTCTTTCGCAACACCGTGGTCACCGGCGTGGTCGGGGTGCTTTCCCTGCTGCTCAACTTCTTCGTGGTTGCGTACGCGATCCGCCACCTCGGCGCCGACTCCTACGGCGTCTGGGTGCTGGCCCTCTCGTTCTCGGTCTCGGCCGGCTACCTGAGCATCTCCGACCTCGGCCTGCAGGCGGGTGTGGTCCGGTTCGTCGCCGACGCCGATGGCCGTGGCGAACGTGGGCGGATCGGCGAGGTTGTCAGCTCGGCGTTGGCGGTGCTGGGCGGCACTGCGCTGATCGCGGTGGCGATCCTGCTGGCGCTGTCGATCGGCGCCGAGCATCTGTTCCACGTCCCGGCGGCGCTCCACAACGACCTGCGCCTGCTCTTCATCCTGCTTGCTGCCGAAGCGATCTTCAGCCTTCCCGGCCTCGCATTCGTCGGCCTGCTCGAGGGTCTGCAGCGCTACGGCTGGATCAAGGTGGTAGCCCTGACCCGGCAGCTGCTGTACACCGCGATGGTCGTGATCGTGCTGGCCACCGGCCACGGCTTGGTGGCGTTCGCCGCGGTGACGGTGGGCAGCAGCGCGTTCGCCGCGGCTGGCTATGCGCTGGTCGCCAAGCTTCTCTGTCCGGAGCTGCGCCTCTCACCGCGGCTGGTGCGTGCAGCGGCCCTCCGCCCGCTGGCACGGTTCAGCGCCTGGGTCTTCGTGGCACGCGTCAACGGCGTGATCTGGGCGCAGATGGACAAGGTCATCCTGGCCGCGTTCGTGGGCACGTCGGTGCTCACGGGCTACGACGTCGCCGCACGGATCCAGAACGCTGCGGCGTATCCGCTCTCGCTGACCGCGTCCGCCGTGGTCCCCGCGGCCGCCAACCTGCGAGCGATGGAGTCGACGATCCGGCTCCAAGCCCTGCTCGTGCGAGGCACACGCTACACGCTGGCTCTGTCGCTGCCTGTCACCATCGGGGCGATGATCCTGGCACGCCCACTGATCATCGGCTGGGTTGGGGCTGCGTACTCCGGGTTCGCCGGACCGACCCAGCTGTTCCTCACCTACCAATTGGTCGTGTGCACCGCGACCATCCCCCAGACGATGCTGGTCGGGCTCGGTCGCGTGCGTCAGGTTGCCACGTATGTCTCGGTGGCGGTCGCGGTCAACCTGCTGATCTCGGTAGCGCTGGCGCCGATCCTGGGCATCGTCGGGGTCATCATCGGAACGTTGGTCGGTTTCGGCATCACCGCCCCGCTGTACATCCGCCTCGTCCTCGCCGACCTCGGGATGGGCCTGCCGCAATTCTTCCGCGAGGGGGTGGCTCCGATCCTGCCCTGTGCGCTTGTCTTCGCGGCGATCGTTGCTGCCACCGCCCAGCTGACGCAGCCGGCAGGACTGCTCGCCGTGGCCGCCTGCTGCGTGCCGGCCAGTGTGGTGTACGCCGGCTGCGTGATCCGCTTCGCCATGACGTCGGCGGAGCGTGGCTCGCTGCTCGGTTTCCTTCTTCCCGCGCGAGGGGAGAGCTGATGGGACGCACTCGGATCCTCGCCCTCGATCATTTCTTCGACCAGGACCTGCGCGCCCTGGCCGCACATCCGCTGCTGGACGTTCGCCGATTTCCCTATCAGCGCTTGCGCAATCCAGCGATGCGCATCATGACTGAGGCGGTGTCCGATGGCCTGCCCGGGTACAACCGCCCCGAGCTCGAGCGCCGACGCCGTCGCTATGCGGCGTGGCTGGAGCGCGAGGTGCGCAAGCTGTACCTCGAGCGTGCCTTCGACATTCTCGTGCTTCCGTCGGACACCTTCTTCTACGTGCGCAGCCTGCCCGCCGCGGTGCACGCACTCGGTATCCCGCTCGTTGTGGTGCAAAAGGAGACCACCATCTCTGCGGACACCATGGAGGCGCACAGCCGGCTGACGCGCGACGAGGCGCCCTTCTGTGCTGATTTCATGACGGTGTGCAGCGAGAGGCAACGTGAATTCTGGCTGCGTGCCGGCGCGGATCCCGCGCTGATCGAGGTCACCGGCCAGCCGCGATTCGACGTGTACGCGGAGGGCAGGCCGCACCCGTCATCACCGCGACGACGTGTTCTCTTCCTCTCTTACGACCTCGAGGCGTACGTTCCTGCCGAGTTCCGGCACCCCGGGGCACAGACCTGGGAGGGACTGCGGAATGCCACCGAGGCGGTGCTCCTCGATTCAGTCCGCAGCGGAGCCACGGAGGTCATCGTCAAATGCCACCCCCAGCAGAATCACCGCGCTGAGGAGGCGCACCTCGCGACCAGCGCTGGAGCTCTGTGGCGACGAGGAATCTCCCTGGCACCGCCTCAGGCGGACACGCGCCAACTCATCCTCGGGGCTGATGTCGTGGTCGGGTTTCAGACGACCGCCCTCTACGAGTCCGTGGCCGCGGCCAGGCCGACCATCGTGGCGGCCTGGGGCGAACCGTACCGGCGGCTGCGCAGCGGCCTGATCCCCTTTCATGAGGCGCCGGCCGAATGCGTTTTGCACGCCACCGCCCCCGAACAGCTGGCCGTGCTGCTGACGGGCTCGTTGATGCCCCCAACCGGCTGTGCGCGCTGGTACGAGCAGGCACTCGGCCCGGTGAATGGCCACGCCACGCAGCGGGTGGCGGCTCGACTCGCCGCGGTGGCATCCGCGTGGCCGGTCACGTCCGAACGTGGTGCGCTTGACGCGCGCCGTCGGCACTATGCGGTCGGCCTCCTGGTGCGGTCGGTGGCGGCTGAGGCTGTGTGGAGAGCCGCCATCCCGATCGCACACGTCGCGGGCCAGCAGGACCGGGTCGGGATGCGCCGCAAACGTGCACAGCAGGGGCGGGCGATGGCGATGACGAGCTTGCGAGGTGGCGACGCCAGCCCTGACTGATGCGTGTCCCGATGCAGGTGGGGCTTACTGGTCCGGCCAGCTACGGCGCGTCCAGAAGACCTCGTGGTCGTCGAGTGCGAGCGCCCAGCGGATCCTGCGAGCCACGTCGCCGGCCACCCCGGCACGCTGCCAGCGCTTCGGCCTGGGGGCACCGGCGGCGACTTCGCGCGCGAGCATGGCTCGCTCGGCTCCGGTGATCACGTCGAGGTGCGCGGCCTGCTCGACAAGCCAGAATGCCAGGTCGTAGAAGCGGTACATCCGCAAGATGCACAGGTACTTGATGAGCAGCCCCCTGGACAGGCCTGACGTTTGCAGGGTGGGTTCACGGAGGTAGAGCGCGTCGCCGGCCACCAGCTCGGCGCTGAGGGCGGAGCTCCCGGAAGCGGTGTCGAGGTACTTGCGCAGAAAGTGATTGGTCCGATCCTCGGCATTTCGATACGACCGGTGCGTGCGAAGGTCGAGGAGGCGGAAACCCTTCTCCTGCATGAATGAGTGGACGTCTCCGAAGGTCGGTTGGTTCTTGTAGAGCTGCAAAAACTCCACTTCCACCTCGACGCAGAGAAGCTGGTCGAGCTGCGGTTGGGTGAGGGACGACAAGATCTCCAACTCCGTCCCCTGCGTGTCCAACTTCATGAGGACCGGCATCGGACGCTGCTGCTCGACAAGGAAGTCGCTGAGTGACAGACAGTCGATCTCGATGACACGCCGGATCCCGGCATAGGACAGGCCACTGTACTCGAGGATCACCGAATCGTTCGGCGGAAAGAGCGACGACCCCGTGGCGCGGTTCAAGACATAGAAGCGGCGACGGCCGGAGCTCCCGGCCAGGGCCACGGGAAACCAGTGCACGTTGGTGGGCGAGGCGCGCCGCAGAGCTTCGCACTCCGACCGGTCAGGTTCGAAGCAATCGATCTCCATGTACGTCAGATACGGGCGCCAGTGCTCGGAGATGCCTCCGGCGGCGCCCACGTCAAGCGCGGTGAGCGGCGCACCGGCAAGTGCGGTGGCCATCATGCCGCTGGGCTCGAGCGGACGCGTGTGCTGAAGACTCCTCCGTCGGGATTGAACGAACGAGCGGGCCAGCCGGCGACTGGCGATCTGCATCGGCACGCGCGAGAGCGAGCTCCCCAGCCTCAGTATCCCCACAGGTGCTGCAGCGACACGCCCCCAGTGGCGGCACACGTGAGAATCTGACAGTTGACATCGGCATCAGCGCACGTCACCAGACAGGTTCCGAAACCGTCCTCCCCGAGGAACGCAGCCAGGTCGTCGAACAGCTCGTCCATCCAGACCAGCTTCCTGGTAAAGGGAGCCAGCTCGACCTGACCCGTCTTGGATGGTCCGGATGGGGAATGCAGGCGCACCTTGACCGTCGCCCGCGCCGCATGGTTCAGGTTGCCCGCCCCATTGACGATGACGAGGCCGGTTCGCAATCCGCGCCTGCGGCGCACGTGGCCCACCACCGTGGTGCGTCCGACGACGCCTTTGGAAGGATGCAGCCAGTGAGGGAAGCCCTCGAGTGTGGCATTGAGATTCCGCCAGCAGCTCTGGAATTCCGTGATGTCGCGGTCACCCGTCTGCTTGTTGCGAACCGCCAGGTTGCCGAAGGCGTTGACCTCCTTGGGGTCCACTTTCATCTTCTTCCAGTCCGGGCTGACCAGCACCAGCTCGGGTCGTTGCGCCGGCTCGAGGGCCGCCAGGACCTCATCGGCGTAGTGGTATCCCTGTGCGGGAAGTCTCACGTTCCTGCGGCCCACCTGCTGGCCTTCTCCGTCGAAAGCGACGAGCTCGAAATCACGGACCTGCGGATTTGCCCATTCAAAGGAGAACCCGAACTCCACATCCGAGGTCTGGTCCAAGAGCGGCAGACCATGGGGCAGGAAGAGGAAACCACGCTCCTCGAGCTGCTCCAGGCGGACGCGACGCTCCGGACTGAGGTGGGGACGGTGCTCCACCTGGGCGACGGTCACCTCGTGGTTGCCTGAAAGGGACGGACGAGCCGCGCCGCCGTTCTCGTTGAAGGCAAACCAGTACGAGGTGCCATACCCC
>DATBPD010000074.1:0-15269 GCA_036561525.1 Candidatus Dormiibacterota bacterium | reverse complement strand
GTGATAGCTGTGGCGGCGGTGGCCGGGCGGTGGCGCCGCGCCGAGGAAGCGTGCCGAGCCGCCGTCGTTGCGAAGCTGGAAGGCGGGGCTGGGGAGGTCACCACCCGAGTCCTCTCCGGCACCGGCCGGCAGGTGCGTGGTGGAGGCGGGGATGTCGACGACCGCCCAGTGCCAGAACCCGCTCGCGGTCGGCGCGTCCGGGTCATAGACGGTCACGGCGAAGCTCTGCGTCCCCTCCGGAAACCCCGCCCACGACAGCTCCGGTGAACGGTCCTCGCCGCCGGCGCCGAAGATGCCGCTGCGGTGGGCAACCGGCACCTCATCGCCGGCCCTGATGTCCTTGCTTGTCACATCGAACCACGGCACCTGGGGAAGATCGGCGTACGGGTCACGGCTCATCGGCGTCCTCCTTGTGGCAGATGATCCTAGCGGCACAGAACCGGTTCCTCGTCGCGGGCGGCGGCCGCGGGCTGCGACACCTGCTCGTCAAGGGCGATCTCGACGAGCAGCGGCGGCTCATGACATCAACATCCCGCCGGGCCCGCCTTGCCGGTCAGAAAATCGGAGTACCTGGCCTGGCCGGTCTGATCATCGACCAGCACACTCCCCCGCACATAAGTGGAGCCGAGTTGCGCAGGCGCAGCGAGGTCGATGACCCACAGGTTCATCGGCTGGGGGAGAAACCAGTGCGCTCCACACGTCTCCCACACCTTGATGACGTCCGACTCGTACGTGGCGCCGGTGACGGCAAACCCGGTGAACGGTGTCGTTCCCGTCATCGTCACAGGGTGCTGCGCCATCAAGGCCAGCGCGACCGCCGTCGCCTGCTGACTGGTCAGGTGAGGCGCCGTCTGTGTCGAGGCAGCGACCTCGACGGTGAACCCCGGCACGTGCAGGGTCACCGTTGACGCGCCGCCGACGTGGAACACGCCGACGGCCAATACGGAACCGGCCGCCGCCACCCCCACCGCCGTGGCGACCCGCCATCCACGGCGCTGGCGTCGTGCCCGCGCAGCGGGCCGCGCCCGACCCTTCATCCCCGCCCCGACCCTGGCCAGGTCGGCCGGGAGTGGAATATCGAGCTGTTGCAATCGTTGCGCGAGGCGGTCACCGGCGTACGGGTCGACCTCGAGAACGTGGGTCACGGCATGCCCTCCAGTTGGCGTCGTAGGTGTGACAGGGCGCGTCCAATGGCCATCGAGACCGCGGGTGCTGTGGTTCGCAACTGCGCTGCGATCTCGCCGGTGCCGAGCTGAGCGCCGTAGCGAAGCGCGATCACAGTCCTCGCCCTCTCCGGCAGGCGTCGCACCGCGTCAAGGAGCTGTTCGTCCCTCAGCAGATCCAGAGCGTCGGTCTCGACCGAGCCCTCCCCCGCGGACGTGTGCTGCTCCCTCACCCAGCGGTCGGTCAGGAGGCTGCGCCGCGTTCGCAACCTGCCCGCGTCTCAAAACGGTGCACCCGCGCCGCATAGGCGTCGGCGAACTCGGTCGCGCCCGGGCTGGCGACGCCTCCCTCAGCACGGTGAGTGCTCGCGTACGAGTCAGGCGCGTGGCGGGGCTCGATCATCTGTCCTATACAACGCCGGCGGCGGCCCGGAATTCACACGTTCAGTGACAGCGCCCTGTCCGTGCCCTTCGGCGTGCTGGCGGCGTCACTGACATCCCGGCGGAGAACTACGCAGCGGCGTGGGCCGCCAAAACCCCGCCAGTATTAGGCGACCCGCAGCGCTGATCAGTTGTCGTTGACGACCTGCAGCCCCTGGAAGATCTCCACCGGAACACCCTCGCCCTCGGCCTCGAGGTGGTCGAGGAAGTGCGGGAGGACCCCCGTCGGCGCGAATCCACCCATCACCTTGCCCTCCTCGTCGAGGCCGGTCTGGCGGAAGGCGAAGATCTCCTGGAGGCGCACGTGCTCGCCGTCGGTGCCCATCACCTCGGTGATGCTGACGACCTTGCGGGTGCCATCGCGCATGCGCGACTGCTGCACGATGATGTTGACCGCCGAGCCGATCTGCTCGCGAATGGCGCGAGATGGCAGCTCGGCCCCGGCCATGAGCACCAGTGTCTCGAGCCTGCCGATGCACTCCTTCGCGTTGTTGGCGTGGAGGGTGGTCAGCGAGCCGTCATGCCCGGTGTTCATCGCCTGGAGCATGTCGAGCGCCTCGCCACCGCGACACTCACCGATGACGATGCGGTCCGGCCGCATGCGCAGGGAGTTGATCACAAGCTCGCGGATCGACACGCGGCCGCGTCCCTCGATGTTGGCCGGCCTGGTCTCGAGTGTGACCACGTGCTCCTGGCGGAGCTGGAGCTCGGCGGCGTCCTCGATGGTCACGATGCGCTCGTCCTCGGGGATGAAGCTGGAGAGCAGGTTGAGGGTCGTGGTCTTGCCTGAGCCGGTGCCACCGCTGACGATGACATTGAGCCGTCCACGGACGCACGCTCGCAGGAAGCGAACCATGTCCTCGGTGATCGTCCCGAAGTCCACCAGGTCCTGGACGGTGAACGCTTCCTTGGCGAACTTACGGATGGTGAGCGTGGGCCCGCGCAGCGCCAGCGGGGGGATGATCACGTTGACACGCGAGCCGTCCTTGAGACGCGCATCCACCATCGGCGACGACTCGTCGACGCGCCGGCCGATGCTGCTGACGATGCGGTCGATCACCTGCATCAGCTGGTCGTTGTTCTCGAAGGTCACCGGGCTGAGGCTCAGCTTGCCGTGCACCTCGACGTAGATCTGGTTGTGCTTGTTGATCATGATCTCGGTGATCTCTGGGTCGTGGAGCAGCCCCTCGAGCGGACCCAGGCCGAGAACATCGTCGATGACGGTCTCGATCACCCGGAGCTTGTCCTGGCGGGTCATCGAGAGGTTCTGTTCGGCCACCATCTCGTTGACCAGCTCGCCGATGCGCTGGCGCACCTGCTCCGGTGGCGCGGTGTTGGCGTTGCCGGCCAGCTCCTCGACGAGGCGCTGGTGCACCTTGCTGCGCAGCTGCGAGTAGAGGTTGTTCGATCCCGGCTTGGAGAGCGGGCCGCGCGCGAGCGCGGTGCGGCTCAGCAGCGACGACTGCTGCCGCGGCGCGTCAGAAGGCTCGCCCGAACCCGCTCCCGTGCGCATCATCAACGGAGGCGCGGAGCGCGGGCGCAGGGGCACGGGCGCATTGCCGTTGGCGGGCGCGTGGGTGGCGTTCTCGGCGGCGGTGGGCGCCGGCACCGCTGCCCTGGCCGCCTGGCCGAAGGGCTGGACGGAGAGGCTGGGCGCACCGCCGGACGCGTTCGCCGGGGCGGGCGTGGCGGCAGCGGGCGCATCGGTGGGAAGCTGCGACGGCGGCGCGTGCCGCACCTGCCACCCGGTCAGCGCAGACAGCTCCTCGCGGGTGGGTACGTCAGGCGTCTGAAAGGTCGGTGGCGCTTCCTGGCTTGGCGCGGCTGCGGCCCGATCGGGTTCGACGGCCGACGTTGCCGTTGTCGCGTCGTCGCTCGACGGAGGTGGCGACCCTTCCTCTGCCTTGCGTTGCACCCGGTCGAGTAGCGACATCCGGCGCGTCTCCTTCTGACAAATGACCTCCTGACACAGGCTAGTTCTCGCTGCTCGCACGACCGCGCGGACCTTGCAACGATCCTGTCAAGCCGAAGCGCACACCCACCACATCACGAGCCCTCCCGGCAACAGGCCGACCGCCCCGGTCGACGGATCTCAGACATCACGGTTACGAATCGTTACCGGGCCACCACACGCCCGCAGGGGTGCGGTATTCGTGATGCTTATGAAGGGAACCCCTGCTGTCTGTGAGACCGACCGATGGGACGCGCTCGCCGCCTCCGCGGCTGCCGTCCGCGCTGGGGATGACCAGCCGGCACCCGAGCCCCGGACGTGGCGCCGCGTTGCCATCACCAGCACCTACACCGCGGTTCTCGCGGGCGTGGTCATCGCGGCGCTGCACGCGGTGGGCACCGCGACCCCGGTGCGCGCCGATGGGGGCGCCGACTCTGCTCTCTTCAGCTACACCAACCAGGATCGGGCCAGCAACGGAGTGCGCGCGCTGAGCTGGAACGGCACGCTCAGCGCCGTCGGCGAAGGCGGGCGTTATGGCGGCTGCCCCGGCCTCACAGTCCTCGGTCGCTCCGTGGACATGATCAACCGCAACTACTTTGCGCATCCGATCCTCGGCTGCGGTCAGCTGGTGTTCTCGATGATGCACGCCTTCGGCATCAACTACCGATCCGCGGGCGAGAACATCGGCTGGAACGGTGGCGGCGTGGCTGCGATCAACTCCGCGTTCATGAACAGCCCCGACCACCGCGCCAACATCCTCAACGGCAACTTCACCTCGCTCGGGGTCGGCTCCGCCACCTCGGGCTCACGCGTCTGGACATGCAGCTGCGGCAGCTACGCCGGGGTGTGGATGTTCTCCGAGGAGTTCGCCCAGCTCGGCTCGCCGCCGCCGCCACCACCTCCCCCGCCACCACCGAAGCCGCCCGCCCCGCCGAGCCCGCCCCGCAACGTCCCCGGCCCAGCGGCACCTGTGCAGCCGCCCGCGACGACGACTGTCGTCGTGCCGCCACCCGCGGTGCCGGCCGCCACCCCGACCCCTGCCCCGACGCCAACGCCGCCGCCGCTGCCATCGCTGACCGTGCCCCCCCTCCCAGACACCAACGGCGGACTGCTCTTCGACTCCATCGAGGCGGTGCTGGAGAGCTACCTCATCAGCTGACGTCGTCCACCCGTGCGGGTGGTGCACCCCATCCGCTCCGTCGCCCAACCACAGAGCCGAGGACTCCAGATGACAACCATGACCACGCCCGTGCCAGCGCCCGCAGCAACCGCGGTGATCGTCGCCAGCAACCTTGTCAAGTCCTATCGCATCAGCCGCCCGCCACGCGACGTCCTCCGAGGCGTCTCGCTCGAGGTCGAGCGCGGCGACTTCGTCGCGCTGATGGGGCCCAGCGGCTGCGGCAAGAGCACGCTGCTGCACATCCTCGGCGGCCTCGAGCCGCCGGACAGCGGCACCGTCGCCGTCGACGGCTGCTCGTTGTACGACCTCGATGATGCCGCTCTCTCGGCATTCCGCCGCGACCGCATCGGCTTCGTCTTCCAATTCTTCAACCTGCTCCCCAACCTCACCGCCGCCGAGAACGTCGCCCTGCCGCTGCGGCTGCGCAACGAGGGCCCGCGCCGATATCGCGAAGCCCGGGTCAGCCGCCGCGCCATCGGCGATCGCGTCTCGGTGTTGATGAAGGAGCTCAACCTGCACGGCTTGCAGGGACACGGCCCCGAGGAGATCTCCGGCGGCGAGCAGCAGCGCGTGGCGATCGCCCGAGCCCTGGCGGCCGCGCCCGCGCTTCTGCTCGCCGACGAGCCAACCGGCAACCTCGACTGGACCAGTGGCCACGAGGTCATGGCCCTGCTCGCCCGCCTCTGCCGCAGCGAGCAGCAGACCACGATCCTGGTCACCCACGACGCGCGCGTTGCCTCCCACGCCGATCGCGTCCTGCTGATGCGCGACGGTGAGATCGTCGATGAGGTGCGTCTCGACCACAGCGCCGGCGCCGACGAGGGCGCCGTCATCGGCCTGCTCGTGGAGCGGCTCGACAAGGTCGACCTGTGAGCCTGACCTGGGCGCTCGCCGTGCGCGCCATCCGGGGCCGGCCGCTCCCCTCGCTGCTCAATCTCTGCGCGGTAGCGCTCGGCATCGCCGTCATCCTCGGTGTCGCGGTCACCGTCAGCGGGCTCGACGCCGAGTCGCGCTCGGCTGCGCAGGCATCGGCGGGATCGTCGAGCCTCGACGTTCGCGTCACCGCCGGCACCGGGCTGACCGCGGACGCCGCGGCCACGCTGCGGACGCTGCCCGGTGTCGCCTACGCGGTGCCGCTGTACCACAAGCGCGTCATCGCAAGGGCCAGCCCTGACGATGTCAACGGGACAACGGTCGACCTTGTCGCCGTGCGTGATGGCAACGTCGCGCTGCGCCGGGTGTCGCTGGCGTCGGGCCGTATGCCGGCAGCCAACAGCCACACCGAGGTCGTCGTCGACCAGGGCCTCGCCGGCCTGCTCGCGTCGGCCGCGCACAGCAGGCCGCTTGCGCTCGGCGATGCCATCGAGCTGACCACCACCACCGGGCCGGACAGCTTCACCATCGTCGGCTTCGCGACCAACGGCCCCACCAGCTTCACCCGCAGCGGCATCTATGTCACCGAGACCTCGATGCTCGAGCAGTTCCGCCTCGGACTGCGCACCGCGTTTGTCGCGCTCCACCTCACCGCCGGCGCCGATCCAACCCGTGTCGCCGACGAGGTGCAGTCCACGGTCGGGGTGCCGATCACCACCGTCAACCCCGTCGCCAGGGTCAGCTCGCCGCTCGGTGAGGTGCAGCCTCTGCTGCTGCTGGTCACCGTGCTCAGCGTCGTGGTCGGCGCCGGTGCCACGGCCAACAGCGTCGCCCTGGCGGCCAATGAGCGGCGCCGGGAGGTCGGCCTGCTTCGCGCCGCCGGCGCCTCGTCGCGACAGGTGTTCCGCGTTTTCCTTCTCGAGGTGGCCATCGTCACTGCGGCCGCGATTCCCGTCGGCCTGCTCGCCGGGAGCGGGCTTGCCGCCGTGCTCGAAGGATGGCTGACGCCCTCTGACCTGCCGGTCCCGTCGCTCGACATCAGCGCCGTCCAGCTGCTGCTCGCCGCGCTCGCCGGCTCGCTGGCGGCGCTGGTCGGCGGCGCCATCCCCGCGCTCGGTCCCGGCAGGCGCTCCATCCTCGCCGGGCTGCGCCCGCACCCAAGCGCAGAACGCGAACGGATCGCACCGTTCCCGATCAGCCTGACGCCGCTTGCCCTGCTGGCCGGCGTGGTGCTGTTCATCACCGGCAGCAGCACCGCCGCGGCCTTCGGCACCGTCATGGTGATCGCCGGGGTGCTCTGCGCTCTCCCGGTGCTGGCTCCCTGGACGGCATGGCTGGTCGGCGCCATCGCCTCGCTCTTCACGCCCAAGGCATTCGTCGCCACCCGCAACCTGGTGCGGCGGCGCAACCGCACCGCGTTGACCTTGAGTGGGCTGACCATCAGCGTGGCGTGCTCGGTCGCGGTCAGCGCCCTCACGGCAGGCGCCGTCGCCGGTGGCAACGCCTGGGTGTCGCAGCTCTTCAACGGCGACATGGTGGTGCGCAGCCCGGTGGCGCAGACCGACACCGTCGCGGCGTCCTTCGCGCAGGCGCCGGGCGTCCGCGCGGCGCTTCCTCTGCGTTTCATGTCGGTTGCCAGTGGCAGCTCGGTCCTCGCGGTGACCACCATCTCCACCGCCTACTACCAGGGCGGCGGCGCGCTCCACGTGACCACGCCGGCGCGCGCCGATGCACTGCGTGCCATCAGCGACGGACCGGCGCTGCTCGCTCCCAGCGGGTTCGCGTCCGCGCACGGCTGGCTGCTCGGCTCGTCGGTGCCCCTGGTCACGAGCAAGGGAACCGTCTCGTTCCTGGTGGCCGGCATCGTCGACCACTCGTTCCCTTCTGGCAACGGTGACGAGTCACTGATCATGGACAGGCAGCAGGCGCTCTCGTACTTCGGCAACAACGCCTCCGGCTTCGACGACCTCGACATCGTGACCAACGGCAACACCGGCGCGGTGAGCACCAACGCGGCGCAGCTCGGTCTCAGCGCTGTCACCGTGGACGACGTGCGGGCCAGCGCAGCGCGCGCGCTGAACCACGCGCTGGCCCTCCTCCTCGCGGTGGCTGTGGTGGCGCTGGTCATGTCCATGATCGCCGTGGTGAACACCCTGACCGTCAACATCCGCCAGGGCGCGCGGGAATTGAGCATGATGCGCGCTGTGGGACTCGATCGTGTCGGAGCGCGACGCATGGTGCTCACCGAGGCCGCAGTGCTCGCCGCCAGCGGTGCCGTCCTCGGCCTGCTCACCGGGTGCGCCGTGGTGCTGGGGATGCTGCGCGCCGTGGCCACCCCGGGCTTCGCGCCCGACTTCGTGTTCCCGCTGACCACGGCGATCGCGGTCGTCAGCGCGGTGGTGGGCGGCAGCATCATCGCCACGGTGGTTCCGGCGATACGCGTGTCGCGCAGCAGCATCGTGTCGGCGATCCGCCAGGACTGACGGCGGTGCGCGCCGCCTGCAGTGTCGCGATTCTGGTGGTCGCCGCCACCGCCGGGTGTGCCACCGCCATGTCCGCGGCGACGCTGCAGGCAGTCCCGGCGACGTATCTGCTCACCCTCGACCAGCTGGTCGCCCCGGACTTCAGCGTCGACACGCCCGCGCATGCGCTGTCGATCACCACCCTCGCCGCGGGTGACGCACCTAGGGCCAGCGAGCTGGCGACGGCGGGATTCACCGGCGCTGCCGCGGTGGACTTCTTCCGCGCCGCCAGCAATCTCGCCGTGGTCAACGGGCCAGTCCAGATCGGCGACACGGTTGCGGAGTTCGCCAGCGCAGCCGGCGCCGCGGTGCCATACGGCAGCGACATCGCCAGGCTCGACGCCATCGCCGGCGCCGTCGCGATCTCGACCGGCAGCCTGGGGGACGCAGCCCACGCCACCAGCCGCGTGCTCACCGACCCGAACAGCGGCGTGCGCGTCGTCGAGATCACCGTGGAGTGGCGTGTCGACAACCTGCTCGACATCCTGGTGGTGCGCGGCCGCGACGGCGGCACCCGCCCCGACGACGCCCTTCTCCTCGCCCACCGCCAGACCGCGATCGAGCTCGGCCTGGCCACGCCGACGCCGCTGCAAGCCGTGACCGGGTCGCCCAGCGCTCACTGACCCGGGCAGGCGGCCTCGACGGCCCCGTCGAGCATACTCCGGCCCGATGGCGGTGATCGAAGCCCGCGACCTGGTCAAGCGCTACGGGGATCTCGTCGCCGTCGATGGGGTCAGCTTCAGCGTCGAAAGTGGCGAGGTCTTCGGCATGCTCGGGCCCAACGGCGCGGGCAAGACCACCACCATGGAGATGCTCGAGGGCCTTCGCGCCCCTGACGGGGGAAGCGCGACCGTGCTCGGGTCGGACGTGGTGCGCGACGCCCGCGCCATCAAGGCACGGATCGGGGTGCAGCTGCAGGCCACCGCCCTGCCGCCACTGACCAAGGTGCGCGAGGCGATCGATCTCTTCGCCGCCCTCTTCCCCACCGCGCGCGCCACCGATGACGCCCTCGAGGAGTTCGACCTCGAGGAGAAGGCCGGCACCTACGCAACCGACCTGTCCGGCGGCCAGATGCAGCGGCTGTCGATCGCGCTGGCGCTTGTCAACGACCCCGAGGTGGTCTTCCTCGACGAGCCGACCACCGGGCTCGACCCGCAGGCGCGGCTGAACATCTGGGACGTCATCGAAGGGGTGCGGCAGCGCGGCAAGACAGTGGTGCTGACCACACACAACATGGAGGAGGCGGAGCGACTCTGCGCACGCGTCGCGGTCATCGACCACGGCAAGATCGTGGCGCTCGACATCCCGGCGCGGCTGATCGCCGCCCACTCCCCGGGAACGACCATCGAGTTCGATGCGCCGCACGGGGTCGATGTCGACGCGCTCGCCCGGATCCCCGCGGTCGACAGGGTTGCGATCGACGGACGGGTGTCGGTGACCACGCGCGCGCCCGAGCGAGTGCTTCGCGACCTCCTCGACCCCTCGGCCCACTGGCTGAAACGCGCCCAGGGCGGCGAGGAGGCCGGGATCCGCGACCTGCGGGTGCGCCAGGGCACGCTCGAGGACGTGTTCATCGCGCTCACCGGGCGGAGCCTGCGCACGTGAAAGCGTTTCGGGCCCTCACCCTCAACACGATTCGCTCGTCGTTGCGCAACCGCATCGCGCTCTTCTTCACGCTCGGCCTCGCCTTCCTGTTCATGGTCATCTTCGGTGAGCTGTTCAGCGGCAACAACTTCAGCATCGGCTACGCGGTCACCGACACCGACCACAGCGCGGCCTCGCAGCGGTTTGTCGCGGCGTTGGGCGGGGTGCCACACGTGACCGTCATCAGCGAGTCAAGGGACGCGGCTCTCAACGACCTGCGCAACAACCACGTCGACGTCGTCCTGATCATTCCGCCGGGCTTCGGCGCCGCGCTCGACAATCCCGGCTCGGGCACGGTGGTGCTGCATCCCCTCCAGGCCAGCCAGACGTCGGCGAGCGCGTCGGTCGGCGACCAGATCCTCGCCCAGGTGCTGAACGCTGTCGAGTCGAAGGGAGCGCCCACGGGGGTCCTGCTTGGCGCGCCCACCACCTCAGCGGTCAACAACATCACCGCAATCGACTACTTCCTGCCCGCGATGCTCGCCTACATCATCCTGCAGAGTGGCATCAACTACGTCGCCATCGGACTCGCCGACCTGCGCGCGCGCAAGGTGCTCCGCCGGCTGCGGGCCACACCGCTGCGACCCGCCCAGATCCTCGGCGCGCAGATCGTCGGCGGAGCGCTCACCGTGGTGCTCCAGATGATCGTCCTGATCCTGGTCGGCGTCACGCTGTTCCAGGCCAAGACCTACGGCAGCTGGCTGGTCGCCGCCGTGCCCATGGTGCTCGGCACCGCCGCGTTCGTCGGGATCGGGTTCCTGCTCACCAGCGCGGCGCGCACCAGCGAATCGGCGCGCGGTCTGGCCTCCTTCGTGGCCTTCCCGATGATGTTCCTCTCCGGCATCTTCTTCCCGATCACCACGCTGCCTGGCTGGTTGCAGACCGCCGTCCACGTGCTGCCGCTGACCTGGCTGACCGACGCGCTCCACCGCGTCATGAATGACGGTGTCGGTCTCTCCGACATCGGGCTCGATTGCCTCGTGCTGGCCGGCTGGGCGGTGCTGACCTTCGCCGTCGCCACCTGGCGCTTCCGCTGGGACTGAGCCGGCTTTCAGCCGGCGGCCGGCTCGGGCGGTGTGCTCGGGGCCTCTGGAGCAGTGCGTGGCGAGGTGGCTGCGCTGGGAGCGGCAGCAGCAGCCGAATCCACCGCGCGCCCGCATCCCGCACAGAACTTGGCCCCGGCCGGCAGCGGCGCACCGCAACCGGTACACACGCGGGGATCGGCGGCAGGCAGCGCGGCACCGCAGTTGGTGCAGTACTTCGCGCCCGCCGTATTGGCGGTGGCACAGGCCGGGCAGGTCACCACCGCCGCGGCGCCGTTGCCCGACGGCGAGGGAGGCGTCGCGCCGACCGCCGGCGGCTGCGTCGCCTGGCCGCCGAGGCCGAGCCCGGCTCCGATGAAGGCGCCACTGACGCCCGCGCCACCCTTTTCCATGCCCCGGCCGGCGCCGAGCTGGAGCTCGCCGGCAGCGTACTGCTGGAAGGACCCCGCCAGCCGCGAGTAGGCCGTGTCACGCGCCAGCGTCTTGAGCTGCGCCTCGTCCTCGTCACCGAGGCTGATGGTGAAGTTCCCCATCCGAGCGACCGAGAGGCCGTACCCGGCGAGCTGCTGCGCCGATGCAGCGATCACCTCGGCCTCCACCTCTGGGACGTAGGCGGCCAGCCCGAGGACGGGCCAGCCCTTGCTGACCACGTGCTGGGTGACGTCGGTGCGCAGCACCTTGACCAGCTGCTGCGCCACCCAGTCGGTGATCGCGTCGTTGTCGGTGACGTCGACCGTGCCGGTGAGGTTGGTCAGCAGCGTCGAAGGGTCGGTGACCTTCAGCGAGTACTCGCCGTACACGCCCAGTGAGACGACCAGCCCGGTGACGGGGTCCTGGACGTTGTCGATCCGACCGCCGAACTTCAGGTCGGGGTACTCGCGGCTGCCGACGAAGTAGATCTCGACGCGATACAGGTTGCCACCGCTGAGGTGGTCCGCGAAGAACCCAAGGAAGGGGATCTCGGTGGCGTCAAGTGCGTGGCGGCCGGGCGGCAGCGTGCCCTTGACCTCGCCCTGGTACATGAAGACCGCGACCTCGTCCGGCGCGACGATGGCGTTGCTGTAGCGGCGGATGTTCACGTCCGGCCACTTGAAGACGATCTGCCCCTTGCGGGCGTCGGGGACCGCGATGTTCTCGCGTGGCGAAGGGAAAAAGTCGGGCATCACAGGCCTCTGGGGGGTTTGGTCGACTGTTGTCCACACATTATCGGCCTGCCGCCAGGCGACCAAACTCTGATGGCGCCGGTGCGACTCTTCACAGCTTCGTAGCCCGCCGGTGTCGGGGTGGCCCGACGACGTCGCGGAGAATAGACCGGACCCCACCCGCCAGGTGCTCTTTCGCTCATCCACCACGAGGCCAACGTGTTCGCTATGACAGCCGGGCAAGCCACCGCACTGCCTCGTGACCGCGCCGTGACCGGACCATGGCGGCCGCGCCGCGAGAGATCAGGCAGATTGCAAGAGATGTGCCGCAGGGGCGGGAATCACCCGTGATCGCCATGAATGACGCGGTCGACGTCCTTCGCCACGGCTGGCAGGATGCCGCCGGCATCTTCGCGCCCGAGAGCCCGGAGATCGCCGAGTTGCTCCAGGCGCGTCTCGAGATGGCGGTTGCCAATCGCTCGCTGGACGAGATGCATCTGCTCGGCGCCATCGACGACGTCGAGTCGATGGCCGCAAGCACAGGCAGCCCAGCCGGCCAGGCCCTCGCCCGCCGCCTGCGCCGGACCGTCTACGAGTACCTCCTCGCTCTCGACGCGGCGCCGGCGCAGGTCCTGGCAGCGGCGGCGCCTGGTCCGGTCGAGCCGACGCCGGAGGCCGTGACCCAGGAGGTCACCGCCCTCGGACATCGCGCCGCGCCTTCCCAGGATGGTGCCCATGCGCCGGTGGGGGCCAGCGCCACCGCGGCGGCGGCCGTTGACGACCCAGCTGCCGAAACCCCAACCACCGAGGATGACCAGGAGGTCGAGGCCAGCGGTGAATCCGCGGAGAGGCGCACGCGATTCGGCCTGCGCCGCCGCCAGGACACCGCCGAGCAGGACGATGACGCGACGCCCGAGCAGGACGGCGGTGGCGACGCCGCCACCCTCGCCCCCGCCCCCGCCGCTGCGGCCGACGCCGAGCCCAGGTGGCAGTACGAGCCAGAGCCGCAGACCACAGAACCACCGGTGGCGGCGGCGCCACCCGGGCCACCGGCACCCGCGCCTGCGCCGCCGTTTCACATCGTCGAGGAGACCCACCCCACCCACGCCCCTGACCCGGCCACCGAGTCACCGCTGCAGATGCCCGAGTTCGCCAACCGCCAGCAGGCCGCGCCCAGCCCCGCCGCGCCGTCTGGCCCGGCTGCCGCCGAGAGCGACCTGGCCACGTATCAATGGACGCGACCTGTTGCCGATTCCCCGCCGCCCGCCCCTGCGGCGTCCGCGCCCGCACCGGCGGTGGCCGACGCCGCCGCCGCGACCGCGCCGGGAGCGGTGACCGACCCTCCCGCCGGCGGCGACGTCGAGATCGACAGCGAGACCGGCTGGCGGATTCGCCCCGGTGCTCCCGCCAAGCCCGCCATGGACGAGGATCCCTTCGAGAACAACCCCAAGCTGGCCGAGCTGCGCCGGCGCATCGACGAGCGCCTCCGCCGCAAGCGCTGCGACGAGGCCGCCGCCCTCCTCCAGGAGCTGGCTCGGGAGACGGGCGGACGGATCGTCGCCGAGCTGGCCATGAACGCGGGTGACCGCTGTCAGAGCCTCGGCAAGTCCAACGCAGCGCTGAACTGTTACCTGGCCGCATCGCGAGCCGACCCCGTCTACGAGCTGCCGCTGAGCAGGCTCGCCGACATCTGCATCGACGACCAGGACACCGAGCTGGCGGTGTCGTATCTCGAACGCATCGCACGGCTCTACAGGTTCCGCGGTGACGACAAGGCGGCGCTGCGCGTCTATCGGCGCATCGCCACCATCGCACCGTATCGCGAGGATGTCCTCAACGTGCTGCTCAACGCGCAGAACACGGGGCGATTCGAGGCCTGATCACCGTTGCCTCTTCATGACGCGGCGTCAGAACCGGATCGGAGAGTCGATGGCTTTGTTACCAGATGGCGACACTGGGTGATCAATCCTCGGCGAAACTCGACGGAGGACTCAGAACGCGTCCAGCTTCGCATCGACGCTCGGTGCATCACCTCGAGAAACGACATCAAAAGCAAGGGGAACTGACGTGGCCATTCAGCCGAACAAGCCGCAGAACCGGGTGTTTCTGCTCGTGGGCATCGTGCTCGCGGCGGCCGCCGCCCTCGCCGTTCTCTTTGCGATCAGCCGCAGCGGCAGCAACACGCCGACATCCAACGTTGTGGTTGCCAAGACGACCATCTCGGCAGGAACCTCGATCACTGCCGACATGCTCACCACCACCGGGCTCGCCCAGGGAAGCTTCCCTGCCGATGTCTACACCGATCCAGGTGCGGTGGTCGGCAAGACCGCGCCGGTGACGCTGAGCCAGAACACACCGCTCTACCAGTCGCTGTTCGTCTCTGCGAACCCCGGCGTCCCCGGGCAGGCGGTCGTCGCCCACCTCGACATCACCAAAGGATATGTGGCGCTGGCCATCCCCGCGGCGAGCACAGGCAGCACGGGCGTCAGCGCTGAGCTCGCCTCAGTCGGTTTCTACATCCAGCCCGAGGATCACATCGACATCCTCATCGACCCCGGGATCCCCGGTCAGGCCGGCGTGCGCTATTCCTTCCAGGATGTTCGCGTGCTGCGCGTCGGCGCGTCCGGTGCCACCACCGCCGGGGCGGTGGGCTCCTACATCATCGAGTTGCCGCGCAGCCAGGCGGAGATCATGACCGCTCTGACCACCGGGCGGACCGGTGGACAGACTGTGCTCAAGTACGTGCTGCGGCCCGCGAACGAGTGGGGCAAGCGCGACGGCGCCAACGGTTTCGACAAGCCCAACTACGAGGCCAGCACCGCCGCGCCGCTCACCACCGGCGCTGACAGCGGCGCATCCGCAGCCTCGCTGAACGCACTGTTCGCCCACTGAGTCGAGGGCCCACGTGAACCGCCGGCCATGTGACGTGGAGAAAGGGTGATGACCATCAGCCTGCCCGCGGTCGCGGCCGCGGTGCTCGCCGCCGGCACGGTCTTGTGCCTGACGATGTGGGCATCGGGACGGCGTCTCACCGAGGCCGACCGCGTCGCTGCGCGGCTCAGCCAGTACGGGCGTCCGACCGAGCTCGCCCCCACGCGTGTCAAGACCGGCAACCCGGTTCGCGACATGGTCGAGGCGTTCTCGGCCATGCTCAACCCGGTGCTGGCGCGTTCGTCGCACACCGGCAAGCTCGCCGATGACCTCGCCAAGGCGGACCTCAAGCTCAAGTCGTCGGAGTGGGTGCTGGCCGTCGCCGGCGTCGGCGTGGCCCTCGGCGGCCTTCTCTTCCTGCGCTTCGGGACACCGGTGA
>DATBPD010000073.1:0-1958 GCA_036561525.1 Candidatus Dormiibacterota bacterium | reverse complement strand
CGGGTTGGGCAAGCCTCGCACCATCAGGCAGAGTCGCGCACGATGGCCGTGCTCCTCGCCCTTGTCTCCGCCCTCTGCTACGGGGTGAGCGACTTCAGCGGTGGCCTGGCGGCGCGCCGCGTCGCCGCCACGATGGTGGTGTTCGTCAGCAATGGGTTGAGCCTGCTTCTCGCTGTTGCCGTCGTCGCACTGCTGCCTGGATCGACGTACAGCGCCGCCGACATGGCGTGGGGCGTTGCCGCCGGCGTGGTCGGCCTGTTCGGCGTGGTGCTGCTGTACCGCGGACTCGCCATCGGACCGATGTCGGTCGTCGCGCCGCTCACTGCGGTGCTCAGCGCGGTGTTGCCGGTGGTCGTTGGCATCGCGCGTGGCGAGCGGCCCGGTTTGATGGCGGCGGCTGGGATCGTGCTCGCCATCCCGGCGATGGTGCTCATCGGTCGCGAGCCGAAAGGCGTGGAGGCCGATCGACTGAGCCGCGGCGCCCTGGTCTCAGCGCTGTGCGCCGGGGTGGGCTTTGGCGGGTTCTTCATCTTGCTTGCCCAGACGAGCTCCAGCGGTGGCGCGTGGCCGCTCGTCCCGCAGCGGGCTGCCTCCGTCGTCCTCCTTCTCGCATGGATACTGGTTGCGTCAGTACGCGGCACCACCGCAGTTCCCACCGGACGCGTCCTCGGACTCGCGCTCATCGCGGGGGCGACCGACTTTGCCGCCAACCTGGCGTACGTGCTGGCCACTCATCGCGGCCTCCTCGCGCTCGTCGCGGTGATCAGCTCGCTCTACCCGGCCTCGACGTTGCTGCTGGCCCGCGGCATCCTCAAAGAACGCATGGCGCGCCACCAGGGAGCCGGTCTGGTGCTTGCGTCTGGCGCGGTCGTGCTCATCGCGCTGCACTGACGCGCGGTGCAGCGGCCGCTGGTCAGCGCGCTTGCGCGAAGTCTCCGACTGGGATCCCCGCGAGGTCGCCGAGCTCGTCACGGTCGCCCATGCGCTGGCCACCGATCAGCGGGGAACGTCCTGCGATGAGCTCGGCCATCTCCTCGCACCAGAAGGCGAGGCCGCAGAACTGGTACGTGAACACCCCCTTGGTCAGCGCGGGACTGTTCTTCTCGAACACCTTGTGGCCGATCACCTGGAGTGCCCAGCCGCCGAGGAACAGCGGAACCCCAACCCGGGGACGTCCGACCAGGAGCGGCAGTGCAGCAGCCACCGCAGGTATACCCACAAGGTGGGTGGCCCGGACCCCGGGCGTGGTGTGCTGGGAGCGGTAGTACGCCATCTTCTCCTCGAAGGACGCACTCCGTGGCGGTACCTCGGCGCCGTCGGCGGCGGGGGTCATCTCCATCATGCTGTGCATTCCTCCTCGGGCCCGTCCCGTGGGCCGGTGACGCGCAGACCACACATCAGGGTCGCTTGGTCATTGTGGCGCAATGGTCTCGGAGCCGGCCAGCGCCGTCCCGGAGGAGTTCACCCCGAGCCATCGCCGCACGGGTGCACGAGAAACCTGGTGCTACAGTCCGCGCAGTCGAGGCATCGGAGGACGGGATTGCGGCACGCGCGAGTCTCCACCGTCCCGGCATTCGCCCTGGCGCTGGCTGCCGCCTGCTCCTGCGGCCCGTCGGCGGACACCGCCTCGAGCCCCTCCCCGACCGCTGCTGTCCTCGATCACTGCCTGGTGGGTACGTGGAAGAGCGTGTCCATCAGCGGCGGCCTGACCATCGCGGGAGCGAGGGTCAACCTCACCGGCGGCTCGGGCGAGCTGCTGGCCATCGCAGCCTCCGGCGCCATCCGCACGGACGACAGCAACACCGCGCCGCTGACCGGCACCGCGACGGACGGCAGCGTGTACAGGATCGCCGAGACCGGCAAGGGCACAGGCACCATCACCGTCAGCCCCGGGCGCATCAATGTCACTCTCGATCAGCCCACCCCGATCACGGTGACGCTTTCGAAGAACGGGACCG
>DATBPD010000072.1:0-2807 GCA_036561525.1 Candidatus Dormiibacterota bacterium | reverse complement strand
TGGGCGTCGAGGTCGAACACCAGCGCGCCGCTCTGCGGGCCGGCCTGGCTGAGCGCCTTGGACATCGTCGCCTGGAGGCGGGCCTCCTGCGGCGACAGCGGCGGATGCTGGCCGCGCGTGGTCAACAGCGCCGGGTCGTGTCCACGGCGGCGGGTGGGCTTCGGCTGTTTGGTGGGCGCGACGACGGCGGAGCCGGCGTCGAACTGCGCGTCGTGGGTACTGGTGTGGCTGAGGGAGCCCAACAGGGCCAGCGTGATCGCCGCGACCAAGAGGATCCCCCCCAAACCTACGGCGAGCCAGCGTTTCAGGCGGTCTCCAGCTCCTCCAGGGTGTGAGGTCCGACTACGGCCACCGACAGCTCGTCAGCGATTCCGGCGGCCACCTCTCGCACCTCGCTGAACGTGACGTTGTCCAGGAGTTCGATCGTGGTGTCCGGATCGGCGTCCTCGCCGTAGACGATGGTCTGCTGGGCGGCATACCGCGCCACCGCGCCCGTGTTCTCGAAGGCCAGCGTCCGCGCGCCGGCGGCGTAGGCCTGGGCGCGCTTGACCTCGCTCTCAGTGGGCCCGTCGGTGCGCAGCTCGGTGACGATGTCGCGCATGCGGCGGTAGGCCTCCATGCACTTGCTCGACTCCAGGCCCGCGGACAGCTGCAGTACCGGGACGTCGGCGTAGGCGTGGGGGAAGGCGGAGACAGAGTAGGCGAGGCCCCGCTGCTCGCGGATCTCGTCGAACAGCCGCGATCCCATCGAGCCGCCCAGCAGCGTCCCGTAGACCATCAGGGCGGCGCGCTGCTCGGGGTTGTGGACGTCGACCATCGGCCGGTAGGACATGCGCAGGTGCGACTGCTTGGAGTCCCGCTCGCGCACCAGAACGCGCGGCTCCTGTGGAGGCGCGGCGTCGAACGGCCCGGGCTCCGGGGCGGCGACGAAGCGCTCGAACAGCTCCTCCAGGTCGCCGTTGTCGCCCAGGCCCTCGAGGTTGCCGACGGCAAAGGCGGCGCCCCGCGAGGGCGACCAGCGCCGGCTGCGGAAGGCCACGATGCCCTCTCGGGTGAAGGTGTCACGGAGGTGCTCGGTGGGTCCCAGCACCGGTCGGCCGAGCGGATGATCGCCGAACACGGCCTCATCGATGAGGTGCTCGGCCAGTGTGGCGGGCTGGTCCTCGGCGCGGGCGATCTCCTGGACCACGACGCCGCGCTCGCGGTCGAGCTCCTCCTGGTCCAGCTTCGGCCGGGCGACGAAATCGGTGAGCAGATCGGCCGCCTCGAGGCCGCGCTGGGCCCGCGCGGTGATGTGGAAGGCCACCAGATCGTGGCTGGTGTAGGCGTTGAGCACGGCTCCGATGCTCTCGGCGGCCTCGTTGACGTCCCGATAGGTCGGGTACTTCTCCCCGCCCTTGAACACAAGGTGCTCCAGAAAATGGGCCATCCCGTTTTCCTCGGCCCGCTCGGTCCGCGCGCCGGCGTCGAAGGCCGCCAGGATCGTGACCGCGCGCGTGCCGGGCACCGCGACGCGATGCAGCCGCAAGCCGTTGTTGAGCGTGGTCACTGTGATCTCGGCCATTTGCTGGGACAACGGTAGCGCTCGGCGCGGAAGACCGGGGTGGGTCGACCCGTCGTGGTTCAATAGGCCTGCAAATCGCGTTGCAAGCCCACCGCGCACAGGACAACTGCCGTGGGCTGCCGCTACGCTGCGCCGCGACCTATGGCTACTCGAATCTCATTTTCGCGCCGCGCCCAGGACCGGGCTCGCGCGGCCTCCACTCAGCATCCTCGGCCCGACGCACGCCGTCCCCGCACCGCGCGCCCGGTCATCGAATTCCGCAATGTCTCCAAGCTCTACGCCGGCGACGTCGGCCTCGAGGAGGCCACCTTCTCCGTCGAGCGCGGCGAGTTCGTGTTCCTGGTGGGGTCGACAGGCTCGGGCAAGTCGACGCTCATGCGGCTGCTCATCAAGGAGCTCGATCCGACCAGCGGGACCATCCGCGTCGCCGGGAAGGTCCTGGATGAGATCCCCCGCAAGCGCGTCCCTTACTTCCGCCGCAACGTCGGCGTCGTCTTCCAGGACTTCAAGCTGCTGCCCAACCGCACCGTGTACGACAACGTCGCCTACGCCCTGCAGGTGACCGGCGGCAGCCGCAAGGAGATCCGCGCCAAGGTGCCGGACATCCTGCGCCTCACGGGGCTCTCGACCAAGCTGCACAACTACCCGCACCAGCTCTCGGGCGGCGAGCAGCAGCGCGTCTCGGTGGCCCGGGCGTTCGTGAACCACCCGCCGCTGCTGCTGGCCGACGAGCCCACCGGAAACCTCGACCCGGACACGAGCATCGACATCATGCGCCTGCTCTACCGGATCAACCGGACCGGCACCACGGTGATGGTCGCCACCCACGACCAGGCGATGGTGGACAAGATGCGCCGCCGGGTGCTCGAGCTCTCGCAGGGCCGGATCGTCCGCGACGAGGCGGCCGGCCTGTATACGCGCGACGAGACCACCCGCGACCTGGCGCGCCGGTTGCGCGCCCCGTCGGCACCCCCGCCAGGGCTGGAGTAGCGCATGCGGATCGGTTTCTTCCTGCGCGAGGCGGTCCGGGCCACCCGGCGCAGCGCCGCTCCCAGCTTTGCCGCTCTGGCCACGGTCCTGGTGACCCTGCTCGTGCTCGGCGTGTTCATCCCCATCGTCCAGGCCACCAACGGCGCCGCCGACAGCGTGCGCAGCCGCGTCGAGGTCGACGTCTACATGAAGACGAACGCCACCGCGGCCGACGACGCCCGGGTGCGCCAGGAGCTGCTCAACGTTCCGCACG
>DATBPD010000071.1:0-10272 GCA_036561525.1 Candidatus Dormiibacterota bacterium | reverse complement strand
CGAAGCGAATGCCCACACCCGACCCAGCTTGGGCCTAGACGTAACGGGCGGCTTCCACTCCTGCTTGGCGAGTCGATCGATCGGGGGCGGCGACGATCTCGTCGCGCTCCACGTAGCCCTCGTAGCCGTCGTCGAGCCGCACCCTGACGAAGCTGGCGTTGCCACCGGGAACGGCTGCCATGCGGGTGGCCGTGATGACCTCCCGCGAGCGTGGAGCGATTCGACTCGGTGCCTCGTAGAGGCGATAGGGCATCCCCGCCCACGAGGCGACCAGCGTCACCGGGCCGGGCGGGATGTACCGCGTGCGGTAGATGGTTCGCGAATCATGAACGCCGCGGCTGATCACTCCGATCAGCTGGAGCGCGCGGGGCAGCGACCCCCGGCCCTTGCTGGCCTCCATCTCCACCAGCGTGCCGGTGTCCCCGACGGTTGCTCGGCAGGTCACCCAGCGCTGGCTGCGGATCGCCTGGCGGATGCGACCCAGGACCTTGCGGCGGCCATCGACCCGACGCCAATGGCCGACCAGGCTGTTGCGCTGGAACTCGACGATGCGGGCGGAGTCATCCCCGGTCACCTCGTACCGGAACGGCGGCGTCCCGATGGCCTGCTCCATCACGGCGAAGACCTCGCGTGGTGGGGCGGCGACCACGAATCGCCAGGCATGAGCGCGCGGGGCGGGCATCACCAGGATTGTACGGATCGGCGCTGTCGGTCTGACCGAGCCCGTGGCGCCGCCCGTCGCGGGTTCCACGTGGATCATCGACAGCGACGTTCCCCGTGGAACAAGGTTCGCCAGCGCACCGAGCAACGCCGAAAAGTTTTCCACAGGTGGGTGCGCCAGACGCGCGATTCGATCTCAGCACCCAGCTTCGTAGCCTGGGCAGTGGTTGGGGATACGGTGGATAACTCGCCTCGCACCTCGAGGGAATTGACCCCTCTGCGGAGCCTGCCTGCTGCCGCTGATAATCCGCCTGTGGCTCCGCAGGTCCTCGCCGTCGCCAACCAGAAGGGCGGCGTGGGCAAGACCACCACCACCATCAACGTCGGCGCCGCCCTGGCGGCGATGGGGCGCCGCGTCCTGGTCATCGACGTGGACGCGCAGGCCAATGCCACCTCCGGGCTGGGCGTCGACCGCTCCGCGGTGGCAACGAGCAGCTACGACGTCATCGTCGGTGGCCTGGCGATCGACGAGGCCCGGATCGCCACGGTGGTGCCCGGCCTCGACCTGGTGCCCGCCGACCTCAGCCTGGCCGGGGCGGAGATCGAGCTGATCAACCTGCCGCGGCGCGAGCACCGGCTTGCCGGCGCGGTGGCCGGGGTTGGCGACGAGTTCGACTACGTGCTGATCGACTGCCCGCCCAGCCTCGGCCTGCTGACGGTCAACGCCGCCATCGCTGCGGAGGCGCTGCTTGTGCCCATCCAGTGCGAGTTCTACGCCCTCGAGGGCCTGGGGCTGCTCACCCACACCCTCGAGCTGCTCCGCCGCGAGCTCAATCCCAACCTGCGCATCGCCGGCATCGTGATGACCCTCTTCGACGGCCGCCTGGCGCTGGCCCACCAGGTTGTGGACGAGGTGCGCGGGCGCTTCGCCGACCTGATGCTCACCCCACTGATCCCGCGCAACGTCCGGCTCAGCGAGGCGCCCAGCCACGGGCTGCCGATCAGCCTGTATGACCCCGCCTGCCGGGGAGCCGTGGCCTACGCCGAGCTGGCCGTCAACCTCGACCTGCGACTGCGCGGCGATCAGCAGCCGGGCCGGGCCGGGGCCATGGCCGGGGCCATCAGGTGACCTCGTTGCCTCCCCGGACGGGCCCACGCCGGCGAGGCCTGGGACGGGGCCTGGACGCGCTTCTCGGCCCGGTCAGCGAGCAGATCGCGCTGGCCGCGGATGTGGCCGGCCCGAACCCCGACGTGGCTGTGTTGATCGAGCTCGATCCGGCTCTGATCGACGCCAATCCCGAGCAGCCACGGCAGGATTTCGACCACCGCGCGCTCGCCGCGCTGTCCGAATCGATCCGGACCCACGGCCTCCTCCATCCGATCGTGGTCGAGCGTTCGGGGGCGCGCTATCAGCTGGTCGCCGGGGAACGCCGCCTGCGGGCCGTCCGCCTGGCCGAGCTGACCACGGTGGCGGCGATCGTTCGCCCGGCGAGCGAATCGGCCCGCCACTCGCTCGAGAGCGCGCTCACCGAGAACCTGCTTCGCTCCGATCTCTCGCCGATCGAGGAGGCGGCGGCTTACGCCCGCCTCGCCGACACCTTCGGGCTGTCGCACGAGGCGATCGCGATGCGCCTCGGGCGGAGCCGCCCGGCGGTGTCGAACACCATCCGGCTGCTCACCCTGCCGGCCAGCGTCCAGCGGGCCGTCGCCGCCGGCGAGATCAGCGCCGGCCACGCCAAGGCGCTGCTCGGGCTGACGGGGCAGGTGGCGCAGGAGTTGATGGCGGCGCGCATCGTCGTCGACGGATGGTCCGTGCGCGCGACGGAGCGCGCCGTGCAGGCCGCCGGGCACGCGTCGCACCGCACCGTCCGGTCGCCACGCGCCGGGCTGAGCCCTGACGACGAAGCCCTGCGCCGCGGACTCGAGGCGCGACTGGAGCTCCCCGTGGAGCTGGCGCGGCGCCGAGGCGGCGGCGGTCGCGTCGTCGTGCTCTTCCACGGCGACGAGGACCTCGACGCGCTCTACCGCCGCCTCGGCGGCGCCCCGCTCTGACCGGGGCGGCGTCAGCCGATCGGCCGCTCCGCGCCACCCAGCCGCGCCTCGGCCGCGCCGACGTCGAGGTTGGCCAGGAAGGACTCGATGTACTTGGGGCGGTCCGCCGGCTTGTAGTCGAACAGGAAGGCGTGCTCCCACACATCCATGACGATGATCGGCCGAAAACCTGCGATGTTGCCGTCCTCGTGGAGCGTGATCCAATGATTGCTGAGCCGCCCGGTCGCCGGGTCCAGGTAGGTCACCGCCCAGCCGACGCCGCGCATGCCGCCGACGCCCACGAAGTCCTTGCGCCAGGTCTCGAGGTCGCCGAAGGATTCTCCCAGCGCACGGCCCAGGTCAGAGGAGCTGGAGATCTCGCCACCGGAGGCGCTCTTGGTCATGTTGCCGAAGTACCACTCGTGCAGGACCATGCCGTTGTATTCGAAGCCGAGCCGGCGCGTCATCTCCGCGTAGGCAGGAGTGCCCACCTTGCCGCCGTGGGTCAGCTCGACCAGCTGCTCGTTGAGCGTGTTCGTGTTTTTGACATAACCGGCATAAAGCCCGAAGTGGGTCTCCAGCGTCTTGTCGGATATGCCAACCAGGCCTGCGAGATCGAACTCGCGCGCCTTGTACGGCGTCTGGGTCAGCAGTGCCATGGTGTCCCTCGCGTGGTGACGGGATGCGGCAGGCCCAGCAGGGCCGAAAGGCCATTGTGGCAGCGCCTCACCTCAGTCCGTCTCCCCGCGGGCGCCGCCTGCCGGTTTCGGCGGCCGGCGTCCGTATAATCATGCCGCGTGCAGCCTGATCCCAGCGACGACCTCGACAGGCCACGCCCCGAGCCGGCGCCGCTGACGCGTCGCCGTCACCACGGCCTGGTGCGCGACGTGCTCGAGGTCCTGATCATCGCCGTGGTGCTGTACATCGCCATCTGGAGCGCTCTGCAGACGGTGCGCGTCGACGGCGACAGCATGGTGAACACCTTGCAGAACAACGACCTTCTCCTTGCCAGCAAGATCTCGTACTACTTCGGCAGCCCTGCGCGCGGCGACATCGTCATCCTGATCCCGCCCAGCGATCCCACCAAGGACTTCATCAAGCGGGTGATCGGGCTCCCCGGCGACGTCATCCAGATCGACGGCAGCAAGAGCCCGACCGCGGTGATGATCAAGCCCGGTGGCCAGGGACCCTGGCAGGTCCTCAAGGAGCCCTACCTCCCGCAGCAGTGGGACACGATGAACTACTGCTGCCAGCCCAACGGCACCGCCTCGTCCGTCGCCACCCCGCTCACCATCCCCGCGGCTGAGTATTTCGTGATGGGCGACAACCGCAACTTCTCGAGCGACTCACGGATGTTCGGCCTGGTGCCGCGCAACAAGATCCTCGCCAAGGCTTTCATCCGGGTGTTGCCGTTCGCGCATTTCGGCCTCGGCGCCGGGCCCACCCTTGTCCCCAACGCCATCGGGCTGCTCGAGACGCCGGTCGTCCCATCGATGGTGTTGGCGCTGCCCATCGCCGCCGTTCTCTCGACTCGCCGCCGGCGCCGCACCCGCCGCGCAGCCGCCGGCCGGGGGGCGCGCAGCTAGTCGTCGGCGAGCACCCACTGCGAGTTGCTGTTCTCCCAGTCGAGCAGTTCGTCGTCGGAGAAGAAGATGGCCACCTCGCGGGCCGCGCTCTCCGCCGAGTCGCTGCCGTGCACCGCGTTCATCGCCAGGCTGACGGCGAGGTCACCGCGGATGGTGCCCGGGGCTGAGCTGGCCGGGTTGGTGGCGCCCATCATCGAACGCACCATGGCAACCGCCCCGGGTCCCTCCCAGACCATCGCCAGCACCGGCGACGAGGTGATGAACTCGACCAGCCCGTCGAAGAACGGCTTGCCGCGGTGTTCGCTGTAGTGGCGCGTGGCCATGTCGCCGGTGACCTGCATGAGCTTGATGGCCACCGGATGAAGACCGCGGCGCTCGAACCTGCTGATGATCTCGCCCATCAATCCGCGTTGCACGGCATCGGGTTTGACCAGGATCAGGGTGCGTTCTGACTGCATGGTGAATCTCTGTGGATGGTGGACGAGGTCAGGTGCTGAGCACCTCGAGGAAGGGCTCCGACTTGCGGAACGGGCCGATCACCGCAGCCCGCAGGCCGGCGCTCAGAATCTCTGCGGCCAGCGCGCGCAGCCCCTCGGCCTGCACCGCGAGCAGGCGTTCGGTGATATGGGTGGCGGAGAGGATCTCGCCGGTGAGCAGCTCCTGCTGACCGAGATGGTTGCACAGCGCCGAGGTGTTCTCCAGCTGCACCTCGAGCCGGCCGCGCGCGTACTCCTTGGCCCGCTCGAGCTCGGCTTCGGGGACGAGCTCCTCGGCGAGCCTGCGCAGCTCCGCGATGGCCGCCCGCATGGCCACGATGGCACGCTTGGGCTCGCAGCCGAGCGAGACGCCCAGGGCGCCGCTGTCGGCGACGCGGCTCAGGAACGAGTGCACGTCGTAGGCAAGCCCCTGCTCCTCACGAAGTTCGAGGAACAGGCGGCTCGACATTCCCTCGCCGAGGATCACGTTGAGGATGTCGGCCGTGAAGCGGCGCTCGTCGCGGTAGGACGGCGCGCGTGCGCCGAGGATGACGTTCGCCTGCCCGGTGCGCCGGTCGAGGAGGCGGAGCGGCGTGCCGTTCGGCGCGGTGGCCGGCGGGGCCTGCGTCGCGGCGCCGCCGTTCTGACCCCAGCGCTGCAGCGCCGCGCCCACCAGCTCAGCAACGTGGTCCGGGGCCAGCGCGCCTGCCACGGCGATGACAAGGTCATCGCGGCGGTAGTGACGCCCGAGGTGGCGACGGCAGTCGGCGGCCGTGAAGCTGCGCACCGTTGCCTCGGTGCCGGCCACGTCCCAGCCGAGCGGATGGTCGGGCCACATCACCGCGTCGAACAGGGTCTGGACATGGTCCTGGGGGCTGTCCTCGTACATGCGCAGCTCCTCGACCACCACCTGGCGCTCGCGTTCGACGTCCTCGTCGAGCAGACGCGGGGCGAAGAGCATGTCGCCGAGCACGTCGACGGCCACGGCGAGGCGGTCCGCGGGGACCTTGACCCAGAAGACGGTGGCCTCGCGGTCCGTGGAGGCGTTGAGCGCGCCGCCCACCCCCTCGACGGCCTGGCTGATCAGCCGCGCGGTGGGGTAGCGATCGCCTCCCTTGAACACCATGTGCTCGATGAAGTGCGCCAGGCCACACTCGGCCGGGCCCTCGACGCGCGAGCCGGTGCCGAACATGAAGGCCACGCTGACCGAGGCGCGCTCGCGCATCGGCGCGGCGAGGAGGCGCACCCCGCCGTCCAGGACGGTGCGGACGTGGCCGCGGTCGGCGGCCGCGCTCACCAGCGTTCGTGCAGGCGACTTCATGTCGCCGGAACCGACACCGACACACGGGGGGTGCCCGAGGGGGGAACGGTGGTCCCCCTTCGCCCTACCAGCGTGGGCGACCCCGATCCGGGCGGGATGGCTGGCCACCCTGCGCCGGACCGGTGGGGTGGATGACCACGCGGCGGGCGGGCTCGTGGCCACTGCTCTCGGTGCGCACGCCGGGGTCGTCCTGGAGAGTCAGGTGGATGATGCGGCGCTCGTATGCGTGCATTGGATCGAGCGTATAGCGCTCGCCGCTTGCCTTGACCCGGTCGGCCAGGCGCTGGGCGAGCTCGCGAACCTGCTCCTCGCGGCGGGCGCGGTATCTCTCGACGTCGAGGATCAGCCGGCGACTGGGGACAGCGTTGTCGTCGTCGCCCATCATCAGGTTGACCGTGGTCTGGAGCGCCCGCAGCGTCTCGCCGCGCCAGCCGATCAGCAGGCCGAGGTCGTCGCCGGACACCTCGAGGATCATCGGCGCCTCGGTCTCGCCGGCCCGCGGGCTGGTCCCCCTCCGCACCGAGACCCGCGCGGGGATCTCCATCTCCTCGAGGAGCGTCGCCAGCAGGGCGCGGCCCCGCGCGGTGTGCTCATCGATGCGGCCGACCCGCACCTTGGCCTGGCTCGAGGTCAGGTACTCACCGGGAACCGGACGGGTGCCCCCGCGGGAGATCACCTCGACAACCACCTCGTCGCGACCGACGCCGAGCCGCCCCAGCGCCTGGGCGGTGGCTTCTTCGACTGTGGCGCCAGTACCCTCGACCGCCGGCGACCCGGTCGCAGCGACCTCCGTCGTCCCTTCCTCTGTGTCGTTCACGTCTGCCTCCTCCCGAGTCGCCCTGCGCGCGCTAGCGACGTCGTTTGTTGTTGCGTCGTTTGGGGACCCGCGTCGGCGGCGCGTTGACGGCACCGGTGGCCAGCGCGGCGGATGCGGGACGGCCGTCAGGGGCCGGCTTGCGGCCTGGCTTGCCGACCGGCTTGCTCCCGTTGCCATCGGGGACGACCGCGGCGCTGGTCGCCGGGTTGCGCGCGGCGGCGGGCGCCGGCCGGCCGGGCTGCGGCCTCGGGTATGACAAGGCCGTCACCCGTCCTGCCCCCGGGAACCAGGCCGGGACCTTCAGCGAGCCCCAGCCGACCAGGTGGTACTGCTGCAGGACCATGAAGAGCGTCCCGGTGACCCAGTACAGCGCCAGGCCCTGGGGAAAGTTGAGGCTCAGCCAGAAGATGATCACCGGGAAGATGACCGACATCTGCTTGGTGACGTTGGCCATGGTCCGTTCCTGGTCGGTCATGTCCGGCCGCGGCGGCGGCATCATCATCCGCGACTGCGCGAAGGTGAGAACGGCCGCGAGCACGGGCAGGATCAGCACCGAGGGGTGGGCCAGCAGCATGGACCAATCCGTGGAGTTGACGCCCGACTTCGGCACTGTGCAGCACGCCTGTGAGCCCGTCTCGGACACGTTGGAGATCCAGAGGAATCCCTTGCCGACCGACCCGAGGTTGGTGGTTGCGTTGGAGATGCCGCGGTAGAGCCCGATCAGCACGGGCATCTGGACCAGCGCGGGCAGGCACCCGGAGAGACTGCTGAACGGTGAGACCTGGTGCTCTGCGTAGAGCTTCTTCATCTCCTCGCTCAGCTTCTGCGGCTCGCGCTTGTACTTCTTGCGGATCTCGGCCAGCTGCGGGGCGATCAAGCGCTGCTCGGTCTGGATGCGCCGGCTGGTGCGCAGCTGCCAGCCGAAGATGGGGAACAGCGCGCCGCGGATGATGATCGTGGTGACGATGATGGCCAGGCCGAAAGCGCCGATCGCCTTGAGCGGACCGATGTCCTTGAAGATGTTGGTGAAGAACTCGAGGCAGTACTGGAAGGGGATGCCGAGGGCGTCGTAGGGCGTGGTGCCGAGCATCAGACGGGGCCTTCGGACAGCGTGGCGCGCTTGCGCCGGCGGACCTCGCGCCAGCTGGCGTACTGCTCGGGCACCGGGTCGTGGCCGCCCTCGTGGAACGGGTGGCAGCGGCCGATGCGGCGCAGCGCCAGCCACCAGCCGCGCCGCCAGCCGAAGCGGGCGATGGCGTCGTAGCCGTACTGCGAGCACGTCGGCTGGTAGCGGCAGCTGCTCATCAGCGCGAAGACCGGGCCGATGGTGACCCGGTAAACGCGGATCAGCAGCAGGCTGAGGCGGGTCACCGGCGCGGTCCGATGGACGGGGTCATGGAGCCATTGTCTGCTGTCGACGCCTCCAGGGCGCGCCGGCAGCGTCCCAACGCGCGGCTGCTGGCGTCGGCCACCGCGTCACACAGGGCGGCGAACGGCAGTTCCAGCGCCTCGCTCCCGGCGACGAGCACGAGGTCGTGGCCGGCCATCTGGGCAAGCAGCGGGCTGACCGCGGCGCGGAGGCGGCGGCGGAGCAGGTTGCGCCGCACCGCGGAACGCAGACCGACGATCGCGAAGCCGACGCGGGCGACGCGCAGCCCATTGACGGTCACCTGCGCGCGCACGCCGGCGGAGGCAGCACGCAGGCCCTCCGTCCTGACCGCGGCGAAGCGACGTCGCCCGCGCAGGCGATGTCGCGAGATCACCGTGGTGGCGCGGGGGTGAGGCGCTTGCGCCCCTTGCGACGGCGCGCCTTGAGCACCTGGCGTCCACCGGGCGTGGACATGCGGATGCGGAACCCGTGCGTCTTGCGCCGGTACTTCTTCTTGGGTTGGTAGGTCCGTTTGATGTCGGCTGGCTCCGCACAATGAGAATCGGCGACCGGTCGGGAGGTGAGCACGCCGGACACGGCGGCATGGGGCTCCGGTCGTCGGAGTGGCTGGCGGAGTATAGCAGCGAACGCGGCGGACCGGCCGCGCGACCACCGTGCATGTGCCCCGTTGTGGGTGCCTCCGTGCGTTGCTAGACTGCTCGATGCTCCGGCGGGCGACGTTCGCCAACATCGCCCCACCCATCGTTTCCGTCGGCGCGACGATCGCTCGTTTATCCACGCCTGTGCACATCCTGTGCAAAAGCGCCGCGCGAGCAAGGTCCGGATCGGCGATTCACGGGGGAAACACCTTGTCGGCTACGGGCATTCCCCGTGATGTGGATGTGATCTCACCAGTCGAGGTCGAAGCACGAACAACGTCCACCGCGGATGCCCAGCAGATCTGGCAGGCGGCGCAGGAGGAGTTGCGCTTCCAGTTGGCCCGACCTGGATACGAGACCTGGCTCGCCAACGCGGTGCTGGTCGACAGCGACGGACACACCTTCACCATCGGGGTGCCCACACGGTTGGCGCGCGACTGGGTCACCGAGCGCTATGTCGCGGTCATCCGCGAGGTGCTCAGCGGGTTGCTCGCCAGCGACTGCGACGTGGTGATCACCGTCGACCCCGCCGCGGTGCCGCCCCCCGACGAGCCGGCGCCGTTCGCCGAGGCGCCCGAACCCGTCTACGGGATCGTCGGTGAAACTGCCATCGATGGCAGCAACGCGGCGCGGCTCAATCCCAACTTCATGTTCTCCACCTTTGTGGTGGGCAACAGCAGTCGCTTCGCCCACGCCGCCTGCCGGGCCGTCGCCGACGCCCCGGGCAAGGCGTACAACCCCCTGTTCCTGTACGGCGGGGTCGGCCTGGGCAAGACCCACCTGATGCATGCCATCGGCCACGCGGTCCGCGAGGGCCATCGGCGCCCGCCCAAGGTGGCCTACATCACCTCCGAGAAGTTCATGAACGAGATGATCGGCTCCATCCAGGAGAACCGGACCTCTGACTTCCGGACGCGCTACCGCACCGTCGACGTCCTGCTCATCGACGACATCCAGTTCCTGGCGGGCAAGGACCGCACCCAGGAGGAGTTCTTCCACACCTTCAACGCGCTGCACGAGATCCAGAAGCAGATCGTGGTCAGCAGCGACCGGCCGCCCAAGGACATCCCCACCCTCGAGGACCGGCTGCGCAGCCGCTTCGAGGGCGGTCTGATGGCCGACATCCAGCCCCCAGACTTCGAGACGCGCCTGGCCATCCTCAACACCAAGCTCGGCGTCCACGGCTCGCTGGTGCCCGACGAGGTCTGCAGCTTCATCGCCCACAAGATCCAGAAGAACATCCGTGAGCTCGAGGGCGCGCTCATCCGCGTCCTCGCCCACGCGTCGATCAATGGTCGTGCGGTCACCCTGGAGGCCGCCCAGACCATCCTCCGCGACATCATCCCCGTGGGT
>DATBPD010000070.1:0-182013 GCA_036561525.1 Candidatus Dormiibacterota bacterium | reverse complement strand
TCTCCGGCCTGGGCACCGGCCCACTCGAGGAAGGTGTTCACGGCGCGCATGTAGCTGTGCACGGTGGCTTTGGACAGCGGCCGTCCGCGCCGCGAGAGGGTGCCATCAAGGAGGCCGGCGCCGAGGTCGTTGAGCAGCCGGTTGGTGAGCTGGGCCGGTTCGCTGACCGTGCGGGCGGCGCAGAAGGGGAGGAGAACGCCATTGAGCGCGTCGGCGTAGATGGCCACCGTCTTGGGCGAGACACCGCCGGCGCGGCGGTCCTGGAGGTAGTCGGCGACCAGCCGCGAGAACGCCGTCTCCGGCGCCGCGGGGACCACTGCCAGGCGACTCATCAGCCCAAAACCTCCGCCCAAATCTATCTCAGCGAATCGTCCACTGGACTCGCTGTAATGAAGCGACTGCCACCTCAGATTGTAGGCAGCAGAAACCGGCTTGTACAGGGGTAAAAGTCGCCGCATTCGTATTCAAAATGAGCGACGGAGCCGACGGTCAGGATTGAACTGACGACCTACCGCTTACGAGGCGGTTGCTCTACCACTGAGCTACGTCGGCGGGGGACCCTATGGTACCCGGGCCCCGCCGGACGGCTCACGGCAGCCCAGCGTGGGGCACCTCGACGCGGGTGGTGAGCAGCACCGCCTCGCGGGTGTCGCGACGGTTGGCCTCGAAGTAGTCCGGCGCGCAACAGAGCAGCAGCGTTCGGCCGCCGTCACCACCGAGCATGCAGGCGAAGATGCCGAGCCCCTCCGGCGCGCGCACCTCGTCGACGATGTCTCCGCCAGGGGCGACACGAATGCAGCGACCGCCGATGGCGTCCGCTGCCCAGATGTGCTGCTCCGCGTCGAGCGCGCAGCCGTCAGGGGCGACGCGCAGCTGTTCGAGGGTATCGATGGCCGGCCCAAGCGTGACCTCGGGTCCGAGCTGCGCCCAGACGCGACGGTCGCGCAGATTGCTGTCGCCGTCGATGGTGAAAGCGGTGTAGCGGTTGCCGAGAGTCTCGCCGACGATCAGCGTGTTGCCCTCGTCGCTGACAACCGCGCCGTTGGGGAAGATCAGCCCCTCCGCTGCCACGACCACCGTGCCGTCCGGGTCCACGCGCTTCAATGACGCGCTCACGGGGTCGTCGAAGGCCATCAGGTCAAACCCGAAGTCGCCCACCCAGGCGCGCCCGCGCGTGTCGACGACCAGGTCGTTGAGGAGTCCGGTGCAGACGCCCGACAGGTCGGCGTGCTCGGTGACGGTGCCGTCAGCCTGGCGCCGGAGCAGGCGGTGGTCGCGCATTGAGACCACCAGCATGTCGCCGTCGGGCAACCACCCCAGGCCCGACGGCTGGCCCTCGACGTCGAGCACCCACTCCTCGTCGCCAGCGGGCGAGACCGCGACCACGGAGCGGCGATACATGTCCGATACCCACCAGCGGCCGTCCCGCCAGCGCGGGCCCTCGAAGAACGCGCCGCCCTCGAGCAGAACGGTCAACTCGTGATCGAGCACGCGCGCACTGTAGCGGTGCCCACCCGCCGGATCGTCCCCGAGCCTGCCCGCCGCGAGGCTCCGGTACGCTTGCCGGTCTCATGACCGACACCAGCTCCGCACCCGCCGACACCTCGTCTGGGATGCTCGACGCCTACGACGCCGGCCGGGTGGAGGCGAAGTGGCGGCGGATCTGGGAGGAGCGCGGTGACTACCGCACCGACCTGGACTCGCCGCAGCGCCCGTTCTATAACCTGGCGATGTTCCCCTATCCCTCGGCGGAAGGGTTGCACGTCGGCCACATGGTGCCCTACAGCGGGATCGATATCTATGGGCGGTGGCGGCGCCTGCGTGGCGACGATGTGTTCGAGCCGATGGGCTTCGATGCCTTCGGGATCCACAGCGAGAACTACGCCCTGAAGATCGGCGAACACCCGGCCGTGGTGATGAAGCGCGCCGTCGCCAACTTCCGCGACGGCCAGCTCAAGAAGATCGGGGCGATGTTCGACTGGGAGCACCAGGTGAACACCGCCGACCCCAGCTACTACCGGTGGACCCAGTGGCTGTTCCTGCGCTTCTTCGAGTCGGGGCTCGTGGAATGGCGCGACGGGGCGGTGCTGTGGTGCCCGTCGTGCCTCACCGTGCTCGCCAACGAGCAGGTGGAGCACGGGCGCTGCGAGCGCTGCGACTCCGTCGTGGAGACCCGCTGGCTGCGCCAGTGGTGGTTGAAGATCACCAAGTACGCGCAGGAGCTGCTCGACGCGCTGGACACGCTGGACTGGTCGGAGTCCACCAAGCTGATGCAGCGGAACTGGATCGGCCGGCGCGAGGGCGCGCGTATCGCCTTCGACCTCGAGGGCTGCGAGCGTCCCGATGTCGCCGTCTTCACCACTCGCCCCGACACCCTGTTCGGCGCGACGTTCGTGGTCGTCGCCGCTGACCACCCGCAGCTCGAGGAGTTCGTGCCCGCGGCGCGGCGAGGCGAGGTCAACGCGTGGCGCAACCGGCTTCCTGGCCACGAGGCGGAGCCCGACTTCGCAGTGGGGATCGACCTCGGTTCCACCGCGGTCCATCCCCTCACCGGCGCGCGCCTGCCCGTGTGGTCGGCGCCGTATGTCCTCTACGACTACGGGACAGGCGCGATCATGGCAGTGCCTGGGCACGACGAGCGTGACCACGCGTTCGCCACAGCGCACGGGTTGCCGATCGTCGAGGTGATCACCGGCGGGGATCCGACGACGGCGGCGTATCCAGGCCACGGCACCATGGTCAACAGTGGCGACCTCGATGGCATGCCCTCGGAGGAGGCGCGCCAGCGGATCGTGGTGATGCTCGAGAACCTGCGCCGCGGTGAGGCGACGATCACCTACCGGCTGCGCGACTGGTTGATCTCCCGGCAGCGCTACTGGGGCCCGCCGATTCCGATCATCCACTGCCCCACGGACGGCCAGGTGGCTGTTCCCGATGACGACCTGCCGGTCCTTCTGCCCGAACTGGACGATTTTCGCCCCACGGGCACCGGCGTCTCGCCGCTGGCCACGGTCGAGGAATGGGTGAACGTCACCTGCCCGAAATGCGGTGGGTCGGCGCGACGCGAGACCGACGTCAGCGACACCTTCCTCGACTCGTCCTGGTATTTCCTGCGCTACCCGTCGACGGATCGCAACGACGTGGCCTTCGATCGCGAGCGCACCGACCGCTGGCTCCCCGTGGACATGTACATCGGCGGTAACGAGCACGCGGTGCGGCACCTGCTGTACTCGCGCTTCGTGATGCGCAGTTTGCACGAGATGGGCCTGGTCAGCGACCCCGAGCCGTTCGCCAAGTTCCGCGCGCACGGGATGATCGTCAAGGACGGCGCCAAGATGTCCAAGAGCCGCGGCAACGTGGTCAATCCCGACGAATACATCGAGAAATTCGGAGCCGACACGTTCCGCCTCTTCCTCATGTTCCTGGGTCCGTACACCGCAGGCGGCGATTGGCGCGACGAGGGCATCACCGGGATCACGCGTTTCCTGCAGCGTGTCTGGCGCGGTACCCAGCGGGCCACGGTGATTGACGCCGACGATGACGAGGAGCGCGAGCGCCGCCGCCATCGCCTCATCGGCGGCGTTGACGACGACATCGCAGAGCTGCACTTCAACACCGCGATCGCCCAGCTGATGGAGTTCGCGCGGGAGCTCGATCATGAGGCCGCCGCGGGGCGGGGGCGCCGCATCGACGCACAGACGCTCCTGCTGTGCCTCTCGCCATTCGCGCCGCACATCACCGAGGAGCTGTGGCAGCGCACCGAGCACGACGGGTCCGTCCATGCGCGCGGCGGGTGGCCCGAGCACGATCCCGCTCTGGCTGCGCGGGTCGAGGTGGAGATCGCAGTGCAGGTCAACGGCAAGCTGCGCGCCATCATGACCGTGCCGGCCGGCACCGCAGAGGATGAGCTGCGTCAGCGGGCGCTGGAACTGCCGCGCATCGCGGAGCTGCTCGGCGGTGCGCAGCCGCGAAAGGTGGTGGCCCGCGTCGACCGCGTGGTCAACCTGGTCGTCTAGCCCCTCTCCACAGAGGCCGGCGACAGCACGTAGTGGAGATACTGGTCGTCACGCACGTATCCCTCGCGTTCGTACAGCCGCTGCGCCGTGAGATTGTCTGCCGCGGTCTCGAGGTCCACCCACACTGCGCCGGCGTCAGTGGCGCCATCGCGAACGGCGCGCATCAACCGTGCCGCGACGCCACGATCCCGCACCGACTCGAGCACATAGAGATCGTTCAGCCGCCAGGCGGTGCCGAGCTCCACTGAGGCGAAGGTCGGGTAGACCTGCACGAAGCCGAGGACCGCCCCGTCCTCCGCCTCCGCGATGTACACGATGGACTCAGCGCGCTCGAGCCGCGCCCGCAGGAATGACGCGGCAGCAACGATGTCGTGATCCTGCCCGTAGAACACCCGGTAGAGCGCGAAGAGTGCGGCCACGCTGTCCACGTCGGCGAGCATGGCGCGTCGCACCGAGGGGGTGGGCACCCCGGGCGTCTCGATCATCGGCGCGTCAAGGCTGCACGCGCACGTAGCGCGCCTTGTCGAGCGGATCGAGCCCCCAGTGCGGGCTCATCGCGTCCCAGAAGGAGCGTGCCTGCACGTCGTCCTCGACCACGAAGGCATCGATGCGACGCGCACCCAGTCCGGTGAGACGCTCGACGGCGGCGCCGAGCAGGGCCCGCGCGGCGACTCTTCTCTGCGTTGGGCGTGCGCCACTGACCATGACCGGCAGCTTGCCAGAACCCGGAAGGGCGCGGCCGCCTCCCTGTAACCCTCGCTGTATCTCAGGGCGACGCTCGCGACCCTGCAGCTCCCAATCGGCGGGCGGCGATGCCGGTGGCTCCCAACACCGGGTCGCCGCCCTTATGGCGCCCTCAACCGTCGAGCCGCATGGGCGTGTGGAGGATGCCGTCCTCGTCGAAGTCGTCGCCGCAGCGAACGAACCCGAGGCTGGCATACCAGGCCTCGAGCCGCGCCTGGGCAGAGATGCGCACGGGCCTCGATGCCATGGCGAGAGCCGCGTTCATGAGGTTCGCCCCGACGCCCCGGTTGCGGTGGGCCGCCGCGGTGACCACCCGGCCGATCCAGGTGGCCCCGTCGCCCGGGTACATCCGCAGATAGGAGATGACCTCGCCATCGGCCTCTGTCCAGAGATGCACCGTCTCGGCGAGGATGTCGCGGCCGTCAAGTTCGTGGTACGGGCAGTCCTGCTCCACGATGAACGTGTCGAGGCGAAGCCGTACGATGTCGTGGAATATCCGCGCCGACAGCTCGTCGAAGTGGGCGGAGTGGACCGCCGGCGAGCTCACCACACCAACACTATGCCGCCCCGGCCGGTGAGCTGGAGCGGACGTGAAGGCTCGACTGCTCTCGCTTCGCCCTCGAAATCGCTACCATCAACGACGCCCATGGAGATCAAGGCCGACGTGGGATGGCGAGCTGTGGCCTGTGCCGCATCCTGCACGCGGGGGAGGACCGTGCGCTCGCCCTTGAAGTGATCGACAATTTCAACGGCGTCTCCGACCCGGGCGAGCTGGTGCGGCAGGTGCTGCTTCGCGCCGTTGTGGAGACGCGCTCTGATCGGGGCGTCATCTCGTGGATCGAGGGCAGCGAGATGGTAGTCGCGTGCTCATACGATGCCATCGGCGAGCTCGTGCCCGTGGGCAGCCGCTGGCCGCTCGCCGGAGAGCAGGTGAGCGCCCTTGCCCTGGCCGGGGGTGGTGTCGAGTCCGGCTCCTACGAGGACGTCCCCCTCGACGGGCTGAGCCCAGCCCTTGCCAAGACATATCGCGGGTTGCGTCATCTCCTGGCGGTTCCGGTGAGGGTGGCCGAAGAGGACCTGGCGCTGATCTGCGTCAGCCGAAGGCGAGCAGAGGAGTACGGCGCCGCCGATCGCCTGGTGCTCGACACCATCGCCACCGCGGGCGCCCAGCCGCTGCGCGCTGCCCGTCTCGAGGAGCAGCTCAACGAGGCTCTGGCAGAGCTCAGCGACCTCGATGCGCGCGCGCAGTCCGTCGAGTTGATCAAGACCGATGTGCTCCGCCTGGCGTCGCACGAGCTGCGCACTCCGCTGACAGTCCTCAACGGCTACCTCTCGCTGGTTGAGGGCGGCTTCTACGGCGATATTCCCGAGCCGCTGGCCGCTGTCATGAGGATCCTGCAACGTCGCACCGCCGACATGAACTCCCTGGTCAACGACATGCTCGTCGCCGCCCGCGTCGAGGACGGGCCCACCGAGGTGGAGGGCGAGGTCGCCGACCTGCGGGAGGTGCTCAAGGCAGCGGTGCACGAGGTGAAGCCGCGGGCGTCCCCGCAACACCGCCTCGAGGTGCACGTGCCCGACGAGCCGGTGCTCGCCCGGGTCAACCATGAGCGTGTCGTGCTCGCGCTGCGCAACATCATCGACAACGCCGTCAAGTACTCCCCGACCGGCGGCGAGGTGGTGTGCAGCATCGCGCAGGACGGCGAAGTGGCCCGGGTGCGGGTTGCCGACCACGGTCTGGGCATCGCGCCGGGTGACCGCGACCGGCTGTTCACCCGGTTCGGCCGCGTCCTCACCACCGCCAACTCACACATCCCGGGCATCGGCCTCGGGCTGTACTTCAGCCGTGAGGTGGCCCTCCGCCACGGGGGCGACGTCTGCCTGGTCGACGGCAACGGGCCGGGCAGCACGTTCGAGCTCACCCTGCCCATCACCGAGTAGCTCACACCCGGCGCAGCACAAGCAGGGAGCGCGCGGTCACGAGCAGTTGGTCGGAAGCTCCGATGACCCGCGCCGGATCCTGAACTCCGGGTGCGGCGGTGTCGACCAGCACCTCCCATCGATCGCCCCAGCCACTGGGCAGGTGCCATTGCATGTCCAAGTGGTGCGAGTGGAGAATGACCAGGAGGGTGTCGCCGCTGATCTGATGCCCGTCGGGCGTGTGGTCGGGGATCTCGTCGCCATTGAGCAGCATCGCCAGCGACCGTCGCGACTGGTCGTCCCACTCCGCCTCGCTCATCTCGTTGCCCTCGTCGTCGAGCCAGACGACGTCCTTGCGGCGCTGACCCCGGCCCACCTGACCGGCGAAAAACCGCTGACGGCGCAGCACCGGCTGCTCGGCGCGCAGCGCGATCAGCCGCCGCGTGAAGTCGAGCACGCTCTCGTCGACGTCGCCCCAGTCGAGCCAGCTGAGCTCATTGTCCTGGCAGTACACGTTGTTGTTGCCGCCCTGGGAGTGACCGATGTCGTCACCGGCGACGAGCATCGGGCAACCCTGCGACAGCAGGACGGTGGCGATCAGGTTGCGCTGCTGGCGAGCGCGCAGCGCGAGGATGTCCGGGTCAGCGGTGTCACCCTCGACCCCGCAGTTCCACGATCGGTTGTCGTCGGTGCCGTCGCGGTTCTCCTCCAGGTTGGCCTGGTTGTGCTTCTCGTTGTAGGAGACCAGATCACGCATCGTGAAGCCGTCGTGGGCGGTCACGAAGTTGATGCTGCTGAACGGCGAACGGCGGTCCCCCGCATAGAGGTCGCTGCTACCGGTGAGCCGGTAGGCCAGCTCGCTGACACCCGCGACCTGCCCGCGCCAGTAGTCGCGCACGCAGTCACGGTACTTGCCGTTCCACTCCGCCCAACGCACAGGGAAGTTGCCGACCTGGTACCCACCTTCGCCGACGTCCCACGGCTCGGCGATCAGCTTGACGTGGGCCAGCGTCGGGTCCTGGTGGATGATGTCGAAGAACGCAGAGAGGCGGTCGACGTCGTAGAACTGCCGGGCCAGCGCGGAGGCGAGGTCGAACCTGAAGCCGTCGACGTGCATCTCGCTGACCCAGTACCTCAGCGAGTCCATGACCATCTGGAGCGTTGCTGGCGAACCCGCGTTGAGGCTGTTTCCCGTGCCGGTGACGTCGTAGTAGAAACGCGGTTTGTCCTCGACGAGCCGGTAGTAGGAGCGGTTGTCGACACCGCGGAAACAGAGGGTCGGGCCCAGCTCGTTGCCCTCTGCAGTGTGGTTGTAGACGACGTCGAGGATGACCTCGAGGCCGGCAGCGTGGAGCGACTTGATCATCGCCTTGAACTCCGTCACCTGCTCGCCGCCGTCACCAGAGCTCGAGTAGCGGGCTTCCGGTGCGAAGTAACCGATGCTGTCGTAGCCCCAGTAGTTGCGCAACCCGCTGTCGACGAGATGCTGCGAGTCGACGAAGTGATGCACCGGCATGAGCTCGACGGACGTGATCCCGAGGCGGGTGAAGTGCTCGATCGCAGCCGGATGGGCGAGACCCGCATAGGTGCCGCGCAAGCGCTCGGGGATGCCGGGGTGGCGCATGGTGAACCCGCGGACGTGTGTCTCGTAGATGACGGTGTCGCTCCAGGCAACGTCGGGGCGATGCTCGCCGCTCCAGTCGAACGGGCCGTCGACGACCACGCTGTGCGGCATCTGGTCGGCAGAGTCGAGCTCGCTCACGTCCGCGTCGGTCTCACCGATGACATAGCCGTAGACCTCCGGACCCCAGCGCACCGATCCCGAGATTGCCCGGGCATAGGGATCGAGCAGCAGCTTGTAGGGGTTGTGGCGGAGGCCGAGCTCGGCCCCATAGACCCCGTGCACCCGATAGCCATAGCGGGTGCCAGGACCGACGCGTGGGACGAAGCCGTGCCACACCAGGTCGGTCTGCTCGCGCAGGTCGTACGCAGCCAGCATGGTGCCGCTCTCATCGAGGAGGATCAGCTCGACGGCCTGCGCGTCGGCCGCGTACAGGGCGAAGTTGGTGCCGTCCTCACTCACGGTGGCGCCGAGAGGATAGGAACGGCCCGGCCACGCGACGAGGTTGCCCGCGGTCACGCAGCTCGCTCCAACAGGGCCACAGGGAAGGCAGCGAGGAGGTCGGCGACACGCACCTCACCGTGGTGCTCGGCGCCATCGCAGAGGTTGCCCCAGCGCCCTGTCGGCAAGGTGATCGCGGTGTCTCCCCATCTGCTGCGGCGCCGTAGCGAGCGACGCTGCACCAACGAGATCACGCAGGCCGGATCGCCGCGCGTGAAAGCGACCACATCATCGGCGAACTCACCGTTCGCTCGCACCGGCATGTACGTGCCGCGCTCGTCGAACGCCGCTGCGCGCCGGCGGCGTAGGGCCAGGACGGCCGCGATCAGCCCCAGCTTGGCGGCGCCCGTCGTCGCGCCGCCAGGCCACGTCCGTCGCAGGGGCGTGGCGCGAACCGAGTCGAGGAGTCGTCGGCGCAGGGCGTAGTCGACGGGGCGGCGGTTGTCGGGATCGACCAGGCTGAGGTCCCACGTCTCGGTGCCCTGGTAGATGTCGGGAACGCCGGGCGACGTGAGCTTGAGGAGGGTTGTCGAGAGCGAGTTGACACTGTCATGGGGTGACATGGTGGCGAGCAGGACTGCGAGCTCGGATGCGAAACGTCTGTCGGCGACGACGGCGGCGGCAAACGCGGCCAGCGCGGTGTCGTACGCCTCGTCCGGCTCCAGCCAGCTGGTGTGCTGCTTGGCCTCGCGCGAAGCCTTGCGCATGTACGCGATGACGCGATCAGCGCTGAGCGGCCAGGCACCGACGAGCGTCTGATAGAGCAGGTACTCCATCGCGCTGTCAGGCCATTCGCCCTGGCGGTGCGGGTCGTTGAGGGCCCTCCAGCGATGGACTGCAGCTGCCCAGACGTGAGGGATCTCGCTGAGCAGGTTGATCCGGGCGCGGACATCCTCGCTGCGCTTGGTGTCGTGCGTCGACGTGGCCAGCAGCGCGTACGGGCGCTCCTCCTGGGTCCGGCTGTTGTGGTTGTGGAACTCTTCGACGGAGACCCCGAAGCGCGCAGGCGAGTCGCCGACCTCGTTGAGCGAGGTCAGCACCAGGTGACGGTAGAACGCGGTGTCCTCGACGCCTTTTGCAGTGGCCGCGGCGCAGAGCTGCTGGAGGCGGAGCAGGAAATCGCGGCGCACCGCGCCGGTCGATGCGGTGTCGCTGGTGGCGACGTCCTCGGGCTCACCGAAGACGAAGAGGTCGGCGACGAAGTCGAGGAGGCGGCTGTCGATGTGGGCGTTGTTGTTCTGCGCCTGGGCAGCCGCCCCGCGCACGATGCCCGCGTCAACGTCGGAGGCCGTGCCGCGAGCCGGGTCGACGTAGGTCCGATAGACGGGGGTGGCGGCGATCAGCGCGATGATCGCCGAGCTGAGCTCGCTGCGGGTGTGATCCCGTTGGGCGGGATAGGCGTCGCAGATGACGGCGAGAAGGTTGGTCAGCCGCTCCACGTCGCTCACCAGCGTGGTGTGCAGGATCTCGAGCTTGCCCTCGCGCGCGCAGGCTGCAAAGTCGGACCCATTGCCGGTGAACTCGGTATGCAGAGCCTCGAGCGGTCGGCGGCCGGCCGGGTCGACGAACAGTCCGTTGGTGACGGCCAGGAAGTCGTAGCCACTGGTTCCATCGAGCGCCCATGGAGGTGGCAGCTCACCGGGGGCGAGGATCTTCTCGCCGAGCAACCAGGTCTGCGCCGGCATGGCCTCGCGCAGTCGCGCCGTGTACTCGAGTGGCCGGCGCAGACCATCGATGTGATCGATGCGCAGGCCATCGGCGTCACCGCACCGGACTAATTCAGCGATCAGCTCGGTGCTCTCCGCGAACACCTCGGGATCCTCGATGCGCAGTGCGACGAGTGTGTTGATGTCGAAGAAGCGGCGGTAGTTCACCTCCTCGATGCCGGTCTGCCACCGGGCGAGGCGGTAGTGCTGCTCGTTGAGGATGCGGTCGAGGCCGGTGAGGTCGCCGTTGCATGCCGCCAGCATGCGGTCCATCGTCGCCGCCACCGAGTTGTCTGCGAGCAGATCGGCGAGCGCCCGGCCGACCGCGGCACGCTGTGCCAAGCGTGCACGCCGCCTGGCCTGGTCGTGCCCGGCGATGAGCGGGCCGATGCCCTGCACGCTGGACGCCGCAGCCGGCGACATGGAGGCGGCGAGCAGTTCGGCGACGCTCTCGACCGAGAGCGGGAAGCGGTGGTCAGCGTACGCGAACAGTAGTTCGCCAGACTCGCGCACCAGCGAGATCTCGCCTTCCTCGAGGACGCGGCCGATCTGGTCACCGAGCAGCGGCAGCAGGACGCGGTGGCGGAGCCGCGGCTCATCAGCCTCCCAGTCGATGTCGAAGAAGCGTGCGTACGGCGACGACATGCCATCGGCGAGCACGTCCCACCACCAGCGGTTGCCACGGTCTGCGATCGACATGTGGTTGGGCACGATGTCGAGCAGCTGCCCCAGGTCGTGGTCACGCAGCGCCTCGGTGAAGAGCCTGTGTGCGTCGGGGCCACCCAGCTCGTCGCTCACTCGGGTGGGATCGACCACGTCGTAGCCGTGGGTGCTCCCGCGCGCCGCCTGCAGGTACGGCGAGCAGTACACGTGGCTGATCCCGAGGGCGGCGAGGTAGTCGGCCAGGGCTGCCGCCTCCTCAAAGCCGAACCCGCTGTGCAACTGGACGCGGTAGGTCGCCCGTCGCCGCATCACCCCGCCCGGGAGGCCGGCTGGTTCGCTGCAGTCACAATCGCTCTCACCCTCTCATCTCGTTCGGAGGTGGAATTATGCGGGCGACATCGCCGTGACCCGTATTGCGGTGTGGGCACCGCGGGCGGACCGCGTCGAGGTGCAGACCGGCGGGCGCCGCCTGCCGCTGAGTCGCATGGATGGCGGCTGGCACGCCCTGGATGCGCTCGACGCGCAGGCCGGCGACGACTATTGGTTGGTCCTCGACGGGGGCCGCCCACTGCCCGATCCGCGCTCGGCGTGGCAGCCGGACGGCGTGCACGGAGCGTCCCGTCTCATCGACCACGGCGCCTTTTCCTGGCGCGACGACCAGTGGCATGGGCGAGCCCTGCCCGACACCGTCGTGTATGAGATGCACTGCGGAACCTTCAGCCGCGCTGGGACCTTTGACGGGGCCATCGAGCACATCGGCCACCTCGTCGACCTCGGCGTCGGTGCGGTGGAGGTGATGCCCGTGGCCGCTTTCCCCGGATCCCGCGGGTGGGGGTACGACGGGGTGGCCCTCTACGCGGTGCATCAGGCATACGGGGGCCCGCCGGCGCTCAAGCGATTCGTCGATGCTGCCCACCGCGCCGGGCTCGCGGTGATCATGGACGTCGTCTACAACCATCTCGGCCCCGATGGCAACGTGCTCGGCGAGTTCGGACCGTATTTCACCGACAGGCACCGCACCCCGTGGGGTGGCGCCGTCAACTTCGACGGCGCCGGCAGTGACGAGGTCCGTCGCTTCGTTGTCGACAACGCGCGGATGTGGCTGCGCGACTACCACATCGACGGACTTCGCCTCGACGCGGTGCACGCCATCATCGACACCTCGGCGGTGCACATCGTCGAGGAGATCGCCACCGCCGTCCACGGGCTCGGCGAAGCATTGGGTCGCCGCACCTGGGTCATCGCCGAGAGCGACCTCAACGATCCACGGTTGGTGACTGACCCACGCGTTGGCGGATACGGCGCCGACGCCCAGTGGAGCGACGACTTCCACCATGCGCTGCACGCCACCCTCGCCGGCGAGACGGCCGCCTACTACGCCGACTTCGGTGCCGTCGCGGACGCTGAGGCGGCGCTGCGGCAGGTCTTTGTCAACCCCGGTCAGTACTCGGCATTCCGCGGCCGCCGCCACGGGCGCAACGTCGGCGACCTGTCGGCGACGCGATTTCTCGGCTACATGCAGAACCACGACCAGGTGGGGAACCGCGCCCGCGGCGAGCGCAGCGCAGCTCTGATGAGCGTCGGGCGCCTCCAGATCGCCGCCGCCCTGGTGCTGCTTGGCCCCTTCGTCCCGATGCTGTTCATGGGCGAGGAATGGGCGGCCTCGACGCCGTTCCTGTACTTCACCGACCACGAGGACGCTGCTCTGGGCCGGGCGGTGTCGGCGGGACGGCGTCAGGAGCTGGCGTCGTTGGGGTGGAGCCCCGCCGAGGTACCGGATCCCCAGGACACCACCAGCTTCGAGCTGTCCACGCTGGATTGGGACGAGGCCGGGAACCCACCGCACGCCACCGTGCTCCGCTGGCACTGCGAGCTGATCGCGCTGCGCGCCGCCAATCCCGCGCTCCGCGACGGCGACCGGGCGGCGATGGCGATCGAGCACGACGACGACGCGCGGACCCTGGTGGTGCGGCGCGCGGGGGTCACGGTGGCGTGCAACTGGGGCCGGGCGCCGGTCACCCTGGCCGCCGACGCCGGCCAGGCTGCGCACTTGCTCAGCGACGGCGCAACGGCGGGTGAGGGCTGGGTGGCGCTGGAGCCGGACTCCGTGGCGGTGCTGACCGCCGCAGGAGTCGTCAATGGGAGAGCTGCGCCGCCGCCCTGATCGCGGCCAGTTGAACGCCGGTCACCGCAACCTCGGCCGCGCAGTCGCATTCGACGATCGCTGTGTCGCGTGCGACGCACATCCTGCAGACGACGGCGTCACAAGGGAGGCACCGGAAAAAGGTGGAGTCGATGAGCGAGCCGCACACCGAGCAGCGCGGGTCGGCGTCGGACCACGCGTCGTCGACGAGGACGAGCTCGGAGCGACCACCGTCGGCGAGGTGGACGCCGGCCGGCAGCATGTGGAGCAGGGCTGGAGGAGCGCAGGTGCAGGTGCCCATGCGAACAAGTGTACGTTGAGAATCTGGACCCGAGGGCCGTCGCTCCCGGCCCGTCGTTGTTACGCGGCGCTACCGGCCCCGCTGAGCTCGGCCGAGCTGGCCTGGCGGAGCAGGGCACGCGTGGCCGTGACCCGGCACGCGAGCATCTCGAGGATCTCGTCGAGGCGTTCGCGCAGGTCCGAGTTGAGCGCGATGGGGTGGTTGTCGATGTCACGCAGCAGGGCGGACAGTCGGACCGCCTTCTGGTCGATGTGGGCAACGATCTCGCTGGGACTCTCGACCGTCGTGGCGCTCGGACTCGGCTCCATCCAGGTACCTCCGTGGTTGCTGGGTCGGACGTGCCGGCGGCGGGTGGTTGGCTCCCACCGTCCGTACAAGCGTAGGCCGATGGAGCCCTGCTCGCAAGGACCTTTCTGTGACGATGCGCCGGCCCTGTAGACTCGGTCGGCCGCCGGCGGACGACAGCCAGCGCGGATGGCGGAACCGGTAGACGCGCGGGACTTAGGATCCCGTGGGGCAACCCATCCGAGTTCGAGTCTCGGTCCGCGCACCACCGCCGCATCAAGGACGCCCGTGACCACATCCACCACCCCCCCGGAAATCTCCGTCGCCGTCGAGCGCCAGCCCGGCTCTCGCGTGCAGCTGCGCGTCGAGGCGCCTGCCGATGAGCTCGACGCTGCGGTCAGCGCCGCGGTGCGCCGCCTCGGCGGGCGGGTGCGGCTGCCCGGTTTCAGACCCGGCAAGGCCCCGGCAGCGATTGTGGAGCGCGCCGTGGGCTGGGAGGCCGTGCGCCAGGAGGCTGTCGACGCCTTCCTACCCGCGCTCTACGGCCGCGCGCTCGAGCAGGCTGGGGTGCAGCCTGTCGACGACCCGGACCTCGACATCTCGCCGGTGGAGCGCGGCCAGCCGTTCGTGTTCACGGCAACTGTGACGGTGCGTCCTGACGTCGAGCTCGGCGATTACGCCGCGCTGCGCGTCGAGGTGCCGTCGACAGAGGTGACCGACGAGCAGGTCGACGAGATGATCGAGGAGCTGCGCCGCCGCAACAGCGAGCTGCGCGATGTCGAACGACCAGCTCAGGCGGGTGATGTGTTGCGCTGCTCGCTGGTGATGCGTCGCGACGACGAGTTGTTGAGCGGCGAGGACGAGAACGATCGAGACCTCGACATCGACCGCGAACGGCTGCTTCCCGGGCTCGCCGACGCGCTCATCGGCATGGAGGCGGGGCAGGAGCGGTCGTTCCAACTCACGCTTCCCGAGGACTTCGCACGTGAGGAGCTGCGCAACGCCACCGTCGATGTCGAGGTCAAGGTGGCCGCCGTGCGCGAGCGCATCCTGCCGCCGCTCGACGACTCGCTGGCGTCGTTCGATGAGGAGCACGGCTCCACCCTGGCGGAGCTGCGCGCCGACTACCGCAAGCGTCTCGAGGAGGTGACCGCCGAGCGCGACCGCGAGCTACTCGAAGCGACCGCTCTGGAGAGGCTGCGCGATCACGTGGTGGTCGAGCTGCCCGACTCCATGGTGGAACGCGAGATCGACCGGCAGATCGCCGACCTCGAAGTCCGCCTCCAGCAGATGGGCATGCCACTCGATCGCTACCTGGAGTACACGGGCACCACGGTGGAGAAGATCCGGGGCGAACGCCGCGAGACGGCGGTCCAGCGCCTGCGCCTCGAGCTTGCTCTCGACGCCCTGGTTCAGGCAGAGGGCATCGAGGTGGACGAGGCGGCAGTGGTGCGCGAGGAGCAGCGCGTGGCGCAGGGGCGCAAGCTGACCGCCCAGCAGCGCCGCCGGCTCCATCAGGGCGCTCACGTAGACCTGGCTCGGCGCGCGGCCGGCGAGCGTCTGATCGAGATCGTGCGCGGCGACGGGTGAGCGCAGCGGTCACACACGAGGCGGTGCGGCGGGCACTCCTCGAGCAGCAGGTCTCATACGAGACGGTGGCCTGCGACCCCGCGCTGGCCGACACAGCAGCCTTCTGCGATGCGTACGGTTTCGACCCCGCCGACTCCGCCAACTGCATCCTCATCGTCTCGCGCCGCCCACCCGGGCACTACCTGACCACGCTCGTGCTCGCCACCACCCGGCTCGATGTCAACGGTCTGTGCTGCCGGCTGATGGCCGTTCGCAGAGCAAGCTTCGCGCCAGGCGACCAGACCGCCCAACTGACCGGCATGGACATCGGCGGGGTCACCCCATTCGGTCTGCCCCGCGACCTACTCCCGGTGCGCGTCGACGCGGCGGTGATGTCGCGCTCGCGGGTCATCGTCGGCGGAGGCGACCGCAGTGTGAAGCTGGTGTTGGACCCTGCCGTCTTCGCGACGTTGCCGGATTTCGAGGTCGTCGAAGGGCTGGCCGGCTGATCCCATCCGGCGCCGTCGTGGTTTCGCGACTCCGCCCCACTTGGTACTCACAAACCTCGTATTGCATGTACGCTGCCACCGCCGTGTGGTGGAGTCCCCTCCTTCGTCCTCATCCCACCCGCCGGCCCGACGGGTGTTGCACCCTTGTTGAGGCCGAGGTGCTGACCGTCGTCGTGCCGGACCCGCCGCGTGCCGGGCCGGCGGCGTCGGGGGCTGAAGACCTGCGCGCCACCGCGCTCCTGGCGGCGCACATCCACGCCGACGGGCCACCGGTGATCGGGGCCGTGGCCGCGGCCGCGGTGCTGCAGCGGCTGACCGAGGCGGGCGACCCGCGTCGCTTCCAGGCTTGGCTGCTCCAGGGCCTCTATCATCGGCTGGCGGGAGCCGAGGCAAGCCGCACTCACCGCGGTGAGGCGGTGGTGAGCGCTCACGAGGTGCGCGCCCGGAGCATCCTGCGCCTGGCCGCGACCAGTCCCGACCCGGTGACCGCGCGCCGCGCTCGCATCGCGCTGGGACGGCTGGGCAGCGGCGTTCTCGCCTGATCTGCGCAGCTGTGCGACGCGGCCGATGAATCACAGAGGCGTACCTATAATGGCCCGACCATGACACCGCAGAACCTGATCCCGATGGTCGTCGAGACGACGAACCGCGGCGAGCGCGCCTTCGACATCTATTCGCGTCTTCTCAAGGACCGAATCATCTTCATCGGTACGCCGATCGACGACCAGGTTGCCAACGTGGTGATGGCGCAGCTGCTCTTTCTCGCTGGTGAGGATCCCGAGAAGGACATCATGATCTATATAAATTCGCCGGGTGGTTCGGTGTACGCGGGCCTGGCGATCTACGACACCATGTGCTACGTCGAACCGCGTGTGGGCACCATCTGTATGGGCATTGCCGCGTCGATGGCGGCGGTGATCCTCGCCGGCGGTGCGCCGGGGATGCGCTTCTCGCTGCCGAACACGCGAGTGCTCATCCACCAGCCGTCCGGCGGGTTCAGCGGCCAGGCGGCCGATATCCAGATCCACGCCCAGGAGATCCTGCGCGTGCGCCGCCGGCTCGACGAGATCCTCGCCCACCACACCGGCAAGCCCATCGAGGTGATCAACCGCGACTCCGACCGCGATTTCTTCATGAGCTCAGAAGAGGCCAAGGCGTACGGGCTGATCGACGAAATCATCCAGGGCAGGCCCAAGGGCGACGGACCGGTGCCCAAGGTGGAGAGCAACGGGGGCGCGCGCAGCGGCGACGACAGCGGCCCAGAGGCGGGCGGCGGCGCGGCCACGCGCTGAGCGGCGAGACCCTTCATCGATCCGTTGCCGGTCGGCAGGCGCGGCTGTGGCTGGAGCGTGGTACGGTGACCTTGGATGACTGAGCGCGACGACCGCAGGCGGCACACCCGCTGCTCCTTCTGTGGCAAGGGACAGGAGCAGGTGCGCAAGCTGGTTGCCGGACCGGGCGTGTACATCTGCGACCAGTGCATCGACCTCTGCCAGGAGGTGCTCGAAGAGGACAACCGGTCCACCACGACCAAGCGTGGCAAGGCGGGGATGATCCCCAACCCGCAGGTGATCGCCGCCTCTCTCGACCAGTACGTGATCGGCCAGGAGCACGCCAAGAAGGTGCTCTCGGTGGCGGTGTTCAACCACTACAAGCGGATCGCCCACGCCAAGACCAACGGCGACGTCGAGCTGCAGAAGTCCAACGTGCTGTTGGTTGGCCCGACCGGTTGTGGCAAGACACTGCTGGCGCAGACCCTTGCCAAGATCATCGACGTGCCCTTCTCCATCGCCGATGCCACCTCGCTGACCGAGGCGGGCTACGTCGGTGAGGACGTCGAGAACATCCTGCTCCGGCTCATCCAGGCCGCGGACTTCGACATCTCCCGCGCTGAGCGCGGAATCATCTACATCGACGAGATCGACAAGATCGCGCGCAAGTCGGACAACCCGAGCATCACCCGCGACGTCAGCGGTGAGGGTGTGCAGCAGGCGCTGCTCAAGATCCTCGAGGGCACGGTTGCCAACGTGCCCCCGCAGGGCGGCCGCAAGCACCCCCACCAGGACTTCATCCAGATCAACACCACCAACATCCTCTTCGTCTGCGGCGGCGCCTTCGATGGGCTGGAGCGGATCATCGAGCAGCGTGTCGGCAATCGCACCATCGGTTTCAACAGCAAGCCGCACGGCAACAGGAACAAGGAGACGACTCGCATCCTGCGCGAGCTGCAGGCCCAGGACCTGCTCAAGTACGGGCTGATCCCTGAGTTCATCGGCCGCCTGCCGATCAACGTCTCCCTCGATTACCTCGACGAAGAGGACATCATCCGCATCCTCACCGAGCCCAAGAACGCCTTTGTGAAGCAGTACGAGAAGTTTTTCGCGCTCGATGACGTCGAGCTCGTGTTCCACGAGGGTGCGCTCAAGGCGATCGCCCAGAAGGCGCTGGCGCGCGGCACGGGAGCTCGCGGGTTGAAGTCGATCATCGAAGACGTGCTCCTCAACAGCATGTTCGAAGTCCCGAGCCGGCCCGACATCAAGCGTTGTGTCATCACCGAGCAGTCGATCACCGACGGCGTCGAGCCGCTCCTGCTCACCGAGGAGCCTACCAAGCGCGGTGCCGCTGCAGCGGCCGCCCCGGCCGCCGAGCAGTCCGCCTAGCTTCACCACATGAGCGTGCGGGCGCGGTGGATCGCGCTCGTCGGCGTCGCGGCCATCCTCGCGGCGACGGGCATCGTGGTCCTGGTGGGATCCCGCACCCCGGACTGCACGGTGGCTGCGCCGCGTCCATCATTGCCCGCCCAGCTGCGGGCGCTCGGTGACTTCCAGCAGTCGTATGACGTCGGCAATGCGCCTGCGATCGAGGACGCGGCCGTCCGCGCTGCTGCTGCCCTCCACCCGGACCTGATCGGCAGCGCCCCGCAGCCGCCCGTGCTCGAGGCGGCCACGCAGGCGGGGTCCCCCGACGCGGTGGTGGTGCCGCTCCGCGCTCCCTCGTCCTCGCCGGGCAGTGCTCCTCTGGCCGGGCTGGTGGTTTTCCTCCGCGACTGCCAGGGCGCCGCCTACTTCGCCACTGTCGAGGACGACGCCACCGCCCAGCCGCCGCTGCAGCAGTTCCCTCCGGTGGGTCAAGGCCAGGCGGCGGCGCAACTCGACGGCGTGGTCCCCAGGCTCGTCTACACGAGCGATCCTCTCCAGCCGCGCTGGGCGACCAACTCGGCGCCGCCGCGGATGCTGCCGGCGCGGTGATCCGCGTCGCCGATGATCGATGGGGCAGGCGCGAGCGTCGGCTCGGCATGTCCACGTGAGCGTTTCGCGGGAGCCTCCGTATACTCGGCGTCCACCGATGGACAAGGCTTTCGACCCGCGCACCGTGGAGCCGGCCTGGCGTGCGCGCTGGGAGGAGCTGCGAATCGGCGTTGCCGATGCCGCGTCGCCGCGGCCGAAGTACAGCATCGCGCTGCCGCCGCCGAACATCACCGGAGTGCTCCACCTCGGCCACGCCATGGGCTTCTCCATCCAGGACGCCGTGGCCCGCCAGCACCGCATGCGCGGCTTCGAGGTGGAGTGGTGCCCGGGAACCGACCATGCGGCCATCGCCACCCAGAACGTCATCGAGCGCCAGCTCGCCGCCGAGGGAACCACCAAGGAGGAGCTGGGCCGCGAATTGTTCAAGGCACGCGTGGACGCATGGTACGAGGAGTACGGAGGTCGCATCTTCGAGCAGATGCGCGCGCTGGGCTTCACCTGTGACTGGAGCCGATCCCGCTTCACCCTCGACGACGCGTATGTCCGCGCCATCCGTACCGCGTTCAAGAGCCTGTTCGACAAGGGGCTCATCTACCGCGGTCCGCGCATCGTCAACTGGTGCCCCCGTTGTCTGTCGGCGATCAGCGACGAGGAGATCGACTGGCAGGAGCAAACCGACAGCCTGGTGCACCTCCGCTACCCCATCGACGGCGGCGGCGAGATCATCGTCGCCACGGTGCGCCCGGAGACGATGCTCGGTGACAGCGCGGTGGCGGTGGCACCCGGTGACCCGCGTTACGCCGACGTGGTGGGCCGTACGGTCATCCTGCCTCTGACCGGGCGCCGGGTGCCGATCATCGAGGATGCGGCAGTGCAGCCCGAGTTCGGCAGCGGCGCGCTCAAGGTCACCCCGGCCCACGATCCCACCGACTACGAGATCGGCGAGCGTCACGGTTTGCCGATGATCTCGGTGATCGCAGCCAACGGCACCATGGACGTGCCCGATCTGCCGCGCTTCCACGGGCTGCCCGTGGCGGAGGCGCGAGCGGTGGTGCTGACTGCGCTGCGCGAGGCGGGTTCGGTGCTGAAAGAGGAGGAGTACGTCCACGAGGTCGGACACTGCGATCGCAGCGGGGACGTGCTCGAACCACTGATCAGCGCGCAGTGGTGGGTGCGCATGGGCGAGCTCAGCCCGGCGGCGATCGACGCCGTCGTCAGCGGAAGGACCTCGTTCCATCCGCGCCGCTACACCGACGTCTACCTCGCCTGGATGCGCAACATCCGCGACTGGTGCATCAGCCGGCAGATCTGGCTGGGCCACGCCATCCCGGTGTCGACGTGCGCCAACGAGCACACCTTCGCCTGGATCGAGCCACCAGGCGACTGCCCGACGTGCCACAGCCCCGAGCTGCGCAACGACCCCGACGTGCTCGACACCTGGTTCAGCAGCGCGCTGTGGCCGTTCGCCATCTTCGGCTGGCCGGAGGATACCGAGGACCTGCGCCGTTTCTATCCCACCGACGTGTGCGTGACCGCGCGCGACATCATCTTCCTGTGGGTGGCGCGGATGATCTTCATGGGCCTCCGCTGCACCGACCACACGCCCTTCGCCGACGTGATCATCACCAGCACCGTGCAGGCAGCCGACGGGACGCGCATGAACAAGTCCAAAGGCAACGCCGTCGATCCCCTGGAGATGATCGGCGAGCACGGCGCGGACGCGGTTCGTGCCTGGGCAGCTGCGGTCGGCACCGGTGGCCAGGACGTGCGCTTCAACCGCGAGCGCATCGAAAGCTTCCAGCGATTCGCCAATAAGGTCTGGAACGCAACCCGTTTCCTGGTGACGCGACTCGATAACGGTGAGGGGGTGATGTCCGCCCCCGCCGACCCGCCCGGCGTCGACGAACTCGAGCCCGGCGACCGCTGGATGCTGTCACAGGTGGCAGAAACAGTCGAGGCTGTTGATGCCTCGATGGCGAGCTACCGTTTTCACGATGCCATGGACCGTCTCTACGAAGTCACCTGGCATGCCTTCTGCGATTGGTACGTGGAGATGATCAAGCCGCGGCTGCGCGATGACGCGCCGCCGCGGTCGCGCGCGGCGGCCGCTCACACGGCCATCACCACCCTCGACGTGCTGCTCCGGCTGCTCCACCCCTTGATGCCGTTCATCACCGAAGAGTGCGCCCAGCGGCTCCCCGATGCCGCCCCCTCGCTGCAGCTGCGCGACTGGCCCCAGGTGGCCCCGGGATGGCGGGAGGGGCTCGCCGCACGACATCGCGTCGATGAGCTGCTCCTGCTGGTGCAGAGAGTGCGCGCGCTGCGCGATGAGAGCGGTGTGCCCGCGGGCGAGCGCCACCGCCTCCAGCTCAGCGGCGGCGATCCCGAGATGACGGTCGAGCAGAGGATGCGACTGCTGACGTCGCTGATCCCTGTTGAGGTGGAGGAGGACGGGGATCTCAACGGCGGGGTCAGCGTCGTCGCCGGTGCCCTGGAGGCGCGCTACCACCTGGTCGTCGGCGAGCGCGAACGGGCGCGCACCCGGCGGCGCCTGACCGAGCTCGAGGGCACCATCGCCCGCCTCGAGAAGCAGCTGGCCACACCGGCCTTCACCGGCAAGGCGAAGCCCGAGGTCGTCACCGAGGCACGCCGCCGTCTCGATGAGGCGGTTCGTGAGCAGGGCGTGCTGCGCGCCCAAGGGGAGAGAGGATGACGCCGATGATCGCCGACACTGCCTCGCTGGTCCTGCTCGGTCTGGTCGTCGCCGCCGGCTACGTCGCAGCCCTCTACGTGGCCGTCGCCTTCTTCGTCTGGCGCGACGCGAGGCGCCGCTCCGACGCGCTTCTCTTCCAGCTCTTCGCGCTCGTCCTCGGATTCGTCCCGCCGTTTCTCGGCGTGCTCGTCTACCTGATGGTCCGACCCCCGACGACTCTGGACCAGGAGCGCCAGCTCGCCCTCGAGGAGCAGGCCATCCTCGAGGGGGACCGCGACGAGGTCGTTCTCCGCCCCTGCCCCTCGTGCGGACGCGAGATCGAGGCGGACTTCATCGTCTGCCCCCACTGCCGCACCCAGTTCGCTCGCCGCTGCCACTCCTGTGACCGCGTTCTCCGCCTGGGCTGGCCGGTCTGTCCCTACTGTGCCGAGGAGGTGGGCCACGCGCCGTTGGGCCGCGTCACCCGCACCGGCTGAGCCGCGGCGATGCTGAGTGGCGGGCTGCGGCTGGGCCTTGTGGTCGCGGCGCCGCTGCTGGGGGCGTTCCTGGTCCACGGACTGCGCGCCCGGCGGCGGGCGGTGCTGGTCATCGCCGTCCTCAGCGTCGCCGCGACCACGACTCTGGTGGCCTCGGTCGTGTCGGGCATCAGCGGCGGCGGTTCGCTGGAGCACAGCTTCGGGACCGCGATCCCCGGCGTCGACTTCACGACCCGGGCGGATTCAGCCTCGGTGGCCGCCGTGCTGGTGGCCTGCGTGGCCGCACTGCTCGCCATCACGCGCCTGCACGACCAGGCCGATCGCCTCTGCGGTCTGCTCCTCTGCCTGGCAGGAACGACCGCGGTGGCGTGCGCGGGCAACCTGGTGCTTGTCGCTGCCGGGGTGGAGGTCATCGCCGGCGGGACGCTGATGCTGCGCGGCCGGCGCGGCGCGGGCCACCGCTCTGCGGCACTCCTCGCCGCCGCGGTCTGCGGTTCGGGCCTGGCCCTTCTCGCCGCCGCGGCACAGCTCGTCGCCGAGGCCGGGAGCAGCGACCTGGCGTTCATCCCCCAGGGTGCCATCGGCGGGGCGCTCGCGGTGCCCTGGGCGCTCGGGGGTGCCGGTCTGCTGATCTCGATGGCGCTCCCCGGCGACGCCGCCTCCCCGGCACGCGACTGGGCCGCCGTCGGCGCGCTGCCGGCCGGTTTCCTGGTGCTGCTCCGCCTCCAGCAGAGCGCGGGTGGCCAGCTTCCCGGCGTCGCGGCCCTGACCGTTGCGGCGATCGGGGCGCTGGTGGCCGCGGCCGCGGCGGTCGGCGCGCTTCGCGCCGGCACTCTCGCCGCGGCCGGTCGAGCCGCGGTGGCGGTGCTGACCGGTCTTTTGGTCAGCCTGTTCGCCGGGTCCCTGGCCGTGTCGGGCACGGTGACAGCCGGGCTCTTTGTCGGCCTGGAGATCGCCATGGTCGCGGCTCCATCCTGGAACCGGCGCCCCACCGCGTGGTCGGCCGCCTCGATGGCCCTGCTGGCCTTGCCCGGCGGGGCGATGTTCGCAGTGGTTGCGGTCGGTCTCGGCGTGGTGGCGCAACGAGGGGTGGCTGCGTTTCCCCAGCTGGCGGTCCTCGCGGCGGTGGTTGTTGCGGCTGCGATCGCGGCCGCCCGCGCGCTGGCGAGGCCTCCCACCACCTGGCGTCCGGCGGCGCCCGGTGCGGTTCTTGCCGTCGTCGCCGGTTTTGCCGGCGGCCTCGTGCCCGGCTTCGCGCTGCGCCAGGTCGCGGCAGCCCTGGCTCCCGGTGCGGCGCCTGTCGACCTCGACCCCGGTGCCCTCCAGGTGGCGGGGGCAGGCTTTGCCGGCGGCTACTACGCTGTCGCCGCCACCATCCTTCTGGTGGCGGCCGCAGCCGCGGCGGTGATCAGCGGCGGTGAACCGGTGGCCGCCGCCGCGCCCGCGATCCAGCCGGCCGGGATGCCCAGGCTCGGGCTGGTTCTCGCCGTCCGCAGGCGCAGCCTCCCGGCGACCAGGCGCGCCGGCAGCAGCCTGCGCGCCTTCGACCGTTGGCTCGAGGCGCAACCGCAACTGCCCCTCTTCATGGGGGCAGCTGCGCTGGCTGTCGTGCTCTTCCACTGATGCAGGTCAACGAGCCGCTGCTCGCGGGTCTGGGATTCATCGCCGCTGTGGTCGTCACTCTCGTCGACGGTCGCAACGCGGTGAGTTATGCGTCCATCGCCGCCGGCCTGGGCGTCGCACCATCGGTCGGCGAGATCTACGGCGCTGACGGAGCGCTGCTCTTGATCGCCGTCGCGCTTCTCGCCGCCTTGATCGGCCCACTCAGCCGAGCCCTCTCGCGTCGGGTGAGCTGGATGGCCGGCGTGGACCCCGTGGTGCCCGTCGTTGCCGGGCGGGAGGCGCTCTTTGGTCCGCGCAGCATTCGTGTGGCCGCCGGTGCCGCCGTGCTGCCCGCGGCCTCGTGGGTCAGCTTCAATGTGCCGCTCGGCTCGGCGTCGACCGTGACGGGAGTTCTGTTCGCGGCAGCGCTGGTCTGGGGCTGCGGGGCGATGCGGCTGCTCACCGCCCGGACATTGGTGGACGTGGCCAGCGGAGTCGCTGCGGTGGGTCTGGGCGCCGCCGCGGCATGGCTCATCGCCGGTGGCGTCGAAGCCCTCGCCGGGGCGATGGCGGCCGCATCCCTGGCCCCAGGTGTGGCGATCACGGCTGGCTGGCTCGGCGGCCGCCACGCCGGCGTGGGCGCCGTCGCTCGGACCACCACGTGAGCGTTCTCCCCGTCGCGCTCACGTGGGGGGTGAGCGGACTGCTCGCGGCGCTGCTGCTGCCCCGGTTGCGCCACCGCCGCCGGTTGGCGGCTCTGGTCCCGCTGGCGGCGGCGGTGGCCGCGCTCCTCACGCTCGGCGGCGGCGCCGACCTCGATGCTGTCGCGGCGCCGGGCGGGCTCCTGCTCGGCCGCGCCGGGGGTGGGTTGGCGCTCCTCTGTGCGCTGTCGATGACAGTGTGCCTGGTTCTCTCACCACCGCCCGACAGCGGCGAGATCCTGGTGATCGGCGTCTGCGGCGCGCTGTCGACGGTGGCGCTGGCCACCGGCTCGCCGCTGGTATGGGCGGTGTGCTTCGTCGCCGGCATGACGCTGCTCGGGGTGCGCTGGGTGGCCGCCGCGCCGGCTCGGGCGACGCTGGCGGCGGCCCGAGTGGGCACGCTCGGCGCCTCGGTGCTGGTGGCGGCCGGCCCGTTCCTCCCAGTCGACGCCGCCACCGTGCTGCCCCGTGCCCACCTCGCTGGTGGGCTGCTCGCCGGTGGCGTGGCTGCGGGGTTCGGGCTGGTGCCGGTGGGCGGCTGGGTGACCGCCGGCGCACGGCTGGTGCGCGGCGCTGCGCTGGCACCATGGGCGTTGCTGCTTCTACCCGCGCTGCTGCTCACCTCGCAGACCCTGCAGAACGCGCTGCCGACCGGCGGGCGCTCGACGGTCGGCTTCATCCTGCTCCCGGTGGGAGCGCTCAGCTCTGGCTGGGCGGCTCTCCAGGGAATGTCGGTGGGGCGGCGCGACCGCGACCGCTACCCGCGGGTGCTCCTCGCCGACCTCGGGTTGGTGGCCATGGCGCTGGCCACCCCCGAGCCGGGTGCGCGCGTGGGCAGTCTGCTGCTCATGCTCACGCACCTCTGCGTCGGGCCGTTGCTCCTTCAGGAGGCCTCGCCGGGGCTCGCCGGACCCCGACGTCTGGCCTGGCTGGCGCTCAGCGGAGTGCCGCCGACGCCGGCATTCTGGGGGCGTTTCGCGACCATGGCAGGCCTGGTCGCCGGGTTCGGTGGGGCACCGCTGATCGTCACGATCCCGGTTGCCGGCGCGCTGATCCTGATCACGCTCCGGGCGGCCGCCGCCGCGGGCAGCACAGCGGACGCGGCGAGGGCCGGTGTGGCCACCCGCGCCGCCGCCTGGATGGCGCCGGTGGCGGCACTGGCAGTCGGCCTCCTGCCTGACTGGACGTTGCGCGCCTTCCTGGGCTTGAGCTGATGGATCCAACCGGTCTCCTCGACGCCGTCCTCGCTGTCGCCGTGTACCCGGGCGGCCTCTTCGTGGCCGTGGCCGCGCTGGTTCGTCGCCGGCTGGCCGGTCACCGCGCCGGCCCCCGCCCGCCCGGGGTGCCGCCGGCGATGAGCATGGTGCCCGTGCTCAGCGCGGTGATCGGCGCCGCCATGCTGCCGTTGGTCGGCTCGCCGGCACTGCGACTGCCCCCGCCCTCGGGTGCACCCGGCAATGTGGTTGCCATCCTGGTCCTTCTCGCCGTCGCCGCCGATCTCGGCACCGGGCGGCGGGCCGCGGCCGTGCTCGCCGCCAGTGCGGCTCTTCCCGTCCTCGGCCTGGCGGCTTCCCTGGGCACGCTCAATGTCATCGCCATCAGCACTGCAGGCGGAACGGCGGCCCTCGCCGCTCGCGTGGCGGCGGCGGCTGTGCTGGTCGTCGCCTCCAGCCTGGTCGCGGCGGGGCGTTCGGCCTCGATCGTGGCAGCGGCGCTGGCCCTCGCCGGAGCCGCCCTGGTGATCCCGTCCGCGGTCCGCAGCGATTCCGCATGGCTCAGCGGGCTGGCCTGCCTCGGGGTCGTTGTCGTCAGCGGCGTGCTGGCGCGCCTGAGGGACAGATGGCCGCGCCCGCTGCTCGCTGTTGGAGGCACCGCCGCCTGCGTTGCCGGGACGGCGCTGGCGCTGCTCGCCGCTCGCGCCTGATGCTCAAGCGTCACTGCGGTGTTACGATGAATACGGCTCACCCGTGCCAAACCGCGCGATGGGGGCCGGACAGGGGGGTCCCTCGCAAACCGACTCCAATCCACACGGGGAGCTGATGGCTCGAATCGTTCTCGCCTCGTCAAGCCCCCGGCGTCGTGAACTGCTCACGAGGGCCGGGATCCGGTTCAGCGTCGTCGATCCCCCCGAGGACGGCCTGCTGCCGCCCGGCATCTGCGCCGACCTTGCCGTCCAGCTGATCGCCCGCCAGAAGGCGGTGGCGGTCGCCGCCTCTCAGCCCGCCGGCAGCTTCGTGCTCGGCGCCGACACCATCGTCATCGGCCCCAGCGGCGCGCTGGGCAAGCCGGGCTCGCCGGAGCGCGCGCAGTCGATGCTGCTCGAGCTACGCGGCCGTCGCCACACCGTGCTCACCGGCGTTTGCGTGGTGGTGGCGCAGAGCGATCGTGAGGCGCTCGGCCTGGCCCGCTCGGCCGTGACCATGCGCGAGTACAGCGACGATGCGATCCACACCTACGTCAACTCCGGAGAGCCGCTCGACCGGGCCGGCGCGTACGCCATCCAGGGCGGCGGCGGCGACCTGGTCGAGACGGTGTCCGGTCGGATCGACTCGGTGGTCGGGCTGGATGTGCCGCTGGCATTGCGCCTGCTCGCCGAGGCCGGATACCCCGACCCGTTGCCTGCGGCGACCGATGTGCCCCTGGCGCCGCCTCGAGCCGCGCGCCGCCCGCTCGCCCCGCTCCGCGCCGCCACGCGCGCCTGAGCCGGGTCCCCGCCACACCGTCCTCGATGCGGCGACGCTTGGGCAGCGCGGCCGCAGCCATCCTCGTGGTGCTCCCCATCGCGGTCGTGCTGGCCGGTTGCGGCGCGGGCAATGGCCAGCTCAAGGTGATCCTCGGCGCCTGTCGCCGCCAGATCACCGTGCCGTGCTCGTACGACATTCTCAAGAACGGAGGGGCGAGCAGCTACAAGGCGAGCAACGCCGGCACCTACTCCCAGTACAAACCGGGTGAGCAGGCGACCTTCACCGTCGCTGTGGTCAACGCCGGGCCCGGCAGTGTCGCCGGGGTCACCATTCACCTCGGCCTGCCCGCGGGCTTCAAGTTCCGCTCGACCGAGTCGATCCACGCGCCTGGCTCGACGCGCACCCAGCCACTGGACGCCGCCGTGAACAGCAGCACACCCATCTTCGGCCTCTGGACGCTGGCTCCCCCTGGAGCGGCGGGCGGCGGCCTCAACACCGAGGTGGACATCACCTTCATCGCCGACGTCGAGGGCAAACCTGGGCCGGTTCTGGTGCAGGCGTCTGCCGCCGGTGACGAGGCGGCCGGACAGACCAATGCCGCTCCGTACGCCGTCATTGTCAACGCCGCGGCCCACCTCAGCGCGCTGGTCAACGTCGGGCCCGGCAGCGCCAAGCACGGCACTGCAGTCACCTATCAGGTCAGGGTCACCAATGACGGCACCGGCAATGCCGAGGACGTCGCCGTGCTGATCACCCTGCCGCCGGTGCTGACGTTCACCAGCAGCGTCACCCCATTCGCAGGCAACGGGGCGCGCAACAAGGGCGTCGACCCGATCAAGAACAGCCTCGAGGTCTACTACGACGGTTTCCTGTTGCCGCCACTGTCGAACGCCGGGCCGGGCTTCGTGGTCATCGCGTTCAGAGCGACAATAGGAATCACTGCGCCGGGCGGGACCTATGCCGTCGACGCCAGCGTCACCGACATCGCCGGCGACACGGTTGCGCTGCACTCGGTGGCGTCTCTGACCGTGACCTGAGCCGTCCGCGGGCGGGATCGGCGTGTGGTATCCTGCGCGTTCGCGCCAGCCGGCGATTTGCGTGTGCCCGGCGCTCTTCATCCATCTCTCACGAGCAGTCATGTACGCCATCCTCTCCCACGGCGGCCGCCAGTATCGGGTGAGCGCCGGTGACCGCCTCCTCGTCGACCGCCTCGCCGCCGAGGTGGGCAGTGTGGTGGCGCTCGAGCCCCTGCTCCTCACCGGCGGAGCCGGCGAGAAGACCACGCACGGCGAGGATCTCGAGGGCATGCGCGTCGCCGCCACGGTGGTGGCCCACCGCCGCGGCAGGAAGCTGCGCATCTTCAAGTACAAGGCCAAGAAGCGCCTGCGCAAGGTGGCGGGGTATCGCAGTGACCTCACCGAGCTGCGCGTCGATGCGATCCTGGTCAAGGGCGCCGCGCTGCCCGCGGCATCGGCGGGCGATCACGCCGCAGCATCGCCTGCCGCTGACCGACCCGCTGCGAGCACCATGAAGAAGCCGGCGAGCGCGCGGACGAAGATCGCGACCGCCGCGGCACAGAAGCCGGCGGCGACCGCCGCCAAGCCGGCCACCAGGGCTGCATCGGATCAACCGCAGGCGGCGGTGGCGAAGCCGGCGAAGCCAAAGAGCGCCGCCGCCGCGAAGTCCACCACCAGCGAACGCGTGAGCAAGGCGGCGCCCAAGGCCGGCCGGGGCAGGGCCGCCAAGGAGAAGGAGGCCGGCGATGGCACATAAGAAGGGCGGCGGCAGCTCCCGCAACGGTCGCGACAGCGCCGGCCGCCGGTTGGGCATCAAGCGCCAGGACGGCGAGGTGGTGTTTGCCGGCACCATCCTGGTGCGTCAGCGCGGGACCAAGATCCTCGCCGGCGAGAACGTCGGCGTCGGCCGCGACCACACCCTCTACGCTCGCGCCACCGGCCTGGTCGCGTTCGACAACACGGGCAAGGACCGCACCCGTGCCAACGTGCACGCGCTCCCGGTGATCGAGGTCGGCGAGCTGGTCGTGGACGAGGCGGTCGAGGCGCCGGCGCCCGCCGGTTAGAGGGGAGCGGACACCACGTTCCTCGACGAGGTGCTCATCGACGTCGCCGGCGGCGACGGCGGTCGGGGCGCGGTCAGCTTTCGTCGCGAGAAGTACGTCCCGATGGGCGGCCCCGACGGCGGCGATGGCGGCCGCGGTGGCGACGTCGTGCTCATCGCCGATTCCACAGACTCGACGCTGGCCGGCTTCCGAGAGCGTCGCCGTTTCCATGCCCCAACCGGCGGGGCCGGCGGCAAGAACCTGCGCCACGGTGCGGCCGGTGAGGACCTGGTGCTGCACCTGCCGCCCGGCACGATCGTGCGCGACGCAGACACCGAGGAGTTGATCGCCGATCTCGACCACCGCGGTGCACGGATCGTGGTCGGCAGCGGGGGCCGTGGGGGCCGTGGCAACACCCACTTCGCCTCGTCGACGCGGCAGACCCCACGGGTCGGCGAGCTTGGCGCCAAGGGCAGCCAGCGCCGCGTCCATCTCGAGCTGAGCTTGATCGCAGACATCGGCCTGGTCGGGCTGCCCAACGCGGGCAAGTCGACCCTCCTCGCCGCGCTCACCGGCGCTCATCCCAAGATCGCCGCGTACCCGTTCACCACGCTGCACCCCAACCTCGGCGTGGCCGAGACATCGGGGGGCGCCACCCTGGTCATCGCCGACGTACCTGGGATCCTCGAGGGCGCACACCGCGGCGTCGGCCTCGGCATCGACTTTCTTCGCCACCTCGAGCGCACCCGCGCGCTCGTCCACCTCGTCGACGCGACCGCCGGCCCGGACGCGGTCGGTCATGCCGCCGCGGCCGTGCGGGCGGAGCTCGCCGCCTTCAGCCCGGCGCTCGCCGCCAAACCACAGCTGCTGGCTCTCAACAAGCGCGATCTGCTCGACAGGGCGCAGCGCAATGCGCTGGCGGCCCGGTACCCGGACGCGCCGCTGATCGCCGCCGCCGACCTCGACGGCACCGCCGAGCTGCTCGAGAGCGCAGCCGGGTTGGTGGCCTCAGTGCGCTCGGTCGAGCTGCAGTCAGCTCTGGCCCGGCCGGAGACGGGCGAGCACCGCGTCTATCGCCACCGCAGCCGCGGGGCGCCGGCTGTGTCGCGCGACGGCGAGGCCTTCCGCGTGACCTCGGACGGGATCGAGCGCCTGGTGGGCATGACCGACATGGAGAGTGACGAGGCGGTGGCGCGCCTGCAGCAGAAGCTGCGCGCGGCCGGTGTCGACTCCGCGCTGGCCGCCGCCGGCTGCAAGGAGGGGGACACCGTGCGCATCGGCGAGCTCGAGTTCACCTACGCCGATGACCGCTGAGGTGCGCCGGGTGGCTGTGCTGGGCGGCACCTTCGACCCCGTGCACGCCGGCCACCTGGCGATCGTGGTGGCAGTACGCGAGGCCATCGGCGCAGACGAGGCGTGGCTGCTGCCCGCGCGGACCCCCGCCCTGCGGAGCGAGCCGGTGGCCCCGGCGCCGCTGCGCCTGGCGATGCTGGAGGCGGCGGTGCGCGGGGTTCCCGGGGTGCGCGTCGTCGACCTCGAGCTGCGCCGCCCGGGTATCTCGTACACCATTGATACGCTTGCCGGGCTGGCCAGCGCCGACGCCGGTACCCAGCCATGGTGGATCCTCGGCGCTGACGCGGTTCGCCACATCGGCGAATGGCACCGCAGCGCCGAGCTGCGCGAGGCGGTTCACCTGGCGGTGGTCCAGCGCCAGGGCGAACCGCGGTTCAACGACTCCGAGGTGCGCGCCCTCGGTCTGCACCCAGGGCGCACGGTGGTGCTCGACATCTGGCCGCCCGCGGTGAGCGCCAGCGAGGTCCGCGCCCGGGTGGCCGCCGGCGAGGCCGTCGCCGGCCTGGTGCCTGCCGCCGTGGCCGCCATCATCGCCGCCAGCGGCCTCTATCGCTCAACGCCAGCGGTGCGATAATGGAGTCGGATGACGCCTGACGAGCTCGCAGCCCGGATCTCCGCCGCTGCGTCCGACAAGCGGGCCCGGGACGCGGTCACCGTTGACCTGCGCGGCAAGACAACCATCGCCGACTTCTTCGTGATCTGCGAGGGTGACACCGACCGCCAGGTTCGTGCCATTGTCGACAGCATCGAGGAGTCCTGCCGTGAGGCGGGCATCCGCCCGCTGTCCACGGCCGGGCTCAAGGATGCGTCCTGGGCGTGCCTGGACTACGATTCGGTGATCGCCCACGTCTTCCTGCCCGGCGAGCGCACCTTCTACGACCTCGAGGGTCTCTGGAACTCCGTCGCGGCCGCCCGCGCAGCCGCCGACTGAACAGCCGCTAACCCGAAGGGGTGACGGCGCCGGCAACGTTGATCGCGGCGACCACCAAGGCCACGGCGCCGCCCGCGCAGATCGCGTATACGAGAACCCTCTGCCATTGCGCGAGATCGCGCCCCCCGACCCGCGCCAGCGGGGGGATCACCAACCCCACCAGGGCTCCGGTGATGAAACCGCCGACGTGCGCCAGGTTGTTGACGCCGGGGATGACAAAGCCGAACACAACGATCATGGCGCCGTAGGTGAGCGCGTACTGGCGCATCGCGTGTGCCACCCCGACCGCGACGTCCTTTCCCTGGACGCGGCCGAGCACGACAAGAAGACCGAGCAGGCCGGTGATCCCGCCCGACGCCCCGAGCGTCGAGCTGACCCCCTGGCTGGACAACGAATTCCAAGCCACCCACACCAGGCCCCCACCCACCGCCGTCAGCAGGAAGGTGGCCACCAGCACGAGGCGTCCGAACAGCTGCTCCACGAGCCGCCCCACCCAGTACATGGCGAGCCCGTTGAACAGGAGGTGGAAGATGTCGTTGGGATCGTGCAGGAAGGCGCTGCTGACGAACTGCCACCACGACGCGTCCGGAAACAACAGGATGGCCTGGAACAGGGCCGCCCCGTTGCTCGCGATCAGCGCCTTCTCGAGGATGTAGACAGCCACGAAGGCGGCAACCAGGCTGTAGGTCGCGACCGGGGTGGTGCTCAGTTGCGTGCGTGCCGGAGCCGCGTAGCCGCCGGCGACGGTCTGCCGCTCGGCAAGGTCGACCGCGGCCAGCGTCGGCGCTTCCCTCCCCCCACGCAATGCCTGCGCCACCGCCCGAACGTCGCGCGGTGACAACAGGTCGGGCGGCGGCGGCAGCGGCACGGTGACCTCGGCGGTGGCGGGGTCGACGGCGATCACGCCGACGTGTACGCCGGGCGGGGTCGGTGGGGCGCTGAGGCTGCCCTGCATCGCGCGCAGCGGCACGATCAGCACGTCGCAGCGCTCCGCTCCCTGGACGCGCAACCGCTCAGCCCCCCAGCGTGCGGCCGCGGCACATCGTGCGGCGAGGTCCTGGCCGGCCATCTGGGGGTCGGCGGGCGGCGTGTAGAAGGCCACCAGGGCGGCGCGCGGTCCGGTCCAGCTGGCCGTCCCCAGCTCGTACATCCCCACACCCAGCTCGCCCAGGCGGGAGTCGCGTGGGTCGGTCAGGCGGAGGCGGTGCCGGGTGACCAGCTCGAACGCGATGGCGCGGGCGAGCGCAGGCGGCTGCTGCGGCAGCCCCGGTGGCGGGGGAGGAGGGGGTGCCGCCTCGGTCACGCCCGGCAGTCTATCCCTCAATGCCGCGCTCATCGGCTTCGGCTGCGCCCGTCGAGCGTTCGCGGACGCTGTGACCCGCCAAGATGTGCCCATCCATATCGCCTCCCATCGCCACGTTCGAGGGCATACGTGACCGCTGCGCTTCTGCCCGCGTGCTACGTCACCGTCGTTCTCGCATCGTTGATGGTTTCGGCTGTGCGTCTGGGACAGGCGTGGGCGCCCTCCGACACCACCGCACTCCGCTGGCTCACCGCCTTGGCGGTCGCCGCAGTCCAGGTTGTGGCTGTTGCGGAGATCACGGTGATGGTGGGCCTGTTCAACCCCATCGCCATCGTCATCGGCAACTGCGCGCTGACCATGCTGGCCATCGGATGCACCCGACGGCGCGCCACCACCGCCTCCGCCTCCTGGTTCCCCTCCCTCCCTGCCTGGGCGCGCGCCCTGTGCGGCGCCGCCGCCAGCCTGTTCGTCGGACTCTCGCTGAATGGAGCATCGACGGAGTTCGACACACGGCACTACCACGTTGTCAACGCCGCGCACTGGGTCCATACCGGATCGTTCTGGACGCTGCCCGTCGCCCAGGCCGGCGACCACACGGCCGCGACGCCGGCGGTGTCGGATCTCGTCTCCGCCGTCTTCATGCTGGCCAGTCACTCGGTGGTTCTGGCAACACTTCCCAACATCCTGTTCACTGCGCTGGCCGTGGCGGCAGGGGCGGTTGTCGCGGAGCGCCAGGGCGCATCTCCGTGGCGCGGCGTGTGGGCCATGGCGGTTCTGATCGGAGTGGTGGGGTTTTTCGACTCTCAGATCCACGCCATGACGTCGGACACCGCCGTCGCCGGTCCTCTGCTCGCAGCGCTGGCGTTGCTTCTCGGGGGTGGCCGGCCCCGGCGGAGCACCCTGCTGGTCGCCGGAGCCCTGGCCGGTGTCGCCTGTGCTGCGAAGTACAACGGATTACTCGACGCGCTTGTCGGCATCGCTCTGGTGTTGGTCTGGCAGCGGCGCGCTCTGTCGAGGGTGGTGATCGCCACTGTACCCGCGCTGGCGATCGCCGCACCGTGGTACATCCGCAACGGCATCATCGCCGGCAACCCGATCTATCCCCAGGCCATCGTGCTCGGTCCCATTCGTCTCCGTGGCAGCGCCGGACCGTTCACCGCGACGCCGGTATCGCTGATCAAGGATGTTCTCGCCGGCCACGGAGGCGCGCTGCTCACCACCGCCGACGCCTTCAGCACAGTGCTCGGGCCACTGCTGATCGTGGTCGTGCTGGCTCTCGTTCCCGGCGGCGAAGCGCCACCGCGCGCGCGGCGAGCTCTCATGGCCCTGCTGCTGGGATGGGGATTGGCGTACGCCGCGTTGCCCTACACGGGCGGTGATTTCGCTCACATCGTCGCGGGTGGATTTCGCTACGCGCTGCCGGCAGTGATGCTCGCCGTCGTCCTGGGTGCTGTGCGATTGCCCTCGCCGCTGTTCGCAACGGTGGTGCTGCTTGGTATCGGCTGGGATCTCTGGGCCGATCACCTGCTTCCGGGGCGCCCGGACCTTGTGGTGACACTTCCGCTGGCCGCCACGGCCATCGCCGGCGCCCTGATCGCATCCGCCGGCGCACCCTTGCTGATCCGCCTCTTCGGCTCGCAGCGCTCGGCACCGCTCTGGATCGGGGTGCCGGCGGTGGCGTGTGCGGCAGCAGGCGTGTTCGCGACCCAGACGCCAGCTGCGCCGGTGTCGGGTTCTGTCGAGGACCAACTCGCGCGGGCGAGCTCGGTGGCGTGCATCGCGGTCTCTGACATGCAGGCCGTGCTGGGACCCCGCCTGGAGACACGGATCGTGGCCGTCGGGCGCGACGGTCCGCAGGGTGCGCTGCAGGAGGTGACCGTGCCTCAGGAGTTCTCCTCGGCGCTGGACTCGATTCACCCTGCTCTGGTGGCAGTGGGCAACGACTCGAGCACGGTGCCGCTGCCGCCCTGGTCCCCACCGCCGAACTGGGTCGTCGTCGGCCATGTCGGCGGAGCCACGATCTATCGGCCCGAGTGGTCAGCTCTGCCATCGGGCTGACAGTCGCGGCTCTACTGGTTGGGAGGCGGCGTGGGCTTTCCAGGATGGGGCGGGTGGGTCGGCCGCCCGCCGTCGGGTGTGGGCGTCGGGTTCTGGCTCGGCGGGGCGGTCCCCGTGTAGACGCACGGCGCATCCGAGGTGGCTCCCGGCTCCGGCGTCGGCGCCTGGGTACCCGACGGGCCCCAGTAGTAGCAGGCGCCCGGTGTGGCCCCGGTGGTGCCGGGGAGGAAGAAGTCGGCGTTGTCGCCGCTGCCCACCTGGATCACGTCCTTGGGCATGGCGTACCAGTTGGCCTTGTTGAACGCCGCGGTGGCGGCCACCATGTCCGCGTGCCAGATCGGCGCGGCGCCGGTGATACCCGACGAATTGTCGAGGTGGCCGCAGGAGTTGTTCATGGGCTTGAGGCCGTAGCCGGCCAGGTCGAGCGGGCTGAACGGGTAATCGGCCGTCATCCCGGGGCTGAAGAGCACGTGGCCGTGCGCGATCGCGTTGACCATCGCAGGCCGGTCCGCCGGCTTGAGGCATGAGTTGTAGGGGTTGCCGACCCATACCGAGGTGACGATGTCGGGCGTCCAACCCACTGTCCAGTTGTCGAGGAAGTACTCCGCGGTCCCGGTCTTGGCGCTGACCCGGCGGTCCGGGAGGGTGAGGTCACCGTGGGCGCCGAAGTCCATGACGCGGTTGGCGTCATTGCTGGTGATCTGGTCGATGATGTACGCGACATTCTCAGGCACCACCCGCCGCGCGCTGGCGTCGGGGTTGAGCTTGAACATGGTCTGGCCGGTGCCGCGCAGGATGATGTGGTCGACCGGGCTCGGGTCGTGGTGGACACCGAGGTCGGCGATGGTGGCCGCGCCGTCGGCCAGCTCCAGCGGGGTCACCGGGAAGCCCCCCAGGGTGGCCGAGTAGCACGTGGCGCACGGACGGTCGCCGCCGTTGTCCGATGTCGCCTGGTAGGAGGTGATGCCGGCGGCGATCTCCAGGCCGGTGATGTAGGGGATGCCCACGGCGGCCTCGACCTTGACTGCCGGGACGTTCAGCGAGTTGCCGAAGCACTTCTTGAGCGCGCAGATCCCGTGCCATTTACGGTCGTAGTTGTTCGGGGAGTAAGTCTGTCCCGGCGCCGGCGTCAGGTGCACCGGTGCGTCGAGGATCGGCGTCTCCATGGTGTAGAGATGCGATGCGATGGCGGCCGTGTAGGTGAAGAGCTTGATCGCCGACCCGGGGCTGCGCGCGTTCAGAGCCATGTTGGTCTGGCCGGTCTCCGGGTCGGCATAGTTCCAGGCTCCGACCAGCGCCAGCACCTTGCCCGTCTTGGGGTCGATGTTGACCAGGGCGCCATCCTTGGCGTTGTGCGCGTCGCGGATCGAGGCGATGCCGTCCTTGAGTGACTTCTCAGCCGCCGCTTGCAAGGTCGGGTCGACAGTCGCGTAGATGTCCCAGCCGCCGGGGTTGATGTAGTTGTCGCCATAGTTGAAGCGGAGCCAGCGCGTCACGTAGTCGGTGACGTCCGGGTAGGGATTTGGGTTGCTCTCACGCCAGTCGTGGTAGACGAGCTTCTCGGCAATCGCGGCGTCGGCCTGCTTCTGGGTGATGTCTCCATTGCTGACCATGGCCTGCAGCACCACCCCCTGACGCTCCTTGGCGAGTGTGTTGGCCCCGCTGTCGAGGACCGGGTTGTACACCGTCGGCGACTGGGGCAGGCCGGCGAGCATCGCCGACTGGGCGAGGTCGAGGTCCTTGGCGGACTTGAAGAAGTACAGCTCGGCAGCGGTCTCGATGCCGATCGCGTGGTTCCCGTACGGAACCCGGTTGAGATACATCTCGAGGATCTGGTTCTTGGTGAAGTTGGCGTCGATCTCGTTGCCGAGGACGATCTCCTTGATCTTGTAGTCGAGCGATCGCTGGGGCGCGTTGAAGAAGCTGATCTTGGCGAGCTGTTGGGTGATGGTCGACGCGCCGCTGGTGTTGGTGTGGCGGAGGTTGTCCCAGCCGGCCTTGACGAGGCGTGGGAGATCCCACGAGCCCTCGCTGTAGAAGTGCCGGTCCTCGACGTCGATGGTGGCGAGCTTGGCGTACTGCGAGATGTTGTCAAGAGTGGCGTGAACATGGCGGGTGCCGGCGTCGTTGAAGACCGCGATCAGGTTGCCCTTGGTGTCGAAAACGTGGCTGTCGAGCGGCGGCTCCATGGCGGCGACGGTGGCCGCGTCGGGGAGTTGGGTGCGATAGGACGCGTAGGCGATGAACGCGGCGCCGATCAGCGCTGCCGAGATCGAGGCCAGAACGGTGATCGTGATCACCGCGATGCGCAGGCGGTGATGGGCGTGCGGATGCCGCAGGCTGGCTCGACGGCGGCGTCGCACCGGTTGTGCGCTCGCCGGTGAATGGGGCCGGCGCAACGGTCGCCTGGACAGGTGGCCGCGGGCGCGGCCCTGTCGAGATGGCCTGGAGGGCACAGGGATCCTCTGTTTCGAAGTCGTTCGCGCCGATGGGTGAACGGCATCGACTGCGGCTGGGTTACGCGGGGCGGAGCAGCACCGCCACGATGTAGAGGGCGACGACGACCGCCAGGATGGCCGCGCCTGCATAGAGCAGGCCCACCCCTTCCTCGATCCAGAATGGGCCGATCCGGCGCCGGTCCCTGGCTCCCTCGTCAATGGGAACTGGCTGCATCGCTCACACCCTATCACCGCTGTCCCGGATCGGGACTGCGCCGATATCCGATGGCCTGTCACCACATGACGCGGCTTGGCAACGGCGCGGCCCGGCCGGCGACGCGATGGGACAATCGGCGGCGATGGCTCTTTCGGTTCCCTCCACCGCGTCCGCGCCGATCGCCCTGCCGCCGCCGCCGCGCACTGCCGAGGAGACGGGTCTGCCGTTCAGCTTCACGTGCGACCTGGTGCTCAAGGTCCTGTACTTCAACGGCAGCATGCTCGGCAGAGACATCGCCCAGCACATCCGCCTCCCCTTCGGGCTGGTGGGGACCACCCTCAAGTTCCTCGCCGACGAGGGCTACATCAGCACCGCCGGCGTCCGCATGACCTCGCTGGCTCCCGGCGAGGACATCACCGCAGGGATGGAGCACCAGATCTCGAGCTCGGGCCGGCAGCGAGCCCGCGAGCTCCTCGAGCTCAACCAGTACGCGGGCCCTGCCCCGGTGCCGATCGGCGAGTACTCAGCGATGGCCGAGCAGCAGGCCATGGTCGACGGAGTGGTGACCCGCGCCCGTCTCCATGAAGCGTTCAGCCATCTCGTGCTCGCCAGGGAGGTGCTCGACCACCTTGGCCCCGCCCTTTCGGCCCGCGACGCGATCTTCCTCCACGGACCACCTGGCAATGGCAAGACCAGCATCGCCGAGGCCGCCGCCTCCCTGATGGGACCGCCGGTGTTCGTCCCGCTGGCGCTGTACGTGCACGGTGAGGTGATCCGCTTCTTCGATCCCATCCACCACGTTCCCATCGAGCGCGACCTGCCCCCTCACGATGGGCGCTGGCAGCTTGTGCAGCGACCCGCCGTGAAGGTCGGCGGGGAGCTCACCCCCAAGATGCTGGAGCTGAGCTTCGACCCGACGCTCGGCTTCTACGAGGCATCGATGCAGCTCAAGGCCAACGGCGGCCTCTTCCTGGTCGACGACTTCGGCCGCCAGCAGAACATGTCACCGCGCGACCTGCTCAACCGACTCATCGTCCCGCTCGAGAAACACGTCGACTACGCCAACATCAGCCGAGCCGGAACCACCGTGGCGGTGCCGTTCACGTGTCTGCTCATCCTCTCCACCAACCTGCGGCCGCAGAACCTCATGGACGAGGCGTTCCTCCGCCGCGTCCACTTCAAGGTCCACGTCCCCGACCCAACCGAGGACGAATATCGCGAGAACTGGCGCAGGCGCTGCGCGATGGAGGGTGTCAGGCTCGAGGAAGACGTCCTCGACGACCTGATCGTCAATCACTACACCAACAAGGGACGCCCCCTGCACGGCTCGCACCCCCGCGACCTGCTCAACCACATCGTCCACGCGGCTCGGTACTTCGGACGCCCGGTGGCGATGACCGAGGAGCTCATGGAGTGGGCCTGCGAGACATACTTCGTGGACGAGGACTCCGAGTAGCCGACGTCATCCGCGGCCGTTGCCGCTGATTGCAATAATCGCCGTGCTGAGGAGAGGGCTGCACGGAGGGCTCGTCGATGTCCATGGACAACCGTCCCTCCCCTGGGCCCGGTTCCGCCCCATCACCCGGCCCTTCACCGCAACCGGGTTTCGTGCCAACCCCGGCGCCACCGCGGTGGCGAGGAATGTCCGGCTGGAAGCAGCGTCTGGCCCTGACGGCGGGTGGGCTCGGTGTTGTCACGATCACCGCCGGGGTTGTCCTGGCCACACGGCATCCCGGTACCTCTGCGTCCAAGCGCCAGGCGTCCGGTTTCTCCTGGATCAGCGTCCCGAGCCTGGCCTCGACGGGCAGCTTCAGGAGCGCCAGCTGCCCCGGCGCCACCATGTGCTACGTCGTCGGCGGCGGGGCGGCTGGGTTCATCGCGTCGACGACCAACGGCAGAGCGTGGTCGACGACAGCGGTGCCCCAGGTGCAGCAACTGACCGCAGTCGCCTGCCCCTCGCCTTCACGGTGCTGGGCCGGGGGCGAGACGCGGGCCGGCTCGGCTGTGATCGTGGCCACGACCGACGGCCGCACCTGGAATACGCAAACGGCGACTCCTGACGCAGTGATCACATCCATTGCCTGTCCCTCGTCCGCGGTATGCCTCGCCGTCGGCACCGACTTCTCGCGCCAGGACCTCTCCGACGTCTTCGCGACGATCGATGGCGGCGCGACCTGGCGGCCCCGCCCGCTGCCAGCAGGCGATGCCCACCCGCTCGCCGTCTCGTGCTGGGATTCGACGCGCTGCATGGAGGTCGGCGGCGGTGGCACCTGGACAACCTCCAATGTCGGAGCCACGTGGCAGGGGCGCCCCACCCCCGGACCTCCGGCCACCGGTGGTTTCGGCTATGTGCTGGATTCGGTCACATACATCTCCGCCACCGACGTCTGGACCGTGGGCGGCTCGCAATGTGGTGGTGTCACCGCCACGCAATGCGACGGTTGGGCCTTCCACAGCACCGACGGGGGTGCAACGTGGACGCCGTATGCGCAGGCCGACAGGAAGTTCCCGTTCGCACAGCAGGTCGTCTGCGACGGGCCGCACTGTCTCGTCCTTGCGCAGGCGTTCAAATCGTCGTCGGTCGAGGACACTCAGGGCGGCGCATCCTGGCGCACCACGGCGACGGCGAATGCGCAGCTGGACACGTTGGCCTGTTCGAGCAGAAACTACCTCTGCGTCGCCGGTGGGAGCATCGGCACTTCTCCGGCGCTGTTCAGGACTGCCAGTTGAGACGGGTCGCCGCCGGCGTCTGACGTCCGACGATCAGCCCGCCTCCATGGCAACCGCCCCCGCGGCAACGCCGCAGCCCCCCGCGCCCGAACGCAGCCGAAACCTCAGGCGACTGCAGAGTGCATGCGCCCTGGTCTGCACGACCATTTACATCCTTCTGGTTGAATTCGAGAGGCGTCGGGCACTACCCTGTCGCGACCAGCGGTGCGGCATGAGTGGTCGGACCGTCTCAGTTAGATCAGGGAGGACCACGGATGAAGCTCCTGCGCGCACGTTACCTTGCTGTCGTTCTCGGGGCGGTGGTGGCACTGCTGATCGGTGGGAGCACCACGATCGCCGCTGACGGACAGGACAACAGTGGACAGGGCCACGATAGATCGGCAGCGCCAACCTGGAAGGGAGAGGTGGACAACGGCACCGAGTTCGCGCTCGCGCACGCTCCGCTGGCTGACACCTCAAATGGTGTCACTTCTTATGCCGACACTGGCGTGGTGCAGGACGTCGGTACTGTGGGCGGTCTCACCTCCTCGTCGATTGCCTACAAGGGCAGCGCAAGCACAGGCACGCTGCTCGAGAACATCTGGATCGGGGATGGAGCGCAGGCATCAACGCCCGGCATCTACCCGCTGAGCAGCGTCGACTTCTGCTACGGCCTCGGCCAGAACTACAGCAACGGGGCTCCGACAGAGTTCTACATGACCGGAGCCCACTGCGGCTCCTATAGTCCCGCTGTTGTTCCTGGGTCGACACTGACGCTCAGCCAGATCACCTCAGACTTCCCAGCAACCCTCGAGGCGTACGCCTGGGTAGGGGTCACCTCCAACGGCAGCAGCACTCCGAGCGGGTCGGTCAGCCGAGTTGGTCACCAGACTGTCGATGCGACGTTTGGTTTCATCTCCAACCCCGGCGACGGAACCCTGACAGCCTTCGTCCGCCCGGGCAACTAGGCAAAGGTCCAAGCTCAGACGGAGGCAGGCCCAGCGTAGGGCCCGCCTCCGGTTGCCCATCGGCCTGGGCCACACGATGTCCCTGAGACTGCACAGTTGGTGGAGCGGGGGGGACTCGAACCCCCGACCTCTGCCGTGCGAGGGCAGCGCTCTCCCAGCTGAGCTACCGCCCCGTGGTCCTGCGAGGCGCCGCCGAGTATAGGACCTGCCGCCGGCCGGTCCTCCCCCGGTGAGTGGGGCTCAGGCGGGCGGACCGGGGGACAGCCGGGCGCTGGCGGTGTGAGCAGCGCCGCCGTTGTCGCGCCAGGCGACCGAGACCTGGTCGCCGGGGCGCCAGCCCTGGCTGGCTGTCTGGAAGTCCGCGGCCGATGCGATGCTGGTGCCGCCAAAGCCTGTGATCACGTCCCCGAGGGCGATGCCGACGAGCGCTGCCGCCGCGCCACCGGTGATGCTGATGACCCGCGCGCCGTCGTGGGTGCCGGCGTCGACCACAGAGAGGCCGAGGACCCCGCTGTGCCCCGACTGGATGTATGGCGATGACGTGCCGGCGGCGATCTGTTTGGCGATGCCGATGGCGGTGTCGATAGGGATGGCGGCACCGAAGCTGGCGCCCTGGTTGCCCTGGGTCGGTGACGCGGCCGTGTCCATGCCGATGACGCGACCGGCCTGGTCGAGCAGTGGCCCGCCGGAATCTCCGGGTTGGATGGGCGCGTTGAACTGGATCAGGCCGGCCAGCGTGTTCTGCGTGTGGTTGCCCTCGCTGAGGACCGTCAGCGTCTCGTCAAGAGAGATCACCTGCCCGGTCACAACCACGGGCGCACCGTTGTGGCCGAGGGCATTGCCCTCGGCGGTCACGTTGTCGCCGAGGTTGAGGACCCCCGAGGTCTCGAGTGGCACGGCGGAGAGCCCGGCCGCTCCCTGGAGCCGGATCACAGCGACATCCTGGGTGGGGTCCACTCCCACCACGGTGACGTCATAGACCCGGCCGGCGGCGCCGATCTGGGCGGTCAGCGCGGTTGTCCCCGCCACCACGTGATTGTTGGTGAGCACGGTGCCGTCGGCCGCGATGACCATGCCGGTGCCGGCGATCCGCCCACCGGGGACGGTTCCGTTGATGTTGACGATCGCCGCGCTGATGCCGGCCGAGGCGCTGCCCGACTGCGCGCCCCCTCCCACCTGGAGCGGGCTACCGCCGCAGCCAGAGAGCATCAGGCTCGCGGCCACGCCGGCGCTGACCGCCGCGCGGTTCACGGCTGGTGCGATGGCACCGCGACGTACACCGCGTTGGGGGCGACGTTCAGCGTCGCCGCCACCTTTCCCGCGGCCACGTCGACGATGTAGAGCTTCTGCTGACTGGTGTCGAGGACGTAGGCGCGCAACCCGTCGGGGGTCAGCGCGGCGCCCTGGGGCCGCGAGCCGACGGCCACCGACTTGGTCGTGCTCAGGGTGGCGGTGCTGAGCAGCAGCAGCGCCCCCCCGGTGTTCTCCACGGCGACGAGGGTGGAGTCGTCAGGCGTTGGCGACAGGCCGACGATGTTGCCGGTCTCGGCGTGGGTGAGAACGATCGCGTTGCTCGACACCAGGATCTCCTGGATCTGGTGGTTCTCCAGGACGAACAGGGTGGTCCCCGTGTTGCCCATCACCATCCGCGGGTCGGCGCCCACCGCGATCGGCGCGCCGACGGCCCGGGTCCGCGTGGTCACCGTGAGCACCGCGGTGTCGCTTGCACAGGCCGCGTAGACGGTGGCGCCATCGGGCGTGATCACCAGCTGAGTGGGGCTGCAGGGGAGCCTGATCGGCGTCCCCGTGCGCCACTGCTTGACATCCACAGTGGTGATCGAATTGCTCTGGTGGTTGGCGATGAACGCGGCGCTGCCGTCGGGGGTCAGCGTCAGCGATGACGGTGCCGCGCCCACCGGCAACGGCAGCCCTGCCTTCGACGACGCCGTGTCGATCGCGGTGAGAAAGCCGGGATGGATACCATCGCCAAAGCTGAGAACCAGCAGCGTCGCGTGGTCGGGCGTGAGCGCCAGCTCCTCGGGCGTGCCCGGGACGCGGATGGCCCCCCCGGAGGTTCCATGGGTGAGGTCGACGTGCTGCACGGTGTTGGAGAGCCCGTTGGCGACCCACGCCGAGCTCGAGTCGCGGGCGATGACCATGTTGGGCTGGTTGCCCACCGCTGCGCCGGCCCCAGCGCCGCGCAACCCGTTGAGCAAGCTCACACTTCCCGGCGAGCTGGAGAACAGCACCCAGGCGCGACCACTCCTCGACAGGCTGATGTCGGACGGGGCGTTGTTGAGTGGCATCGGCGCGCCCGCGCTGCGTGTGCGCAGGTTCACCGGCACCAGCGTCTGGTCGAGGCTGCAGGCGATCCAGGCGGTGGCACCGTCAGCTGAGATCGCCGCGTGGTCGGGACCGGCTCCCACGGCCACCGTCGCCAGCGCGACCCTGGCGACGAGGTCGACCAGGGTCACGCTGCGGTCGATGCCGTTGGTGACCACGAGCAGGTGGCCGTCCGCGCTCATGGCCGCGCCGGCAGGGCCGTGGCCCACGGGAATGGGGTGACCCACGGCACGTGAGCGGACGTCGATGGGGATGACCACGCCGGCGGCGTTGCCCGTGCCGGGTTCGGTCACCCAGACCGTCACCCCGTCGGGGCTGTAGCGGGCGTCGACCGGCGTGTTCCGGCCCACGGCGATCGGCGCCCCGAGCCCTGCCGTTGCGCTGTCGAAGGCGACGATCCCCGGGTCACCCTCGGCGGTGAAGAAGCTCAGCAGCCCGGACGAGCCGGTCGGGGCTGGGGTGAAGGCAGCAACCCCCTGCGGCAGCTGCTGGGCGGGCCGCGCGGTGCCCGACAGAGTGTTGAAGGTGATCAGCGCGTGGCTGAGGTTGTCGACCACGTACAGGGTGCCTCCGTCCGCGGACAGCGCCTCGTCCGTGGGCAGCTTCCCCGCCGCGAACGGGGTTCCCAGCCTGCCATGGGCAAGATCCACCGGGATGACCTGGCCATCCGTGCCGTTGAGCAGGAATGCCCTGGTGCCGTCGGGGGTGGCGACGATGCTGCTCGGCGAACCTGGCAGCGCGATCGGCGGTCCGGCGGCGCCGCCGGCCAGGGACTCGGGCACCAGCACCGCGGGCCCGTTGTGCACCACCGCCACGGCCGGTCCGGACGGCGCCCCTGCGGCCTGGGTGCCAGCCGCGCCGGTCCGCAGGATGTAGGTCCCGGCGCCGGCGACGATCACAGCGGCGGCCACCCCGGCGGCGATCAGCTGCCTCGTGGTGGGGAACGACTGCTGGACGACGGTGCCGCGAGCCCGCTCATCGACGCGGCCGGGGGGCGGTGGAGGAGCGGCGGTTTGCGGGGGTGGCCCTGGACCGAGCGACGGCGGCGCGGGACGCGCACCTGGTGGTGGGGGAGGGGCGACGGGGAGGTCCCACGACTCGGGCACGCGTTCGGGGCGCTCGCGCACGCTCCACCCGCCTGGCTGCGGCCGGTCGGGTGGCTGCGCTTGATCGGGCATTCATTGACCCTACGGTGCGCGCCCGGAGATCGAGGTTGCAGGAGCGTCGCAGCTTCGTACAGGAGCCGGACCGCGCCACCACGAGCCCTCCGGTGACCCGGCCTACGCAGCCGATCGAGCGACGGCAATCTTGGCGCGAAGGTCGCCGGGGTTGAGCTGACCTTCGATGAGGGCGGAGACGCGCCCTTCGCGGTCGATCACGAAGGTCGTCGGCGGCCCCACCACCTCGTAGCTGACCACGATGGTGTCGGCGCTGTCGATGAGGCTGTCGTAGGGCACCGCATAGTGAGCCATGTATTGGCGTGCCGCTGCGCTGCTGCTGTCGACACTGATGCCGGCGAAGTGCACGCCGGCGCCAAGCTCCTGCTGCGCCAGCGCATTGACGGCCGGCTGCTCGGCCTGGCAGGGCACGCACCACGACGCCCAGAAGACCAGCACCACCACCGATCCTCGCCACGCGTCCAGCGACAGTCGTTGCCCCTGCAGCGATGTCCCTGTCAGCGGTGGAGCGATGTCGCCGGCGCGTGCGCCCACGCTCGGGGCTGCGGCGGCAGCGGTGGGGGCGCTGCCGCAACCGGCCAGCGCGACGGCGGCCAGCAACGAGGCCATCCCTCGCGCCACCTCAGCCGCCGGCGATGAGCGCAGCCGCGGCGCTGCAGGCGAAAACCGCGGCGAGGTACACCAACGAATAGTGGAACAGGCGCGCGCTGCTGCGCACACTGCGACGCTGCAGCGCGCAGACGGCGAGGAACAGGAAGTAGGAGTCGAGGGCGATGACGGGCACGGCATAGAGCACGCCCAGACTCAGCGACGGCACCAGGCTGACCGCGACCAGGACGACAGAGTAGGCGAGGATGGCTCGCAGGGTGGTGCGCTCCGATGCAACCGCCGGGAGCATGGGCACCGAAACCTCCGCGTAATCGCGCCGGTACACCAGCGCCAGCGCCCAGGAATGCGGCGGCGTCCAGAAGAAGATGATGCCGAACAGCGCCATCGCCACCCAGCCGATCTGCCCGGTGGCGATGACCGAGCCCACCAGCACCGGGACCGCGCCGGCGCCGCCGCCGACCACGATGTTCTGGGTGCTGCGGCGCTTCAGGGCCATCGTGTAGACGACCACGTAATAGACAGAGCCGAGCAGGGCCAACGCCGCGGCGAGCGGGCTCGCCAGGGTCACCAACACCACCGCGGCGAGCGCGTCGAGCACAAGGCCAAAAACCAGCGCGTCCACCGCGCGCATCCGCCCGCTCGGGATTGGCCGGCTGGCCGTGCGCCGCATCAGACCGTCGATGTCGCGATCCCACCAGCAGTTGAGCGCGCCGCTGCCCCCGGCGGCGCAGAAGCCCCCCACCACGGCCGCGATCAGTTCACGCAGGTTGGGCAGCGTGTGTGAGGCCACCACCATCGAGGTCAGCTCGGTGATCAGCAGTAGAACGATGATGCGCGGCTTGGTGAGGCTGAGGTAGTCGGCGGTGACGGCGCGAGCCCGCGCCATCGCGTCGCTGTGCGCCATCCGCAGCATGCCAGGCTGGCCGGCGCGGGCGGGCGTGCTCATGCCCGTGCCTCCCCGCGACGGCCCGCCTCGGTCTCGGCCGCCTGCGCGTCGTCCTCGAACCAGCGTGCGCCCAGCGCCACCAGCACGATCACGAACGGCAGGCTGGCGGGCACCCACATGACTCCCGCCGCCAGCTGCTGGTCGGCGATCGCGGTCAGGCCGCCGCTGCCGGAATAGGCGTACAGGACCGTCGGTGCATACCCGATGAACACGGCGAGCATCCAGCTCCCCACCAATCCGGTCAGCACCACCACAGCCCGGCCCATCAGCCCCGGCGAGGGAGCCGCATGCCGGCGGGGGAGAGCCGCCGTCCAGAAGAGCAGCCCGACAGCCAGGAACGCGGTGTGCTCGAGGTTGTGCACCGCGTCGTCGCGCAGGGTGAGGTTGTAGAGAGCGGGAACGTGCCACAGCCACATCACCGAGACGAACGCGATGACCGCGCCGATGGCCGCGATGAGGTGGCGGCCCGGCGCGGTGAGAGCCCGCTGTGGCGCGGTCAGCAGATGACGCATCCGTGGCCCGAACCCGGCCGTCGCCGTGTCCCAGGGATTCGCCAGCACCACCAGGGGCGGCGCCACCGCGAGAAGCACCACGTGTTGAACCATGTGCGCCCACTGCAGTCGCAGCGCGAGGTCGTCCAGCGGGGAGAGCAGGGCGACGAGGAGCGCGGTGACGCCGCCGACCAGGCACGCCTTCTGCATCCGCGATGGGGCTCGCTCGGGTGTCGTTGCGGTGAGGCGGCGCGCTCCTCTGTCGTAGAGGAGCACCCCTGCCGCGGCCGCGATCAGCGGCACCGGCTCGGCGTACCACCCGCCGAACAGAGCGTGCAGGACGTCGCTCATGGCCGCCCTTGGCCTCGCTCAGACCAACCGGATCAGCAGCCAGACGAAGGTCGAGGCGATCAGCATGTACAGCCAGAATTCGGAGAAGGCGCGGAGATGACGCTGCGACGCTGCGCGGTGGCGTGCACGAGGTCCTGGTACGACGAGCGTGAGCAGCCACAGGCAGCCAACCAGCACCTCGACAAGGAAGATGCCGAGCCACATCTCCGAAACCGCTGCGTAGGTTCCGTTGCTGATCCGCCACCCGGCGCCGAGGTTGTACTGGTACCAGACCCGCAACCCTCCCGCGACCAGCCCGCTCCCCAGGGCGACCACGCCGATCCCACGCCAGGCCGCACCGCGCCGCGCTGCCGAGAGAGCGGTGAGCACGGCGACCAGGCACACCAGTTGGAGCAGGAGGGTGATCGCCATCGGCAGCGCCGCGAGGTCGTCGATGCCATCCGGCCGCCACATGCCGCCGTAGTTCTGACTGCGCAGGTAGAGGAAGGCGAAGATCATCGCCAGCATCACCATGGTGTTGGCACCGAGGAAGAGGCGGTTGCCGAGCAGCAGGGTGCGCCGCTCCATGGTCTCGTCCGGTTCAAAGACCACCGCGCTCGTGGTGCTCATTCGATCACTCCCTCGGGCAATGCCATGCCGCCACCCGGCACGGCGGTGCGCCGCTCGTCACGGTCGTAGTCGTAGGGCAGCCCCCAACCCGTCGGCAGGATGGCGAAGTTGTGCACCGGGATGGGCTGTGGCAGCTGCCACTCATGTCCGAGTGACTCCCAGACGTTGACCACCCGGGCGCGCACCGGCGCTATCAACGTGTCCTTGATGAGGATCACCAGGAAGAACAGCATGCTGGCGCCGAGGCCGAAGGCAAAGAGCGAGGCGGAGATGTTCAGTCCCTGCCAGTTGGGGTCGTAGCTGACCACCCGTCGCGTCATCCCCAACATGCCCACCGCGAGCAACGACAGGAAGGTGCCGTTGAACGTGATGAACATCCACCAGAACTGGATGCGGCCGAGTCGCTCGTTGAGCACGTGCCCGGTCATGCGCGGCAACCAGAACGTGATCGCGCCGATCAGTGCGAAGACCTCAGCTCCCATGATCGTGTAGTGGAAGTGCGCCTGCACGAAATAGCTGGAGTGGAGCGCGAAATCGCTGGGCACATCGGACAGGAAGACGCCGCTGAATCCCCCGATGAGGAAGTTGAAGAGGAATCCCATGACGAACAGCATCGGCACCGTGAAGCGGGCCCGGCTTCGCCAGAGCGTCCCGATGGCCACCAGGTAGACGACGCTTGTGGGAACCGAGATCGCTTCGGTTGAGAACATGTAGAAGGGGCGCAGCGACGGCGCGATGCCGCTGACGAAGAGGTGGTGCTGCCACACGAACCAGCTGAGGATGCCGACGCCGATCATGCCGCCGACCGCCACCCTGTATCCCCACAGCGGCTTGCGCGCGAACACCGGGATCATCTCCATGATGAGCCCGAAAGCTGGAACGATGAAGATGTACACCTCGGGATGACCGAAGACCCAGAAGAGGTTCTCCCAGAGGTACGGGGTACCCCCGCCGGCCGGAACGAAGAAGGTGGCCCGGCCGATGCGGTCGAGTATCTCCATGAAGAGAACGCACGCGAGCACGGGCGCGGCCAGGAGGCCCAGCCAGGAGGTGACGAACACCCCCCAGACGAAGACCGGCAGCTGCGTCATGCGCAGGCCGGGTGCCCGTCGGGCGATCACCGTGGCCACCATGTTGAGACCGGACAGGCAGATGGACAGCCCGATCAGCGTGAACGCCACCAGGTAGGCATCCATGCCCCGCACCGCCTCGTCGGCGAGAGGCGCGTACCCGGTCCAGCCGGTGGGAAAACCCCCGACGAACGTGCTCGACAGAAGGATGAGCGCCGCCGGCGGGAGCAGCCAGAAGGTGAGCGCCTCCAGGCGCGGGAAGGCCATCCCGCGCGCCCCGATCATGATCGGCACGAAGTAGTTGCCGAACGGACCGATGATGGCGGCAGAGGCCATGAAGATCATGATCACGCTGTGCAGGCCGACCAGGGTCAGGTACGACTCGGCGGAGGCGAACGACGGCTGGGGTTGCAACAGTTCGGCACGGATGAACATGGCGCCGAGCCCACCGATGAACAGGAACGCGATGATCACCACCACGTACTGCATCCCGATCACCTTGTGATCGACGTTGAGCCGGAAAAAGCGACGCCAGCCACCCTCCTCGCCATACAGGAACGCCTCGTCGGCCTCGGTGGGGCGAGGCAAGCCGATCAGCCGCGCCAGCGGATAGTTGAAGAATCCCATTCCCGCGAGGAAACCGATGGCGCTGCCCGCGTACGCGATGATCAGCTCCGCGTTGGACCCGTTGGAGTTGGCGTCGGCGGCCACCAGGAGCCTGCCGATGAAGGCGCCCACGAAGAAGCCGGCGACCGCACCGACAACGCCAAGGACGAGGCCCCACTGAGCAAGGGTCTCCGAGAGCCGGCGTGGTGGGCGCGTGACCGCCATGCTTGTCATGTCCATCCCTCTTTTGCAGACATCACCGTTCTCTCTTCCTAACTGCCGTATGCGCCCGGAGCCGGCTCGTACGTGTGGCTGTACGGGGGCAGGAACTTCATGATGGGAGCGTCCAGGGCCGTCTGCTGCTGACCCCACGCGGTGAAATCGGAGGCACTGAGCACCTGGGCGCTGTTGTCGCTCATGGAGCCGTGCCACAGTCCGCACAGCTCGCCGCACTCGACCCTGTACGTGCCGGTCAGCTGGGTGGTCGCGTAGAAGACGTTGTCGTGCAGCGGCACGGCGTCTGCCTTGACTCCCAGCGAGATCAGCCAGAACGAGTGGACCACGTCCAGCGAGGTGATGTGGAAGGTCACGCTGGTGTTGACCGGCAGGACCAGGTGAGGGCTCTCGATGCCGCCAAGGCTGGGATAGCGGTAGGTGAACTGCCACTGCTGGGCGATCACCTGCACCTCCAGCGGCGGGCCCTCCTCGGCGTGGCCGCCGGTGACGCCGCTGCCGGTCGCTCGACCGCCGAGGCCGAGGGTCTCTGCGACGCTGTCGTTGTTGAGCGTGATGGTCCCGATGATCGCCAGCGCGAGGACGACGGCCGCGGTGACGCCGATCCACGCCGATGCCATGCGGGCGTTGCCGCGCAGCTCACGCGCCGACGCCGGGGGCGCATCCGGGGCGCGGCTGTGCAGCATGACCGCGCCGATGGTGGCGAGGATGGTCAGGGTGAACACCGGCCACGCCGCCCAGGCCAGCAGGCGGGTGGTGTCGGTGATGCTGCCGGCCACATTGGACGATGTACCCGGCGGCATGGGGAGCACGGCGATGAGGACGCTGCCGATGACGAGCAGCACCACCCAGATGGCACCCAGGGTATAGGCCAGGCGGCGGGTGGCGCTCACGATCCCACCTCGATCTGACCGTCCATGTAGCCGAGCGTCTGCATGGGTCCGCCGTTGCCGTACAGCGTGCCAGCACCACAGGGTACGAAGCACTGCCAATGGAAGATCCCCGACGCGGGGACCTTGAAGCTGAACACAACGAAGTTGTCGGTGTTCTTTGGGTTGTTGGGATCAACCCCGGGCAAGGGGACGCTCACCCCGAGCTCGGGCACCGAGAAGGTGTGCGCGGCGGTGGTGGGGTCGATCGCCTGCATCGTCTTGCCGGTGGCCCCAGCGCTGCTCGGGTCGGACGTGTACACGGTCATGCTGTTGTCGACCGTGCCGCGCACCAGGCCGAGGTATTCATTGCGCAAACCACTGGCGCCGTCCTGTTGGTCGATGGTCATGTGGACGGTCGCGTTGGGCGGGACCTTGAAATACGTGGTGGGGAAGTATCCGACCCAGTTGGGATGGTCGTCAGCTGGACGCAGGGTGCCGATCGCAGCCACGGTGGTGAGGTTGATGTCGACGACCGGGCTGGCTTCAGCAGAGGTGGGCGAACCCGTCGGCGCCGGCGAGGAGTGCAGGTAGTTGACGGCGAAGACCCCGGCGAGCACTCCGGCAGCGAGGAAGGCGAGCACGGTCAGCGCGCCCCTGCGATTCATGGCGTCACCTCGATGACCTGGTGATGGCTGATGCCACGTCTTCGGCCGGACGCGCAGCGTTGTAGCCGACCCCGATGCGGCCACAGTAGATGACCACAGAGAAGGTCTCGTCGTGGGCGACGCCGGCCACCCTCAACCCCGCCATCCGACCCGGCACTCACGCGTTCTCCCAAATCCGTGAAAGGCCGCCGCCACCTTGGCACCAAGATGCGGGATCGTCAAGTACCTCTTTCTCCGAGATTCGCCGCCCGCGCCGTTAGAGTCGCCGGGAGCCATGACTGAAGACACCGGGCGGATCGTCGTCTCCAACGTCACCAAGACGTTCGGGTCGGTCCGCGCTGTGCAGGACCTGAGCTTCACCGTCGAACCGGGGCGGGTCACCGGCTTCCTCGGGCCCAACGGCGCCGGCAAGACGACCACGATGCGCGTGGTCCTCGGGCTGGCCAGGCCGACGTCAGGGACGGCCATGGTCGAGGGCGTGCCCTACGTGCAGCTGGCCAACCCCGGCACGAGGGTGGGCGCCGTGCTCGAGTCGACGAGCTTTCACCCCGCCCGGTCGGCGAGGAATCACCTGCGCGTCTACGCGGCGGCGGCCGGCGTCCCCGACAAGCGCGCCGATGAGGTGCTGGCGGTGGTCGGCCTGACCGCTGCAGCGGATCAACCGGTGAAGGCATTCTCGTTGGGAATGCGCCAACGCCTGGCGCTGGCGACCGCATTACTCGGCGACCCGCGTGTGCTGATCCTGGACGAACCGGCCAACGGGCTGGACCCCGAAGGCATCGTGTGGTTGCGTGGCTTTCTGCGCCACCTGGCCCACGCCGAAGGGCGCACTGTCCTGGTATCGAGCCACGTCCTCTCGGAGGTGGAGCAGACCGTCGACAGCGTGGTGATCATCGCCCGCGGCCGGCTCATCCACGAAGGAACGCTCGATGAGTTGCGACGGGAGGGCAACGTTGCCGCCGTCGTGGTCGTCGCCACCCCCACCCCGGACAAGCTGGTCGCGGCGCTGCGACAGGACGGCGTCACGGCCACGCCGGCCGCCGACGGCACCCTCCAGGTGACGGGCGCCACCACCGCGGTGATTGGTCACGCCGCATGGCAGGCGGGCATCGAGCTGCACCAGCTCCGCGAATCGGCTTCCAACCTCGAGCGGGTGTTCCTGGAGTTGACTGAGGACCAGCCGGCCGGTGCCGCGGTGGCGGAACGGGCGCCGGGGTGGACCGGGTGAGCCAGCTGCTCCGCTCCGAGTTTCGCAAGGTGATCACCACCAAGCTGTGGTGGGGAATGATGCTGGGCGCGATGGCCCTGGCGATCTTCGGCGTGGTGATCCAGATCGCGACGAACGGTATCAAGAACAACCCGGCGCCAGCGCTGAACACCGCGGTCACGCAGCGCAACATCTTCTCGTCTTCGGCGAGTGCCTATATCTTCTCTGTGGTTGTCGGGATCATCCTGATCACCACCGAGTTCCGCCACTTCACCTCGCGCCCGACATTCCTGCTGGAGCCGCGGCGTGGTCGCGTCGTCGCCGCCAAGCTGGTCGTCTCGGCGGGTGTGGGACTCGTCTACGGGTTGGCGTGCGTTGCCGTTTCGCTGGCGGTGGCGGTGCCGTGGCTGTCGGCAAAGGGCGTCACCATCGACTGGAACGGCAATGGAGTGATCGTGGGCCTGATTGGCGCCCTGCTGGCCATCGCCATCTTCGCCGTGGTCGGTGTGGGCGTTGGCGTGCTCCTGCGCAGCCAGGTGGCCGCGGTGATCGCCACCCTTGCGTATCTCTTCGTCGTCGAGCCGCTGCTCACATTGCCCCCGGTGATCAAGGATGCATATCCGTATCTGCCGGCAGCGGCCGGATCCGCGCTCACGGGAGCATCGCGAAACGGGACCACCCTGCTCCCCAATTGGCAAGGCGGCCTCGTCCTACTCGGCTGGGGGTTGCTCTTCGCTTTCCTCGGCTGGATGCTCACGGTGCGTCGCGACATCCCGTAGGCGCGGCTGATCCGGCGGCGCTGCTACTCAGCTCTGGTGGCAGCGGCGGCCAACTCGCGCTCCGCCGCCTCTGCCTTGCGCAGAAGAGATGCGCGGTCCCCCGGGTGCATCGGGCCCAGGTGAGCCACGACCGTCCAGGGTCCTCCCGGCGAGCCCAGGACAGGGCTGTCGTCGCCCTCCGGCGGGTCATCCGGGCTGGCGTCAGCCGCCGGGGTCATGCACGCGACCGTCAAGCCCGACATCACCAGCGCGATCACGATGCCGTTCGGGAGCGAGACGTACCACGGTGCGGCGGTGACCTCGCCGATGAGGAAGAAGCCGGTCATGGTTCCGACCAGGACCACCGCCGGAGCCAGCCAGAAGCGGCCGCCGACGTGGTCGATACCGAGCAGCTGATCGAGTTGCTGCAGCCGGCCGCTGACCACGCCCCGCAGGCGTTGCAGTCGTCTCATGCCATGCACCTCTTTGCGCCGACGACGTGACCGGCATCTCACCGCGAGGGCGCGATTGTATGCCCTGCGGTCGGCGTCGAAGATGATGGCGTTATTCCGCCTGCGTCAGTACAGGGCGCGCCTCTTGACGCGCCCTGCGGCGATGAGGCCGAGACCCCCGAGGATGAGGAGACCGCCGGTTTCGAACGGCACCCCAGCACCGGTGCCAGGGGTGGTCGTGCTGATCCCGAGGACCCCACCAGGCGGGCTGGGCGTGGGCGTGGTGGACGTCCCCAGGACGCCACCCGGGGGTGGTGTGGTGATCACTACCGGCTCGTCGCTGCACACGCTCTTGACAGCGGGGTAGGCTGAGTCGCCGCTGTAGGCGGCCACCCAGTGATATGTCCCAGCCACGAGCGTCGTGTAGTTGGCACTGGTGGCGTGGCTGGTGCCCGGGGTGACGCTGGTCAGCGTGACCGTCGAGGTCAACACCGCCGCTGTCCCGTTGGCACTGCACGTGGAGTTGCTGGGCGGGAAGAGGCTGAACGTAACCGAGCCGGATGGGCTCTGGGCGCTGCCGGTCACCGTCGCCATGTCGTGGATGACCGTGCCGACCGGGCCGGCGCCGGACGGTATCGTCGAGATCCTGTCAGTGCCGGCCACCAGAATGACGGGCTCGCTGCCGCAGCTGCTGGAGTCCTCGATCGAGTGGTTCGGAGCAACGATCTGGGCGGTCCACTGATAGGTGCCGGTGACCTCGGCCGGCTGCGGGCTGTTCCCGGTGTAGCCGCCGGTGGTGTGCACCGTGCCCGGACCGTTGACCGCCTGGACGGTCTGCTGGAAGACGGCGGCCGCACCGGCCGGGTCGCAGGTCTTGTTGTTGGGACCCCAGAGCTGGAACTTGACAACCCGGTCCGAAGTGACGTCCTTGCCCAGGCTGGCCGTGTCGTTGAGCACCGCGGAACCGACGACGAAGCCACCGCCGGACGCGGTGCCGGTGGTCTGCGGCGTCGTGGCCGGCGAGCCGAAGGTGTGGGCAGACGCTGTGATCAGTGTCGCGACCCCGCCCGCGACCAGCGCTCCGCCGATGACCACCGTGCTTGCGGCGCCCGCGCAGACCCTGCTGATCAGGGTGGATCGGCGGCCACCGGAACCCGGGTTTGCCCCTCTCGACTTCATTGCTGACCCCTTCCTGTTGGACCTGTTGGCAGCTCCGCTCCAGCCCTGTCAAGCGATGCTTTGGCCGTCCCCGCCCAGAGCATCCCTGCCGCCCCAGAAGGGGCGAATACCAAATTCTAGGCGAACGCGTCACACGGGTGCAACAGTTTCGTTGCATTTGACGGGGCGGGGGCGGAGTCCAGGTGGACCAGTCCCGGGCTCGGCCAGGCCGGCTCACGGGCCCGCTAGCGCAGTTGCATCACGATTTCGCACCGTGGTTTTGCTTGACTGCTGTCATGAGCTCCACGGTCACAGTCGCGCAGCTGCTCGATGCCATGTTCGACCGCGATGCGTCCGACGTCATCGTCAGCGTGGGAGCGCCCCCGACCTTCCGCATCGACGGGCAGCTGCTGCCATACAGCGATGAACTGCTGTTGCCGACCGAGACAGAAACCCTGGTGCGCGACCTGCTGTCGCCGCAGCAGCGGATGTTCCTCGCCGACCGAAACGCCGTTGACTTCTCGTTCCAGTGGGGCGAGCGTGGGCGCGTCCGGGGCAACGCCTTCCGGCAGCGGGGCTCAGTCTCGCTGGCATTGCGAGCCATCCCCACCCACATCCCGTCGTATGCCGAGCTTCTCCTCCCTGAGATCGTGGGCAACCTGGCGCGGTCGCCGCACGGCCTGGTGCTCTTCACCGGCCCGACCGGGTCGGGCAAGTCGACGACCCAGGCCAGCCTGATCGAGGCGATCAATGCCGATCGCGGCTGCCACATCATCACCATCGAGGACCCCATCGAATACCTGCACACCAACAAGAAGTCCGTGATCGAGCAGCGTGAGGTGGGAGTCGACACCACGTCGTTCGCGGATGCTCTGCGCAGCGCTCTGCGCGAGGATCCCGACGTGGTCCTGGTTGGTGAGATGCGCGATCTGGAGTCGATCAGCATCGCCCTCACCGTTGCGGAGACCGGGCACCTCGTCTTCGGCACCCTGCACACCAACGACGCCGCCCAGGCGGTGCACCGCGTGGTGGACGTCTTCCCGGCAGAGCAGCAGCAACAGATCCGTGTCCAGCTCGGCTCGACGTTGCTCGCCATCGTCCATCAGGAATTGATGCCCCGCATCGGCGGGGGGCGCCTTGCGGCGTTCGAAGTGATGATCGCCACATCGGCGGTGCGCAACCTGATCCGCGACAACAAGGTCAGCCAATTGCGCAACGTCATGCTCACCTCGGCCGATACGGGTATGTGCACCCTCGAGGCCGCGCTCGGCTGGCTGGTGCGCGCCGGCCTGGTCAGCCTGGAGGACGCGCTCAGTCGTTCGCTGTACCCAGAAGAGATCCTCAAGCACACCGCGCCGTACGTTCCGGGGACCGGGGACGCGGCCAGCGCGTTGCTGCCGCTGAGCCTTGCCGCGCCGATGGAGGAGATCGAGGCCGCCGGCTTCGCCATCCTCGCCAGTGCCGCCCCCACCGGGTGGGACTACGACCCGCTGCTCGAAGACTGAGCGCGCACGTGGCGCGGGAGGCGCGTCACCCCAGCACTTGGTTTCGTTGCCGTGCCGGGACCAGCCAGCTTGGGCCGTACTGCTAGCATCAGGCCAGAGGGGAAGGCGAATTTCGGCGGAGGGTTGAACCGTGTTCCGTGGCCAGGTGAACGAGCGACGACCGCTCCCGCTTGGCCTGTTTTCCCCGGTCAATGTCGCACTAACGGATTTGGCGTTCAGGCTCGCCGCTCTCGGCTACGTCGCCTTCAGCCTGGCTGATCTTCTGACCACGTCGTATGCCCTGAATCACGGCGCCCTGGAGCGGAACCCAGTGGCCGCGTCCTTGTACCAGTCTTACGGCATCGCTGGCCTCTTCGCGGTCAAGGCTGCCGCCGTGGCGGCGATCGTGCTGACGCTGCGCTTCATGCCGCGGCGCCCCGCCGTGTGGCTGGGAACCGTTTTTGCCGCGGTGATGGCGGTCGTGGTCGCAGCCAACGTTGGTGCCATCGCCCCGCGCTGACCTGCATCACTCAGGCGCGTAAGGCGAGCGCGATCGGGAGAGCGACTGCGACGGCCACCACCGCGCCGCCGACCTCCCAGAACAACGGCGCCCAGCCAATTGAGGCGCCACAACCGCGGCAGCGGCCACGCTGGGTGATGAAGCTGATGAAGGGGACCGTTTCAAACCAAGCCAGCGTCCGACCGCAGCTGTCGCATTGAGATCGCCCGCGCACGGATTGGCGCCACCCGCGTGAATTGAGGACTCCCCCGAACGATCCGATGGCCGCGCCCAGCAAGGCCGAGAAGACGATGGAGATGGCAAGCATCACGGCGAGAGTACGCGCGAGTCGGGTCTCCGCAGCACGGCAAGTGACATCTTCCATTAGTGGTCGTCGCGGGTCGCGCAGAAGCGGGTGACCCGAGCACGCCCACAGACACGAGAAGGGCCCGACCGTTCGAGACGGCGGCCCTTCAAAGGAGAACGAACCTGGTTTCAGTTAGTCAGAGGGTGCAGCCGGCGACGCTGCTCGTCACGGTCCCGTGCCCGTCTGTGTTGAACGATACGGTCCCGATTTCCGTCGCCGGCGGCTTGGTATGGAGGTAAGCGGGCACAAGCGCGTCCAAGCTGCCCGGGTACGCGTGAGGGCTCTGGTCGTTGTAGTACGCGTCAGATGCGGTCTGGACACTTTTGAGGTCCGTCTGGCACGCGGCCAGGGATCCGCGTTGGTTCACGCCTGCAACGTTGAAGATGACGATTCCCGCCAGGACTGCCAGCACCGCGATGACGACCAGCAGCTCGATGAGCGTGAACCCCTGCTGCCCGCGGCGGCGTCGCCGGCCCACCCCCGCAGCAGTCGACCCTGGCTGCGCACGGCTACGTCGCCGCGCCACCCGATTGAAAAGGTCATCCATGGTCACCCGTCCTCCTCGCTTCTTCCACGCAGCCGATGTCGATCGCCCCCGATCCTCCGTCTGCGCAATCTTCGGGGCGGCGGACCGCGTCGGGGAGATGCAGATGACCCACCGGCCGTAGTGAAGATGTGGGGTCTCCCAGGCGGGTCACGGGGTGTAGTTGAAGTCGACCACGCCACTGGCCGACCCACCTCCGCAGTGGGACTGGATAACCGCCCGCCCACTGGAGGAACTGCTCCCCCGGGTGCCGGTGACCGTGTCGTCGAAGACGCCGCAGGTGCCTAGTGCCTTCTGAGAGTCAGAAAGGGTGAGACTGCTCCCGACAAACAGCGAATTCGTGATCAGGCGACCGGAGTCGATGGTGGTCGTCCCGGTCCCGTTGACGGAGACACCGCCCGAGCGAGTATCGACAGTACCCGTGACGGATGCGCCGTTTCCCGCGACCGCGAATACGCAGCTGTCGCCGTCATCGCCGCCGCCCCCTTGGCGGCACGAGCTGGCGCCGCCGGGGTCGAGGAGGTGCGGATCCGCCAGGACGGCGATGCCCGCGTACTGTCCGCCGGAAGGGTCGGTCAGCGTGGTTGAGCCGCCGGCGAAGCTGATAGAGCCCCCGGTTGACCCGGCCGTCGGGCAAGCCCGGCCGCCCGACCCGTAATTCGAACAAGCCAGGTAGATCGTCACGTTATTCCCTGTGATGGTGCTCTGCCCGGTGGCACTCAGCCGTCCGGCGAATACATAGACGCCAGGGACGCCATTGTCGCCATCCATCATGGTGACGTTGACCTCCCTGTCCTCGCCGTCGCCATTGCCCCTGATGGTCAGTGACGCCCAGAGGCCAGGGTACACCTTGTAATTCCCCGGGGATGAGAAGCTCTCCGTGCATCCGGCATTCGGGTTCCAGCTCGTACACCCTTGCGGTTTTCCCGCCACCGCGGACGGCGCGCCGAGGGACAGTGGATCCACGATCGCCGGCGCATATGCGAGTGGGCTTGGATTGCAGCATGAGTTGCTGACGCTGGCTCCTTGCAGCACAAGGATTCGAGCTCCGGCGGGAGTTGCGGTCAACGACCCACCCTGCGCGATGCTGCCGTTGATGTAGTCGTCCCCCCCCCTGGTGACGAGGTCGCACTCATCACACCCCATGTTGAGCGCCGGTGCGCCGGGTATTGTGTTCAGAACACAGAGCAGGCAATTCTGACCGGGTCCGCTGCCGAGCGACTGTGTACGGGCGGGATTGCAGCCGTTCACGGTATATCCCACCATGTCCCCGCTTTGCATGGTGAGTGATCCCGAATTCTTAGGTAGGCACGTCAGGCCGACCTTCGTGTTGCCCGCATCCGCTGCACCGAGGGCCGCGCCCCCCTCAGCAAGCGCGTCGTTGCTTGCAGTTGCCTCCGTGTGCACCTGCTGAAGGGCGGTGACGTCGGCGAGACCGAGGATCGATCGAATGACGATGCCGAAGAACGCGATGAATGCGAGGGCCAGGATCAGTGTCTGACCCTCCTCCGAGGTGCGGCGGCGCCGCGGGTTCCGCCTCAACATGGGTTTCCTTGAGCCGTGATGGCTGAAGCGGCACCACCAGGATCCGTGGCCACCGGATGCAGGATCAGCGTCTGCGAGAACTGTCCCGCGCTGACGCCAGTTGCCGTCACGCTGACTGGTAGGGATCGAAGCCACGGGTAACGTCCGGGTGCAGTCACTTCGGTCGGGCTCCCAAATACGAGATTCACCGTGTCTTCCGTCAGGGGGCCCGACTCGACGACAGCGATACCGGCACCCGAGACGCGGTATTCCCTGCGCGTCACTATCCCCGCAGTGACGTACGCGGCGACGTGGCACGACGATTCACCGACGTCAGGCCAGCCGATACAGAGAACTGCGGACGAGCCACAGGCGATCTCTTTGTGCCCAAAACTTGAGGCACACGTGGTTCCGCCATAGACGGTGTCGGCCACCTGGACGCATGCCGCTCGCGCCGCGTCCTTTCCCAAGGTCTGCTCGAGGACCATGAAGTCGTGGGCGCCCGTCAAGCGATCCTTCGGTCCACCTTTTGCGACGACCTGCACCCCAACGCCGAATACCGTGGCGATGATGCTGCCGATGACCGCCAGGATGGCGATCGAGACGACCACTTCGATGAGCGTGAACCCGCGCTCACCCGCCCGCTGAGGTCGTTTGGACAGACGTTTCGTGGTCACCATGAGTTGCTCTTCCAGACCATGCGCGTGAGCGACCTCGCGCCATTGGAAACACTGAGGGATATCTCCTGGACACCCCAGTCTCCAACACACGAAGCGCCGGGACAGTGACCTGAGCAGGTCCTCAGCGGAGTTGTCTGGAGCGGATTTGTCTGGCCGACGCCGTTGCGGGTCCCATTGGTCGATTCATAGACCTGGACAACCCGCCAGCCGGTGATTCCAGGGGGTTTCGCCCGGAGGCCGGAGTTGTAAGTCGCTGGCTGTGCGCACGGCGTGTATGACAGGCCGCTCGACGGCGTGGAGTCGCGGACGAAGTCCGACAGCTGGCGCATCGCGACCTCGAGCTGCGACTGATCCTGGGTGATGCCTGCGAGGCGCTCTGTGGCTGCGAGGCCACCAGCAATCCCGACCACGGCGACGCTGACGATCGCGATGGTGACGACCATCTCAATCAGCGTGAGGCCGCGCTCGCCAACACGGGTGTGGCGCCTCACGCGCGCAACGCGCGCCTCGGCCGCGGGCCTGCGACGCAGCCATCGCGCGAACATGAAGCTACTTGAACCCGCCCGCGAGCGAATAGATCGAGGTGATCATGGTGATTGCGACAAAGCCGACCATGAGGCCGACGAAGAGGATGAGCGCCGGCTCGAGGAACGACGTCATGCGCTTGAGCCGGAAGTCCAACTCCTCCTCGTACATGTTGGCGGCCTCGTTGAGGTTGGTGTCGAGGTGGCCCGTCTCCTCGCCCACACGCATCATCTGGATGACCGCCGACGGGAAGATGTGCGTGGCCTGGATTGGCCGGTAGATGCCCTGACCAGATGCCAACGCGGGGCCGACCGGCCTGAGCGCGTCGCGAAACACCCGGTTGCTGACGTTGCTCATCACCACCTCGTACGTCTGGCTCATCGGCACGCCGGCGGCGAGCATGTCGCCGAGCGTGCGGCAGAAACGCTCGGTCGTCGAGGCACGCACCATCGGGCCCATCAGCGGAGTCCGCAGGATCACCCGATCGCGCAAATGCTTGCCGGCCTCGGTGCGGAACGCGTAGCCAAGCACCAGGACGACGGCGAGGACACCGAGCAAAAGTGGGACAGCGTTGTCAGAGATGAATGCCGACATTCCGAGCAGGAACCCAAGCAACGGCGGCATCGGCACGTTGAGGGACGCATACAGCGTGCGGAACTGAGGCATCACGAAGACGATGATGCCCACGGCGATCACGAGAGCCAGAGAGGCGATGATCCCGGGGTAGATCATTGCCGCGCGGACCTTGGTGCGTGCCGAGGCCTCGCGGGCGATGTGTCGCGACGCCTGGAGCAGCACCTCATCGAGATTGCCGGTGGCCTCGGCGGACCGCACCATGTCGGATACGATCCGCGGGAAGATGCGCGGATGGGCTGCGAAGGCGTCGCTGAGCCGAACCCCCTTCTGGATGTCGGTGCTGACCGCCCTGTACACGGTGCGCATACGCGGGCTGGTCGCCTGCTCCGCAAAGATCTCGATCGCGGCGGTGACCGGAACACCGACACGGACGAACGACGCGAGCTGACGGCAGAACAGGATGATCTCCTGCGGTCTGCCCTTCCCCGAGCGGTCATATGTCAACAGCTCGCGCAGCGACTGCTTGAACGTCTTCTTACGAGGAGCCGGCGTCCTGGCGACGGTGGTGTCGAGCATCAATCAGCTCCTCACAACACGTACACGGTGCGCATCGCCTCGGCGATGGTGGTTGCACCTTCGTCGACGAGGTCGCAAACAGCGTCCTGCAGGCTGCGAGTACCGGTGGTCCGAACATGCTCACGCAGGACACGCTGAGGCGCCTGCTGTATGACCAGTTCGCGGAGGGTGTCGTCCACGGCGACGCACTCGAACACGCCGCGCCGTTCGTAGTACCCGGTGCCGCTGCACTTGCGGCAGCCGGAGCCGGCGAGCTGCTTGATCCTTGGCACCCGGCCGCGAACGGAATGGTAGAACTGAGCCTCCTCAGGACGGATGCCACTGGGGCGTGAGCACTGGTCACAATTGAGCCGCACCAGGCGCTGGGCCACCACTCCCACCACCGCGGACGCTACCAGGTAGCTCTCCAAGCCCATATCCAGGAAGCGGTAGAGCGCGCCCACCGCGTCAGCTGCATGCAGCGACGCCATCACCAGGTGGCCGGTCAGGGCGGATTGGACGGCGATCTGGGCGGTCTCGGCGTCGCGGATCTCTCCGATGAGGATGACGTCGGGATCCTGACGCAGGATCGCACGGAGCCCGTTGGCGAAGCTCATCCCGGCGAGCCGGTTGATCTGGATCTGGTTGATGTTGTCGAATTGATACTCGACTGGGTCCTCGATGGTGGTGATGTTCCTCGTGGTCCGGTCGAGCTCGTTCAGCGCCGCATAGAGCGTGGTCGTTTTACCGGCGCCGGTGGGCCCGCTGACGATGAACAACCCGTAGGGCGACGCGATCAGCTGCTGCAGTCGCTGGTGCTCGACATCACGCAGCCCGAGCTGGCCCAGCGGGAGCAGCGAACGCGACCGATCGAGGAGGCGGAGCACCACCTTCTCGCCCCAGATGGTCTCCATGGTGGCGATGCGGATGTCGACGATGCGGCCGTCGAGCGTCATCGTGGTCTGGCCGTCCTGGGCACGGTGGCGGTCCACGATGTCCATGTCGGCCATGATCTTCAGCCGCGACGCGATCGGTCCACCGAGCGCGCTGGGGAGCGATTGCACGTCGATCAGCGCCCCATCGACCCGGTAGCGGATGCGCAGCCGGTCGGACTGGGGCTCGATGTGGATGTCCGACACACGATCGCGCAGTCCCTGGGTGAGGATGAGGTTGACGATCTGCACCACCGGCGCGTCGGCACTGAGGCCGGACAGCGCCGCGTGCTGGGTCTCGACGCGCGCGTCGAGGATGGCCTGACCTGCGGCGACGCCGACCTTGCTGAGCACCGTGTAGTGGCGATTCAGTGCACGCTGCAGCGCAGTTGAGTCGGCGAGCTCCAGCCTGATGGGGCCACCCACTGTCTCCCCGACCAGCTTGGCCAGCTTGGGATCGTTCGGAGAGGTGGTGGCCACGTGCAGGCGCCCCTCGCCGTCGATCAGATACGGGAACACGGAGTGTCCGTGTGCGAACGCCGGCGTGACACTGTCGATGGCGTCGTGGCTGATCGGCACCTGGTCGAGGTCGACGGCGGTCACACCCATCTGCTGACCGAGCCCGACCGTGATCCGCTCGCTGGGCACGCCGAGTCGGACGAGGATCTCGCCGAGCGGGCGGCGATCGTGCTTCTGCTGCTTGAGCGCCGTCTTGACCACGTCCGGCGACACCACGCCCGACCCCACCAGCAGGTCGCCGAGCCGTGCCGCGGTCCGCTTTCGCTCGACGGCAGCGGGCGCGTCGCCGTCGCTCGGGTGCAGCCTCACGATGGCGCTTCCTCCGCGCGTCGCCTAGCATGGAGCGCGCAGTGGAGCAGAGCCATCGGGCCGTCGCCAGGGCAGCTTTCCACGCGGACGGGGTCCACCAGTCCATGGTCGGCCTGCAGGGGTGGACGTGAGTAGACGCATCCGTGGGACGGCAGCTGATACAGATGCATCAGGCGCGCGCGAGGCCGGTGACGGGCGGCTGATCCGCGTCCTCATCGTCGAGGACCACCGGATGTTCTCGGAGGCGCTCCGCCTTGCCCTCGACGAGACCGACGACATCGCGGTCACCGCGGCTGTCGAGACGCGCGCGGCGGCGATCCAAGCCGCGCGGGACACACACCCCGACGTCGTGCTGATGGACTATCGCCTCCCCGACGGCGACGGCGTGGCCACCGCACGGGAGATCAAGAACGAGCTCCCGGCCGCGCGCATCGTGATGCTGACCGCGACGTCCGATGACATCGTGTTGCGCCAGGCGATCGAAGCGGGATGCTCCGGCTACCTCACCAAGGACCACACCGTCGAGGAGCTGATCCTGGCGGTGCGAGCGGCCCACAACGGCGAGGCACTGATCTCCCCGGCGATGCTCAGCCGGCTGCTCGACCGGCTCGGCGACCGCAGCCGGCCGGGGTCAGACCTCACCCGTCGCGAGACCGAGGTTCTGCGCCTGCTCGCGAGGGGTCTTTCCAACCAGGCGATCGCCGCCGACCTCGGGATCAGCCTGGCCACGGTCCGCAACCACGTGCAGAGCGTCATCGAGAAGCTGCGCGCGCACTCCAAGCTCGAGGCCGTGGCCAAGGCGACGCGGCTCGGCATGCTCAGCTACGAGGACTGACCGAAGCCTCTCGATCGCCCGCGAGTTCGGCCAGGGTCGGCAGCCAGAAGCGAACCTCGGTTCCTGAGCCCGGCTTGCTGTCGATGGTGAGCCAGCCGTCGGCGACCGTCGCCCGCTCGAGCATGGACCGCAGCCCGAGGTGCCCAGGGAGCGAGCGCTTGCCGACCGCGTCGACGTCGAACCCCATGCCATCGTCCTGGACGCTCACCAGCACGCCCTCGTCCAGGGGGCTGATGACCACCCTCACCCGCGTGGCACCGGCGTGCTTGCGCACATTGTTGAGTGCCTCCTGGGCGATCCGGTACAGGACCGTGCGCATCAGCGGGGGAGGCTCCACCTCGATGCTGGTCCGGAACGTGGTCGCGGGCGTCGCGTCGGGGAACAGCTCGTCGACGTAGCGGGACAGCGCCCGCGCCAGCCCTCCCTCGTTCAGCACAGACGAGTCGAGCTGGAACAACAGCCGGCGCAGGCGGCCGATCGACGCGATCACCGTCTGCTCGATCTCGCCGATGTTCTCGGCAAACTCCTGGGTCGGCGCGTGCCGGCGGAGCACCTGGAGGCGGAGCGCCAGGGCAGCCATCGCCTGGATCGAGTCGTCGTGGACGTCGATAGCGATGCGCCGCCGCTGCTCCTCCTCGGCGGCGACCAGGTCGGTCATCAGCACGCGCCTCTTCTCCTCCCCGCGGTGGAGCAGCTCCGACGACAGCTGCATGTCAGCCTGGGTGCGCTTGCGTTCCTCGACCTCGGCGCGGAGCGAATCCACCAGGCGCGCGTTGTCGATGGCCAGTGCGGCGCGGTCAGCAAGCTCCTGGGCGAACTCCTTGTCGCGGGCCGAGTGCGCCGGTCGCTCGCCACGCCGCCACAGCCCCAGGGTGCCGATGACCTGCCCGCGGGCGCGGAGTGGACAGATCAGAATGGCGCGGACGTCGAGCTCGGCCATCCCCTCGCAGACCGTCTGGGGCAGGTCGCGGAGGGAATCGACCAGCGTGGAGTCGGCAAGTGCCACAAGCCGTGCCTCCCGGATCGCACGGGCGTAGGGGTCCATCTCGCGCAGCACGGTGGGGCTGCTGGCGAGAACAGCCTCGACGCGTGCCTGGACTGCGTGGTCGCTGTCGCACACGGCGGCCACGTCCATCGCGGTGCCGGTGTCCCCGAGCAGGCGGATCACCGCGGTATCCCCGAGAAAGTCGGAGATGAGACGGACGATGCGCTGGAGCACGCCCTCGCTGTCGCCGATGGCTTCCGCCAGGCTGTTGGACAGCTCGGCCAGCGCGTGGGCCCGCTCACTGTCACGCTGCGGTTTGGCTGTCGGATCGACCCGTGATTGGATGGCCGGCACGCTGGGCTGCTGCTTCACCGGCACCGTCATCGGTCGCCTGCGCCAGCGTGGAGGTCCGCGGCCGCGGGCGCCGTCGCCGTCTGGACCTGGCGAAGCATCTCGACCAGGTCGAACACCAGCTCCTCGGTTTCGGCCAGGGAGAGGCTGAGATGGCCACGGCCGGTGCGCCGGATGGCGTCGGTGATGGCGACGTCGCTGTCGATCCCCTTGACCAGGTACTCGACAGCGCCAGCCCGGAGCATCTGCAGCACGATCCTTCGGTCGGCGTGGGCGGAGAACGCGATCAGTCGGGCGTCCGGCAACCGCTCGTGGATGAGCTGCGCGGCGTGCGGGCCGCCGCCGCCGGGCATGCGCACGTCGAGCAGCACGACGTCCGGGCTGGTCTCAACGGCCAGGGACGCGGCGGACAACGCGTCGGTGGCCACGCCGACGAGCTCGAGGCCCGGCGACTCACGGATGAGGTCGCTGAGCGCGGAGCTCATCACCGCGTCGTCGTCGCAGACGAGCACGCGCAGCGACTCCTGCAGCGCCTGGTCGGCTGCTGTCGCCACCATTTCGGTCACAGCGCCCCCCTTGTCGCGGGTACGGTAGCATGCCGATGCGCGTTTGATGCGATTTCGATCTCAGGATCCACCGTGGCGGCTAGAGGAGGGGCGGCCGCACCCATTCCGCACCCAGAACGTACTGGTCGAGGAAGGCGAAAACCGTCAGGTACCACAAACGAGCGTTCTGCGGCTTGAGCACCCAGTGGTTCTCATCGGGGAAGAGGAGCATCCGCGACGGGAGGCCGCGGGACTGCAGCTCCATCCAGAGGTGGTGGGCGTTGCCCACCGGCACCCGTTGGTCACGCCCGCCGTGGATGACCAACATCGGGGTGGTGATCGCCTCCACACGGAGGTGGGGCGACTGCCGCCGCCAGTTCTCCTCGTGGCGAAGTGGGTCACCGAACTCGCGATCCATGAAGAAGCCGGCGTCGCTGGTGTCGCGCTCCATGGTGAGATCCCACACGCCGGCGTGGGCGATGATCGCTCTGAAGCGATTGGTGGTGCCGGCCAGCCAGTTGGCCATGTAGCCGCCGTACGACCCACCCATCGCTGCGGAGCGCCCCGCGTCGATGTCGGGCCGGACCTCGACCGCGTCGACCGCGGCGTGGATGTCGCCCGCGGGAAGCGTCGCCCAGTCATCCCAGGCGCGCGCGATGTGTTCGTGTCCGTAGCCGGTGCTGAGCCGGTGATTGGGCAGCAGCACCGCCCAGCCTCGGGCGGCCAGGAGGCACGCGTTCCACCGCCAGTGCCAGCCGGCCCACGACGACACCGGGCCGCCGTGGATGAGCACGACCAGCGGCAGCGGCTCTGCGCCGGTCACCTGGGGAAGCACCAGCCAGGAATGAATCTCAGTGCCGTCGGCGGCGGCGGTGGCAACCTCCTCGAGATGTGCCCGGACCGGCGGACCGTCAACTGGGCTGCGCAACCGGCGCGGTTGCTGGTCGGCGCCCTGGACATGGAGGGCGACCGCAGCCGGTGGCTCGGTGATGTGCGAGCGGATGGCGAACAGGGTGGCTCCATCCGGGGCAACGACGAGGTTGCGGTACGCGCCGGAAGCGCTGAGCCGCGTGGCGTCGCCGTCGAGCTCGATCCGGAATACCGGGGTGTGGCCGTGCTCGTCGGCGGTGACCAGCAGGGCGGTGCCGTCAGAGGTCCAGCAGACCTCCTGGACCTGGCCAATCCAATCCTCTGCGAGCAGCCGTGCTGCCCCGGTGGCAGCGTCGATGAGGCAGAGGTGGAAGCGCGGCGGTCGGGCCGGCTCGCCGAGGTCGGTGCTGGCCACGGCGATCGTCGACCCGTCCGGCGACCAGGCGAGCGCGCCGTGCTCGACCGCAGCGTCGACGAGCACCCGGACGGCCTCGTCACCTGAGGTGGCCACCATGGCGAGATCGGCCTTGAAGCCCGGCGCTGCGTGCATCGCTGCCCCGAATGCGACACGTGAGCCGTCCGCAGACAGGGCGAACTGCGGGTCCTCGGCCTCGAACCACCCCGGCCACGGCGGTGATGGCGTGAGGTCCCGGACGCCGGGGATCTCGGCGTCGCCGCCGCTGAGCTCGAGCGCGAACAGGTGGGGTTGACGCGGACCGATGTCGTGGTCCCACCATCGATCGGGATAGTGCTCGACGAGCCGGGCCTCGATCCCTGCCTCCTTGCGCGCAGCCTGGCGCGCCTCGTCCTCGTCGAACGTGGCGGCGCTGGGGTGCAGCGCCGCCGTCACCACCACGGTGGGGGAGCTCGGCATGGTCAGCACGACGCCGATGCCGTCTGGTGGCGCCAGCACGCGGCGCGGCTCACCGCCTGCTCCGGGCAGCACATACAGGACGTCACCGTCGGGATGGCGGTCGTCCTCGGACTCGGCGTCCGACCTCGACGAGGTGAAGAGCAGTGAGCCGTCGGGCAGGAAGCCGCGCGCGGTCTCACCCCTGGCCGATCGGGTCAGCCGTCGCGGCGGAGCCTCGCCGTCGGTGCGGACCTCCCAGATCGAGGCGACGAACCGCTTGCCGTCCGCGGCCATGGTCTGGACGGTGAGCGCCAGGCGGGTGCCGTCCGGGCACAGGTGGAGGTTGACCAGGCGCGGCATGGCCAGGAAGTCGTCGAGGTCGAAGGCCGGGTCGGGCACGGTGGGCAACCGTACTGGAGTGCGAGGATCGCTGTCATGGAGCGGCTGTGGTCGCCGTGGCGCGGCACGTACGTGACCGAGGCGGGGTCGCGGGCTGCCGGCGGCTGCTTCTTCTGTGCCGCGGTCAGCGGCGAGGACACCGAGCTCCTGGTGGCTCAGGACGCGGCCACGGTCACGCTGCTCAACCGGTTCCCGTACAACCCCGGCCATCTGATGGCGGCGCCGCGAGCGCATCTGCCCGACCTGCTCGCCGTCGGCGACGACGGTGCCGCCGCGCTGATGGTGGCAGCTCGTCGGGCGATGCGGGCGTTGCAGGCCGCGATGCGGCCGGACGGCTTCAACCTTGGTGTCAACCAGGGCGACGCGGCCGGCGCCAGCGTCGAGCACGTGCACCTGCACGTGGTGCCGCGCTGGGGAGGGGACACGAACTTCATGCCTGTGGTCGGCGTCACCAAGGTGTTGCCTGAATCGCTCGAGCAGTCAGCGGACAGGCTGCGCACGGCATACGCCGGACTGCGCTAGTCGCGGGTCGCTAGTCGCGGGTCAGCGGTTGGCGTTGGCTCCGTTGGCCGGCGAGCCGTCGCCCTCCTCGCCGGTCTCCACGGCGACCGAGTCGAGGTGCTGCAGCGCGTACTCCTTGAAGCTCGGGGGATCGCCTGAGTCCTCCGCGTCCCGCGATCCACGCGAGCCCCCGGAGCGGCCGCGCGACGACGTTGCTTCCGGCGGGGACGACGGCGGCGCTGTCGTCGACCGCGTCCCGCTCAGGCCCAGGCTGGCCTCCTCGGGGATGAGGCGGCGATAGACCGACATCGCCTTCTCCAGGTCGGGGATCTCGGCCTCGATCTCAGAGAGCGGGGCGTGGACCCAGTTGAGGGAGCGCATGTGGTGGCTGAGCTGGCGCAGGTGGTCGGCACGCACCCCGGCGATGCCGAGGAATGCGGGCTGGCTGGGGCCGCCCTGGTCGCCGGCGTTCGGATTGAGGCGGCGGTACACGGCCATCGCCAGTTCGAGGTCGGGAATTTCGCTCTCGACCTCGGAGAGGGCGGCGCTCACCCACTCCAGGGCACGCTCGTGCTGACTGAGTTGGCGCAGATGGTCTGCTCGCGTCTCGGCGATGACGAGAAAGGAATCGTTGCTCATGGCGGTTATGTTGCAGCGGGTGCGCCCTGAAAGTCCATCTCCCTGCGGTTACGGGCCTGCGCCATCTCAAACACTGAGATCAATGTGCTGGCCGAATGGGGCATGAGAGCGTGGATCCGCTATAGTCCCGGCCTCGTGGGTTCTGTCATCAAGAAGCGGCGCAAGAAGATGCGCAAGCACAAGCACAAGAAGATGCTGAAGAAGACCCGCTGGCAGCGTCGCGGCTAGCGGCGATCAGGCCGGCGGACCCGTTCCGAGCGTCACCTTGGCTGTGTGAGAGGTGCCGCTGGTGTCTGTCCAGGTGACTGAGACCGATGTGCCCGGTTGGTGCTGCACGATCGCGTTGCGCAGCGCCCCATTGCTGGCGATCGAGCTGCCGTCGAGCGAGGTGATGGTCGAGCCGACCGTGATGCCGGCATTCGCCGCCGCGCTGCCGGGCTGCACCTCAACCACCTGGACGCCCCCCTGGCCGGTCTGGCCGCCGACCCCGAGCAGAGCGCGGGTGTTGCCGACGTGAACGTTGCTGGTGCTCTGCCCCGATTGGATCTGCTTGACGATGCTCATCGCCTTGTTGATCGGGATGGCGTAGGCGACGCTCGAGCCCTGCTGGTTGAGCTGGCCGGCTGCCTGGGCGGCGGTGTCCATGCCGATGACAGTGCCGTTGGCGTCTGTCAGCGGACCGCCTGAGTCACCGGGCTGGATGGATGCGTCGATCTGGATGAGACCGGTGACCGTCTCGACGTCAGTCCCACTCTGGTCGCTGGCGGTGATGGTGCGGTTGAGGTTGGTCACCTGCCCGGTGGTGACCGACGGCGCGCCATTGCGCCCCAGGGCGTTGCCCAGGGCGACCACCGCGTCACCGATGTTCACCGTCGAGGAGTTCCCGATGCTGACGGTTTTGAACGTACCGCCGCCGTCGATCTGGACCAAGGCGACGTCCTCGGTGAGGTCGTAGCCGAGCACGTGGGCGGGGTAGGACTTGCCGGTGCTTGGCAGCTCCACAGTCATGCTGGTCTCGCCGTCGATGACGTGGTTGTTGGTGAGCACCTCACCGGTGGAGGTGATCACCATGCCGGTGCCGGCCGCGCCGCCGTTGCTGCCCAGGGTGACGTTGATGTTGACGATGCCCGGGGTGACCTTGGCGGCCACCGCGCTGGGATCGGCGGGGGCCCCCGAGGAGCCGCCGCCGCCGGTGCCCCCGCCGCCGGGGCTGGTGCCGGTGTTCGGCGAGGAGGCAACGCCCGAGCCCGGGGTGGTGCCGTTGGTGGCGCGCGCCACGGCCACGCCGGACCCGATACCGACGACGAAGATCGCCGCGAGCGTCGCGGCCAGGACGCGGCGAGGGCGCCGCGGCGCCTGCGCCGTCGGCTGCTGCCACTGCCAGCCTCCCACGGATGCGTACCCGGAGGGGGGCGGCGGTGGGGGCGGGGGCAGATGGTCCGAGGTGGCCTGCTGCCAGGGCAGGGCCGGAGGCGATGGGGGCTCCGACGGCTGGTCGCCGACCGGGCGGTGGGGATCGGGGAAGCTGCTGTAGGTCATGGTCCTGCTCAGTGTCGCCGGTGGGTCGTACAGCCACATGGTGACGCACGCTGTCTTGCAGGAATCTGACGACCTGCGGTGGGCTTGCTGTGAAGCAGGCTACTCGGCGGCCGCCCCGAAGTGGTCGAGCAGCGCCCTCGAGTAGTAATCCTCCCAGGTGCCCGGCTGGGGCGAGGCGCTGTACTCCTTGTCGAGCTTGACCAGCAGGTAGACCAGCTCGCTGCGCACCGGGGCGTCACCGAGCAGGTCGGGAAGCTCGGAGAGGTCGACCAACCAGTCGGCGTACCACGATGCCCAGTCCGCATCGTCGCCGTCCACGATGCGGAACACGCGGTGATGCGTCTCAGCCGCCTCATGGAGCAACTCGCAGATCTGCGTCACCGTCTCGGTCATCGATGCACCTCCGAGCCCGCATGCTAGAGCTTCCGCAAGCTGCGCGCGAAGGCTCACAAACTAGAATCGCCGCTCATGTCCGAGCTCATCTCTCCGATCGACGGCGTCCTGGTGGATCGCCGGCGGCAGCTTGATGGGTTCGACGGCACGGTGACCGGGCCCCGCGCACCTTCTCTGCGTCTCTCCGATGGGGCGGTCGCGGACCTGCAGATGATCGGCGACGGCGCCTACTCGCCGCTCATCGGTTTCATGACGCAGGGCGATTACGAATCGGTCGTGCACCACGCCCAGCTCGCCCGCGGGACCGCGTGGACGCTGCCGATCACCCTTGCGGTGACCGCCGATGAGGCACGGGGGCTGGCCGAGGGCGATGTGGTTGCCCTGCGTGACCAGCGCGACGAGTTCCGCGGCACCATCACCGTGCGCGACGTCTTCGCGCGCGACCCGCGAGTCGAGGCACGCGAGGTCTATCGCACTGAGGACGTCGCCCACCCGGGGGTGCGCGCGCTGTATGCCCAGGGCGATGTCCTGGTTGGCGGCGACGTCGACGTGGTGCAGGCGGCGGACGCAGACGATGTGCTCACGCCGGCGCAGACCCGCGCGGAGCTCAGCCGCCGCGGCTGGGCGACGGTGGTGGCGTTCCAGACGCGCAACCCGATTCACCGCGCGCACGAATACCTCACCAAGGTGGCCCTGGAGCAGATCGACGGGCTGCTGCTGCACCCGCTGTCCGGCGCGACCAAGGATGACGACGTGCCCCTGGATGTCCGGGTCGCCTGTTACCGGGTGCTCCTGGCCAAGTACTACCCGCAGGGCCGCACGCTCCTGAGCCTCTTCCCGGCGACGATGCGCTACGCAGGGCCGCGGGAGGCGATCTACCACGGGCTGGTGCGGCGCAACTACGGCTGCTCTCACTTCATCATCGGCCGCGACGCCGCCGGGGTTGGCAACTACTACGGCACCTACGACGCCCAGGTGCTCTATGACGAGCTTGGGGGCGCGGCTCGGCTTGGGTTCACCGCGCTGAAGTTCGAGCACTCCTTCTACTGCAACGCCTGCCGCGGGATGGCGAGCACCCGCACCTGCCCGCACGGCGCCGAGGATCGCCTGGTGCTGAGCGGTACCAGGGTGCGGGAGATGTTGACCCGCGGTGAGGAGCTGCCCGCCGAGTTCACACGTCCCGAGGTGGCCGAGGTGCTTCGCGATGCGTACGGGCGGGTGGGGGCGCAGGCACGCGCCTGACGGCCCGGGCTGACGATGTGGCTCTCAGGCGGCCAGCCGCCGGCGGACCTCGAAACGGCCGGCGATGCGGCTGACCGTCCAGGCCGCAGCGATGCCGACGACAGCGATGAGCAGAGCCACGCCGAGGCCCACCGTCGGCACCTTGACCAGCTTCAACCCCGACAGCAGGAGCACCGTGCAGAGCGCAGCACGAAGAACGCGAGTGCCGCTGCGTGCTGAGATCGACGAGCCCATCAGCACGCCGGGGATGCTGCCGATGATGATCGACAGGGTCAGGCCGAGCTTGAAGTCACCGAAGAGAATGTGCGCCAGCGCGGCCGCTCCGACCATGGGAACGGCCTGGGTGAGGTCGGTGCCGACGGTCTGCGCGCCGCGCAGCTGCGGGTAGAGAAGAAGCAGCGCGACGATGATCAGCGTGCCCGAGCCCGTCGACGTGATGCCGACGACGAACCCGACGCCCGCGCCGATCAGCGACGTCGAGAACGCACGCGCGTGGAATGCGTCGCCGGAAGCGGCGTTGGCGGCGCGCGGACGGCTGCGCTCCAGCGCCCAGCGGATGCCGACAGCGGCCACCGAGACCAGCAGCACGATGCCCAGCGCGAGCTGGACCGCATTCTGGATGGTGGTGCCGTGGCCGAACTGATGCAGGAGGAAGACACCTGCGAACGCGCCGGGCATCGAGCCGAGGCTCAGCCACCTGACCAGCGACCAGTTGACGGTGTGCTCGTGAAGATGGATCGCAGCACCGAACGGCTTCGTGATCAGCGAGGCGACGAGGTCACTGGACACTGCCGCGATCGGCTGGACGCTGAACAGCAGGATGAGGATTGGGGTCATCAGCGAGCCCCCGCCCATGCCGGTGAGGCCGACGGCGAAGCCAACGATCAGGCCCGCCAGCGCCACGTACAGGTCGATGTGCACCCGCCGCCTGCGCCTCCAACTGTTTGCTTCGCCGATTCGTTCCAGAACTCTCGGGGTTGCCGATCCATTGAGCAAGTGGTTTGATTCAATAGTTAGCATCGTGTTGTACGAATTGTTCGATCTGCCACGTGGAGACGCTCGGTGACACGGAGCCCACGCGCCTCACGGCGCCGGCCGAGGCCGCGGATCACGCTCGACCAGCTGCACACCTTCCTGGCGGTCGCCGATGTCGAGCACGTGACCGGTGCCGCGGAGCTGCTGCGGCTGTCGCAAGGCTCAGTGAGCGCGGCGGTGCGCCGCCTCGAGGAGTCTCTGGGCTTGCCACTGTTCAACCGGGTGGGACGGAATGTGCGGCTCACCGACGTGGGCCGGGCAGTGCGCCAGCTGGCGATCCGCACCATGGAGGACGTGGCCCAGATCGAGGAGCTGACCGCCGGCTACCTCGCGTTCGAGACGGGAGCGGTCGCGATCGCGTCGGGGCGAGTGATGGGCGCGCATCGCCTGTCGACGTGGCTGGCGCCGTTCGTCAGCGCGCACCCCGGGGTCGATGTGCGCATCGTGCTCGGGCCGATGCAGGGTGTCCTGGCGCGGTTGGAGGATGGCAGCGCCGACATCGTGATCCTGGGCAGCGAGGTGCGCTTGCCGGGCGTGGAGACGGTCGAGCTCGAGCGCACCGAGCTGGTGCTTGTGGTTGCGTCGGGGCACCCGCTGGCCGCGGAGGCGGACCCGATGCGCGCTCTGCGGCGGCACCGCTACCTGGCGCACGAGGCAGGGACGGCGACACAGCTGCGCGCGGCGCGCGTGGTTGGCCGACTCGCCGACGAGGCGCCGACCATCGAGTTCGAGGAGGGGGCGCTGCTGGCAGCGCTGTTCGCCGGCATCGGCTACGCGGTGATGCCACGGTCGGTCGTGGAGGACGCGCTCGACGATGGCCGCCTGGCGGTGCTGCGGCGTCCCGGGGCAGCGGTGCCGCAGCGCTTCGTGGCAGCGCGGCGGGAGGCCCTGCACACCCCGGCGGTGCAGGCCTTCTGGGCACACCTGCACGAGCTGTCGGCGGCGTCGGATCAGGGCTGGTCGACTGCGCCCGCCGTCGCACCGCGCGGGCCGTAGCTGTTGCGCGCCACCCGCCTGATCCGACCTTCAGCCACGGCTTCCCGCAGGGCCCTGGTGAAACGCCCGGGTCCCCAGCGGGCGGCTCCGACCCGTCGTGCCAGCTGCTCACGGTCGATGACGCCGGCATCGTCGACGGCATGGCCGATGGCTTCGATCTCGATGTCGAGCACCCGCTCCGCGGTTGCCGCCGGGGACGACACCGCACTGCCGAGCATCGCCGGGACGTACATCCCCTGGCCCGGCCCGGGCCGGTAACGTCGAGCTCCGGCACGGTCGCGGCGCGCCCGCTGCTCGACGCGGCCCTGGATACGGCCCCGCAGCTCGCGCTCGCCATCCTCCGCAGGTTGGTCATCCGCGGATTCCGCGCTCAACGGTGTGGCCACCTCCTCGAGTGGCTTCTGCGCGGCTTCGACTCCGCCGAAGATCTCCGCGATCCCGCCGATCGCCATGACGATGGCGCCGATCACAAAGGCGATCGCCACGGCCGACCTGCTGCCCGTGGCGATGAGACGCCCGAACAGCAGCGGCCCTGAGATGCCACCAACGGCCGTGCCGACGGCGTAGAAGAACGCGATCGCCAGCGCCCGCGTTTCCATGGGGAAGATCTCGCTGACGGTGAGGTAGGCGGCGCTCGCCCCCGCCGAGGCGAGGAAGAAGGTGCCGAAGATGAACGCCTCTAGGGCCCACGGCGAGGTCAGCGCTCCGCCCGCGAAGAGGCCGGCCATCACAGCCGCGATCACCGCCGAACCCATATAGGTCGTGGTGATCATGATCCGGCGCCCGACGGTATCGAACAGGCGGCCCAGCGTGAGCGGCCCCAGGAGGTTGCCCGCGGCGAACACGATCAGAAAGACCGGGACGAAGGACGATGCCACCTTGTAAAAGGTGCCGTAGAGCGTCCCGAGGTCGAACGTGACTCCGTTGTAGAGAAAGGCCTGGCCGATGAACAGCGCCAGGCCGAGCAGCGCTCGTCGCGGGTATTTGGAGAAGGCGGTGTGCGCGATCTCGCGGAACGGCACCGTCTCGCGCTGGCGCACACGGATCTTGGCTTCGGGCTCGCCGAGCTTCCCTCCCGTCTCCCTCTCGATCTGTGCCTCCAGGTCGGCGACGATCCTCTCGGCTTCCTCCTCGCGGCCGTGGATGAACAGCCAGCGCGGGCTCTCCGGCACATGGCGGCGCACCAGCAGGACGGCGAGTCCGAGAACGGCGCCGAGGCCGAACGCCAGCCGCCAGCCGACGTTGGCGGGCAGCCACGCCTCGTTGAGCAGGACGATGGCAGCCACCGAACCGAGGATCGACCCGACCCAGAACGAGCCGTTGATCATCAGGTCGACACGACCGCGCACGCGAGCCGGAATGAGCTCGTCGATCGCCGAGTTGATCGCCGCATACTCGCCGCCGATGCCCGCCCCGGTGATGAACCGAGCCGCGAAGAAGTACCAGGCGTTGAACGACCCCGCGGTCGCCACCGTCGCCACGATGTAGACGCCGAGCGACACCATGAACAGCTTCTTGCGGCCGAGCCGGTCGGTGAGCTGTCCGAAGAAGAGCGCGCCGAGACACGCACCGGCGACGTACGCCGCCGCGGCCACCCCGATCTGGGACACGGTCAGGTTGAGGCCGCTGCCCTTCTCGGTGAGCCGGGTGGCCACCGAACCGACGATCGTGACCTCGAGCCCGTCGAGGATCCACACGGTGCCAAGCCCGATGACCACCATCCAGTGGAATCGCGACCACGGCAGCCGGTCCAGCCGCGCCGGGATCCTGGTCTCGATCGTGGCCGGCTGTGTCGTCATCTCCTGCCTGCTAGCCTCCGCTGGTGCTCCGCTGTCAGCTGCTTGGTCACCGGCCGCGCTTCACGGCGACGGGCACCACCATGCGGTGGGATTGTCAGCGGGGCTGTGGCAGCGGCGGGTCGAAGGACTACGCGACCGCCGAGCAGGCGGCGCTGTACGCCGGCGGGCTCAACCGCGAGGATCGCGATGATCGTGGCCGCCGCGCCCCACTGGTCGCCCTGCTTCCGGTGCGGCTGGTTCGCGCGCTGCGCCGGCGTCAGGCTCCGCGGTAGCTGCCCCCCATGGCTCATGGGGGGAAATATTAGTGCCTTGGTACCACGTTATCCAGGTGATCCGGGCCGGATGAGAGCACCGAGGAACCGCCGATCGAGCGACTGTGCTGCATGGGCGCCGCAGAGGATCAGCGCATTGCGCAACTCGTCGAGGAACAGCTCGAGCACGCGCTGCGCCCCGGCCGCTCCGCCGACGGCCAGTCCCCAGTAGAGCGGACGGCCGATCATCACCGCGTTGGCGCCGAGGGCAAGGGCTCGCAGGACGTCGGTGCCGCGACGGATGCCGCCGTCGACGAGCACATCGCCGCGGCCCGCGACGGCGTCGACGATCTCGGCGAGGACGGTGGCTGTCGCCGGCGCGCCGTCGAGTTGCCGGCCGCCGTGGTTCGAGACGACGATGCCGGCAGCTCCGTGAGCCAAGGCCAGCAGTGCGTCGTCGGGCGTGAGGATCCCCTTCACCAGCACGGGAACCTGGTAGCGGCCGGCCATGGCCTCGACGTCCTTCCAGCTCAGCGCCGCGTCGGTGGCATGCTGAGCCTGGTGCGGTTCGAAGCCGCTCTCGACCCCAGTGTCGGCCAACGACGGGACCGCGGAGCTGACATTGAAACCGGAACGCAGGTCGCGCTCGCGGATGCCGGACACGGGGAAGTCGACGGTGACCACGAGCGCCTCGTAGCCCGCGGACAGAGCCTCGTCGATCAGTCTGTCGGTGATCGCTCGATCGCTGAAGACATAGACCTGGTACCACTTCTGTGCGTTCGGGACGGCCGCGACGACGTCGGAGGCGGAGACGTTGGACAGCGTCGAGAGGCACATGATCGTCGCCGTGGCCGCGGCCGCGCGGGCCATGGCGATCTCGCCCTCGCCAGTGGCGATGCGCTGGTAGGCCATCGGCGCGGCGATGAGCGGGTGCGGCTGCACCTTGCCGAGCACGGTGACGCGCGTGTCGGGCCCAGATGAGCCCGTCAGCACGCGCGGGACGATGGTCAGGCGGCGCCAGGCTGCGACGTTCTCGGCAAGCGTCCACTCGTCCGTGGCTCCGCCGCTGATGTAGTCGTAGGCCCCGGTTTTCAGGGCCGCGCCCGCGGCGATGGGAAACTCCGGCAGCGTGGTTGGCAGGGTTGGTCTCATGCGGTGCTGACGCGTCCGGGCTGCGCCGGCTAGCGGCTGGTGCGAACCAGCATCTTGCCGGTGTTGTCGCCGCGCAACAGCCCGAGGAACGCGTCGGGAGCATGCTCGATGCCGTCGACGATGGTCTCGCGCGTCCTGATGCTGCCGTCGGCAATCCATGGACCGACCTCGTTGACGAAGTCGTGCATGCGGTGCTGGTGGTCGAAGACGAGGAAACCTTGCAGGGTCAACCGCTTGCCGACGCACAGGGGCAGGTTGCGCGGGCCCGGTGAGGGATGGGCCGCGTCGTATTGCGAGATCATCCCGCACAGAGCGGTGCGACCATGCGGACGGAACGCGCCGATGGCCGCCTCGAGGTGCTCACCGCCGACGTTGTCGAAATACACGTCGATGCCGTCGGGCGCTGCCTCAGCCAGCTGGGTGCGCACCGGACCGTTCTTGTAGTTGAACCCGGCGTCGACCCCGAGCTCCTCGGTGAGCCAGCGCACCTTCTCATCCGAACCGGCGCTGCCGATCACGCGCGCCGCGCCGCGCAGCTTGGCGATCTGCGCCGCCATGCTCCCCACCGCCCCCGCCGCGCCGGAGACGAAGACCACGTCGCCCTCCTTGATCTGCGCGATGTCGACGAGGCCGACCCAGGCGGTGAGGCCGATCATGCCCAGGGCGCTGAGGTACGCCGTGGCGGGGATGGAACTGGTGTCGACGCGGCGGAAGTCAGCCGCCTTGCCGGTGGCATATTCGCGCCAACCGAAGTTGTGGGTCACGACGTCGCCGACGTTGAGGTCCGGAGTGCGCGACTCGATGACCTCACCGAGAGCACCGCCGTCGAGAACCCGGCCGATGGGGAACGGAGGGATGTACGACTTCACGTCGTTCATGCGGCCGCGCATGTATGGGTCGACAGAGACGTAGGAGTTGCGGACCACGGCCTCGCCGTCGTCAGGCGGCCGAACATCCGTCTCGACGAGGGTGAAGTTGTCGGTGGTGACCGCGCCGTTGGGCCGGCTGGTCAGATGGATCTCGCGGCTGCGCAGGCCTGTCATTGTCATGGCCAGCGCATCTTGGCACACCGCCAGCGGGCGCCTGCCGGCACAGGCCGCGGCCGTTGCTCAGGCGTCCAGCGCGTCTGCGACTGCGACCGGTGCCAATCCACCGCCCGGAGCGAGGCCGGCGAGCCCGGCCACCCTCCGTGTCCGACCGCCCTGGCCGGCCGGGAAGCGCCCTTTCAGAGACAGGAATGGCCGCTCGACGACCACCAGCGAGACCTGCGCCACGGCGATCGTCAACGGCAGGTCGATGAGCAGGCGGAGCGGGCCCGGCGAGATCCCCAGGTCGGCGACCGCCGAGTCGATGGCCAGACCCCACAGGTACATGCCGTAGGAGCGGCGGCCGATCCAGCGCAGCACACCGTTGTTGAGCCACACCGTCGGCCGCTCGCCGACGGCGTGAAGGATCAGCGCACACGCGCCCAGCGCAGCCGCCAGCTCGGGGAGCGGTCCTGGCGGCGCAGCCACCAGGGCCAACCCCGTGAAGGCGCCGGCGGCGATGACCGTTGGCGCCGACAGTGATGGTTGTCGATCCATCCAGAGCAGCGCGAGCGCGCAGCCGACGAGCAGCACGCTGCCGTGGGTGGGGGTGCCGAAATACACGAAGTACGATGCACCGCCTCGCACGAACAGAACGAGGCTCAGCAACTGGCCGGCGGCGGCCAGGGCGATGCACGTCCTGAGCGCTGTCCGCGGGCTCGAGAAGCGCAACAGAGCGATCAGGGCGATGGGCCAGAGCAGATAGAACTGCTCCTCGATCGACAGCGACCATGTGTGTCCCAGGTATCCACCGAGCAGGGACGCCTGGTGGAGAGCCAGGTCCCAGTTCTGGAAGAACAGAAGTGCCTGCGGAGCCGCGCGGATGGTGTCGAGGCGGTTGCTCGGCGAGCCGACCACGGTGGCGACCAGCTCGGCGGCGCAGACCACGATGACCAGGACGGGAAGGATGCGCAGCGCCCGTCGTCCGTAGAAGTTGCGCAGCCGGACGCGCCCGCTGCCCCTCTGCTCCTCGGCGATCAGGGTGGTGATGAGGAAGCCCGAGAGGACGAAGAAGATGTCGACACCGATCTGTCCCCCTGCGAACGGCAGCTGCTCAGCCCACGCGTGATTGCACAGCACGGCGAGAACGGCGATCGCCCGGAGGCCATCGAGCGCCGGTCGATGGCCGAGTCGGAGTGGTTGAGCTGGCTTCATGAGGAACACCGAGCGGCCGCGCGGCCTGGGTCGTCTGCTCAGCAGAGCCCTCGCGCATTTTCCGGCGGTCCCGCCCACGCCCCAGTTCGGATCCTGCAACGAGTAACCCACGATCTGACCCCCCGTTGCTGCCCAGACCGCCCCCCCTTTGCGGGGTAAATGAAGCGAACGCGCCACACGCACAGGTACATTCGAGGTATCACTAGTGGTGATAGGAAGGCGACGGCTCAGGGGTCCGGCGGGCAAGCCGGTTCGAGGCAGTCAGGAGGTGGTTGGCATGGCATGGCACGCGGTGCAAGCAAAGGACACGCCAGGCCCGGCGCAGAGCACGCGCCCGGCGCCGGCGGTGGTCGCGTCACGGCGACGCTTCGTCCCGGCCGCGTCAGCGATGAGCGACGGCCTGGCGAAGCTTGTGTGGTTGATGGTCGCCATCGTCGAGGCCATCCTCACCCTCGATTTCGTGTTCCGCCTGATCGGCGCGCGCGACGAAGGATTCGTCCACGGGATCTTCGTCGTTGGATCCACGCTGGCCTCGCCATTCAACGGGATCTTCGCGAGCGTCGCCCACCAGCTTCCGTACACGCTGACCTGGAGCGACCTCGTGGCCCTGGTTCTTTGCCCGGTGGCTGGTTTGCTGCTGGTCAGGCTCATCCGCGCGGCGCGCCCGCGGCCACGCGTGGTCGCGTAAACCGAGGTGGCAGGCCGCTCACAGCCGGTGTCTGCGGGCAGCAGAATCCAAACGCGTTAGCCGCGCCCACCGCCGCGATCAGTCAGGGTACTCGTCCTTGCGCCAGACACGGGGCTCCGCGGGCTGCGGCTTGGGGGTCCGGTCGAGCAGGAAGTTGTAGTAGGGGGCAACGAACGGGTCGGGTGCCATCACTGTGTAGGTGTGGTAGATGATCCCGTCGTCGCGTGCGAAGGCGATCCAGCCCGGGCCCTCGCGCAGGCCGTCCTCGAGCCCGGCGCCGACCTGTTCCGACCACTCCTTCAGCCAGTCGGGAGGATCGTCGATCATCGTCCTGACCTCGGGGATCTGCTGCGCTTGCGCCTCGGTCAGCGCCAACCCGAAGTCCCAGGGGAAGTCCGTGTCGTACGTCGACACGTACGGGAACTGCCAGCCCATCCGCTGCTTGTACGCCGTCAGTCGATCGATCGGTGCCCGGGAGAAGCAGACCAGGGTCACGTCGCGGTGGTTAAGGTGGACGAGCGTGCCGTCCAGCGCGTCGGCCAGGCCCGTGCACCCGGGGCAGGCGCCGTTCGCGTAGTCGGGGCCGAACATGACGTTGTAGGCGAGTAGCTGCGAGCGGCCGTCGAACAGCTCCGCCAGCGTCTTCTTGCCGTCCTGGGTCTCGAACACGTAGTCCTTTTCGACCGGCACCCAGGGCAGCCCGCGCCGCCTCTGCATGATCTCCTCGTTTCGCTCGGCCTGCTCGGCCTCGAGCTTGGCGAGCTCATTGCGCGCCGCCTGCCACTCCTCGCGGGTTCCGATTCTGTGCTCGGGCATCGCTGCTCCTCCTCGCCGTGACCGCTCCACCGGGCTGGTTCCACTGTTGACGGGCCGTGTTACGGCTCGCTCTAGTTCAGACCGGGCGCGGGCCGCAAACTCATCGCGGGCGCGCCAACTTCGAGTCCGTGTCAGACAAGCAGACTCGACGTGCGCTTTTCAAGTGTGTGCCGTGAGGCGTCGAGCTTGGCGAACTCGCGCCGGCGTTGGCGTTATGCGGTCGCGACGAGCAGGTTGTGGGTGCCGGTGATTTTTATCCGGTGCGAACCGGAGGGCTCGGCGTAGGAGACGGAGCTCGCCGGAGCCGACGCAGGGCCGGCCCGACGGGTCGCTCGCGTGCGCCATCAGTCCAGCCTCAACGATGCGCGGTCTCCGCCGTGCGCGATCGAGTGGCAATGAAGCCCCACACGGCTCCCATGAGCAAAGCCACCGCAAACGCAGCTGCCGCTGGCACCGAAACCGCCGAGTGCTCGATGGTCGTTCCGACACAGCCGCCGACGGAAGCACAGACCGCCGAGTGACCGGTCGTGCCGACGGACCATGCACCGTTGGGCGACAGTGCGAGGCTAAGGATGAGCCCTGTCGCGCCAAGACCGACGACATACGCCGCAAGGCTATGCCTCGCCCCGCGCATAGCTACTGCGGCAATTATGAGCAGCGCCAGCGACAATACAACTCCAGGTAGCTCGGCACCGTACAGGACTGCCCCACCGATCGCCCCGACGATAAGCCACGTCAAGAGCCGGAGGCATGGACGCAGTGGCGACATCCCGGTGGCGCTGCCAGTTGACATCCTGACCGGCTTGCGGGGCGGCGGCCGCAGCAGCGCGGCAGGCGCCGCGGTCATTGACGCTGTGCATACTGAGTCCATGCCACGAGGCCGCACTTGGCGCTGGCTCGTTCCGGGCGTCGCCCTTCTCGCCTGCGTGGGCGTCTGGTTGGGCCACACACTCGAGTACGTCCGCGTGTGGGGGTGGTCTGGCCTCGACCGCGAGCTGACCGGGTCCACGCATCTCTACATGGTCCCGCTGGGTCTGGGCCTGACCCTCCTGCTGGCGTTTGCCGCCGGTGGTCTGGCGAAGCTCCACCGCCGCCTGGCTCGGCGCGTCCAAGGCGCATCCGCGCTGCTGACGCGCGCCTGGCGCGATCGTACAGTGGCTGCGGGGCGCCCGGCGACGCGGGATCGCGGCGCAGCGCCGTCGTGGCGGCGGGTCACCCTCGCCCTCGGCGCGGCTCTGGCGGTGCTCCAGGTGGGGCTGTACCTCATCCAGGAGAACGTCGAAACTGCCGTCGTCGGCGTCCCGGCCCCGGGGGCCTCGGCGGTCAGCGGTGTCCACTGGGCGGCTCCTCTCATCCAACTCGCGGTTGGGTTCGCGCTGGCAGCGGTCACGGTCACGCTGTGGTGGCTGCTGCGACGGCGTGAGGCGGTCGTCGAGCGCATCCAGCGGGCAGTCGACGGCCTCCTCGCGGCGCTGGCCGCACGTCGCTTCCGTGCCGTTCTTCCACCATCCGTCCCTGTCGGCCACCATGGTGCTCCGGCGCTTCTCGGAGCATCGATCTGGTGCCGCCCGCCGCCTGCCGGCTGATCGCCTGACGCCGCTGCCGGTGCAGCCGTCGATCTGCTGATCGCTGGCGCCGGTATCGGCCCGTCTGACCGTGAGCTCCGGGCGCCCTTTGCTGGGGCGCTCGACGTCATCGGTCTCCAGTCGGGACAGATCAGCACACAGGTGAATCAACACATGACTCGCACCCTTGCACTTCGACTTGGCGGCGCCGTCGTCGCCGCGTCGGCGCTCGCGCTCGCTCCGGTGATGGTGGCGTCGGCGCATGCCGTCCTCAAGGCCGGCCCGTACCACGTGGCGATCGGCTGGCAGTTCGAGCCCTCGTCCGGCACGGTCACCTACGTCGACCAGCCCAATGCCATCCAGGTCTTCGTCGACGTGCCCTCGGCGTCGAACCCGGTCGCCACGCCGGTTGGCGACCTCAACGCGGATTGCACCAAGCCCGACTTCCAGGTGACGGCGACGTTCGGCACGGCCACCAGTAGCCCCATGTGCCCCCAGCCGGTCTTCGACGCGGACACGGGGCGGGGCCGGCTCGACGAGTACGACGTGGTGCTGACCCCGACCAGGGTCGGCGACTACAAGTTCCGCATCTTCGGCACCATCCACGGCACCGCGATCGACCAGACGGTCACCTCCGGGCCGACGACCTTCGACTCCGTGGGCGACCAGAACTCCACCGAGTTTCCCGCCGCCGTGCCGGCGCTCAGTGACCTCAGCAGCAAACTCGACCAGGTCAGCACGCGCGCGGCTGATGCCAAGACCGCCGCCACCAGCGCGAGTAACTCGGCAGGTGGAGCCTCGACGCTGGCCATCGTGGCTCTGATCGCAGCGGTGCTCCTCGGTACGGCGAGCCTGGTGATGGCCCTGCGCAGGCAGAGGGAGTAGGCACCGCCATGCGCCGTCGCCTCTGCGCCCTGGCCGCTGTCCTGGCCGTCGCGGGAGCCGTTGGGCTCCCGCTGACGGCGTCGGCGCACGCGCTCCCCCAGAGCGCCGTGCCCGCCGAAGGCACGGCCGTGCAGCAGGCGCCGGCATCGGTCCTCATCACGTTCGGCGAGAACCCCGACCCGCAGCTGTCGAGCATCACCGTCGTGGACGGCTCGGGGAGGAACGTCGACGCCGGTCCGACGACAACCGTCGCCGGCAAACTTCTGGAGCTCCAGGTCCCGCTCAAGCCGCTTGGCAAGGGCGTGTACACCGTGACCTGGAAGACGGTCTCCGCGGTTGATGGACACCTGGCGACTGGCTCGTACGCCTTCGGCGTCGACGTCAGCCCCGGCAGCGTGACGGCGGCTCCGCCCGTCGCAGCGGCGGGTCCGAGCGTTTCGGCCGTGCTGGCGCGCCTCCTCCTCTTCGCGGGGCTGGTGGTGACCCTCGGTGCCGTCGTGCTCGGGCTCTTCGCGTACGGGGCTCCGACGCCGATCCTGCGACGCGCCATCGCGGCCGGCGCCGTGGTGGTTGTGGCAGGGACCGTTGCGGTGGTGGCCGTCCAAGCGGTCGGGTCCGGTGCCACCTTCTCGACACTCTTCGGGTCATCGATCGGACGCTCGCTGCTGGCGCGAAGCATCCCGGCCGTGATCCTGCTGGGCTGCGGCATTCTGCTCCTCCGTGGACTCCGCCCCACGGTGCTCAGCGTCATCGCCGGGTGCGCGGCCCTCGGCGCCATGGGCGTGGACGCCGTCTCCAGCCACGCCGGATCGCAGAACCCCGTGACCCTGAATGAGTTCGCCCAGTGGCTGCACATCGCCGCGGTCGGTGTATGGATCGGCGGGTTGGTGGCGCTGCTGGTCGGCATGGTGGGCGCCACCACGGAGGGCAGAACGCACTTGACCAAACGGCTGTCGACGGTGGCCGGCGTGGGGCTGGTCGTGGTTGCCGCCACCGGCGTCTTTCGCGCGGTCATCGAGGTGCAGACCTGGGGCAACCTGGTGACCACGGTCTTCGGCATCTTCGTCTTGCTGAAGGTCGGTCTGATCTGCGTGCTTGCAGGGCTCGGCGCCTTCAACCGTTTTCGCAACATCCCGCGCCTGCCCGGTGCCCTGCGAACGCTGCAACGGATGGTCTCGACCGAGCTCGTGGTCGGGCTCGGGGCGCTCACCGTGGCCGCCGCGCTGGTCAACATCGCCCCCCCTGCCGAGTACGCGGCCGCCGCGGCGCAGGCCCAGCAGGCAGCGGCAGTGGTGGTCAGCGGCAGCGATTTCGCGACCACCGTCAAGGTGCAGCTGACGGTGACGCCCGGGACCGGCGGCTTCAACCGGTTCGACCTCCGTGTCACCGATTACGACACCGGCGCCAACATCGCGGCCGACAGCGTCGTGCTCCAGTTCACTCAGCCGCTGCGTCCGCAGCTCGGCACCTCGACGCTCACGCTGAAGAGACAGGGAGACGGCACCTACTCGGCGAGCGGCGGCAACGTCTCCATCGACGGCATCTGGGAGGTGGCGGCCACCATCCAGCACGGGCAGCAGTCGGCGGAAGTTCATCTGCAGCTGGTCACCGGCGGTCCGGCGCCGTCGGTCATCGTGCAGCCCTTCTCGGGGGGCTTGCCGACGCTCTACACGATCCAGCTCGGCAAGGCCCGCACAGTCCAGGTGTACATCGACCCCGACAAGCCAGGCGCCGACATCTTCCACGCCACCTTCTTCGCCGCCGGCGGGTCGACCGAGCTGCACGTGTCCAACGTGACCATCGGCATGACCCCGCCGGGAGGCACGCCCACAATCCTGGTCAGCCGCCCATTCGACCCCGTCGGACATTTCGTCGCCGACGCCAATATCCCATCTGGGAAAACGCGGTATGACCTCATCGCCACCCTGCCGGACGGCGAGGTGCTCTCCACCTATGTTGTCATCACGCCCGGTTCACCGTGAGCAATTGGCGGCGGCTGTCGATCCGCCTCTCCGTTCACACTAGGAGCACAAGCCATGCTCAAACGTTTCGCTCTTCTGGTTGCCGGCATCACCCTGCTGGCTGCATGCGGCTCCGCGCCCTCCGCCACCGCACCGCCGCCGACTGCCACGCCGTCGCCCGTCCTCGCCAACCGACCCTCGTCTCCAGCCCACATCTGGTTCATCTCGCCCACCGCCAACGAGACGGTGGCCGGGCCCGTGCTGCACATCGACGTCGGCATCAGCGGTGCACAACTCACCACCTCGACGTCCACAAATATCACCCCCACGCTCGGCCACATCCACCTGTACACCAACAACAGCCTCACGTACATGAACTACAAACCCACCCTCGACCTGCCGGTGGCTCCGGGCGTCACCTACGCGATCTACGCGGAGTTCGTCGCCACCGACCACTTTCCGTTCAACCCGCGGGTGAAAACGCCGACGATCTTCGTGCACGTGGCGGGCTGACTCGCCGCCGCGGGTTCAGCCAACGTGGACTGCGGCCTTCGGGTCAGCCAGCTTTCGCCGGCCGAGACGAGTCGGTTGTCTAATTGAACGCACGACGCGCCGCGCTTGCGGTGGCGCTGCTCTCCCTGCTCGCCCTCGCGGCGGTGCGCGGGGGCAGCGGCGGGCCACCGCTGTACGACGGCATCTGCACCTCGGCGCCGTACCCGATGTTCGGCGCCAACCCCGGTCCGACCAGCGTCTCGCAGACCTACACCGTCAGCGAGCTCGCGATGAGCCAGGTGCTGTCCACCGGCGAGTCCGTTCCGCTGGCGCAGATGATCTTCGCCGAGGGGAGCTTCACTCCAGCGATCGGCGCCTCGACCGTCACGGTGTCCATCACCCCGGTGAAGCCGCCAGCGGTCAAGCCCGCCGACGGGACCGTCGACGGCAACGTCTATGCGTTCAGCGCCGGCTCCGGAGGTCAGGAGATGTCCCTGGCCCCTGGTCACCCCGCGACGATCGTGCTCAGCGCTCCGTCATCGGGCGCTGCGCAGCCCGGGATCGAGCGCTTCGACGGCAGCCGCTGGATCCCCGCGCCCAAGACGTTCCAAAGTGGCTGCGGCACCACCTTCCAGGTGGCGTCTCCGACGCTCGGCCTCTTCGCCCTGGTGGGAAAGGGTGCAACCGTCTCCCCAGGAGGTGGGGGCCAAGGCGAGGGGGCCGTCACCCTCATCGTCACCGCCGCCGGCTTCGTGGTGCTGGCGCTGTTCCTCGGGGCCGTGCGGGTGGCCCGCCGACGGCTGTGATGTGAGCGCGTTGCGCGGGGCGACTCGGCCGCTTCAACTTGGCGGCGGGCAGCGGGCTCGACAGTTCTTCGGTCGGCAACGACGGTCTTCTCGCCGCGGTGAGCGAGGATCCCGGGTTCGCCGCAGGGGCGGACGCGTACGGCAGTCCTCGACGGTCCCTTGGCGGTGGCATTGTTGTTCCGGTGATCGCGCACATCGTTGGTGGAGGGTCGGTATGGCCACTGTGGCTCACCGGCGCGCTGCTCTTCGGCGGGGCGGTCGGCGCCCTGTTCGTGCGTCGACCCACACTGCACCGTCCGTGCATGACCTCGGCGATCGTGGGGTTGGTAACGACGATCGCCGTCTACGTCTTGCTTCCTGGCCCTCCGGGGGCGCCGAGAGGTCTGTCACTGAGCATCGCCGCCCCACGTGACGGAGCCACGGTGACCAGCCCCGTGGTCGTGCGCGCGTGTGCCGGTGCGGACCGTGTTCCTGGTGCTGGCCGGCTGCTCAGCATCAGCGTGGACGGGCGACAGGTGGCGGAACTCCAGTCCGGTACGGCCGCGATCGACATCAGCACGGGCGAGCACAGCTTACGCGTCGAGCTGGTGACCTCAGCACATCAAGCGTACGCACCGCCGATGCTCACTGACGAGACCGTCAATGTCTCGGGTGTCGGGCCCTTGTCGCCGCCGCCCGAGTGCCCGGCCGCGCCCGTCGCTACGCCGTGAGTCGCAGCCCCACGCCAAGCGCCGCTCTCCGGAGGCCGGCGGGGTATCTGGTGCAGCTAGGGGACTCGAACCCCGACACCGCATGCCACAGACGAGGTCTCCCAGTCTGACAACAACCGCCCAAGGTCTTGAATTGCGGAGAAGCCTCCTCGCACCGCGTGGCGGCGGAAAAGAACGCTTGCACGCGCCAGTTCACGACGATGAAATGCCGCTCATCAGGACTCTGTGCCCCCAGAGCAGCCTCGGCGAGCACGACACCCAGAATCCGCGCGGGTGCAGAGCAGTCGGCACGGGATTGGCCCGTCGACGAGATCGAGGCTTGACCCGCCGTCGCAGGCGGCAGGTGGGGCTAACTGCAACGGTATCGATGACACATCGCGCCGTCGGGACCGAACCACCCATGCCAGAGCTAGCCAATCCGCTTGACAATGCCCGGATGAGCCACCGCCTGGTCGGACTGGTTGCCGCGGTGGCCGGACCCGCCCTGGTCACCCTCGCGCTGGTGCCACTCGGCGGCAGTACCTCGCGGGATTACGTCTTCGCCTACCTCGCCGTGGTCGCCATCCTGGCGGTAATCACCGGACTAGGCCCGGCGATCCTGGCGGCGGCGGTCAGCTTCCTGCTCGTCGACTACTTCTTCGTCGTCCCCTTGCACACCCTGACGATCGCCGACCAGACCGACCTCATCAACCTCGTCGTCTTCTTCGGCACCGCTGGCCTGGTCGGCGGCCTCGGCTCGCGGCGCCGCCGCGCCCAGCTCAGCGCCGAGGCGCTTTCGGGCGAACTCCGCCGGGCCAACGCGGAGCTCGAACGTCTCAACCGAGAGCAGGCTGAGGCGGCGGTCACGGCCGTGCGGCTGGCGCGGACCGAGCAGCAGGTCCATGCGCTCGAGGAGACGGATCGCCTCCGCGCCGAACTGCTCGCCAACGTGTCCCATGAGTTGCGGACGCCGCTGTCCACGATCCTCACCGGCGCCACCGACCTGCTCAGCGATACGGACCTATCTCCCGTGGCGCGCCGGCGGGTCGAGACCACGGTCTCCGAGACCGAGCGGCTCAGCCGCCTGGTCTCCGACATGCTCGACCTCTCGCGCATCGAGGGCCGCGCGCTCCAGCTCGATCCCGACGAGGTTGCCCTGCGCGACGCCGTTGCGGCGGCGGTAGAGCGGCTCCACCAGACCTCACCCACCCGGGCGGTGACCATCGCTGTCGACGAGGCTCTCGAGGTCATGGCCGACTGGGGGCGGCTGGGCCAGATCCTCGACAACCTTCTCCGCAACGCCGACGCCTACTCGCCATCGAACACTTCCATCCGCGTCGAGGCCGCTCCCGGGAAGCGGTCGATGGTGGTGATCCGGGTCATCGACAGAGGGCCAGGGATCCCCCTCCGCCAGCGCGAGCGCATCTTCGAGCGCTTCGTTCGCTCCGCCGACGACGCCACCGACGCGCGCAGCTCCGGCACGGGCCTCGGTCTTGCCATCGTCCGCGGCCTGGTGGAGGCGCACGCCGGCCGAGTGTGGGTGGAGGAGCCGCGCGACGGGGAGGGCACGCGCCTGGCGTTCTCGCTGCCTGGCGCGGCTCCCTCAGTGGTCGCTGGCGAGGATGTGCACGTCGACGTCGACGAGCAGCCGGATGAGGCGTCGCAGCGTTCGTGACTGGCGGCTCCCGGGGGTGCGCATGAGGACGATCTCAGTGGTGCCGTGGTCGCGCGCGTACTCCGCGATCGTCGCCGCGATGTCGTTGCCGTCGACGGTGGCGAACTCTCCGCCGAGCTGGTGGGTGAGCGAGGCGTAGCTGCCCAGCAGCTGCTTCTCCTCGTCAGTGCGGTGCTGACGGCGCACCGAGATCGCGGTCAGCGCATCGTCGCGGCTCGCGGCCAGCCGCGCCGCCGTGCTCAGCAGGCGCTCCTGACCGGGCAAGGGCGGCACGCAGACGAGGACGCGGGGCCGTGCCTCCCACGGCGTGGCGATGTGCTTCGCCGCCATGTAGCTAAGCAGGCGCCGATCGGTGTGCTGGGCGACACGGCGGAAGGTGAGCTCGCGGAGGGTGGCCAGGACCGTGGGACGGTAACCGCCCTGCAGAGCGCGGAGGGCAGCCTGAGGACTCATGATCAGGCCGTCGAGCAGCCGCTCCTCGAGCTCGGCTGGGACGATGTCGACGAGCTCCACCTCATCGGCGGCGTCGAGCGCGGCATCATCGACGACAAGCGCATCGGGTTCGCGATACAGCAGTGGCCCCATGGCCGAGACGGTGCTGCGCAGGTTGCCCATCTCCACTGTGCCGATCACCGTGATCCCGGCGGCACGAATCACCGGGACCACCTCGGCGACGCCTTCGCCGGCGCTTGTGCGCCCGGCCAAGTCGTCGACGGCCGCCACTTCGGGATTGCGCGCCAGCAGTGCGGGAACGTCGAGCACACCATGCGCGGCAGGTGACCTCCGTCCGCCCAGCAGCGCCAGTCCGTCGAGCCGGGTCAGTGCCGCCGCGGGAAGCGCGGCCACCACCACGTCGGTGCCGCGGCCCGCCCGCCGCCGCGCCTCGTCGAGCATCGCCGTGGTGGTGCCCACGCCGCGGGCATATCCGAGGTAGAGGCGCAGGTTGCCCACTGAGTGCCGGTCACCTTGCAGGCGCCGCAGCAGGCTGTCTGGATCCGGGCGCGTGTGACCCTCTGCGGCCACGATCCCGTGGCGGGCGATGACATGCACGTCGACGTCGGGAAGGCCCTCGACCACGCGGTCGACGATGTTGGGCCGCAGAGACCCGACCACCCCCGCCACCTTCGGTTCGCCGATGACCACATGCCGCGCTCCGCGCTCGCGCGTCGCGTTGATCACCGTGGTGGCGATGTCGACACCGTCGCGCTCGACGACACCCGTCTGCAACTCGCTGGCGAGACGTCGCCAGGTCACGTCGTCGGCGTCCGGGCTGGTGGCGTGCTCGTGGACGTGGACGATGGTGCACATGCCACGGCGGCGGCGGGCGAGCCGCACCGCACGGCGGATCAGCTGCTCGGCGCTGGACCTGCCGGAGACGGCGACGATGACGTCCTCCGGCGGCGCCTGGATGCCGCCACGCTCGCTGCCCACGCGCTCGGCGACGAACCGCAAGCCGATCTCACGCAGGGCGGCGAGGTTGCCGGACCGGAAGAAGTTCTCTAGGGCAGTGTCGACGCGGTCGGGGGCGTAGACGTTGCCGTGGCGCATGCGTTTGCGCAGAGCCTCGGGCGTGATGTCGATGAATTGAACTTCGTCAGCGGCGTCGAGGACGCTGTCGGGCACCGTCTCGTGGACGGTGATTCCGGTGATCTGCTCGGCCAGGTCCTTGACCGACTCCAGGTGCTGGATGTTCATGGTGCTGATCACGTCGATGCCGGCTGAGCGGATCTCCTCGATGTCCTGCCAGCGCTTGCCGTTGCGCAGCCCGGGCGCGTTGGTGTGGGCCAGCTCGTCGATCAGGGCCAGGTGCGGGTGCCGATCGATGACGGCGTCGACGTCCATGTCGGAGATCGCCGTCCCCTTGTAGCTGACGGTGATTCGCGGGATCACCTCGAGCGTGCCGATGGCGTCGGCGGTGCGCTGGCGTCCGTGGGTCTCGACGAGGCCGACAACGACGTCCTCGCCATCCTCGCGCCGCTCACGACCCTCGCGGAGCATGGCGAACGTCTTCCCCGAGCCCGGTGTGGCACCCAGGTACACCTTGAGCCGGCCGCGCCGTAGCGCCGTCTGCGTCGCCGCCGCCGTCGCCGACAGCGAGCCGGGGTCAGGAGGCGGCGCCCGCATCGAGTGCCATGTTGAGGGAGAGCACTGTGACGTGCGGTGAGCCGAAGATGCCCAGGGGGCGCCCGGCCACGTGGCTCTCTACGAGCTGTTGCAGTTTGGCCGAGTCGAGATGCCGGGCCGCCGCCACCATGCTCACCTGGGCCAGCGCAGCGGCATCGCTGATGTCGGGGTCGAAACCGGTGAAGTCGCCGGTCACGAGGTCAACGGGCATCGGGGCATTGCTGCCGTCCGGGTTCTTGGCGATGCCCAGGCTGTGCAGGTAGTCGGTGTAGCCCTCGACCCGGCTGAGCAGGACCTTGCTGCTCGGCGCCAGGTTACTGCCGACGGAGTTGGCGGCATTGCAGGGCAATGGCTTGCCGTTGGCGTCGACGGTGAACGAGGGCCGGCTCTGGAAGTAGCGCGGGTCGATCACGAAGATGGCGTTGCCCTGATCGTCCTTGGTTGTCTGGTAGGTGACGGTGCCGCTGGTGTCGGTGGTGGTCTTGTAGTAGCACTGACCGATGAGGGACGAGCCGATGACGTGGCCCTTGCTGTCGCTGACCAGGCTGCCATTGGCGTTGCTGTTGAAGGCGATCTGGGCGGCGCCGGTCATCACCAGGGGGTAGGCGATGCCGCACAGCACGGCGATCAGCACGGTGATCCGCAGAGCCGTGTTCAACTCGGTGAGCAGCTTGCGCATGGACGGGGTCCTCCTAGGCCAGGTGAAGGACGGTGATGATCAGGTCGATCAGCTTGATGCCGGCGAACGGCGCGACGATCCCGCCGAGGCCGTAGATGAGCAGGTTGCGGCGCAGCAGCGCGGCGGCACCAATGGCGCGATAGGTGACGCCCCGCAGAGCCAGGGGGATCAGCGCCACGATCACCAGGGCGTTGAAGATCACCGCCGAGAGCACGGCGCTGTTCGGCGAGTGCAACCGCATCACGTTGAGGGCGCCCAGCTCGGGCAGCGACACCACGAAGATCGCCGGGATGATGGCGAAGTACTTGGCGACGTCATTGGCGATGGAGAAGGTGGTCAGCGCGCCTCTGGTCATGAGCAGCTGCTTGCCCGTCTCCACGATCTCGATGAGCTTGGTTGGATTGGAGTCGAGGTCGACCAGGTTGCCCGCCTCCTTGGCGGCCTGGGTGCCGCTCTGCATGGCCACGCCGACGTCGGCCTGCGCCAGCGCGGGAGCGTCGTTGGTGCCGTCGCCGGTCATCGCGACCAGCTTTCCCTCGGACTGCTCCTTGCGGATCAGCTCCAGCTTGTCCTCGGGGGTGGCCTCGGCGAGGAAGTCATCGACGCCGGCCTCGCGCGCGATCGCCGCGGCGGTGAGGGGGTTGTCACCAGTGATCATCACGGTGCGCAAACCCATGCGGCGCATCTCCGCGAAGCGCACGCTGATGTCGGGCTTGACGATGTCCTTGAGGTGGACCGTGCCGAGGACGCGACGGTTCTCGGCGACCACCAGCGGGGTGCCTCCACTCCTGGCGATCGTCTCCACTTGCGCGCGCACCTCCGCGGGCAGGTCAGCGGGTCCGCCGTCCGCGGCGCACCACGCTGCCACCGAATCGGCTGCGCCCTTGCGGATCGAGGTTCCCGGGCGGTCCACGCCGCTCATGCGGGTGGTTGCCGAGAAGGGCACGGCCACCCATCCGTCACCTGGGTCGGCGGTCGCGCCCAGGCGACGCGCCAGCGCCACGATGCTGCGACCTTCCGGGGTCTCGTCGGTGGTCGAGGCGAGATTGGCGGCGCGCACCAGCTGCTGCATCTCAATTCCCGGGGCGGGGATGAACTCCGACGCCTGGCGGTTGCCCAGAGTGATGGTGCCGGTCTTGTCGAGCAGCAGCGTGTCGACGTCGCCCGCTGCCTCCACGGCGCGTCCCGACATGGCCAGGACGTTCTTCTGAAGAAGCCTGTCGATGCCGGCGATGCCGATCGCGGAGAGCAGCGCGCCAATGGTGGTCGGGATCAGGCACACCAGCAGTGCGATCAGCACCGTGATGGTCACCGACGTGCCCGCGAAGATCGCGAACGGCTGCAGCGAGACCACCGCCAGCACGAAGATGATCGTCAGCCCCGCCAGCAGAATGTTGAGGGCGATCTCGTTGGGTGTCTTCTGCCGCGACGCCGACTCGACCAGCCCGATGATCTTGTCCAGGAAGGTCTCACCGGGGTTCTGACGGATCTCGACGACGATGCGGTCGGAGAGCACGCGGGTCCCGCCGGTGACGGCGTCGCGGTCGCCGCCCGCCTCGCGGATCACCGGCGCCGATTCGCCGGTGATGGCCGACTCGTCGACCGAGGCAATGCCCTCGATGACGATGCCGTCGCTGGGGATGACGTCACCCGCCTCGCAGACCACGACATCGCCCTTGCGCAGCTGCGGGGCCGGCGTGGGCACCTCACGCCCGTCGACGAGCTTGCGCGCGATCGTCTCGCTGCGGGTGCGGCGCAACGTGGCCGCCTGGGCCTTCCCGCGTCCCTCTGCCACCGCCTCGGCGAAGTTGGCAAAGAGCACGGTGAACCACAACCAGAGAGCGATTTGGCCCACGAACCCATTGTCCTGGCCTTTGCTGAAGAGACCAGTCACGAACCCGTATGTGGTCATCACCGCACCGACGCCGACCACGAACATCACCGGGTTGCGCGCCTGCCAGCGTGGATCGAGCTTCTTGAAGGAGTCGCCTAGGGCCGGCACGAGGATGGAGCGGTCGAGCAGGCTCTGCACGCGGCGGCCCGAGTGGACGGGCCGTGGTGTCGGGCTCTGCGGCGCCGCAATCGTGGTCATGGATCTCGCTCTCAGTGGAGGTGGCCCGCAGCCAGCTGCAGGTGTTCGAGGATGGGACCGAGGGCCAGCGCCGGGAAGAACGTCAGCACGCCAACGATGACGATCACGCCGAGCAGCAGGACGCTGAAGAGCGGCGTGTCGGTAGGCAGCGTGCCGGCGCCGAACGGCACCGTCCTCTTCTTCGCCATCGAGCCGGCCAGGGCGAGCACAGGGATGAACTCGAAGACGCGGCCCAGGTACATGGCGATGCCGAGGGTGGTGTTGTAGTAGACAGTGTTCCCCGACAGGCCCGCGAAGGCGCTCCCGTTGTTGGCGGTCGTCGAGGAGAACGCGTAAAGGATCTCGCTGAACCCGTGCGGACCGGTGTTGAGCGGTCCAGCCCCGGTGGCCGTCGCCGCCGGCGCCAGCACCGAGATGGCGGTGAACCCCAGGATGCACAGGGGGGATATGAGGATGGCCAGCGCGGCCAGCTTGACGTCGCGCGATTCGATCTTCTTGCCGAGATATTCGGGTGTTCGTCCCACCATCAGACCGGCGATAAAGACGGCGATGATGGCGAAGACGAGCATCATGTACAGGCCGGCGCCGATGCCTCCCGGGCTGATCTCGCCGAGCTGGATGCCCACCAACGGGACCAGCCCGCCGATCGCGGTGAGGCTGTCGTGCGACGAATCGACGGAACCGGTGCTGGTGTTGGTGGTGGCGGCGACGAACTGGGATGACTGGAGCGGTCCGAAGCGCACCGACTTGCCTTCCATGTTGCCGCCCGACTGCTGCGCGGTCGCCGCCTGGGTCACCCCGGCGGTGTTTAGAGCGGAGTTGCCCTTCTGCTCGGAGTAGGTCCCCACCGCCGTGAGAACCAGGAGGATCGTGGCCATGGTGGCGAAGACGGCGAGTCCCTGCTTCATGTTCTTCACCAGGCGCCCGAATGTGAAGGCCAGCGCGAACGGGATAAGCAGGATGAGGAAGATCTCGAACGCGTTGGTGAAGCCGGTGGGATTCTCGAAGGGATGTGCGGAGTTGGCGTTGAAGAACCCGCCGCCGTTGTTGCCGAGGTCCTTGATTGCCTCCATCGACGCTACCGGGCCCTGGGCGATGGTCTGCATGATCCCGGTCAATGTATGCGCGCCGGTGTACTGCGAGAAGTTCTGGATGGCGCCCTGCGACACCAGGACGATGGTGGCCACGATGGCGAGGGGCAGCAGCACGTAGAGGATCGCCCGGGTGATGTCGACGTAGAAGTTGCCCAGGGTCGTGGCGGAACGGCGCGTCAATCCGCGAATCAGCGCGATCGCGATGGCCACGCCGGTGGCCGCCGAGAGGAACATGTGGAAGGCCAGTGCCAGCATCTGCGAGAGGTAACTCATCGTCGACTCGCCGGCGTAGTTCTGCCAGTTGGTGTTGGTGGTGAAGCTGATCGACGTGTTCATCGCCAGGTCGGGTGTCACCCCCGCCTGCCCCGCCGGGTTGGTCTGCGCCTGCAGCGGCAGCTTGTCCTGGAAGCGAAGCAGCACGTAGGTGAGTAGGAGGCTTACCACGGTGACCACGAGGATCGCGACCAGGTACTGCACCCAGGTCTGCTCGGCGTCCTCCTTGACGCCGATCACCCTGTAGATGCCCCTCTCCACGGGGTGGAGCACCCTGCTGAGAAAGGTGCGTTCCCCGCCGAACACCCGCGCCATGTATTTCCCGAGCGGCACGGCGCAGGCCGCAACCGCCGCGAAGGTCACGAGCATCCCGATGATCTCCCAAATCATCAGAACTTCTCAGGGAAGAGCATTGCGGCGAAGAGGTAGATCGTCGCCAGCAGTGCGATGAAGCCGGCGACCACGTAGCCGAGCAGCGGGCTCACAGCTTGGTCAGGCCGACGACGTACCCTGCCGTGGCAAGGACGAGCGCCACCAGCACGATGATCATCAGCAGGTCGATGTTCACTTGCCGCTTCCATCCATGCGAGCAGCGTGCACCCGCGGGCGTGAACGCACGGTCGACGTGCCGTTCGGCTGTGGCACCCATCCCGCGGCCAGGCGCTCGGAACGGGTGCCGAAGCGAACACGGACCACCAGGTCGTCGGCGAGCTGGCCACCCGCCTCGATGACCGCGGCCAGCGCGGCGGCCTCCGCGGCGGCGACGGTGTCTCCACCGACGACTAGGTTCAACGCGTCGACGCGTGCCCGCCAGATCGACGCACCGCTGGGGTTGACCTCGACAACGACTTCGCCAACCGTCCCTCCATCGCCCATGCACGAACCGTAGCCACGCTTCCGTGAACGCATGGTCAACGACTCAGGGCTTCGGCGGATGGATCTCCTGCATGGGACCGAACCGGTAGCCCTGGCGGCCGACGGTTACGATGATCGTCGGAGCTGAGGGGTCGGCCTCCAGCTTGCGGCGCAGGCGCTGGATGAACGTGCGCAGGTAGGCGCGGTCGCCGACGTAGCTCGGTCCCCACACCCGCGATAGCAGGCGGCGTTGGTCCATCAGCGTGCCCGCGTTCCGGGCCAGTTCGGCGAGCAGCACATACTCCGTCGGAGACAGACGCACCTCCTCGCTCGACTTGGACACGGTGCGGCTGCCCAGGTCGATGACCACGTCCTCGCAGTTGATCACCTGTCTCGCCTCCTCCACCGGGCGCACCCGGCGGAGCACGGCGCGCACCCGCGCCAGCAGCTCGCTGGAACCGAAGGGCTTGGTGAGGTAGTCGTCGGCGCCGAGGTCGAGCGCGCGCACCTTGTCCTGCTCGTCACCGCGAGCGGAGATGACGATGACCGAGGGCTGGCGGCGGCCCTCCAGCGTCGCTAGGATTCGCCAGCCGTCGACGAAGGGAAGCCCGATGTCGAGGAGCACGATGTCGAGCGCGGAGTTCTGGAGCGCCTCCAGGCCGGCGCGGCCGTCGGACGCGATGGTGACGCTGTGCCCTCCCCTTTCGAGGCTGGCAACGATCACCTCGCGCAGGGCGGCGTCATCCTCGATGAGCAGGATTCGGCCGCCATCATGCTTAGTCATCGTCGGGCAATTCTGAGCCAGCGCCGACCAATCACTAGCACACGATTCGAACCGACGGACTCGAAGTGCGACAGAGTACCTCTCTGCGGTTCACGTATCCGGCGTCGGGGGATCGTCCAACTCAGCTTCGGGAACGGACATGCAGAGCTCTTGGCCGTTGGCCTCGATTGGTCCAGTTTCGAGGGCTCGTGGTTGCCGCATTCATGCGACGGCGTCATCGCCTGGGCCGGCGGCCGCCTGCGGCACGCGTCGTAGCCTGGGGGCGTGCCGCAACCGGCCGCCCGGCATGGGTACGAGTTCGTCGAGGTCAATCCGCACCACCCTGATGCGCAGCCATCGGCGGCGCTCGACGAGCACAGCGCAACCATGCCGACGATGGATTACCGCACTGATCCGGCCGAGTACTTCATCAGACGACGACACCACATAGACTCCAAAGAGAGCCGCTGCGTCGAGCCTGTGCGAAACATGCGGGGGCACGATTGCACCCTGCTCCTAGGTGCGTCAACGAATGGTCAACGATCGGTGCGACGCCCAGCCCCTTTTGCCAGCGGAGCTTCGTCACCTGAAGCATCGGTTGGCGGAACTAACGCCTTCGACCGATCAGGGTGACAGCCTTGGACCCCCAGAGATGCCTGCGCTCCACCTCTACCGCCGATGAGTACCAGTCCCACCGGGCGCTGAACGATGCGGGCGGCGCGGCATGGCCGGCCACAGATGGGGCGGCCGCGGCGACCTGAACGCGGCGATCGATGCGGGCGCGTGCCTCGTCGTAGAGGTCGCGCCACCGTCGGGCGAGCTCGGCACGATGCTGACGCCAGGCCGCCTTAGCGACCTGGTCGCCCCGGATACCGCGCACGCTCACCGCGATTGTGCGAGCTCTCGCGCGAATCCCTCCAGTTTGAGGGATTCGATGATCTTCTTGAAGAAGTGCCGCAAGCGGCGCCAGATATTGCAGGCTCCGCAACGGGAACCCACCAACGTGCCGAAGCCCACCGCGCCAATTCGCGACCACACATTGTTCGGGCGGGTCTGCCTCTTGGAGACCCCGGCATCGAGCAGTCTCGGTGATGTCAGTCGGGTCAGGATTCCCGCAGCATCCGGCTGAGCGCGTCGTAGGTGTCATCCACCACCAGGTGCTCGTAGTTGCGCTGGATCATCACCAGCGACGAGTGCCCCACGATCTTGGCGACCATCAGCGGATTCATGCCGCGCCGCAGGGCTTCGGTGATGAAACTGTGGCGGAAGAGATGCGGGTACACGCGTTTCGCCACGTTAGCGCGCTCTGCGATGTCTCGCACCATCTGGAGCACACCGGACGTCTCCAGCGGGGCGGTGCGCCCATTGGGGCTGCGGCGCAGCGCGACGAAGAGTCGATCGGGAGCGTCGTCGGGCCGGCCTCTCTCGGCGTAGCGCCGCAGGCGTCGAGCCAGGTCGGGCATGATCGGTGCCAACCGGTGATCACCGCCTTTGGCGCGGGTGATGCGCAAGAGGTGGGTCCGATTGCGCTCGATGACATCGGCCGGTCGCAGCCCGACCAACTCGCCGACGCGCAGACCCGTGTCCGCCAGGACTCGGATGATCAGCTTGTCGCGCTCGGTCGGCGCCGCTCCCTCCATCGCATTGATCTCCTCGCGGCTGAGGACGTCGATGTCGCGGCGCGCGAGCTTGGGAAGCTGGCCCTTGGCCTCGAACGACTCCCCCTGTCGCTGTGCCCAACCGAGGAAGAAACTAACATTGCGGACGTACGCGTGCACCGAATGACGGGAGAGAGGCCCGCGCTTGCCTCCCCGCTCCAGCAGCTCACTCGAGTAGCGGTCCATGACCCGGTTGGACAGCTCGTCGACGTTTGTAATGCCCTCGCGCTCACAGAAGGGAAGAAACACATGCTGCAGCGCATAGCCATAGGAGTCCTTGACCGTCTTGGGAGACAGCCCCCGTGCCCGACAGGAGGACAGGTAGTCGTCCACCAGTCGTGCGAGCGGCTCGCTGCTCTTCGGGATGACCTTCAGACGGCTCACGAGGCGCCTTCAACTCACCGCCCTGAGCAGCGGTGTTGGTCAGGATACCGGTCCAAGCCATCACTTTCAAGCCGTATATTCACCCCGTTTTGGAGCACTTTTTAGCAGCGTCAATTCAGAGTCAAGAGCTGTACCTGAACTCGAAATCGAGCAGATGGTGGAGCCAGGGGGACTCGAACCCCCGACCCCTTGCATGCCATGCAAGTGCTCTCCCAGCTGAGCTATGGCCCCGGCAGGGATGGTAGCAGCGGGGCCCGCGCCGGCTGACGGCTCTGCAGAGCCGAAGTCGCAGGCAACGTGGTCACAACTGCATACAACCGCGCAGTAACATATCGCCCCGGACCCTGAGAAGCGCACAATAGCGCCCAGACTCAGTGCAATGCGACAGGCGCCCGATCAGGTGCCATCGTCATGGGAGCGGCGGGATGGTCTTGCTCGATGGTGTCAGCGACACGGCAGCGCGGGTGTCGCCGCTCGTCTCCGCCGCCCAACGGCTGGTCAGTCGCATCGAGGTCCTCGTCGAGGAGGTCGCCAGGCTCCGCGAGGACAACGCCACCCTCCGGCACGAGGTGCGTGAGGCGGTCGCTCTGCTCGACGGAGCTGCCAACGCAGGGTCCGATGGTCACCGCATCCTTCGTGGTCGCACAGTGTTGGTGGCCAAGGTCAAGGCTCCCGTCCGCCGCCGCCGCCGCGGCCGGGCGCCCAAGGGGCGGGCCACTCCGACTGATGTCACGGCAGATGTCGTCCGGGCAGTGCTTGTCAAGCTCGGCGAGGCCACAGCCTCAGAGATCGCCGCAGAGATCACGCGAGCCCGAGTGCAGGCGGCAGTGTCCGGCTCCACCGCGCCGGTCGGCGGCCGGGCGGTCCGCTTTTTGGCCGAGCGGGCAGGCGCAACCACCCGCGTGGGGGAGGATGGCCAGCGCCGCTACCGGCTTGGCTGACCTGCGTGCACTCCGAGGTTGCCCGCACCCAGCGCTGGCCGCTGCCGGCGGATGTCAGGGACGGTTGGGGTCGCGGCCAAAGAAGGCGGCGAGCCGGTCGTACAGTGGGGCGGAGGGATCGATCGACACCTCCGGCCCGAATGCCTGGCCCCGCATCTGTGGCTTGAGCGCCCCTTGCGCCCAGGTCAGCGCCGCCTCGCCCACCTGAGTGTCGAGCGCGGTCGACTGACCGGTGGCGCGGGCCAGGTCCCAGGTATGGACGGCGAATTCGGCGGTGAGCTGGTCGACGGGAAAGCGCTTGGGCAACTGACCCATCCCGGGCATCTCGACGCTGCCGTCGAGATCGGCGGCCCGCCAGGCGGCGATCAGCGCCGTCGCCGCCTCCTGGAACTCGGCGGCCGCCTTGTCAACGTGGGGCGGCGCGGCCGCCCAGTTCGGGCTGCCGCCGCTGGCTCGGATCTCGCCGTTGCGCGCCGACTGGATGACGTGATCGACGAGCTGTGTCACGTTCCAGTCGTGGCACGGCGTGTGCATGCCCCACTGGTCGCCGGCCACGCCGGCGATGACATCTCCGGCCTGCTCGACCGAACGAGAGAGCGTGGCGAGCGGGCCTGCTGGGGTGGGCACGCCGGTCATCTTACCGACCGCCCACCGCGGCGGTGCTATGCCGCCGGTGTGCGTACGATTGGCGGACAGTGAGCATTCCTGCACGTGTCAGTCTCGCCACCCTCGGTGTGCGCGATGTTGCCGTCAGCACCGCGTTCTACCGCGCACTGGGATGGCCGCTGTCGCCGGCATCGGTCGAGGGCGAGGTCAGCTTCTTCAACACCGCGGGCGGGTTGCTCGGCCTGTTCGGGCGCGAGTCGCTCGCCGAGGACGCGAACTCCGAAGACGACGACGACATCCACGGGTTCCGCGGCGTCACGCTGGCCATCAACCTGGAGAGCGAGGCCATGGTCGACGAGGCGTTCGACCAGGTGAGGATGGCCGGCGGCAGGGTTCTCAAGGAACCGATCAAGGTGTTCTGGGGTGGGTACTCGGGGTACTTCGCTGATCCCGACGGTCACGTGTGGGAGGTGGCGCACAACCCGGGTTGGCCGATGGGCGACGACGGCCGGCCGCAGCTCCCAGCAAGCGAGTGACGGCGGCCGATGATCCTGCTGCGGTGATTCCCTGGGTGCGGCGCCGGCGGCCCATGCCGGAAGGCACGACCCCACCCGCAGCATCCCCAGCGCCGGCGACGACGGCGGTGCCCCAGGGGCCCGGCTGAGGGTTCGTCGCACACCTTGTCCGTTTGGTGTCCCGGTGACCACCGGACACTCGCGTGCATGGCGGCACTGCACCGGTTGCTGACGCGAAGGTCCGGGCGCCTGGTCGCCATCAGCCTGGTCGCCGCGTCGGCAGCGGCGGTCGGGCTGATGATGACAGCGCGCGGCAACGACCAGCCGCTGGCGGCGGCGACGCCCGCCGTGGCAGCGCCCGGACCGGCGGCGACACTTCTGGTGTTCGTCAGCGGTGCAGTGACTCATCCAGGCCTGTACGAGCTCGCCGTCGGGGCCCGGATCGCCGACGCGATCGCCGACGCCGGCGGGATCCTGCCAACCGCCGACCCGGGCAAGCTGCCCGACATGGCCGGCGCGGTGCACGACGGCCACCAGGTCAACGTGCCGTTCGCCAAGGGAGCTCGTGCGGTCACCTCAGTGAAGCTCGACGCCAACAGCGCAACGGCCGACGAGCTCGTGCAGGTTCCCGGGATAACGCCGGACATCGCCACCGCGATCGTCGACGTCAGAACCCAGTGGGGTCCGTTCGCCAACCTCTCCGACCTGCGCAACGCCCTCGGTCTCGACACCGCGACCGCGGCGCTGATCGGCAAGCACCTGAGCTTTCTCATCGCGGTCCAATGAGCGCCACCGCCCCCTGGCGGGTCGCGCTCTCTGCCGGCGCATTCTCGGCGTGCGTCGCCGTCGCGCCCATGGGCATCGGGATGGCGGTACTTGTGGCGGTGGTCGCGTGCGTGCTGATCGCGCTCCTCTTCCTGGAATTGCGGTCGGTGACCGCGATGGCGGCGATAGCCGCCTGCTGCCTTGGCACCTGGCGTGGATTGGCGGCGACGGCGGTCGACCGCGGAGCGGGGAGTGTCGCCGGTCACCTCGGCAGCGGATCGATCGTGCTGCGCGGAACTGCTGGCGACGCTGGTGTTCCGGGCCGCGACGACACCATCGTTGTCGACGTCGATCACCTCGCCACCCAGTCGGGCACCTGGAAGGTCGGCGGCGCGGTGGTCGTGCAACCGCGGGTTGCGGTGGCGGTCCTGCCCGGCGACATGGTCGACGTGCAGACCGCCAGCCTTCGCGCGCCGCCGCGACGGCCGGGAGCCCTGTCGGCAGTCGCGCTGGAGCGGGTCGGCGCGACCGCCATCGCCACCGCAGCGCAGGTGACCATCCTCGCCCATGGCGGCCCGACGCCGGCGCGGTTGGCACAGCAACTGCGGCAGGTTCTCACCACCACGGTGTCCCGCGCGCTGCCCGAGCCGGAGGCGACGCTGCTGCTCGGCATCGCGTTCGGCATCCACGGCCGGATCGCAGGCGCGGTCAAGGCGCCGCTGCAGGACGCCGGGCTCATCCATGTCATCGCCGTGAGCGGGCTCAAGGTGGTCATGGTTGCCGGGCTCGTCGAGGCGCTGGCCAGGGTGCGCGGGTGGTCGCGACGGCGCCGGACCCTGGCCACGCTGGCGACGATCGGCGCGTACGTGGTGCTCAGCGGCGCGGGCGCTGCGGCCCTGCGCAGCAGCGCGATGGTCGGCGCCGGACTCCTGCTCAGCCGCGACGGCCGGCGGCCGCACTCGTTCGCGCTCCTCGGCCTGTGTGCGGCTCTGCTCCTGGCTGTCGAGCCCGCGGTGGCGACCGACGTCGGATTCCAGCTCTCCTTTCTCGGCACCGCCGGGATCCTGGTGCTGGCGGCACCGATTGCCGCCCACATCCCTGGGCCCAGGCTGCTGGTTGAACCGTTCGCAGTGACAATCGCGGCCCAGCTCGCCACCGCGCCCATCACCGCTGGGACCTTCGGCGTGCTGTCGCTGGTCGGCCCCTTCGCCAACGCGCTGGTGCTGCCCCTGATCCCTCTGGTGATCGTGGTGGGCGGGGCCGGGGCACTGGTGGGCACGGTGCTGCCCGCCCTCGGCTGGGCAGCGCTGCACACCGCCGCCCTGGCGTGCACCCTCGTCCTGGCGATTGCGCGGGGGGCAGCGGCCATGCCCCTGGCGGCCATCCACCTCCAGCTCTGGCCCTCGGCCTGGACCGCTGCCGAGCTGGCGACGGTGGGCGCGGGCGGGCTGGCGTGGTTCCTGTACGAGCACTGGCTGCCGTTTCGCGCTGGTTCACTGACCGTCGCGGCAGCCGCGGCGATGGGAGCGGGGATTGTGTCGACCTCCGTTGCCTCAGCGGCCACCGCGAGCACTCTGCGCGTGACGGTGCTCGACGTCGGCAACGGGGTCGCGGTGCTGGTCCGGCCGCCGGGTGGGGGCACGGTGCTCGTCGATGGTGGCTCCGATGGCGCGGCTCTGCTCAGCGCGCTCGGTCGGACGCTGTCACCGCTGGACCGTCACCTCGACGCTGTGGTTCTCACGGCGACGGATCGCGCCACGTCTGCCGCCATCCGCAGCCTGATCGGCCACTACGACGTGAGCTGGCTGCTGGTCTCGCAGCCGCTGCCGCCTGCCCTGCAGACGGCCGCCACCCAGCTCGCCGGGTCCGGCACCAAGGTGATCGTGGCCGGCGACTCGCCGTGGCGGGTGGCGGGCGTGAGCGCACGCTGCGTCGCCTCCGGCCCGCTGCCCGCGTCGGCCTGTGTGCTGCAGCTCACCGACGGACGCTCAACGGCCCTGGTGACAGGCAACCTCGCACAGGCCTCGCAGGACGAGCTCGCGGGAGTCGCCGGCTCTCGGCTGCGCGCCGACCTGCTTGTGGCGCCGACGACGACGGCGCCGTCTGCCGACCTGCTGGCTGCAGTGCAACCCGGTCTGATCGCCGTCCCGGCCAAGCGCACCCCGCCCGGCCTCGCCGGCCTAGGCCTCGACGTCAGCCTCACCGGGCGCGACAGCGACATCGAATTCTCCACGCTCAGCTCGGGCGGTTTCGCCAACGACACCGGCTGACGCCCGATCACAATGTCGCCCGTGACCTCCGAGACCACGGGGCTGCTGCTGGTGCACGGTGACGAGCCCTACCTCGTGGACCGCACGGTCGAGCAGTGGCGCGCGTCCGCGACAGGCGACATCGAGGTGATCGACGCGCCCGCGAAGCTGGAACCGCTGATCGCCAGCCTCGTCGACATGCCGTTGTTCGCCGCAGAGCGACATGTGCTGGTTCGCGACCTGCCGCAGTTGGCAGGGTCGCGCAAGGGCAACGGCGGTGTTGACGAGCTGCTGCGCGCTTTGTCGTTGCGCGCCCCGAGCACGCATCTCTGCCTGGCGGTGCGTGCCACCGTTGCCCCGGGCAACCCGATCCTGGCCACCGTACAGGCGCAGGGGGGGCGTGTCGTGCACCACCAGGCGCTGCGCCCTGGTGACCGCCGCCACTGGCTGGACACGGAGGTGCGCGCGCGCAACCTTGAGCTTCCGGCCGGCGGCGCGGAACTGCTTCTGCGCTGCAGTGGCGGCGACCTCGGTGCCATCGACGGTGAGCTGGACAAGATCGCTGCGCACCGCGATCACCTCACCATCGAACAGTTGCAACAGCTTGTTGCCGGTACCGAGCAGCTCCAGCTCTACAACGTGCTCGACCTGCTCGCCGGACCGCACCCGGCGGCCGGGGCAGCGCTGCTCGCAGACCTGCTCGCCGAAGGCCGGTCCCCGCAGTACCTGCTGTCGATCCTCGCCGGCCAGCTGCGCGACCTGCTCATGGCACACGCTGTGCTTCTGCGCGGCCAGCGAGGCGCGAGCGCGTTGGCGGCGGCGATGCACCTTCCGGCGTGGCGTGCCGAACGCGTGCTGCGGACCGCGCATGCCATCCCGGCGACGCTGGCGATGGTGTGGATGCGCGAGCTGCAGCGCATCGACGCAGGGCTCAAGGCTGGCGAGGTGGACGACGTCGCCGCGCTCCAGCGCTGGGGACTCTCGGCTGCGCAGGCTTTGTCTGAGCGGCGCACGCAGCGCAGCGCCTGAGCCGCGCCGGCGTCGCCGGCGCGCTACATCGGGGGCATGTCGGACAGCGGCGGCTCGAGCCCGATCGAAACAGTTGAGGGGAAGTCGCGCACGCGCCAGAGCGGCGTGAAGACGATCGTGAAGCTGGCGAGCGCGCCGAGCAGGGCGGTCAACCACAAGGCGGTGACGGCGCCGATGGTCGCCGCGAGCAGGCCGCCGAGGAGGTTGCCGAGGGGCCAGGCGCCCCAGAAGAAGGAGCGGAACACCGAGCTCATCCGGCCCTGGAGTCGCGCGGGAGACAGTGACTGCCGGAGTGTCACCTGGGCGATGTTGCCGGCCGTGCCCACCGCGCCGGAGACGACGAACAACGGGAAGAGCAGCGCGGCCGGGGGCACGAACACGGCCAGAGGGATGGCTGCGAAGAGGCCGATGGCGATGGCGTCGGTGAAGGTCATCGTCCGGCCCACGCCGAGCGCGGCGATGACCCGCGACGCGACCAGAGAGCCGAGCAGCGCACCGGCGCCGGCGGACGCGAGCACTGCCCCGAGCAAACCCGGACTGAGGTGGAGACGGCCGTACGCGAACACGAACAGCGGCGCCTCGTAGGCGTGCGCGAACACGCCCGCGAGCGTGAGACAGAGCAGCTGGGCGCGGAGGACCGGGTTGCCGAAGACGTGCCCGAGCCCCTCGCGCACCTCACTCAGCATGTGGCGCCGTCGGGCTGTCGTCAGGCGCGCCTCGTGATGGCGGATGCCAAGCAGCGAGACCGTGGACACAAGGAACGAGGCGGCGTCGGCGAGCACCGCGCGAGCTGCGCCGACGGCCTGCACGAGCACCCCACCAAGACCCGGCCCGGCCAGCGCGCCTGCCGACCAGGTCACCTCGAGCCGGCTGTTGGCCTCGAGCAGCTGGTCTCCGCGGACGAGCATGGGAATGTAGGCGAGGTAGGCGACGTCGAAGAACACGCTGAACACGCCCATAGCCACGGCCGCCACGAACAGGTGCCAGAGCTGCAGGGCACCGGCTGCCGCCAGCACCGGGATGGTGGCGAGGATTGCGGCGCGCGCCAGGTTGCACACCAGCATCAGCCTTCGTTTGCGCACCCGGTCGACGATCGCCCCGGCGCCGAGCGCCAGCAGGGGAAAGGGGATGCGCTCGGAGGCGACGAGCAGGCCGATCGCGGCCGGGCCGGCGTGGAAGATGAAGATCGCCAGCGTCGGCAGGGCGAGCACGGTCACCTGGCTGCCGATCTCGCTGACGATCTGCCCACTCCACAGCAGACCGAAGTCGCGCTGACGCCAGACTGCACCGCTCACGGCGGGCTAGGCTCGCACAGCACCACCACCACCCGTCCTGCTTCCATTGCGGCCGATGGACTGGGCGCTGATCTCCTCGTTGGCCACCGCCGGCGGCACCCTGGTTCTCGGCATCGCCACATTTGCGTCGGTGCGCTCGGCCAACCGCGCGGCACGGGCCGCTGAGGGCTCACTGCTCGCCGGCCTGCGACCCCTGCTGGTGCCGTCGCGCATGCAGGACCCGCCCGAGAAGATCTCGTTCGCCGACAATCACTGGCTGCGGGTGGAGGGCGGCCGCGGCGCCGCCGAGGCCACCGACGCCGCTGTCTACATGGCGATGTCGCTGCGCAACGTCGGCAGCGGTATCGGTGTGCTCCATGGCTGGCTGTTCCTGGAAGAGCGGCCGACGGGCGACACCAGCGTTCCGAACCCGGCCGACTTCCGGCGTCTGACCCGAGACCTCTACGTGCCCGCTGGGGACAACGGCTTCTGGCAGGGGGCTTTTCGTGATCCCGCGTCGGACGAATTCATCCGCGCCAGCCGGGTGATCGGCAACCGGCAGCAGTTCTGGATCGACATCCTCTACGGCGACTTCGAGGGCGGCCAGCGGTCGATCAGCCTCTTCTCGATGGTGCCGGTGCGCGACCAGGAATGGCTGGTGACGGTTGCGCGGCACTGGAACCTCGACCGACCGTCACCGCGATGAGATCGGGCTAGCTTTTCTGGTTCCCGGCCGGTGCGGTGGGTGCCGCCTTGGCCGTGGGCGACGCCTTGGTGGCGGGTTTGGCGGCTGCCCTGGCCGCGGGCTTGGCGGCCGCCTTGCGCGACGCTGTCGACTGGCGGCCGCGACCCTTGGCGCCACCGGCGGCTGCGGCACGCACCTCGGTGGAGTGCTCGCCACCCTCGCTGGCGGCCCGAATCAACCGCGACGCCATCAGCGTGAGGCGGGACTTGCGCCGGTTGACGTTGTTGCGGTGGAGAATCCCCTTCTCGCCGGCGCGATCGAGCGCTCGGACAGCGGCCTTGAGCTGCTCCTCGATGTCGACCGTCCGGCCGGGCTCAAGGGTGAGCAGCGACTGGCGGGCCTTGCCGACGTACGTCCGCACCGAGGAACGCACCCCGCGGTTGCGGAGGTGCTTGCGCTCGTTGGCACGGATGCGCTTGCGGGCGGAGCGGGAATTGGCCACGAGTCTTCCTGTCGAATGAGCTGGATGCGGCACCCACGGGTGCGATGCGCCGACGGCCGGCGCGGCCCGCGGAGTATATCAGCCACCCAATGCTGCTCATCCCGGCGTACGCCAAGGTGAACCTGTGCCTCGCGGTGCGCGGACGAAGGCCCGATGGGTTCCACGAGATCGATTCGGTGGCCGTGGCCGTCGACTGGCACGACCTGGTCGGCATCGAGGCGCGCGCGGCGCCGGCCACGGCTGTGCGACTGCGTGTCACCGACGGCGGTGGAGGGGAAGCCCCTGCCGGGGAGGACAACCTCGCCGCCCGCGCCGCCGCCGCGGTGGCTCAGCTGGTCGGCCCGATGGCGGTGGACGTCTGGCTGGATAAGCGGATCCCCAGCCGGGCCGGGCTGGGCGGCGGCTCAGCCGACGCGGCTGCGGTGCTGCGCGGCAGCGACCGCTGGTCGGGTCTCGACGACCAGACGCGACTGGCGATGGCGGCGTCGCTGGGGTCGGACGTTCCGGTGGCACTGGGCTGCGGTGCGCAGCGGATGCGCGGCCGCGGCGAGGTGCTCGACGCGGTGCCGGCGCCGACTCTCTTCCTGGCCATCGCCATCGCGGGGACGAGCGACACCACCGCAACGTACGCGGCCACCGAGGAGGTCGACTTCGAGGACGCTGGCCGGGTGGATCATGTGCTCCAGGCGCTGGCGGCGGGCGGGCTCCCCGACGACGGCGATCTCGGCAGCGGGCTGGAGCCGGCGGCATGCCGCGCCAACCCCGAGCTCGACGAGCGACTGGTGGCGCTACGTGCCGCCATCCCGCAGGTTCGCTGGCATCTCACCGGCAGCGGCGGGGCGGCGTTCGCACTGGCGCCGGACCCCGCCGGCGCCGCCGAGATGGCCGCGGCAGCACGCCATGCCGGGTTTGTGGGGCGCGCCTGCCGCACCGTGGCGGCGGTGCGATGACGCGGACGGCGGCGCTGACTGTTGCAGACGTCAGGTCCGCCGCCGCGCAGCTCCGCGGCGTGGCGCATCGCACCCCGGTGGTGACCTCGCGCACCATCAACGAGCTGGTGGGTGCGCAAGCCTTCCTCAAGTGCGAGAACCTGCAGCGTGCCGGGGCCTTCAAGTTCCGCGGGGCTTATAACGCGATCTCGCGGTTGTCGCCTGAGCAGCTCGGCCGCGGCGTGGCCACCTACTCCTCGGGCAACCACGCCCAGGCGGTGGCCCTGTCCTGCCGCCTGCTCGGCAGCACCGCCCTGGTGGTGATGCCCGAAGACACGCCCGCGGGCAAGCGCGCTGCCACCCAGGGGTACGGGGCCGAGGTGGTCACCTACGACAGGTACACGCAGGACCGTGTGGCGCTGGGCAACCGGATCGCCGCAGAACGCGGCCTCGCCCTCGTGCCACCCTACGAGGACGCGCACGTCATCGCCGGCCAGGGAACCGTCGCCCTCGAGCTGCTCGAGGAATGCGGGCGGCTCGACGCCATCGTCGTCCCCGTCGGCGGCGGAGGCCTGCTGGCCGGGTGCCTGACCGCGGCCAAGGCGATGCAGCCTGGGATCCGCGTCATCGGCGTCGAGCCGGAGGCTGCAGATGACACCAGGCGCTCGCTGCTGGTGGGCCACCGCGTCTCGATCCCGGTGCCGCGGACCATCGCCGATGGCCAGGCCGCAGACACCCCGGGCGAGATGACGTTCGCGATCAACCAGCGTCTGGTCGACGACATCGTGCTGGTCAGCGACGACGAGATCCGCTCGGCCATGCTGCTGGTCTTCGAGCGCCTCAAGCTGGTCGTCGAGCCGAGCGGGGCCAGTGCCCTGGCCGCGCTGCTCTGCGGGCGAATCACGCCGCCCGCGTCGCGTGTTGGCGTGGTCATCTCCGGTGGCAACGTCAGCGCCCTGCGCTTTGCCGAGCTGGTCGGACAACTCCCCCGCACCTGATGTCGTCGCCGGCAGCGGATCGGTCAGCGATGGTCAGCGACTCTCCGCAGCCGGTGCAGGAAGGTCACCAGCGCGAACAGCCACACCACACATAGGACGGCGTGCGTGTACGCCAGGGCGAGTGCTTGATGGTCGGGGTTCCGGCGTCGCCGAGGAACTGCGGGACCACGCGCTCCGGTCGCACCCGGCTGGGCTGGTGAGCGTGCGGTGACGGCGGCCCTACAATCCGGGATCGTGGCCGCGCAGACGCGTACCGACCCCGCGCCTGCCGCCGCGACCGCCGCGGCACCCCCAACGCCGGAGGAATGCGCGCATCCAGCGCCGGTCACCGGGGTGATGGCCCACGAGTTCTCCCACTACGCGGGCGCGATCGGGCCCGAGGGCACGCGGCGCACCTCCACGTACTACGGCCCGGTCATCGGCGGCCTGCCCATCCGCGCCTGGCATTGCGAGGTGTGCGGGCTGCTGCGGCTCTCGTATTTGGACGGTCGCACCGAGGAGCGCCGCCTCCATCCGGGACCACAGCCGGGACTGCTGGTGGAGGCCACCCCGTTCGATCCCCAGCAGGAGCACTACGGGCTGCAAGCCCGGGTGTCCGGGGTGACCGTCCCGCTGACGATGTACAGCGAGCTTGTCTCCCCGTACCGGCCGGCTCCATTCGTGCCCCCGTGGCAGGGATACGAGCTCCCCAGGTGGGGGGCGCTCACCTGGTTCACCGTCGTCGGTCTCTGCTTCATCGTCGTCGGCCTGCTCGCCACCGGCATCCTGGCGGTGTACGACTACTCCACGCCAGCGGCAGTCGGGCCGGTGATCACGATCACCGGGTACACCTTCCTGGCGATCCTCATCGCCCAGGTGCTCGGGGCCGCACAGCGGCACTGGTTCCCGTTCCCATCGCTCGCGCCGTCGATCGCGCAGACGCAACGTGGCGAGCCGCACATCGACGGCCCGACGATCGCCGTGGTCACGCTGCTCTCGCTCACCATGCTGGGGCTCTTCATCGCCGCGGTGCTGGCCGTCTACACCTACTCGACGTCGCCGGCTGAAGGCCCGGTGGTCATCGTCACGGTGATCCTCGCGGTGCTCGCCATCATCATCGGGCTCGGCTCCGCGATCTCACGGCGTTCGCGCCGACCCTGATCCGCCGCCCATGGCACTGACCCCCCCACCCGACCAGGACATCGTCGTGGTCGGCGCCACCGGCGACCTCAGCGCGCGCAAGCTGCTCCCCGCGCTCTACAACCTCAGCGCCGAGGGACTCCTTGCGCGCAAGGGCGACATCGTCGGCGCCGCGCCGGTGGCGATGGACCTCGATGGATTCCGCGACTTCGCGCGCGACGCGGTGAGGACGTTCTCGCGCACCAAACCCACGCAGCGGCTGCTGACGCAATTCCTCGGCCGTCTGCGCTTCGTGCGCCTCGACCCCAGCGCCAACCTCCTCGACCTGGGTGCGGCGCTGCGCAGGGAGCAGCGACTTGTCTACCTCGCCGTACCGCCGAACGCGTTCGCGGGGCTGATCACCGCACTGGGCAAGGCGGGCCTCGCAGAGGGTACCTCGCTGATCATCGAGAAGCCGTTCGGTCACGACCTGAAAAGCGCGCGCCAGCTCAACAGGACCATCCATTCGGTGCTCCCCGAGCAGCGAGTGTTCCGCATCGACCACTACCTCGGCAAGGAGACTGTGCAGAACCTCCTGGTGTTTCGTTTCGGCAACTCCATCTTCGAGCGGATCTGGAATCGCGACGCCATCGCACGAGTCGAGATCACCGTCGCGGAATGCCTCGGGGTCGAGCACCGCGGCGCGTTCTACGAGCAGACCGGTGCGATCCGCGACATCGTCCAAAATCATCTGTTCCAGGTGCTCGCCGTGACCGCCATGGAACCGCCGGTGTCGTTCGATGCGGAAGCGATCCGCAACGAGAAGTTCAAGGTGCTGCAGGCTCTCCAGCCACTCGACCCGTCCACTGTGGTGCGCGGTCAGTACACCGGGGGCACGGTGGAGGGCAAGCGGGTGCCCGGCTACCGCCACGAACCCGGTGTGGCCCCGCACTCGCGCACAGAGACGTTCGCGGCCATGCGACTGTCCATCGACAGCTGGCGATGGTCGGGAGTGCCGTTCTTCATTCGCACCGGCAAGCGCATGGCCACGCGTGACACACGCATCGTCATCGACTTCCGCGAGGTGCCGCTGCGTCTGTTCATGGGAGCGGGGGTTCACGACATCGAGTCCAACCGGCTCATCGTGCACATCCAACCCGACGAGGGCATTTCCGTGACCTTCGCCGCCAAGGTGCCGGGCCCGGAGGTTCGCGTGCAACCGGTGAGCATGGAGTTCACCTACGGGGCATCCTTCCGGACGTCGCCGCCCGAGGCGTACGAGCGCCTGCTCCACGACGCGCTCGACGGTGACCACACCCTCTTCATCCGCGAGGATGAGGTGGAGCGCGGCTGGATGGTGGTGCAGCCGGTGCTCGACGAGCCGCCGCCGCTGGTGACCTACCGCGCCGGCACGTGGGGACCCAAGGCAGCCGACCGGCTGGTGGAGCCCCTCGCCTGGCACCACCCCGACCTGGGCGGTGGACGATGAGCACCCTGGTCGGCGTCGACCTCGGGGGAACCAACATCCGCGCCGCGGTGGCGACGGGGGCACGCACCCACACCGCGCCCGCCCATGCGCCAACCCCGGGTCAGGAGGGACCGGAGGCGGTCATCGAGGCGATCGCGAAGTGCGTCGAGGTGGCCACCGGGGACCACCGCGTGGACGGTCTTGCCATCGGCATCCCGGGGCCGCTCGATCCGCGGCGCGGCATCGTCTACGCCGCGCCTCAGCTGAAGGGCTGGGACAACTTCGACGCCGAGTCCGCCCTGCGCCGCCGCCTGCGCTGCGACGTCGCCATCCACAACGACGCCAACCTCGCGGGCTATGCGGAGTGGGTCGCCGGGGCCGGTCGCGGCACCACAGACTTCGTCTTCATCACCGCGAGCACCGGGGTCGGCGGAGCCCTCATCCTCAACGGCGAGCTGTATGCGGGGACGTCGGGCACCGCAGGGGAGATCGGCCACACGCCGCTCTGTCCCGGGTATCCCGCGTGCGGCGAGGGGCACGAAGGTTGCCTCGAGGGCACCGCCAGCGGCCGCGCCATCGCCCAGGCTGCGCAGCGCGCGGTGGCGGCAGGGGAGACGACTTCGCTGGCGCGTTTGCCGCAGCACCAGATCGACGCCAAGACGGTGCAGGACGCAGCCCACGCCGGCGACGAGGTGGCGATGCGCGTGTTCAACTGTGCAGCTCGCAACCTCGGTCGGGCGGTGGGTGGGCTCATCAACCTGCTCTCACCGGAGGCGATCGCGATCGGCGGCGGTCTGATCAACGCCGGCGACCTGCTGTTCACGCCGCTGCGCGCGGCCGTGGCGGAGATTGCGTTCGCTGCACCTGCTGAGCACTGCCGCATCCTCATGGCGGAGCTCGGCACTGACGCCGGCCTGGTCGGCGCGGTGGCGTGGGCGGTGAAGAGCTTCGGGCCGCCGCACTAACCGCTGGTCTCGCCGGCGCGGACCGGGATGGTCAGGCGATTGGCGGACAGGGCCAGCGGGCATCGCCAGCGAGGGTCATGGGCGCACGACGGAGCGTACGCGAAGTTGAAATCGAGCACGATGCGGTCACCATCGCTGCCCAGGTCAGCGCCCTTGGCGGTGTCGAGCACGTAGCGGCCGCCGCCGTACGTCTCCGCACCGGCGGTGGCATCGGCAAACGGCACGAACAGTCCACCCGCGTAGCCGTCGAGCCAGTACGTGCCGAGCTCGCACTCCACACCTTGCAGCGCGAAATGCAGAGTGCCGACGTGGGTGTGGCCCGGAATCTCACCGTCACCAGCTGCGTGCTGCGGTGGCGATGCGACCAGCGTTGCGCGGACGCGCATCGAGGGGTCGTGGTCGAAGCATGCGAAGGCGTGGCCGGCGCGATGCGACTGCGGCACGGGCGATTGCGGGTGCTCGCGATACAGGCGCTGCTTGCCCTCGCGCCAGGCCTGCCAGGCGTCGACGCTCGAGCCCATGGCCCGGACTCGGTGGTAGAGCTCACCCACCTGGCGGCGCCAATCGGTGAGCTGCACGGCCGCCCTGGCGTCCACTGCCATCGGGACTAGCCGCCCAGCAGCTTGGGGAAGAGCCCGTCGAGGTCGCGCGAGAAGGTGGGGAAGGCGTGCAGGGTGTCGACGAGGACCGCCAGTGACACCTCCGCCCTGATCGCCAGGGTCAGCTCCGAGATCATCTCGCCAGCGCGCGGCCCCACCACGAGCGCGCCGACCAGCACCTCTCTGTCCATGTCGGCGATCAGCTTGATGACCCCGCCGGGTGGTCCATTGATGTAGCCGCGGGTGCCGTTGCCGGAGTCCGCGCTGACGGTGTTGACATTGGCGTGCTGCTCGCGAGCGCGCGCCTCGCTGAGCCCAACCGACGCGATCTCGGGGTCGGTGAAGGTGACGCGCGGAATGGCGCGGTGGTCGGCGACTGCGTTGTCGCCGCGCAACTGCGCTCCGATGACACGACCGTGGTACCAGCTGAGGTGGGTGAAGGCACCGATGCCGGTGATGTCGCCGCCGGCCCAGATCCCCGGAGCGGCCATGAGGGTGGCGTCGTCGACCTTGATCCAGCCACGCTCGGTGGTGCTGATCCCGGCTGCCGCGAGGTCGAATCCAAACAGCTTGGGCCGGCGCCCGACGGCGACGAGAAGCTTCTCGGCGGTGAGGGACTCACCTGACTCGAGGCGCAGCGTCACCCCATCGGCACTCGCCTCGGCCGCGCCCGCCTTGGCCCCGGTGTTCACCGCGATGCCGTCGGACTCGAAGGCCCTGGCCAGCTCGATGCTGGCCTCGGGCTCCTCCCCGGGGATGAGGCGATCGAGCGCCTCGATGACCCGGACCTCGCTGCCGAACCGCGCGAAAGCCTGCGCAAGCTCGGCGCCGATCGGCCCGCTGCCGAGCACCAGCAACGACCTGGGCAGCGCGCGCGTCAGGGTGGCCTCGCGGTTGGTCCAGTACGGGACGCCATCCAACCCGGGGATCGACGGGATCGCCGCTGATGTGCCGGTGCCGATGACGATGCCCCGGCGGGCGGTGAGCTCGCGATCGCCCACCATCACCGTTCGCGGTCCGACCAGGTGTCCCTCGCCGCGGATGATGGTGGCGCCCTGTTCGAGCAGCGATTCGGTGGCCTTGGTGTCGTCCCCGTTGCGCGCCATGAAGTTGGCGCGCTCTGCGATCTTGTCGAAGTCGACCTGCCACTCGACGCGTGACGCGGCCAGCGTGCGAGCCCGTTCCGCCTCAGCCAGGACCACCGCCGAGCGAAGCAGGGTCTTGCTCGGGATGCAACCCCAGTACGGGCATTCGCCGCCCAGCTTCTCGCGCTCGATGATCGCAAAGGTGATGCCGGTGCCCTGCAGCTGCGAGGCGACGCCCTCGGAGACGGTACCGCCACCAACACAGATGACGTCGAAGTCATCGGCCATATCTAGAGCGCCAGCGGGCGCGTGGGGGCCATGACGGCGGCAGGGTTGCTCTTCCAGTCGACCCCGCGAACATCGATGTAGAGCTCGAGCTCGTTGCCGTCGGGATCCAGCACGTAGAGGCTGTGGCTGACGGTGTGGTCGCTGAGACCGATGATCCGGACGCCCGCGGCTCGGCACGCGGCCACCGCCTCGCGGAGCTCATCGTCGCTGTCGCCGATCTTGATGCCGAGGTGATACAGCCCGACGTGACGACCCTGGGGCACCTCGTCGGCGTCAGGGCCGACCTCGATGAGCAGCAGCTCGTGGTGAGTGCGCCCGCTGGAGAAGGCCGCTGCCGGGAAACGCGGATCGGGGGCGGATATCTGAGTCCAGCCGAGGACGTCGCGGTAGAACGCCGATGAGCGCTCGACGTCGTGGACATACAGGACTGCGTGACCGAGCTCTTTGACATTCATGGCGACAGCGTACCGGGCGCTGCACCTCCTCGTCGCCGGCCAGGTTTGGCGGACGGCCCGGCGACGCACAATGAGCGTGGGCAGCCCAGCATCTCGGCGGTTGCGCATCACCTGAGGACACCGGCATGCCAGCGGTCACCGTCGACGACATCACCAGCCTGCCGCGGATCGCCACGGCGCCGGCGGCCGCCACGCAGCGACAGGTTCTTTCGGTGACCACTGCGCCGCGCGGCTTCGAGGGCGAGGGTTTCCCGGTCCACCGCGCGTTCGCCGGCGTCGATCCGAGCCTGCTTGACCCCTTTGTGCACATGGACCAGATGGGTGAGGTCGAGTACGCGCCCGGGGAGCCCAGGGGCACCCCCTGGCACCCGCACCGCGGGTTCGAGACAGTCACCTATATGATCGACGGCACCTTCGCCCATCAGGACTCCAATGGCGGCGGCGGACTCATCACCAACGGAGACACTCAGTGGATGACCGCCGGCGCGGGCATCCTTCACATCGAGACGCCACCATCGGAGCTGGTCGCATCCGGCGGCCTGTTCCACGGCATCCAGCTGTGGGTGAACCTGCCCTCGTCGCTGAAGTGGACCGAACCGCGCTACCAGGACATCCGCGCCGGCAACGTCGGCCTGGTTGCATCCGCTGACGGGGGCGCCTTGCTTCGCGTCATCGCCGGCGATGTCGCCGGGGCCACCGGCCCGGGCAGCACTCACACGCCGATGGCGATGACCCACGTCACCGTCAGCCCCGGCGCCCGCGTGGTCCTGCCGTGGACGCGTGACTTCAACTCGCTGGTGTACGTGCTCTCTGGAAACGGCAGCGTCGGCGCCGATTCCCGACCGATCTCCAGCGGCCAGCTGGCCGTCCTTGGCGACGGCGACGTGCTCACCTTCGGCGCTGACACCAACCAGGAGAGCAGGCACCAGGCGCTCGACGTGCTGGTTCTCGGCGGCCGCCCCATCCGCGAGGCGGTTGCCTGGTACGGGCCGTTCGTGATGAACACGCAGGACGAGTTGCGCCAAGCGTTCGACGACTTCCGCGCCGGCCGCATGGGCGCGGTGCCTGCGGCCCACATCGTGCGCTGAGCGCCTGACGCGCCGATTCCGGGGCAGGGAGCGCTGGGCCGGCTCCGCGAGCTCCCCGTGGCCCCAGGTCAGGTCGGCGCGGTCTCACAGTAGAAGGCGGCCATCTCGCTGCGTTTCTTCGGCCCCGCCTCCGGGACACGGCTGGCGCTCGCCGAGGTCAACGGCGAAGCCGGGATCATCGCCACGCGCGCTGGCCGCACGTTCGCTGTGATGGTGATGGTTGTGCGCGGCGGATTGATCGACGCCATCTACTCGATCGTCGACGAGAAGAAGCCGGCGCGCGTCCGCAGCGTGATCTAGATCCCGCGGGACACGTGGTTGCTGACGCCCGCCAGTGAGATGTTTCGGCTCGACCCAGCGCTGGGATCACGGCGACGTTCCCGCGACGTCCATCACACGTCCGTCCGTGAAGTGGCTGGGGAGGAAGGATTCGAACCTTCGAATGCCGGATCCAAAGTCCGGTGCCTTACCACTTGGCGACTCCCCAGTGATCGCTCGATGGTAGCGTCGTCGCGGACGGGCAAAGCCGAGCACATCGACCAGGTGATGCGAGACTGTCGTCTGTGACCGCGACGATTCTCGATCAGACCGAATTCCACCGGCCGTCGCCGCGGATGTGGACTGCGCGCCAGGTGTCGCTGGTCATCACGGCGGTGCCTCTGGCGATAGCGGTCCTGGTCCCCGCGTGGATCTTCGGTCACGCCGCCGCCGGCATCCCTGTGTCCGCAGCGGTGGTGTTGATCGCCGTGATCGAGTGGGTCGTCTTGCGCGGTCGGTACCGCTCGTGGGGCTACCTGGAGCGCGAGGACGACCTGATCGTGCGTCGCGGGCTGCTGTTCCGACAGGTCACAGTGGTGCCATACGGTCGGATGCAGCTGATCGACGTCAGCGCCGGACCTATCGACCGTCTGTTTGGGCTGGCCACCGTGCAGCTGCACACCGCAGCGGCCACCACCGACGCGCGCATCCCCGGGCTCACCCAGGAGGAGGCGGAGCGGCTCCGCGACCGACTGGCGGTCCTCGGGGAGGCGCAGGCCACCGGTCTCTGATGTCGGCGATCACGGCGCCGGCGACCACGCCAGCGTCCCGCGATACCCAATGGGCACGGTTGCATCCGCTGTCGCCGGTGGTGCGCGCCGGCAGCGCCCTGGCGGTCATCGTCCTCTTCAGCACCCAATTCGAGACCGGTGGCAAGCGCGGCTTCCCGTGGGAGAGCCTGGTGCTCCTCGGGCTGGGAGTCGTCGCCGGAATTGTGTCGTGGCTGGTGACCCGGTGGCGGGTGCAGGGTACTGACCTCCGCATCGAGACGGGGTTGATCAGGCGGCAGTCGATTCGCGTGCCGCTGTCGCGCATCCAGGCTGTCGACGTCATCTCACCGGTTCTGGCGCGTGTCCTTGGCCTGGCCGAGGTGCGCGTCGTCGTCGCCGGTCGCGGCACTGGGCGCACGCGGCTCGCGTACCTGGGCGCGGCCGAGGCTCAGCAGGTTCGGGCGATGTTGCTTGCGCTTGCGCACGGCCTCGCCTCGGAGACGCCCGAACCCCCCGCGCAGCCGTTGCTGCGGATCAACAACCTGCGCGTCATCTTCGCCACGCTGCTGACCGCCCCGGTCAACGTGCTCATCACGGTCGCTGCGCTGGCCGTGATCGGCTCGCTGCTGGTCCCGCGCGGCGAGGCGACGGCAACCATCGCGATCCCAGCGCTCGTCGGGGTGGGTCCCGAGGTGTTCCGTCGCTTCAATGCCGTGTATGACTTCCAGCTCGCCGAGGGGGCCGACGGGCTGCGTTTGAGTCGCGGCCTGCTGCAGACGCGCACCGAGACCATCCCGTTTGGGCGCATCCAGGCAGTCCGGTGGGTGGAGCCGCTGCTCTGGCGACGATTCGGCTGGGTGCGGCTCGAGGTGGACGTCGCGAGGCAGCGGGGCAGTCAGCAGCGAGAGGAGGGGAGCGCACAGCTATCGCGGACCCTGCTACCGGTGGGGTCGCGCGAGCACGCGTCCTGGTTGCTGGAGCGCGTCCTCCCCGGTGCCGCAGTCGTGCCTCCACCGGGATCGCGACCGCCGCGGAGGGCGACGGTGCGGGCGCCGCTGTCCTACCACCTGCTCGCGTTCTGGCATGACCGCGGGCGGCATGCCTTCGCTCGGACGGGCCGGGTGCGGCCCGAGGTCGTGGTGGTGCCGTTGCAGAAGGTGCAGAGCGTGCGGCTGCGTCAGGGACCGCTACAGCGCTGGCTGCGGCTGGCGACAGTGCATGTCGACACCGCGGGGCGCGGCTGGCAGGCGCGGGCGGTGTGCCGCGACGCGGGCGAGGCGGCCGCGCTGCTCGACGGGCTCACGGAGTTGGCTCGGCAGGCGAGGCGCGCCGGGGGCAACGGTGGCGGCGGAGGCGGAGGCACGCGGCTGTAGCGGTCGATGGGCACTCGCCGCTTGTACGGTGCTACTCAGCTGTGTAACATACAGATCTGTGGTTGTGGAGGTGCCTAACGGGGCGGCCGAGGGGCGATGGCCCGGGAGCGAGTTGCTTGCGCGCGCAGTCGACGAGTTCGACGGCGACGACGTCGAGCGGATGGACGCTGTCGAGCTTGGCAGCGAGCTGGTCGCCATGCGCCGCGGCATCGATCGCCTCGAGGCGCAATTCAGCCGCCGGTTGATCCGCTTTGATGCGGTGAAGGGATATGAGACAGCCGGGGCCGCGAACCTGCTCTCCTGGCTTCGATGGAAATGCCGGATGGGCACGAGCTCAGCAGCGAGACGGCTGCACATGGCACGCCAGCTGATCGAGCTCCCGCAGACAGAGAACGCGTGGCGACGCGGCCACATCAGCACCGGGCACGCCGCAGTCATCGGCCGGACGGTCGACGAGCTCGGAGGCGACGCTGCCAGGACGGCGGAGCCATTGCTGCTCGAGGCAGCCGAACAGGCCCATCCCGGCCACGTTTGGCTGGTTGGCCAGCAGGTGCGCCACACGATCGATCCTGACGGCGCGCTTGCGGCAGCCAATGCGGCGTACGCCCGGCGCCGCTTCAATCTCACCACGAACATCGATGGTGCTCTCGAAGTGGCCGGGCTTCTCGACGCCGAGGGGGGCGCGCTCCTGCGCACAGCCATCGACGCGTTGACGCGACCGCTGCCGGGAGACGACCGGGTGGCATCCCAGCGGCGCGCTGACGCACTCGTTGAGCTCGCTCGGCGCCAGCTCGACGAGGGAGCCCTCCCAGCGTCGGGAGGACAGCGGCCGCACGTGACCGTGACGATCCCGGCGGCTGCGCTCCGCGGCGCTGGCGACAGTCCTCCGGCCGAGCTCGAATGGGCGGGGCCGATCGTCGATGAAGCTGCGCTCCGGCTCAGTTGCGACGGCGTGCGCACCACTGTGACTGTTGACGAAGAAGGGATGCCGGTCGGGGTGGGCCGTGCCACGCGGACGATTCCGCCGAGCCTCAGAAGGGCACTCGTGGTCCGCGACCGCGGCTGCCGATTCCCAGGATGCGACCGGCCGCCGCCGTGGACTGACGCGCATCACATCGTGCACTGGGGACACGGCGGCAAGACGGAACTGGCCAACCTGGTTCTGCTCTGCCGCCCACACCATCGCCTGGTCCACGAGGACGGCTGGAGCATGGCGCTGACCAGCCAGGGCGAGGTCGTGACCGCCCCTCCGTAAGGACGCCGGCGACCGACAAGCGGCCGGGCAGCGCCGACGCCTGGGGCGCGGACGACTCGGATCACGGGGTGGCCTGAGCGGCTGGGCTCTGAGGGTGCCCGTATACTCGGCGCACATGGCCGACGGTCCGCGGGCGGTGATCCTCGCCGCCGGAGAGGGCACACGGATGCGTAGCGCCCTTCCCAAGGTGCTTCATCCGCTGGCGGGTCGCGCCCTCATCGACCACGTCATCGACGCCGCTGCCGCGGTCACCGGCCGGCCTCCAGTGGTCGTCGTGGGCCCCGGTCGCGCGGACGTTGCGGCCGCGGTCGGCGATCGCGCTGAGTTCGTGGAGCAGCCCGAGCCGCGCGGCACCGGCGACGCGCTGCGCTCCGTGCCACAGCGGCTCCGCGATGCCGGAGATGTGCTGGTGCTGTCGGGCGACGTGCCCCTGGTCAGGCCGCAGACCCTGGGACGGCTGATTGACCACCACCGCCGCAGCCGCGCAGCCGCAACTCTGCTCACCGCCATGCCGGCCAATCCGCGCGGGCTGGGCCGTGTCTACCGCGACCCAGAAACCGGTCGCGTCGTCCGCACCGTTGAGGAGCGGGATCTGCCGCCCGGCGCCTACGCGCCTCCGGAAGTTGGCGCGGGCGTTTACGTGTTCAACGGAGCTCGGCTCTGGCCCGCGCTGGCGCGCATCACCAACGACAACTCCCAGGGAGAGTTCTATCTCCCTGATGTCCTGCCGCTGCTCGGTGGGCACGTCGAGGCCATGCTGCTCACAGACGCCGAGGAGGCACTCGGCGTCAACGATCGTTCGCAGCTCGCCGCCGCCGAGGCGGTGATCCGAGCCAGGATCCTCGAGGCACTCATGGCCGCGGGGGTGACAGTGGAGGATCCAGCCACGACGTATGTTGACGCCAGCGTTCAGGTCGGCCGCGATTCGGTGATCCGGCCCATGTCGCTGCTGCGGGGTACGACGGTCCTCGGCCAGAACTGCGAGATCGGTCCGATGGCCCAGCTCACCGACGTGACCGCAGGCGACAGGGTCATCGTTGGCGCCTCGCATATCGAGTCCAGCCAACTCGGCGACGATGTCACCATCGGCTCGTTCAATCGAGTGCGTCCGGGGAGCGTGCTCGCCGCGGGGGTAACGTTGGGGACGCATGCGGAGGTGAAAAACAGCAAGATCGGAGCCCGCACCCGCCTCAACCACTTCTGCTGCGTCCTCGACAGTGACGTGGGACGCGATGTGAACGTGGGCGCCGGGACAGTGACCTGCAACTTCGACGGAGTTGACAAACACCGCATGGCCATCGAGGATGGCGTATTTGTCGGCTCCAACAGCACGCTTGTCGCGCCGCTCACGATCCATCGCGACGCCTATGTTGCAGCCGGCTCGACGGTCAACGAGGACGTCCCCGAAGGTGCCCTTGCAGTCGGGCGCGAGCGGCAACGCAACGTCGACGGCTGGACAGCGCGCCACCGGAGTCGCATCGTCAAGGAACCGGCGTGACCGAGCCATCTCAGTTCGGCGAACTGATGCTGCTCAGCGGAACGGGCAACCCGGAGCTGAGCGAGAAGATCGCGCGCGAGATCGACATGCCGCTGGCCGGCATGGAGATCACCCGGTTCGCCGACGGCGAGTTCGATGTCAAGATCGCAGAATCCGTCCGCGGACGCGACCTGTTCCTGATCCAGCCAACGTGTCAACCGGTCAGCGACAACCTCATCCAGCTGTTCGTCATCCTCGACGCGCTGCGCCGCGCCTCAGCCTCGCGGATCACAGCGGTGATCCCGTACTACGGTTATCAGCGCAAGGAGAAGAAGACCCAGCCCCGCGACCCGATCAGTGCCAAGCTGATGGCCAACATCATCGAGCTGGCGGGTGCCAACCGCGTGATCGCGGTCGATCTCCACGCCGACGCCATCCAGGGCTTCTTCGACATTCCAGTGGATGCCCTGACCGCCACCAAGATCCTCGCTCGCCGGGTGCGCGAGCGGCACGGCCACAACGTCGTGGTCGTGTCGCCTGACACTGGCGGGGCTCTTCGTGCCCGCCGTCTCGGGCGGATCCTCGACGCTCCGATCGCGATCATCGACAAGCGCCGACCGCGCGACGACCAGACCGAGGTGATCCATGTCATCGGTGACGTGGATGGGTTGCACTGCATCATCGTCGATGACCTCATCAGCACCGGCTCCACCCTCGCCAACGCAGCCGTAGCCCTGCGAGCCAAGGGCGCCACCGGCGTCGATGTCGTGGCCACCCATGGTGTGCTCAGCAACGGTGCGCTGACCCGCCTGCATGAGGCACCCATCGACGAGGTGTGTATCACCGACACGATCCCCCTCCACGACGGCACCCGGAGCTTCGACGATCATCCCCGCTTGCGCGTGTTGAGCGTTGCCCCGCTGATCGCGGAGGCGATTGTGCGTGTCCACGAGGGACGCAGCGTCAGCGAGCTGTTCCGGTGAGGACACCGTCAGCGCGGCGCCCTGAGGGCGGCGGCGATCCGCGCCTGCGATGAGCGCGCTCATCGCCCTGTTGATCGTGGCGTTCATCCTTGCGGCCTTTGCCGCCGCGTCGGAGACCGCTCTCACATCGGTGAGCCGAATTCGCATGCGGTCGATGGCCGAGGAGGGTGACAGCCACGCCGCTGTGGTGGTGCGCCTGCACAACGACCCCAACGCGTACCTGTCGACCATTCTCACCGTCAACACCGTCGCGGTGATCGTAGCGTCGACTGCCGCCACCCTGATCATCTCCAACACATATCGGTCCTTCCCGGAGGCCGCGGGCACCGCGATCCTGTCGGCGATCGTGCTGGTGTTCTGCGAGATCGCGCCGAAATCGCTCGCCCTGCGATTCAATGAACGCTTGGCGTTGGTTCTGAGCCGCCCGGTGGCCGCCCTGACAGTTGCGCTGCGCCCGGTGGTGGGACTACTCACTCTGGTCAGCAACTCCCTGCTGGCCGCCGCAACGCGAGGGCGCAACGTCGTCGGCCCATTCGTCACTGAAGAAGAGCTGAAGCTCATGGTCTCCCTCGGTCAGCAGCAGGGGGTGGTGGAGTATGGCGAGCAGGAGATGATCCACGGCATCCTGGAGATGACCGACAAGACCGTCCGCGAAGTGATGGTGCCCCGCATCGACGTGATCGCCATCGAATCCCATGGCACCGTCACCGAGCTCATCGACTTGGTCGTCGAGCACGGACACTCGCGTATCCCGGTGTACGAGGAGTCGATGGACAACATCGTCGGTGTCGTTTACGCCAAAGACCTCCTGCGTGCCGGCGCTCGCAGTCGTGGCGACTCCAGGGTCACCACCCTGATGCGCGAGCCATATTTCACTCCCGAGGTCAAGCATGTCGGCGAGCTTCTCAAGGAGATGCAGCAGCGCAAGGTGCACATGGCGGTGGTTGTGGAGGAGCACGGCGGCACGGCCGGCATCGTCACCTTCGAGGATCTCATCGAGGAGATTGTCGGGCCGATCCGCGACGAGTACGACGTCGCCGAGCAGGAGGAGGTGCAGTTCCTCAACGAGTGCGAGGTGCTCCTTCATGCCCGCTTTCCGGTCGACGACATCAAGGACCTTTTGCATCTGGATGTCGGCGAGACCGAGTCGGATTCGATCGGCGGCCTGGTGTACGAGCGCCTCGGCGAGATACCGTCGGTGGGAGCCACGTTGCAGCTCGGCGAGGCCACGCTGACCGTCGAGCAGGTGCGCCGCCAGAGCATCCAGCTGGTCAGGATCACCTCACCACATCCCTTCCTCCGCGACGCCAACGGCGCCGGGCCCATTCCGGCTGACGAGGAACACGGCGACGCCGGTTAGCCTGGCTCGCGCGGTGGGCGCGTCACACCTCCAGGCGACAACCCGCCGTGCAAGCCCCACTCTGATAGCGATGCCAACCTACATGACCGAGGGTGTGATCCTGCGTCGGGTCGACTACGGCGAGGCTGATCGGATCCTCACGGTGCTGACCCGCGAGCACGGTAAGATCGGCGTGATCGTCCGCGGCGTCCGCAAGTCGGGCAGCCGCCTCGCCGCCCACACGGACCTCTTCGCGCGCAGTCGCATGCAACTCGCTCGCGGCCGCGGCGAGCTCGATGTCCTCATCCAGGCGGAGACAGCAGGTACGACGACACCGCTTGCGGATGCAAGACGCGCCGCCTGCGCCTCGGTGTGCGCCGAGCTCACCGACCGCGTGCTCGAGAGCAATCATCCGGATGAGGAGACGTACGACCTCGTCGTCGAGGCACTCCACGACTGCACCGACCCCAACCGCGATCCGCGCGGCGCGCTGGTGTGGCTGACGCGTCGGATGATCGACCGGCTCGGCTACGCGCCCCAGCTGTTTGAATGCGCGTCATGCGCCACCCGCCTCGCTGAGACGCCGGCGTGGTTCAGCGCCGCCGCCGGAGGCCTGCTGTGCGCGCGGTGTGCCACCTCCGATCCGGGCTCGGTGGAGTGCTCGGTTCGGGTCATCAAGGTGCTTCGGGTGGCAGCAACAGGCGATCGTGACCTCTATCGGCACCTGCGCCTCGACGAGGAGTGCCTGGCGACCCTCGAAGCGGTGACCGAACGAGAGCTTGCTCAGCACCTCGACCGCCAGTTGCGCTCGCTCTCCGTGCTGCGCGCCATCGAGAGCCGCTGACCGCCATAACCGCCGTAACAGCCGTAACAGGGCCTCCCTACGTCGACGCTCGCGTGACGGCCGGTACACTCGCCGCCGATGCCTGATCCGGAACCCAGCGCGCCCGACCTCCTCGAGAAGCTTGTGTCGCTCGGCAAGCAGCGCGGCTTCTTCTTCGGTTCGAGCGAGATCTACGGCGGCATCAACGCCCTGTACGACTACGGGCCGCTGGGGGCGCGGATGCGCCGTAACGTGCGCAACATCTGGTGGCAGGCGATGGTGGACGAGCGCGACGACATCGACCCCATCGAGACGTCGATCATCATGAACCCACAGGTATGGGTGGCCAGCGGTCACGTCGCCACGTTCACCGACCCGCTGGTGGATTGCACCGGGAGCTGCCGCAAGCGCTGGCGCGCTGATCACCTCACCGAGCTGCGGCGCGAGCGCGGCAAGCCGGACGACGCGCCGGGCTGCCCGGAGTGCGGCGGTGCGCTCACTGAGGCTCGGCAGTTCAACCTGATGTTCCGCACCCACCTCGGCCCCGTGGCTGATGACGCTGCCCAGGTGTATCTCAGGCCCGAGACCGCACAGGGAATGTTCGTCGACTTCGTCACGGTGGTACAGGCGATGCGACGGCGGCTGCCATTCGGCATCGCGCAGCAGGGCAAGTCGTTCCGCAACGAGATCTCGCCGAGCAACTCGATCTTCCGCACGCGCGAGTTCGAGCAGATGGAGATGGAGTTCTTCTGCAAACCGGGGACTGACCTCGAATGGCACGCGTACTGGTGCACGGAGCGGATGCGGTGGTGGGTGCACAACTGCGGCGTGCGCCGCTCCCGTCTGCGGTTGCGCGTTCACGAGCAGGACGAGCTCTCCCATTACAGCAGCGCCACAAGCGACGTCGAATACCTGTTCCCATGGGGATGGGGTGAGCTGGAGGGCATCGCCGATCGCACCGACTATGACCTGCGCAACCACAGCCGCGCCAGCGGCAAGGACCTCTCCTACTTCGACAGTGAGACCAATGAGCGGTTCATCCCTTACGTGATCGAGCCCGCTGCCGGGCTCGACCGCGCCTGCCTCACCATGTTGATCGACGCATGGGACGAGGAGGAGGTGCGCGGTGAGAAACGCACCGTGCTCCGCCTCCATCCCGACGTCTCGCCGTGGCAGGTGGCGGTGCTGCCGTTGAGCAAGAAGCCGCAGCTCGTCGAGGTCGCCCGCGAGCTCGCTCATCGCCTGCGCTCCAGGTTCCGTACGGAATACGACGAGACGCAGTCGATCGGCCGCCGCTACCGCCGCCAGGACGAGATCGGTACACCGCTCGCGGTCACCGTGGACTTCGAGTCCCTCGAAGACAACGCGGTGACGATCCGCGAACGCGACGGGATGAACCAGGTGCGCGTGCCGCTCGACTCGCTGGAGAGCGCCTGCGACGATCAGTTGTCGGCGTCTCGGGTCGCGGCGCAGACACGCGCCGACGACTGACGGCCGAGGCGATCATCTGCATTGCTTGGCGCCGTAGCACGCTCGCCCTCCCTCGAGGGTGAACCTTATAGTCACGCTGTCACAATGCGGTCCCATCCGCCGCGGGCGGGCGTACCCTGTGCAGCGTGGACGACGTCCGCCTCAGCTTCATCGCCGCCGGGGCAACGGCTCGCGACGTGATCGCCAGCGCCGAGGCCGCGACGCTCTGGGATGAGCCAAGCGCTCTTCCCAGGTTCACGGTCCGCGGCCTTGCCGGGCACCTCGCGCGGTCGGTCTTCACGGTCGGCACCTACCTCGCCGGGCCGCCACCAGAAGGGGTGCCCGCGCTCACTGCCGCTGGCTACTTCGCCGCCCGCTTCCCGGATGGCGACCTCGACTCCGAGCTCAACAGTGCGGTCCGAAGACGGGGGGAGGAGGAGGCGGCGCGCGGCCATGATGCGCTCCTCGAGCGCCTCGACGAGGTGCTGACGCTGCTCACCGAGCAGCTTCCCCTCGAGCCCGACGGGCGGACGCTCCGGGTGATCGGCGACCAACCCATGCTCCTCGAGGAGTACCTCAGGACCCGTCTTGTCGAGCTCGCCCTTCACATCGACGACCTCTGTACGAGCGTGCACATCTCCACCCCGGACATCCCCGGCATCGAGGTTGCCATCCGCACCATGGTTGATGTGTCGCGGGTGCACCACGGTGACCTTGCCGTGCTGCGAGCCATGGGCCGGCGCGAACGTGACGCCGACGATGTCCTCCGCGTGTTCTGATCACCAAATGGATCGACGATCGCGGCCCCGTCAGTAACCGCCGTCGTAGGGATAGTCGTGGAACCTGCCCCTCCGTCCGCGCACCGCGAACCGGGCGTGCTCGTGCTGCCGGCCACCGGCCCGCTGGACTGGGACACCATCTACAGACGGAACATCGTGTCGATCTACCGGCTTCTCTACTCCAAGGTGGGCAACCGTGCCGATGCCGAGGACCTCACCTCGCAGGTTTTCCTGTCCGCCCTGCCGCACATCCGGCCGGCCAGCTCGGCGGGCGAGGCCCATGCCTACCTGGTGGCCACCACTCGCACCGTGCTCGCCGACCACTGGCGCCGCCGTCTCGGGATCCAGGTCACCGTCATCGACGACAACGTGACCGCTGCCGCTCCGCACGACGACGAGGAGCGCACCGTCGACCCCATGCCGGGCATCCAGAGGCTCCTCGATATGCTTCCGCCCAACTACCGCCGGATCCTCACGCTGCGATTCCTCGAGCTGCACTCGGTGCGCAGCGCCGCCGCCGCCATGGGGGTGAGCATCGCCAACGCACGGGTTTTGCAGCACCGCGCGCTCCGCCGCGCCGCCGAGCTCGGCAAGGAGATGGAGCTGTGAGCCGCGAGAGCCGTCGCCTCAACCGCTGGGTGGACGCTCTGCTCGGCGACCGCAGCCCCCGACGGCTGCGTGGCAGGGAGAAGGACGCCGACGTGCTCCGCGCCGCCATCGAGCTGCGCGCCGCGGCGCCTGGCGCGGGCATGCCCGACCAGCGCTTCGTCGATGAGCTGCACCGCCGCATCGCCGTCGAGACCCAGGGGGCTGTCCTCCCCGAACGCGGCATGTCCCGTCGGCGCCTGCTGGTCGGTGGAGGCGTGGCGGTTGCCGCCGCGGCCGCGGGCGTGGTTGGCGAAAAGCTGGTCGATCGAGGAGGTGGCACGGTCACGCCCCCGCTGCAGGCCGAGTTGGTGGCCGACGAGGGCCGCTGGATCGCGGTGACCACGCTTGACGCAGTGCCCTCCGGCACGGCGGTGCGGTTCAGCACCGGCGCCATCGAGGGGCTGGTGGTCAACCGTGGTGGCGTCATCGAGGCACTGTCCGCCAGCTGCACGCACCTTGGTTGCATCGTCACCTTCAACCGCGAGGCCGGGCGGCTCGACTGCCCATGCCACCACACCTCTTTCGGACTGGACGGCTCGGTTCTCTTCCAGGGGTACGCGCTGGCCTTGCCGCCGCTGCCCAAGGTGCCCTCGCGTGTGCGCGACGGCCACGTCGAGGTGCTCGCCGTTTAGAGAGGCCGGCGGCCAACATCGCGACGGCGCCGCCGCCCGAGTCAGGCGCCGTTGATCACCTCGCCAATGAGGTCGAGGGCGCCTCGCCAGACCTGGTCCTCGATGACCAGCGGCGGCAGCAGGCGGATCACGGTGCGGCCCGCCGCCAGCACCAGGAGGCCGCGTGCCTGCAGCTCCATGATCAGCGGTGTCACGGGAGCGCGCATCTCGATGCCGACCATCAGCCCGCGGCCACGGACGGCGCGAACCGCCGGCGACACGGCCCCGAGCCGCTCGATGGCCACCTGCCCCAAGCTCGCGACGCGCCGGTGGAGCACGGGGTCGGCAAGCGTCCGCAGCGTCACCGTCCCGGCGGCGCAGACCAGCGGGCTGCCGGCGAAGGTGCTGCCGTGGCCACCGCGAGGCATGCTCTCCGCGACAGCCTCCGTGCACACCGTCACCCCGATGGGGAGACCGTTGGCGATGCCCTTGCCGAGGCAGAGCACGTCGGGCACCACGCCGTCATGGCTGCAAGCAAGCACTGCACCGGTGCGGAACCCGGTCTGCACCTCGTCGGCGACGAGCAACGCGCCCGTCGCCGTGCACCGTTCCCGAACGGCGCGCAGGTAGCCGTCGGCGGGGATGCGCACTCCCGCCTCGCCCTGGATCGGCTCGAGGACGACGGCGGCGACGTCGTCGTCAAGCTCCGCGTCCAGCGCCCCGACATCGTCGAAGGCGATGTGGCTGACGCCGGGGAGAAGCGGCGCGAATGGCTCTCGGTACGAGGGCTGTGCGGTGAGGCTGAGGGCGCCATAGGTGCGCCCGTGGTAGCCGCGATGCATGGCTACGATGCGCGTCCGCCCGGTGGCGGCACGGGCCAGCTTGATCGCCACCTCAACGGACTCGCTCCCGGAGTTGACGAAGCACACCCGGTTCAGCTCGCCGGGGAGGAGCGCGTCGAGGGCGGCGAGGAAGTCATCGCGCACCGGGCTGCCAAATGACTGGTGCGCGTTGCTGAGCCGCCCCGCCTGTTCGGTGATCGCCGCGGTGACCGCGGGGTGGGCGTGCCCCAGCACGTTGACCCCGTAATTGCTGACCAGGTCGAGGTACTCGCGACCGTCGCCGTCGACGAGCGTGCAGGCGTGACCGCGTACCAGGTCGATGCCACGCCCCGCGAGCGGCCATATGGTGCGCAGACCCGGTCGCACCGCTGTCCGCCCGCTGGCGGCGCTCACCGCGACGCCACGGCCGGCGTCGGCGTGAACCAGCTGCCGGCGCCGTCGAGCGCCGCGCCAAGTGGCCTGTCGATACGCCCGTCGCAGATGCCGACCGCGCCGACACCGCCGCGCAGCGCTCGCTCGAGTCCGGCGAGCTTGACGCGCGCGCGTCCGCGCGCCGAGGCGCGCAGGTCGTCGATGTCGTCGAGCGAACCGCGCAACACCGTGCTGGTGGGATCGTCGGGGTCGGCGAGAAGCCCCGCCGTGTCGGCAAAGATGATCATCTTCGGCGCGCCGAGCGCGATGGCCAGCTCCGCTGACAGCCGGTCCCCGTCGACGTTGATCGGCGCGCCGTCGTGGCCAAGCGCCGGCGGACAGATCACCGGGGTGCAGCCGGCGTCGATGACGGCATGCAGCAACGTGGTATCGACCAGTTCGATGCTGCCGGCGTGGTCGCCGTGGAGCACGAGGGTGCGGCCACCCTCGCGGATGCGCACATCGGCGCGACGCCGGCCGCGCACCGTGCCGCCATCCATGGCGGCAAAGCCGGCGGCGCGAACGCCGCGCTGCTGCAGCTGCTCAACCAGTCGTTTGTTGACCAGCCCACAGTACGCCATCAGGAAGTGGTCCATCGCCACCGCGTCGGTGTACCGGCTGGTGGCGCCGTGTTCCGACACCACATAGCGCGGTGCATGGCCGAGGCGCGTGCCGAGGTCGTCAAGCACACGATGCGCGCCGTGCACCACGACCACAGGCGGGTCGTGGGTGGCGATGTCATCGAGCAGCACGCTTGGGTCGGTGAGGCTGCCCCCGATCTTGATGACCAGCCGAGCCCCGCTCATATCGGGTACAGACCCGCGAAGTCCAGGCCACAGCACTCGTCGATGCCGGCGTGCACGTTGAGCGCGTGGACGGCCTGGGCGGCGCTACCCTTGCCGAGGTTGTCGATCGCGGCCAGGATTGCGGCGCGCGGTGCATGGCCGTCGCGCTCGAAGCCCACCTCGCAGATGTTGGTGCCGCAGAGCAGCTTTGGCTCCGGATGGCGGTGGATGCCCTTGGCCTCATGCACGACCCGCACGAACGGCTCGGACGCGTACGCCGCGCGGAAGATGCCACGGAGCCGGCGCTCGTCGACCGCAGCATCGGCGAGCGGGACGTGCACGGTGACGAGGACACCGCGCACCGCCTCGACGGCCGTCACCGAGAGCGCCACGTTGCTCAGCCCGGTCTCCTGGACCACCTCGGCGGTGTGGCGGTGCCCGGTGGGTGCGAAGGAGCGCATCGCGCCGCTGCGGTGAGGATGATGCGAGGACGCGCCCGGCTGCGCGCCGGCCGCCGAGGAGCCGACCTTGGCGTCGACGACAACGTGCTGGGAGGTGTCGATCACGCCGGCGCGCGCCATCGGCAGCAGCGCGAGGATCGCAGCGGTGGCCACGCACCCCCCGGTGGCGAGCAGGTCCGCGTCGCGGATGCGCATCCGGTCGATCTCGGGCAGCGCGTAGACTGCGCTGTCGAGGAGGTCGGGGCGGGAATGCTCGCGACCGTACCAATGCCTGTAGCCCGCCGGCTCACGCAACCGAAAGTCGGCGGAGAGGTCGACGACCAACGGCGCCGCGGCACGCAACATGTCGATGTTCCTCTCCGTTTCCGAGTGGGGCAGCGCGCTGAAGACGACGTCGCAGCGCAGCAGGTCATCGCGCGTCGTGAACCTCAGGTCGGTGCGCCCGCGCAGCACCGGGTGGGTGTGGTGCACGTACGCGCCGGCTAGCCGCTCGCTGGTGGCGGCAATGACGTCGACGTGCGGATGGCCGAGCAGCAGCCTGAGCAGCTCACCGCCCGTGTACCCGGCCGCGCCCACGACAATCGCCCGCAGACGGTTCACCGCAGCGACCGCACCGTGGCCTCGAGGATGTCGGTGCCGCGTCGGAGCTCATCGACATCGATCGACTCGTCCGGACTGTGGTCGAGGCTGCAGTCGCCGGGGCCATAGACGGCGGCGGGACATCCCCAGGCGGGGAGCACCACGTTGAGGTCCGAGGTCCCGGTCTTTGTGGTGTAGCGTGGCCGTCCGCCGGCGCTGGTGATGGCGCGGGCCAGGGCGCGCGCCACCGCGTTGCCGCGGGAGACGCGGACGGGCTCGCATGCCGACGCGACCACCATGTCGGCATCGCCGAGAACTGCGGCGAGGTGCGCGATCATGGCGTCGACGTTGATGCCGGTGGGAATGCGTGCCTCGACCGCCGCGGCCGCGTGCTCGGTGATGCCGTCGTCGTGCGTGCTCAGGGCGTTGACGCGCACCTGGACGCGATCGACGGCGCGCCCCGGCTCGCTGGGCAGCGAGCGTTGCAGTTCGCCGAGCAGCCCCACCAGCACGTCGGCGGCGCCCACGCTGCGACCGGCGTGGTGCGCGGCCGGCCGGTGCACGGTGACGGTAACGCGCACACAGCCGCGATAGCCGGTGGTGATGGTGTTCCAGCCGCTGGGCTCGAGGACGATGAGCTGGGCCGGCGCGACGCGGCCGCGCAGGTGGCGCGCCCCCAACGACGCGCCCTCCTCGTCGCAGGCGGCGATCACGGTGACTCGTCGGCCGGCATCACGGGGCAAACGCGAGACCGCGGCGAGCGCGGCGGCCAGCGGTCCCTTGGCGTCGACGGTGCCGCGCCCGTGGAGGCGCTCGCCGTCGTGGCGGACGGCGATCTGGCCGGGCACGGTGTCGAGGTGACCGAGCAGCACGACCTCGTCGTCCTCGGCACCATTCCCCCAGGTCAGCAGAACGTTGCCGGCGCCGTCGCGGCTGGCGTCGTAACCGGCGTCCGCCGCCACCTCGAGCAACCGCGCCGCCGCGGTGTCGACGTCACCCGTGACCGAGGGGATGCGCACCAGGGCGTCGAGAAGAGCTAGCGGTTCCAGGCCGGCGCTGACGGCGATGGTCATGCGCTGACCGCCCTGAGCGCTTCGCGCTGGCCTACGACACGGCGCGCCGCATCCAGGGTGTGGGCGACGATGCGCTCGGCGATGTCGACGCCGGTGACCGCCACAGAGTTGCGGAACTCCATGGTGTGGTTGACCTCGCTGACCAGGAGGCGGTCACCGTCCTCGAGCAGGTCGACCGCGAGCACACCGCCTCCGACCGCCGCCGCGGCACGCAGGGTCACGTCGGCGATGGCAGCGGTGACCGGCCGGTTGCGGGTCGTCGCCCCCTTGGCGGTGTTTGTGATCCAGTGGTCGGAGATGCGGTCGATGGCGCAGACCGCCTCGCCGCCGGCGACGAAGGCACGAATGTCCCGGCCGGGCTTGGCGACATGCTCCTGGACGTAGAAGACCTGGTGAGCGACCGAGCCGAGCGTGACCTTGTGGTCGAGCAGCGCTTCAGCTGCGTCGCGGTCATTGACGCGCGCGAGCAGCCGTCCCCAGGAGCCGATCGGCGGCTTGACCACCGCCGGGTAGCCGACAGACTCGATCGCCGCGAGCGCCGCGTCCACCGAAAAGGCAACCACGGTGCGCGGCACGGGCACGCCCGCGGCCGCGAGCAGAGACGTCGTCACCACCTTGTCCGCGCAGTTGGCGACGACCCGGTGCGCATTGACGGTGAGCACACCGCGGTCCTCGAGGAGTCGCAGCGCGGCCAGAGCATGGGAATGCTGCACGCACCTGTCGATGACCACGTCCCAAGCGGGAGCGGGGCGATTGGTGTCGATCATCAGCGCACGCACATCGACCAGCTCGACCTCGACCCGGCGGCGCGCGAATGCCTCGAGGATGAGCTTCTCCTCGACCCGCACGCGGGACACCAGCATGGCAACGCGAGCATCACTCACCCCAGTCCTCCTCCTCGGGAGGCGCCACCGCCAGCACCGGTGGCTGCAGCGCGGTTACCTCGAGGTCGGCGCCGCAGTCGGGACACGGGACCACCTCGCCGACCACGCTGTCCGCATGCAGCGGCACCTCGGCCTCGCATTCGGGGCAGGACGTGGTCATGGGCGACCCTCCTCGAGAGCGGCCCAGCCGGCGCTGCGCACCAGCTCGACGAGCCCGCCCGCCTCGGCGATGCGGATGGCCAGCGGGGATGGTGGCTCGCCACGCCAGCGCTGCTCGCCGGCCATCACGCTGCCGCTGCGGACATCGACGGTGACGTCCTCGCCGTCGACGATGGCCGCCGCCGCCTCGGGGCAGCGGATCACCGGCAGCCCGATGTTGACGGCATTGCGCGCGAAGATGCGCGCGAAGCTCGCGGCCACCACCGCGACGACGCCGGTGGCGCGGATCGACACCGGGGCGTGCTCACGCGACGACCCGCAACCGAAATTGCGCCCGGCGACGAGGAGGTCACCCGGTCGCACCGCGGCGGCGAACTCCGGTCGCGCCTCGCATAGGCAGGCGCGAGCCAGGGCCTGTGGGTCGGTGGTCAGGTTGAAACGGCCGGGCATGATCGCGTCCGTCGAGACACCGTCGCCGAGCACCCAGGCGCGTCCCATCACCGCGCCCTCCGCGGGTCGGTGATGCAGCCCGCGACCGCGGTGGCGGCGGCCACCGCCGGGCTGGTCAGGTAGATCTCTGCGTCCGGGCTGCCCATCCGGCCCGGGTAGTTGCGGTTGCTGGTGGACACCACGCGCTCACCGGCGGCGACGACGCCGTGCTGACGTCCCAGGCACGGCCCACATCCCGGGTTCATCACCAGCGCCCCGGCCTCGATGATCGCCTCGATCCAGCCCCGCCTCAGCGCCTCCATGTAGATCCGCCGCGACGCCGGCACAACGACGGTGCGCGTGTTGGCGTGCACAGAGTGGCCGGCGAGGTACCGGGCCACAACCTCGATGTCCTCGAGGCGCCCGTTGGTGCAGCTGCCGATGTACACCTCGTCGATCGGGGTGCCGGCGACCTCGGCGATGTCGTGAACGTTGTCTGCGGCCGGTGGCACCGCAACCTGTGGTTGCAGGCCTTCGACGTCGATGTGCAGCGTATCCGCATACCGCGGTGACCGCGGGCGGGGAATCGGCACACCGTCATCGCATGTGGTGCCGCGGAGCGTGGTGTCGTCAACCTCGCACAGCCCTGCCTTGGCGCCCATGTCGGCACTGAGGTTGGCCAGGGTGAGGCGCTGGTCGAGGGTCATGCGCTCGACGGTCGCGCCGCCCCATTCGACGGCCATGTAGTCGGCGCCGTCACCCCCGATCCGGCCGAGAACGTGCAGGGCGAGGTCCTTGGCGGTCAGTGGTGCGGCGAGCTCACCGGTGACCTCGATACGCAGCGTCTGCGGGACGCGGAACCAGGTGCGCCCGGTCGCCAGGATGACGCCGACGTCGGTGCTGCCCATCCCGGTGGAGAAGCAGCCAAGCGCTCCGTACGTGGTGCTGTGCGAGTCCGCGCCGACGACGATCCCGCCGGGCCTCGCGTACCCCCGCTCGACCATGATGATGTGGCAGATCCCCTCGGCGAAGAGGTTGCGCACCCCGTGGTCGGCGGCGAATCGGCGGATGCGCTGGTGCAGCTCTGCGGCCGCGACGGTGGCGGCGGGCATGACATGGTCGAAGACGAGAACCAGGCGCTGCGGGTCCTGCAGGGGCATTGCCATGCGTTCAAACGCCTCGATCGCCAGCGGCGCGGTGACGTCGTGCGCGAATGAGCAATCGACCGGCGCGACCACGGTGTCACCCGCCACCACCTGGCGGCCGATGCGGTTGCCGATGATCTCCTCGACGAGTGTTCCCATGGTTCAGGCCTCCGCCGACGCACGGAGCAGCTCATCGACGTCGTCGTCATGCAGGATCCGCTCTCCAGCGTGGCGCTTCACCTCCGCGGTGACGCGAACCAGCCAGTCATCGTCGCCGGTGATCCCGAGTGAGGCGGCCCGGGCGCGCACCGCGTGGCGACCCACCAGCTCGTGAGCGACCAGCAGGCGCCGCTCGATGCCGAAAGGTTCGGGTGCGAACGGCTCGTAGCTGCGCGGGTCGCTGAGCACGGCCTTGGTATGGATGCCCGCCTTGTGGTGGAACGCGAACGGTGCCGTGATCGGCGCGGTGAACGGGATCTCGACGCCGAGGATGGCCGCGACCATGGCGTCGAGCGCGGCCAGCTGGTGCAGCTCGTAGTGGTCGACGAGGTCGGGCTGCACGGTGTGCAGGCGGGCGATGAGCCCGGAGAGCGGCACGATCCCGTTGCGCTCACCGATGCCCAGGACGGTGGTATCGATGTGGGTGGCTCCGGCCTGCAGCGCCGCGAGCGCGTTGGCGACCGCGCAGCCGGTGTCGTTGTGGGCGTGGAACTCGATGTCGCAGTCGACGACGTCGCGCAGCTGCGTGATCAGGCGGGTCACCTGGGCCGGCGTGGCGATTCCCACGGTGTCGGCGATGCCGACCCGGTCGACCCCCAGCTCGGCCACCGCGCCGTGGATGCGGAGCACGTCAGCAGGGTCAGAGCGGAACGAGTCCTCGCAGCTGAATCGCACCTGGAGGCCGGCGTTCCTGACCAACTCGATGCACTCGGCGGCGGCGCTCACGATCTCACCAATGTGCAGGCCGTGCGAGTTGGCGCGCAGCCATTCCGAGGTGCCGAAGAGAAGATCGACGCCGCCAACGCCACAGCTGATGGCGAGACGCACGTCGTCGGCGACGCAGCGCGTGTGGGTGAGCACGGTGGCGCGCAGCGGCAGCGCCGCGATGTCGCGGCAGGACTGCTGAGCGGCTGCCGACGCCACCGGCGTGGTGACCTCGATGTACTCGACGCCGAACTCGTCGACGGCATGGGCGATCTGCCGCCGCTGCAACGGCGTGAAATGCGCGGCGGCGAACTGCTCGCCCTCGCGGAGTGTCGATTCGATGATCGACAGGTTGCCGATGGACATGTGATGAACCTGTTCTCTCTGGGGGTGGATATGCGTAGCGCCGGGAAACAAAAAAGAGGACCCCGCAGGATCCTCTTCGGTGCTCGGTGTCGCTTGCTGAGCCTGGGCTCAGGGTGCGAGGTCGCAGGGCACGTCAGGTTTCCCGGCGGGGAACGACCGTGCCATCGATTTGCGGGCGACGTGCGACATCTGCATGAATCGATGTGCAGAGTACGGGACGTCGGGGGTTTCCGTCAACCGCTGCTCGCGCCGGAGTACGGATCGGTCGCTGGGTGAGCACGCAGGCGCTAGCGTCGGTAGAGGCGGAAGGACAGCACGCCGCCGCCGACGGCGACCACGATGAGGATGATCAGCACCATGACCACAAGCGGCGAGCCGCCTCCGGAGCTGCCGCCCGCCGCCAGTGGGAACGACCCGGGCGCCGCCGGGGATGTGTCTGGGGTGGCGATCGCGACTGCCGATGAGGTGTCGGACGGCGACGGTGTCGGGGTGGGGGTGGGGGCCGGCGTCGAGGTTGGAGCCGGGGTGTGGGAGGGTGCGGTGCCCGCTCCGGCCGACAGCTGGACTGGTGTCGGGCTGGCGGTGGGGGTGATGGTTACCTCGCCGATCGCGCAGTGCGCAGGAGGCCCACAGTCGTAGAAATACGTGCCAGGGCTCTTGAACGTGAATGCGTAGGACTCGTTCTGCGGGCCCAAGGTGGCACTTGGGTCGCCAAATGGAGAGTCGCCCCCGTTACCGCCGCGGCTTGGACATTCCGTGCCACACCGCTTCAAGGTAAGAATCGCCTTGGTCGCGTCCGTCCATGTGACGGTCGCACCCGCTGCGATGCTCACCGTCGGTGGCGCGAAGCAATATGTGGTCGGCGATGGCGTCCGCCCAGCGCTGCAGCTGTTGCCACCGCCTTGAACGATCTGCACGGTCGCCGAAGCCACATCGGCGGCGGCAGGGCGTGGCATGACCAGGACCAGACCCGCGGCGGCCACGAGCGCAACGGCCGCCAGCGCACCGGCGCGCACGCGGAGCCGGTACATCACTGGATTCCCTCATTGCGGGGAAGACGATCGCGCGCCTAGCTTATCCCGCCCTGAGCGCGCGTGGACGGGGCGAAGCCGATCAGCGTCGCAGCGCGGCGACTACCGCGCCGCCGACATCGTCCGTGGTCGCTGCCCCTCCGAGGTCGCGGGTGAGCACGCCCGCCGCGATCACCCGATCCACCGCATCACGGACAGCCGAGGCGGCGGCCGGGCTGCCCAGCGAGTGCTCGAGCATCAGCGCGACGCTGAGAATCGCGCCGATGGGATTGGCGATCCCCCTGTCGACGATGTCCGGCGCGCTGCCGTGGACGGGCTCGTAGAGCCCGGGCCCGCCCCGGCCCGCGGCAGGGAGGCTGGCCGAGGGGAGAAGGCCGATCGAACCGGACAGCGCAGCTGCCTCGTCGCTGAGGATGTCGCCGAAGAGGTTCTCAGCGAGGATGACATCGAGGTCACGCGGTCGCTGCACCAGTCGCAGAGCGAAGCTGTCGACCAGCGCGTGCTCGACGGCGACGTCGGGGTAGTCGCGGGCGACATCGCTGACCACCTCCCGCCAGAACCGTCCACTGGTGAGCACGTTGGCCTTGTCGACGGAGACGAGCCGCCGTCTGCGCCCCATCGCCAGCTCGAACGCGGGGTGGGCGACGCGCTCGATCTCGGCGCGCGAGTAGGTCATCGTGTCGTAGGCGCGCTCGGTGGGACCGCTGCCCGAGCGTCCGCGCTCTCCGTAATAGATGCCGCCGGCCAGCTCGCGAACGACCACGATGTCGCAGCCGCCGACGACCTCGGGTCGCAGTGTGGTTCTCTCCTCCATACCGGGATGGACACGGACGGGGCGGAGGTTCAGGCACAGCTGGAGGCGGCCGCGAAGGCGGATCAGCGCCGATCCGGGGCGCGCGTCACCGCCGAGGTGATCCCATCGTGGCGCACCGGTGGCCCCGAACAGGATCGCGGACGCGGCACGGCATGCGGTGAACGTCGCCTCCGAGATCGGTGCGCCCTCGGCCTCGATGGCGGCACCGCCCACCAGGCGTTCCTCGATGCTGACGCTGATTCGATGCGCATCAGCGGCGGCGCGGAGCACTCCGACGGCGGTATGGGTGACCTCTGGACCAATCCCATCACCGGCGAGCACGACGATCCGTGCCGGTTCGCTCATCGGTCGCAGGTGACGCCGGCGGCCCCGCCGGTCAGTTGTCGTCTTCGGCGCGCTGGCTCGCCGACCCCGTATGACGCACCCGGAGCGGCGGCCCGCCCGGCGCCGCGCGGATCGTCCAGAAGTCAGCCGCGAGGCCGGCATCGAGCATGTACGCGTAGGGCATGTATCCGTAGCCGGCGTCGCCCCACCCCGCACCCCAGGAGTTGCGGATGATGAATGCCTGCCTCGCGTCCTCGTAGCCCACGCAGACCACGGCGTGGCCGCCGACCGGGCTCTCGGAGGGCTGTGGCAGGGGGACCACGCCACTGCTGGCCACCTCCGGCGTCTCGAACGAGGTGAACACCGTGAAGCCGAGGACGAGGGTGAACCGCGAGGCGACACACGTCTTCAACTGAACCAGCGACTGCGTGACTCGCTGGTAGCTGCCGACACGATCGCGCACCGCGTCGGTGAAGGCCTGCTGCGGCGGACGCTCCGCGAACTTGCTGATGTCGTATGGCCAGTCCGCCTCCGGGCAGACGCCGCTCGCCGCGATCACCTTGATGCCGTCGCGGAGCTGGGCGCCGCTGTCGCTGTCGACCGTGCCCTCGAGGACGCGCTCGTTGTAGTAGATGAAGAGGCGCGAGGGTGTCCAGGTCGGTGCGATGCCGGAGCGGATCTCGTCGAACTGCACAGCCCCGGCGATGGCGTTGGCGGTGCACGAGCCGAGCTGTCCCTGGTCGTACACGGGCGGGCACTCGGGGCGGAGGTCGACGGCGGCGGGCAGCTGCGCCGATGCCAGCGGGGGCGCCAGCCAGTAGCGGTCACGGTGGTCGGGAAGGTCGCGCACCCACCCGTAGCGGGCAATGTTCACCGCGCGGATTCTGCGCTGTCGGCGGGGCCCATTGCGCCTCGCCCAACTCCTGCCGCCCGGTCTGGCCCGCAGCCGCCCCGGCGCGCAGAGATCGAGTGCTACGCTCGCGCGCAGTCCCGAGCAACCCTGATCCAATCGCGAGGTCTGTCCATGCCCACGGGCACCCCCAGGGACCGCGCCACGCGCGCGGCCTCGACATCCGGCGGAAGGTCCGTCACCACCGCCGCCTCTCCCCGCCGCGCTGCACCGGCCAATGGAGCCCGGCCGCGCCGGCGCACCGCGCGCAAGTGGGTATACCTGTTCGAGGAGGGTGACGCGTCCATGCGCGACCTGCTCGGTGGCAAAGGGGCCGGCGTCGCAGAGATGACCCGTGCCGGCCTGCCCGTGCCGCCCGGCTTCACCATCACCACCGAGGCCTGCAACGCGTTCTACGACAGCGGACAGAAGTTCCCGGACGGCATGTGGGAGCAGGTGCTCGCCGCGCTGCACCAGACAGAGCGCAAGACCGGCAAACGCTTCGGTGATCCGCGCAACCCGCTGCTGGTCAGTGTGCGCAGCGGCGCCAAGTTCTCGATGCCGGGGATGATGGACACAGTCCTCAACCTTGGCCTCAACGCACAGACTCTGCGCGGGCTCGCCGAGCTCACCGGGGACGAACGCTTTGCCAAGGACTCGTACCGCCGTTTCATCCAGCTGTTCAGCAAGATCGTTCTCGACATCGACGGTGACCTGTTCGAGCATGAGCTCGACGCCGTCAAGCAGAAGGTCAAAGCGCGCACCGACGCCGACCTGCGCCCCGCCGCCCTCGATCAGGTCATCACGCGCTACCGCAAGCTGGTGCGCAAGCACGCCGGCGTCGAGTTCCCCGAGGATCCGATGGACCAGCTGCGCGAGGCGATCGGCGCGGTGTTCTCTTCCTGGAACAACAAGCGTGCCGTCGACTACCGCAGCTTCAACAAGATCCCCCACGACCTTGGCACCGCGGTCAACGTGCAGTCGATGGTCTTCGGCAACATGGGGGACGACTCCGGGACCGGCGTCGCCTTCACGCGCGACCCGTCGACGGGCGAGAAGGCGCTCTACGGGGAGTACCTCACCAATGCACAGGGCGAGGATGTGGTCGCGGGCATCCGCACGCCCAAGCCGATCAGCGCCATGGCCAAGGATCTGCCCAAGGCCTACACGCAGTTCACCGCCATCGCCAGGCGGCTCGAGAAGCATTACCGCGACGTGCAGGACATGGAATTCACCATCGAGCGCGGGCGCCTCTACATGCTCCAGACCCGCAGTGCCAAGCGCACGGCCGAAGCCGCCGTGAAGATCGCCGTCGACATGGTGCGTGAGCGGCTTGTCACCAGGCAGGAAGCGGTGCTGCGCGTCGAGCCGGCGCAGGTCGACCAGCTGCTCCACACCCGGCTGGACCCCAAGGCCAAGGTCACCGTGCTCGCCACCGGGCTCGCCGCCTCCCCGGGCGCGGCCTACGGCAAGGCCGTCTTCGACGCCGACCGCGCCGAAAGCCTTGCCCACAAGGGCGAGAAGCTGATCCTGGTGCGCATCGAGACCAACCCCGACGATGTGCACGGGATGATCGCGGCGGAGGGCGTGTTGACGGCGCGGGGGGGTCGCACCTCGCACGCCGCCGTGGTCGCGCGCGGCATGGGCAAACCCTGCGTCGCCGGCGCCGAGTCGATCCGCGTCGACCTCACCAGACGACAGTTCGTCGCCGGCGGCAAGACCGTCAAGGAGGGCGAGTACTTCACCATCGACGGCAGCACCGGACGGGTCATCGCCGGCCAGGTGCCGATGATCGATCCTGAGATCTCCGGTGAGCTCAAGGAGCTGCTGCGCTGGGCGGACGGATTCCGCCGCCTGGAGGTCTGGGCCAACGGCGACTATCCGCACGACGCGGTCCTCGCCCGCGAGTTCGGTGCCCAGGGCATCGGCCTGTGCCGCACCGAGCACATGTTCATGGAGCAGTCGCGGCTGCCCATCGTCCAGACCATGATCCTCGCGCAGACCGAGAAGGAGAGGCGCGCCCAGCTGGCCAGGCTGCTTCCCTTCCAGCGCGACGACTTCTACGGCATCCTCAAGGCGATGAAGGGATTGCCGGTGGTGATCCGCCTCATCGACCCGCCATTGCATGAGTTTCTCCCGTCCCTCGAGGACCTGCTTGTCGAGGTCACCGCCGCGCAGGCCAAGGGCGAGCCGGAGAAGAGGTGGAGGAAGAGCGCGGAGATGCTCGAGGCGGTGCGCCGGCTGCACGAGCAGAACCCGATGCTCGGCCTCCGCGGTTGCCGGCTGGGATTGTTGTTCCCCGAGATCATCGAGATGCAGGTGCGCGCGATCATCGAGGCGGCGGTGCAGTTGCGCAAGGAGCGCGTCGAGGTGCACCCGGAGATCATGATCCCGCTGGTCGGTACGCTCGAGGAGCTGCGCCGCACCCGGCGCTACCTCGAGGAGACGGTGCGCACCGTGCTCGCCGAATCGAAGTCCAGGGTCGACTACAAGTTCGGCACCATGATCGAGCTGCCGCGCGCGGCGCTGACCGCCGGCGAGATCGCCGAGGACGCGGAGTTCTTCTCCTTCGGCACCAACGACCTGACCCAGACCACCTTCGGCTACTCGCGCGACGACGCCGAGGGCAAGTTCCTGCTCAAGTACGTGGAGGAGAAGATCCTTCCTGCCAACCCGTTCGAGACCATCGATCGCAATGGCGTCGGCAGGCTGATGCGGATCGCCGTCGAGGAGGGCAGAGCCACCCGCCCGGGGATGAGCATCGGCATCTGCGGCGAGCACGGTGGTGACCCGGAGTCGATCGCCCTGTGCGAGGAGCTCGGTCTCGACTACGTGTCGTGCTCACCGTACCGGGTGCCGGTGGCGCGGCTGGCAGCTGCGCACGCGCGCCTGGCCACCGTGGAGCGCGACCGCTGAGCGCAACCGTCGTGACCGGACGGCGTGCCCCACTCGAGCTGACCACGGAGCGGCTTCTGCTCCGGCAATGGCGCGACAGCGACCTCGACGCGTACGCCGAACTGCTCGCGGATGCCGAGGTGATGCGCTTCCTCGGCGACGGGTGCACCGCCGCGCGCAACGACGCCTGGCGCCACATGGCCATGTACGCCGGCGCGTGGTCGCTGCGCGGCTTCAGCCACTGGGCGGTGGAACTGCGCGAGACGGGCGAGTTCATCGGCAGGCTGGGGCCGTGGTTTCCTGAGGGGTGGCCCGATCTCGAGATCGGCTGGGTGATCGCACCGCGACACCAGGGACGCGGCTATGCAACGGAGGGTGCCCGTGAGGCTCTCCGTGTCGCCCACGAGCACCTCGGCGCGCGGCGGGTGATCTCCCTGATCCGGCCGGGCAACGAACCGTCGGCGGCAGTTGCTCGCAAGCTCGGCGGGACGCTCGACGCCACCATCGACCTCATGGGCGGCTCCACGCTGGTCTACGTGTACCCGACGCCGGGCTGAACAACGGCGCGCCATGCAGCGCCAGATGAACGCGGTGGGTGTTCGTGTCGCGAATGACAGTAACAGCGGCGATCGCGCGCCCACGACCCACCACACTCGATGGGCTACCATCAGCCGACCCAACCGACACCGGGAGTTGACGATGCGAACCCCACGTGGTGGCAAGAAGCCGACCGAGCGCAAACCCGCTCGACCCGGCAAGAAGGCGTCAACCCGCGCTGGTCGGCCGCCGTCGCGAGCATTGGTTCCGCCGGATCTGGAGGGTGGCTTCGGCCAGGTGCTCCGTCCCTTCCGTGGCCCACCCGAGTCGAGCGCGGGGCTGCGTCACGAGCTCATCGACCTGCGCGCTGAGGTGCATCGCCTCGCTGCCGAGATCGACAAGCTGTGGGCACGCGAGCGCGGCCGCGGCGCCGCCACTCCGGGACGCACCGCTCGCAGCATCGCCGGCAAGCCGGTCCGCACCGGGACGCGAGCCGCCCGGCCCTCAGCGCGCGGCGGCGCCACGGGCAACCGGACCGGCACCGGTCCCAAGCGGGCCGCAGGTACCCCCAGGCCGGCCGGCGCCAAGCGCGGCACTGGGTGGGCGAAGCCCAAGTCCAAATCGCGGCGCGCCGGCACCACCCCGCGGCGCAAGGGTCGCTGACGGCCGCACGAGAGCGCCGGCCGTTGCGGCTATCCTCAGGCGATGGCAGAGCACGTTCGCGTTCGCAAGGTGTCGACCCGGGACGGGCGCCCGGTGATGCTCGATGACGGGCACGTGGTCGAGGGCGACGAGCTGCAGTCGCCGACCCCGGGCATGCCCTACAGCGTGCGCCGCAGCGTCGCCGAGCACAACGACGCCCCCGACGTGTTCATGACGTCGCCGATCCGCGCCGTGATCACCGACGGCGGCGGAGCCATCACGCTGCTGACCGACAATTCGCGGTACGCGGTCGAGGTGATCGGACGCTGACGTCGCCCCACGCCGGAGCCGGGGATCGCCTACTCTTGTGGCACCCGTTTGATCCGGTTGGTGGGCTGAGATGTCTGAGCATGTGACTGACACCGAGCCGTACCTCCTCGCCGAGGAGGTGGCCGAAAGGCTCGGTCTGCCTCTGCCCGTGCTCCTGCGCCGCGTTGAGGCTGGCGACGTTCCCTCGCAGCGTGTCGAACGCGAGGACGGAACCCACTACGCGCTCCGGCTCAGCGACCTCGGCATCGAGAGCGATGAGGCCTTCGCGGACGGGGCCCCCCCTGCCGAGGACGACGCGGACGACGAGCCGGACGGAATCAGTGTCTTCGATGATGCCGGCTCGCGCGGAGTGGAGCACGCCATCGCCGCCGCGTTCAACCCGGGGGTGCAGCCTGCGGGTGAGGAGGTCATCGACATCGCCGACGCGTCGCTCTGGCGCCGCGACACCGATGTCGTCGAGGATTTGGCCCAGCCGTCGGACGGCGCCACCTGGCCGGGACGTGACCGGGTCACGCCCGCCTGGTCGAGCCGCCCCCTGGAACCGCAGGAGCCGCCCGTCTGGATCAACGCCGAACCGCGCGCCGCGGCAGTGGACGAGGCCACGCAGCCGGCGGTCGAGGCCACCGTCGAGGCAGAGACGGCTGCGCAGAGGCAGGGGACCGAGGAGGCCGAGGAGACCGAGGTCATCGGCACCGGCCAGGTGGCCGCCGAGCCGACGCGCGCGCCGGCCGCCACCGCCGAGTTCCGCGAGCGCCGGCGCGCCCCCCAGCCCGGCCTCATCGATGGAGCAGGCAGCGCCCCGCGCACCGACGTGGCGTCGATGTCGCTCGACGCCCGCGACCTCGTGGCCGGCCTCCTCGACCGCTGGGAGCGCACCCTCGAACAGCGCATCTACACCGAGCAGCGGCAGCGGTTCCAGGGCGAGCTCACGGCTCGCCAGAACATGGTCAAGCAGTTGCAGATGGAGCTGCAGACCGCGCGCGCGGAACACGCGGCGGCCCAGGCGGAGAAGGACCGTGTGCTCGCCGCCAAGGAGCGTGAGCTCGCAGAGCGCGAACGTGACCTCGCCGACACCCGGCGCCAGGCGGAAGAGGCCGAGCGCTCGAGCGTTCCGGTGGCGCCGCGACGCCGCCGCTGGTTCCGGACACGCGGCAACGACTGACCCCGACCCACACAGTCCGACGCGGACAGAGCCGCCCGTCCGCGGTGTGCGCTATGGGAGTGCCGCGGGCCGATGGGTCCTCACCGCGACGGTTCTGGGCTCGGGCGTGGCCTTCCTTGACAGCACAGTGGTCAACATCGCCCTGCCGGCGATCTCGCGTGACCTGCACAGCGGCCTCACCGACCTCCAGTGGATCTCTGACGCGTACCTCCTGACCCTGGGGGCCCTCATCGTTCTGGGCGGCTCGTTCGGCGATCGTTTCGGCCGCCGTCGCATCTTCGTCTTCGGCCTGGCGTCGTTCACCGCCGCATCGGTGATCTGTGGCCTGGCGCCGAACACCGTGGTGCTGATCGCGGCCCGTGCGGCGCAGGGGATCGGTGGCGCGCTTCTCGTCCCGGGCAGCCTGGCGATCATCTCCGCGTGCTTCGTCCCCGAGGACCGGGCTCGCGCCGTCGGGCTGTGGTCGGGGATGAGCGGGGTGACCACGGCAGCCGCGCCGTTCGTTGGTGGCTGGCTGGTCGACGCGGTGTCGTGGCGGGCGATCTTCTTCATCAACGTGCCCCTGGCCGCGATCGCGATCGGGGTGGCGCTTCGACACGTGCCGGAGACCCGCGATCTGGAGGCGTCGGGAAGCATCGACGTCACCGGCGCGGCCACCATCTCGCTGGGCTTGGCTGGGGTCGTCTACGCGCTGATCGACGGTCCGGGCAACGGATGGTCGGCGGCCACGGTCGTGGCGGGCGTTGCCGGAGCCGTCCTTCTTGCGCTCTTCCCGTTCGTCGAGCTGCGGTCGCGCAACCCGATGGTCCCACTGCGCATCTTTCGGTCGCGACAGTTCAGCGGTGCCAACCTGACCACGTTCGCCGTCTACGCATCACTGTCTGTGACCGCATTCCTGCTGATCCTGCACCTGCAGCAGGACCTGCACTATTCCGCCCTGCAGGCGGGGCTTGCATTTCTCCCCGCCTCAGTGCTCCTGACGCTGCTCTCGTCGCGTGCCGGCGCACTGGCACAGCACATTGGCGCCCAGCTGCCGATGACGGCGGGCCCGATCGTCGCCGCTGCCGGACTGCTCCTGCTGGGGGGCGCCCGTCCCGGCGACGGCTACCTGACGGCGATCCTTCCCGGGGTGCTGGTGTTCGGCGCCGGCCTGACCCTGACCGTCGCTCCACTGACCGCTGCGGTGATGGCTGCGGTGGATGCGCGACACCTCGGGGTCGGCTCCGCGATCAACAACGCGACCGCTCGTATCGGTGGCCTGCTCGCCGTCGCCGTGGTGCCCGGGGTGGCCGGCCTGACCGCCGCCTCATCACACCTCGCCGGCGTCTCGCTCAATGACGGGTTCACCTCGGCGATGCGCATCGGGGCGGGCCTGCTGGTGGCGGGTGGGTTGATCGCGGCGCTGACCATTCGCCGGGTCGCCCCGGTCGATCAATCCACGAGTGCCGCAGCCTGATCGTCTGACCGGCCTACCATCGCGGCATGGCCCACGACGCTGTCGCTGAGATCAAGGCACGCCTGGACATCGTCGACGTGATCGGTGGCTACGTCACCCTGCAGCGGGCCGGGCGCGGGCATCGCGCGCTCTGCCCGTTCCACTCGGAGAAGACGCCGTCGTTCAACGTCAGCCAGGACCGCCAGGCGTGGTACTGCTTCGGCTGCCAGGAAGGCGGCGACATGTTCACCTTCGTGGAGAAGGTCGAGCACACCGACTTCCGCCAGGCCCTCGAGTTGCTCGCCGAAAAGGCAGGCGTCGAGCTCGAGGCAGCAGCGCAGAGCCCGGGGCGCCGCGGTGCCGCACAGCGGCGCAAACGGACCCTCGAGCTGAATGCCCGCGCTGCAGCGTTCTTCGCGCATGTGCTCTGGTCGAGCCCGGCGGGAGCCGGCGGCCGCGTCCTTCTCGGCGTCCGCTCGGTCGACGAGGCTGAGGCGCGGCGATTCGGGCTCGGATTCGCGCCGGAAGGCGGCGCGGGCGAGGACGCGCTGTCGCGCTACCTGCGCGAGCGGGCCTCGGCAAAGTCCGATGAGATTGTCGAGGCGGGGCTCGCCCACCACGCCCGCGGTGGACGGCTGCGGGATCGCTTCCGCCATCGCCTTGTGTTCCCGATCCGCGACGAGCGCGGGGAGGTGATCGCGTTCGGCGCTCGCGCCCTCGGGGAAGACGTCCCCAAGTACCTCAACTCACCGGAGACGTCCGTCTACCACAAGAGCAGCGCATTGTTCGGCATCGACCTCGCCCGGGCGGCGATGCACGACCGCCGCCTGGCCGTCATCGTCGAGGGCTACTTCGACGTCATTGCAGCACATCTCGGCGGCGTCGCCAACACCGTGGCAAGCAGCGGCACCGCCCTGACCCGCGAGCAGGCCAAGCTGCTGTCGCGGCATGTGGACAGCGTGGTGCTGTGCTTCGACGCGGACGACGCCGGGCGAGCGGCGGCGTCGCGCGCGGTGGACGTCGTCGCCGCCGAAGGCCTGCCGGCCCGCATCTGCGTGCTGCCCGACGGATGCAAGGACCCCGACGAGCTGGTGCGGCACGATCCCGCAGCCTTTGCGCTGGCTGTCGACGCGGCGCTGCCAGAGTGGCACGTGCTTCTCGACCGTGCGCTGGGAAGCGACGAGGGCGGCAGCATCGACGCACGCCGTGGCGCCGCCGAACGGGCTGTGGCACTGCTCGCCAGGATCCCGGAGGCGGCGGCTCGCGAGCTGTACATCCAGCAGGCCGCCCGCCGCCTCGACCTCACCGCCGCAACCCTGGCGTCGGACGTCGCTGCGGCGCTGAGGACGGTGGCGGGCGGGCGGCCGCTGCGGGTGACCGTGGCACCGCCGCCGCCCGTTCAGCCGCGTCCCGCGGACAATGGACCCCCGCCACCGCCACCCGCCGCCTGGGACGGATACCTGGCCACGCTCTGTGTCCACAGTCCGGAGGTTGCTGCGAGGCTCACCGCCGAGTTCGGGCTCGAGATCGCCGCCATCCAAAGCCCGCAGGCGCGTCGCATGATCGAGGTCGCCCTCGCCACCCCTGCGGGCGCGCCGTTCCCTTTGGGCTCGCTACCCGCGGCAGAGCGCGATTTCGCCGCCGGGCTGTTGTTCCAATCCGCTCCTGAGCTGCTCAGCGGGAGCCCAATCACCGACTTGGACAAAGCAATCGCTGACTGCGTAGGCCGCGTGGCCGAAGCACAGCGGATCAGCGAAATCACCGATATCAACCGGCGCATGGCGGCCGCCAAGGAGCGAGGCGATACCGCCGAGATTGGCGAGTTGGCCGCTCGCCGGCGCGAACTGGCCACCGCCTCTCCACGCCTCCGACGTAGCGCGCGAATCGGCTGACAGCGGCGACGCGGGTGTAGCGATCCGCTCGATGTTTGCGTTGGATAGGCGTGAGGAACCTTGAATGCGCAGTGGAATGTCAGTTCAGCGCGGAGAGGAACCGGTGACGGTTGTGGTTCCTGTGGATACGCTCGCGGCGACAGCCGAGGGGCTCATCGTCCGTGGTAAGGAGCAGGGCTTCCTCACCCCCGACGATGTGCTCGCGTCGTTCCCGGAGATGGATGCCGAGCCCGATCACCTGGAGCGCGTCTTCGCTGTGTTCCGTGAGATGGGCATCGCCGTCAGCGACGGTGACCGCGACTTCGACACGGTTGACGAGATCGATGAGGCTACGGTCGCCGTGGCCGAGGCCGCCGACGCCGCATCGCTCGACGATCCCGTGCGCATGTACCTGCGTGAGATCGGCCGGGTCGCCCTGCTCAAGGCTGAGCAGGAGGTGCACTACGCCAAGCTCATCGAACAGGGCGACATGGCGGCGAAGGACGCCCTCACCGAGGCCAACCTGCGGCTGGTCGTCTCGATCGCCAAGAAGTACATGGGCCGCGGGTTGACGTTCCTCGACCTGATCCAGGAGGGCAACCTCGGGCTGATCCGCGCCGTCGAGAAGTTCGACTACCACAAGGGCTACAAGTTCTCGACCTACGCCACCTGGTGGATCAGGCAGGCGATCACCCGCGCGATCGCCGACCAGTCGCGGACCATCCGCGTCCCCGTTCACATGGTGGAGACCATCAACAAGCTGGTTCGCGTCACCCGCCGGATGCAGCAGGAGCTCGGCCGCGAGCCGACCGACGAAGAGATCGGCGAGGAGATGAGCGTGACCCCGGAGCGGGTGCGGGAGATCAGGAAGATCTCGCAGGACCCGATCTCGCTGGAGATGTCCGTCGGCGAGGAGGATGACGCCCACCTCGGCGACTTTGTCGAGGACAAGGAGGCCATCGCGCCCTTGGAGGCGGCCTCACTGACCATGTTGCACGGCGAGATGGAAGACGTGCTCGACACGCTCTCGCCACGCGAGCGGCGCGTCCTCCAGCTGCGCTTCGGCTTGGCTGACGGGCACCAGCGAACTCTCGAAGAGGTGGGCAAGAGATTCGGGGTCACGCGGGAGAGGATCCGCCAGATCGAGGCCAAGGCGCTGCGCAAGATGCGCCACCCGTCGCGCAGTATCAAGCTGCGCGACTACCTCGAATAACCGCGTCGCGGCGGTTCATACGAACGTCCGCTCTCTATACTTCGGCGTACGGTTCACTCACCCCCATCGAGAACCACCCACTCATTTTCCGGGTTAGCTCAGCGGTAGAGCAGGCGGCTGTTAACCGCAAGGTCACTGGTTCGAATCCAGTACCCGGAGCCACCAGAAGCTTCGAAGGGGAGCCCACATGGCCGACGACACAGTACACATCCCAGCAGGGCCACGCAGTGACAGTGCAGACGCGGGGGTGACCGACGACGCCACCAGCGACGCTCCGGACGACCTCATCGCCGGCCCCCCGCCCACGCACGCCGCGTCCGACGAGGGCGCCGGGGCAACCCGCGACGACGTCGAGCTGATCGGCTGGCAGCTCGCGCCCGCGGCGACGTCGCGCCATCGCGAGTTGGTGGCGGTCGGATCAGGCGAGGCCGAAGGGTCCTCGTCTCCAGGTTTTGGCGATGCGGCTACACAGCAATCGCCCTGGGGCGGTCCACGCTCCGACGCGGTCGACGACGCCCCGACGTGGTCATTCCCCGGCGTGGCCGCCGATGAAACAACGCCGCTGGTGCCGCCGGCGCCTGCGCCGGCCGACGCCAGCCAGTCCGAGCTCCCATTCGCGGCGCCGGTCGCTTCCAACCTCGCTCCACCGCGGGCGATGCCCATGTTCGGCCCGGTGGGCCGGACGCGCTCGGCGCTGCTGGTGCCTGTGCTGTCGGTGATCACGCTGGGCGTGTACGCGCTGGCGTGGCACCACGACATCAACCGCGAGATGGAGGAGTTCGACCCCAAGATGCACTCCCGCCCGGGGCGGAGCACGGTCGCTGTGCTGGTGCCCTGGCTGGCCGGGCTCCTGATCTCCCTGGCGGGAGCGGCGCTGATCATCACCACGCGCCTCGCCATTCACCTGCCCTTCGATCCCCGCGTCAGCACCTCACACGCCTATTACCTGCTCGCCGGTTTGGCTGCCGTGCCGTACCTCGCGCTGTTGCTGCCGTTCAGCGCAGTTGCCGTGGTCATGACGCTCGAGCGCCTGCGCTCGGTCGAGGAGCACGTGGGCGCCACCACCGACCGCCAGGTGCGTCCAGTCGGCACGTCATTGCTCCTGGCCATCCCGGTTGTCGGCGGCCTCTTCCTGATGGCGCTCGAGCAGCGTCGGCTCAACGCTGTATGGGAGGCCGTCACCCCCTCAGGACATATCGCACGCTGAGCAACCTGCCGCCGCCCCCGCCACCGCCGCCGCCCATCGACCCGCATGACGCGACGATTGGGTCACCGGTCCCCGAACGTCACGCCCGAAGGCGGCGGAGCGTGGTGCAGACGCCGGCGTTCGTGGAGCGGATGGACGAGGCCGACGACGCGGTCGGCCGCGTCGCCATCTTCAGCGTCGAAGCCGCAGCGGACGTTAAGCCGCTGGCGCCGCCGAACGCACCTGGCGTCGCCCGTCTGCCGGCGCAGTGGATCGGCGCGGTGGCAGACGATCCGCTGGGAGCTGCCGTCGCCGCCATCTTCCTCATCCTGCTGCTGGTCCTGGGTCTGCGCCTGACCCACTGAGGCCGCCTGTCGCCCCGCGGTGAGCCACACAATTCTGTGTGATACACTCCTATGTATGACATCGGGAGCGGCGATCGCGGAGGGTAGCGTTCTCGGCAGCCACTCCGACGCCGAGCTCATCGCCCGCGTCCTGGGCGGCTCCACCCCGTCTGCGGCGCTGGTCGAGTGCGCCATCCGGGTGGCCCGCGTCCCTGTGTGGGAGCGCCGAGTCCTCGGGGCGAGTGGCCTGGTGCGCGACCACGGGGTTCCGGCCGAACGGGCAATCCGGCTGGCCGCGCTGTGGGAGCTCGCCGAACGCTGGTTCCCGGATGAGCGGCCGTCGGTGACGTCGCCCCGCGAGGCGGTGCTTCTGCTCGCCGGCCTGCGCGACTCGTCGCGTGAGCAGGTCTGGGTTCTGATGCTCGACGCGCGCCACCGTCCGCTCGGGTGCGAGACCGTGGCGGTCGGCAGCGTGAACAGCTCGCGACTCACCCCGCGTGATGTCCTCGCCCCGGTTCTGCGCGCTGGCGCCGCGTCATTCGTGGTCGCGCACAATCACCCGTCGGGCGACCCATCGCCGTCGCGTGCGGACCGGGTGGTCACCGATGCGCTGCGCAACGCGGCGGCGTTGATCGGGGTGCCGATGCTCGACCACATCGTCGTGGCCGCTCGTTCGCACCACTCCTTTCGCGAGGTGGAGGGGTGGGACGCCGCCAGCGCCGCCTGAACTGATCAGGAGAAGGCGGGTTCGCCGGTGATCATCTTGCCGAGGATGAGCGTGTGCACCTCCTCGGTGCCCTCGTAGGTGAGCACCGATTCGAGGTTGTTCATGTGCCGGATCACCGGATATTCCAGCGTGATCCCGTTGGCTCCCAGGATGCTGCGGGCCTCCCGCGCGATCTCGATCGCCGCGCGCACGTTGGCGCGCTTGGCGAGCGAGACCTGCACGGGGTGGAGCCGGCCGGAGTCCTTGAGCGTGCCGAGCCGATGGGCCACGAGTCGACCCTGGACTAGAGAGGTGGCCATGGTGGCCAGCTTCGCCTGGGTCAGCTGGAAGCGGGCGATCGGGCCGCCGAACATCGGTCGAGTCTTGCTGTAATCCACGGCCGCCTCGAAGCAGGCGCGACCGGCCCCGAGAGCGCCCCACGCGATGCCGTACCGTGCCTCGTCGAGGCACGACAGCGGGCCGCGCAGGCCGGTGACGCCCGGGAGCACCGCTGTCTCCGGCAGGCGCACATTGTCGAGACGCAGCTCACTGGTCACCGAGGCGCGGAGCGACAGCTTGCGGTGGATGTCGCTCGCCGTGAAGCCTGCCGTGCCACGCTCCACGAGAAAGCCGCGCACGCCATCGTCGGTGGTTGCCCAGACCACCGCCACGTCGGCGACCGATCCATTGGTGATCCACATCTTGGTGCCGTTGAGCACCCAGCCGTCGCCGCTGCGGCGGGCCACCGTGCGCATCGAACCCGGGTCGCTGCCAGCGTCTGCTTCGGTGAGCCCGAAGCACCCGATCATCGAGCCTGCTGCCATCTCTGGCAGAAACTTGTGTTTCTGTTCCTCGGTGCCGTAGGCGTGGATCGGGAACATCGCCAGCGATCCCTGTACCGACACGAAGGAGCGCAGCCCGCTGTCGCCGGCTTCGAGCTCCTCACATGCCACGCCGTAGGCAACCGCCGTGCTGCCGGCGCAGCCATAGCCGGTCAGATGCATGCCGAGCAGGCCGAGTGAGGCGACCTCGGCGACCAGCTCTCGGGGGAAGGTCCCCGCCTCGAAGTGGTCTGCGATCACCGGGAGAACACGCTCACGCACCATCGAGCGCACGGTGTCGCGGATCAGCCGCTCGTCGTCGCTCAGCAGGCCGTCGACGTCGTAGAGGTCACTGGCCGAGGGCAACGCTGGGCGGGCGCGTGCGGCGTTCGTGGTGCTCACCGCACGATTGAAGCACGCGGCCGGACTGGGCCGTGGGCTACGCCACCGCCTCCGGCGCCGTGCTCGCCCGGGCCGCTTGGACCTGGGTGCGCAGCTGCGTCTCCGCGGCGAAGCCGGCGTTGAGAGCGCTGACCCGTCCGGCAGCGTCGAGGACCACCGTGGTCGGCAGGGTCATCACCCGGTACGCGCGCGCCGCCTGGGGATCGACGCCCACGTCGATCTCGGTGACCTGCAGGTCGGTGATCTCCTCGTGCAGGCGCTTCAGGGCGGGTCGCTGGGCGACGTGGCAGACAGTGCAGCTCTTGCCGGTGAAGTAGAGGATGTCGGGAAACGCACCGGCGACCGCGGGGGCCGCGCGCCCGACCAGGCGCCGCTGCGAGGCGCGCTGCAACGTGAGCACGGCCACGGCCACGGCGATCACGGCGACGGCTGCGAGCGGGGCGAGCAGCACCGGCGCCATGGTCAGCCGGTGACGATGCGTCGGCGCGAGATGGGGAACAGCCCGACGCGGACCAGCTGGGCGTACACGATGCACCCCACGCAGATGTCCAAGGCGAAGTTGAGCAAGGCGAGCGCGATCACGATCCAGCCAAGGGTCCACGCGACGGTGAGGTGGCCGGCGAATGCGGTGATGCTCGCCGCCACCAGGAAGATCCCGCCGACAAGCTGGGCGAACCGGTGTGGCGCCGGGTCCTCGACACGCACGCGCGGGCGCACCAAGCCACGCGGCTTGAGCACGCCGACGTACAGAGCCCGCGGCAGGCTGGTCGATTGCGACAGCGCGCCGCCGAGGAGCATGACGGCGAAAATCGGCAGGGCAACCGCTGCCGTCGGTTGGGCCAGTGCCACCAGCCACCCCACCACCAGGCCCCCGATGAGGATCACCTGGCCGACCTTGAGGGCGCTGCGGTCGAAGCGAACGTTGGCCATGAGGGGCGAAATAATACCGAAATGGTCGGATTTCCCGCTCGGGCCCGTCTGCTCGTGACGGATCGCGAACGGGTACGCTCGGGGACACGACCAGCGGATGACGAAGGGGACGGGCGTGCCCACCAAGCGCGGCGATCTCACCAGCCTGCTTCGCGAGGCCTTCGGCCGCGAGGCCGAGAGCGTGGTTCGCTGCCTTTTCTACGCGCGTCGCGCCGACGTCGAAGGCCGTGCTGACGTCGCCGCGGTGCTGCGCTCGGTCGCCGAGGGCGAGACCAGCCAGGCCTTCGGCCATCTGGAGTTCCTCGAGGAGAGGGGCGACCCGCTCGCCGGTGGTGGTGATGCCGCCGGCGACCTCGCGGCGGTCGTGGAGGCCGAGGAGGCGGCGATCGAGCGCTACCGCGAGCTCGCCGCGGCCGCCCGGCGCGACGGCAGCAGCGACGTCGCCGACTGGTTCGAATCGTTGGTCGGCGCCGAGACCGTGCATCTCGGCGTGCTCAGCCGTGCGGCGGCGACCGGCGAATGAGTGGGCATCGGCTGGGCCGCGGTGAGGTGCGCACCGGCGCCGCCTATGAGGCCGAGCGCGCCGCCAATCGATCTCGGCTCGCCGAGTCGGCGTCGAGCCGCCGGGTCAGCCTGGGCGCCGACCTTGTGCTCGTCTTCGAGGCGGGCGACACCGTCCGCGCGTCGCTCGAGGAGCTGCTCCGAGCCGAGCGCGTCGCCGACGAGCAGCGGATCGCCGCCGAGACCGCGGCGTTCGCCGACATGGTCGTGGGCGATGACGAGATCGCCGCCACCCTGTACCTCGACATCGCCGACCCCGCCGCTCTGGCCGACCGGCTCGCCGAGCTTGGCGACCTCAGCAGCGCGGTGTCGCTCGACCTGTCCGGCGCCCGGGTGAGCGCGCGGCCGGAGAGAGCGGAGAGCGGCCCAGGAGCCTGGCGCTTGGTGTTCGCGGTCGACGAGGCACAGCGACGCAGCCTTCTCGAGGGCGGCCCGGCTTCCGTCGTCGTCGATCACCCCGTCCTCCGGGCGACGGCCGCTCTCGACTCCGACCAGGTGCGGGCGGTGGCCGCCGACCTTCGTAGGTGAGGCGCGCCGGCAATTCCTCGCCACGCCCAGCCCGGCCCGGCGCGAGGGCGCTGATCGTCATCGCCGGCATCGCCATGTCGCTGGCCTTCGCTGGGTGCGGCGACACCAGCACGCAACCGACGTGGGTGCCCGGCCACCCGGATACCGCGCTGCTCAGCTTCCAGACCACCGCGCCAGGGGTTTGTGCCATCACAGTCCAATACCCGAACGATGCGCCGGCGGTGATCTCCTACCTGGGCGGCGTCTACGTGCAGGTGAGCCGCCAGGCGCATCCGCCGGCGCCCACAGGGCACGCGCTCGACCACTCGGGCAACTGGCAGATCTTCAAGCTCGGCAATGGTGATCTTTTCCTGCTCACCCCGGGTGACGCTTTCGCATACCGGCTCGAACAGAATTGCTGATCCTGCAAGAATGGGAGCGATGAGCGAACGAGCCGGTGTCCTGCCATTCAGCGCCCTGGTGGGGCAGGACGCGATGAAGCGTGCGCTGCTGCTCAACGCGGTCAATCCCGCGATCGGTGGTGTGCTGATCCGCGGGGAGAAGGGCACGGCCAAGTCGACGGCGGTTCGCGGCCTCACCGAGCTGCTCCCCGATGTGGACGTGGTGGCGGGCTGTCGATTCCACTGCGACCCCGGAGCGCCTGCGCTTCTCTGCGACGAGTGCCGGGCGCGCGCCGACGCCGGTGAGGCTCTGCACAGCGAGACGCGCCGGATGACGCTTGTCGAGCTGCCCGTCAACGCCAGTGAGGACCGGGTGGTGGGCAGCATCGACGTCGAGGCCGCCATCAAGCGAGGCGAGAGGCGCTTCGAGCCCGGCCTGCTCGCCGCTGCCAATCGCAACCTGCTCTACGTCGACGAGGTCAACCTCCTCGACGATCACCTCGTCGACGTCCTGCTCGATGCCGCCGCCATGGGCGTCAACACCGTTGAGCGTGAGGGGGTATCGCTGTCGCACCCCGCCCGCCTCATGTTGGTGGGCACGATGAACCCCGAAGAAGGGGAGCTGCGCCCGCAGCTTCTCGACCGGTTTGGCCTCTGTGTCGACGTTGGTGGGCTGCAGGCGCTCGGCGACCGGGTTCGCGTCATGGAGCGCGCGTCGCGCCACCTCACCGCGCGGTCGGACGAGGAGAACACCGCGCAGCGCACGCTCCGCGCGGTCATCGCGCGTGCCACCGAGCTCCTGCCGCTGGTGCGCATCCCCAAGGCCATGCGCCAGTTCATCGCGCTGATCTGCGTCGACGCCGGCGCCGTCGGTCACCGGGCCGACATCGTCATCAGCAGGACGGCGCAGACGGTGTGCGCCTGGCGCGAGGCGGAGGCGCTGATGGCCGCTGGTGGCACGGACCCGGTCACGGCAGTCGAGGCGATGGCGGTGACCGCCGAGGACGTCATCACCGCCGCGGAGCTGGCCCTGGCCCACCGCCGCCGCGACCGTCCGGCGCACGACAGCAGCAGCGCCAGCACGTCGCCCACTGACGCCGCGTCAGAGCGCATGGAGGAGCTGCGTCGCAACGCCGAGTCGGCTGCCGCCGACTCGGAAACCTCCGCGGACGCTGAGCAATCGCAGGTCGCCCAGGACTCCGCGTCCGCGGCAGAGGAGGGCACGGGCTCGTCCCGGGGCGACGAGGCCCGCGCGGCGGACTCCGCGTCGTCAGCCCAGCCGCAGCTCTTTGCCGGCGACCTCTTCTCGGTGCGCAAGATCAGCCTGCCCCGCGATCGGCGCACCCGCAGAGCCACCGGCAAGCGCGCCCAGGCCCGCAGCAAGGATCGGCGAGGACGCTACGTGCGCGCCGTGCAGACCGACCACACCACCGACGTCGCGATCGACGCAACCGTCCGTGCCGCCGCTCCCCACCAGCGGCGCCGTCGCAGCGAGGCCGCGGCATCGGGGATCGTCGACGCACCGGCACTGCACCTCGAGCGCCAGGACCTCAGGCAGAAGGTTCGCCGGCGCCGCACCGGCACGCTGATCGTTTTCGTCGTCGACGCCAGCGCGTCGATGGACGCCGAGCAGCGTATGCAGGCCACCAAGGGAGCGGTGCTGTCGCTGTTGCGCGATGCCTACGTCCGTCGCGACAAGGTGTCGCTGGTGGTCTTCTCGGGACGGAGCGCCCGCGTGGTGCTGCAACCGACCTCGAGCGTCGACCTCGCGGAGGAACGTCTGCAGCGGCTGGCAGTGGGTGGCACCACCCCGCTGACCCACGGTCTCGTCGCCGGGCTGCGGGTGGTGCGCACCGAGCGGCTGCGCGAGTCCTCTGTCTACCCGCTGATCGTGCTCATCAGCGACGGTCGGGGCAACATCTCGCTGTTCGGCGAGGAGCCCCTGCTCGAGGCTCAGCGGCTGGCGACGCAGATCGGCAATGAGCATGTGCGCATGCTGGTCATCGATTCGGCGCGTGACCACATCGCTGCCACCCCGCTGCCGCGCGTCGGCGCCGCCGCGCCCAGCCAGCCGTCGCGATCGCCGCTGTTCAGCGGGGGCTATGGCTTCAACGCTTGCCTCGACCTGGCCGAGCGTTCCAGCGGCGAGTACCTCGGGCTGTACGACCTCAGTCAAGGAGCCATCCTGGCCGGCGTCGAGCGCAGCCTGCGCTCTCGCTGAATCCCGTCGGAGCAGGCGAATTCATTTTCGCAAGAGCAGACACCGCTGAGTAGGGGTGCGCGAGGGGAAAACCTGTTTCCCCCTCGAATGTCGACAATGCCCGGATGCAGGCAGGTCGCGCCGTCTTCCCGTTCACTGCCATCGTCGGCCAGGAGCCGATGCGCCAGGCTCTGGTGCTCAACGCCATCAACCCCGCCATCGGCGGCGTGCTGATCCGTGGCGAGAAGGGCACGGCCAAGTCCACCGCCGTCCGCGCGCTGGCACGGCTTCTCCCGGAGCAGGATGTCGTCGTCGGCTGTCACTTCGGCTGCCCACCGGATGCCGGCGAGCAGCAGTGCGCAGATTGCAGCACACGCGTCGCCGCCGGCGAAGACCTCCCCCGGGAAGTGCGCCAGATGCGCGTCGTCGAGCTCCCCATCAATGCCAGCGAGGACCGGGTGGTGGGCAGCATCGACATCGAGGCGGCCATCAAGACCGGCGAGAAGCGCTTCGAACCCGGCGTGCTCGCCGAGGCCAACCGCAACATCCTCTACGTCGACGAGGTCAACCTCCTCGACGACCACATCGTCGACGTTCTCCTCGACGCCGCCGCCATGGGTCTCAACACCGTCGAACGCGAGGGCGTGTCGGTGTCACACCCCTCCCGCTTCATCCTGGTCGGCACCATGAACCCCGAGGAGGGCGACCTTCGCCCCCAGCTGCTGGATCGCTTCGGGCTGTGCGTCGACGTCGCCGGGATCCGCGACGTGATGCAGCGCGTCGAGATCGTCGAGCGTCGCGAAGAGTTCGAGGAGGACCCTGAGGCGTTCGCGCTCAGCTACGAGGCGCGGGAGACCGCCGAGGCGGAGCGGATCGCCCGGGCCATCCGCAGCCTGCCCGACGTCGAGATCGACCGCGACATCCTCGTCGGCATCGCCGCGATCGGGATCGAGCTCGAGGTGGACGGCCATCGCGCCGACATCGTCACCCGCAAGAGTGCGCAGGCGCTCGCCGCCTATGAGAACCGCGACCGCGCCACCTTCGCGGACGTGGAGCGCGTGGCACCGGCGGTGCTCGCCCATCGTGTCAAGCCCGCTGTGGCCGGCACCAAGCGCAACGTCGACCTCGGCGAGCTGATGCAGCGCGCCGTGCAGCGCGACGAGAGCTAGCCGACCGCGACGCACACGCGGGGGTGATCAGACCGCCTCGTCCTCGTCGTCCACCACCGCCAGGGACGGCCGCCGCGCGAACACCGTCTGACGCATCAGCCGGCTGAGCAGGTTGGGCATCCGGTAGCTCTCCAGCGGCACCTGCACGGGTTTGCGTTCGATGTTGCGCCGCGAGATGTGGATTCCGTGCTTGGGCAGGATGCGGCGGAGGTAGCCCCAGCTGTCGTAGAGGCCATTGCTCACCGACTCGTAGCCGTGCTGCAGCACCATCAGGCGGGCGCTGTAGGACATCAGCTCGTGGAAGAACATCTTCTCGTCATCCGGACGCGGCTCGATGAGAAGGATGTCGACGTCGGGATGGTGGTGGCGCACCAGCTTGATGTGGTCGAGCAACCCGTCATGGAGCATGCCGCGGAAGACCTGGTTGTAGACACTGCGCATGCCGAGGTCGGCGAGGTGGTCGCCGAGCAGGTCGCGCACCCCGGTGGGAGGGTGGAGGTTGCGCATGTCGACGGGGACGATGGGGTTGATGGCGACGATCAGGGTGGCGCCGCGGTCGACGGCCACGTCGATCGCCGAGATGCCCTTGATGCCGCCGTCGACGTAGTCGACGTCGTCGATGCGCACCGGGCGGAACAGGATCGGGATCGCGGTGCTCGCCGCCGCCGCCAGCGAGATCGGGACGTGGGCACGTTTGTTGAACCGCGAGAACACCACGCGCTGGCCGGAGTCGAGCGCGCAGGCCACGATGTGCAACTCAGCGTCGAGGCGGCGAAAGTCGTTGCTGTACTCCGCGCGGGCCAGCAGGCGTTCGAGAAAGCGCACCAACTCCGTGTTGCTGAAGATGCCCGATGGCAGCAGCGGGCCGAGCATCCCGACGATGTCGACGGGATTGAGCTTGCCGGGGTGCCTGGCCAGCTCCCAGGCGATCTCCCGGGAGAGTCGCGGCAGCTTGAACAGGCGGGTGACCGCCTCGGCGATGTTGGGGCGGTAGATGCCCCACGGCGTCGGCGGGCGGAGCATCTCGTTGCTGCCCTCCAGCCCCAGCGCCATGTCCGTCGGCGTGATCCCGTTGGCGAGGAGGGCGCCGATCATCGATCCGGCGCTGGTGCCGACGTAGATGTCGAAGTCGTTGACGGTGCTGCCGACCAACAGGTCGTCGAGCGCCCGCAGGGCGCCGATCTGGTAGGTCAGCCCGGTGATGCCTCCCCCGCAGAGCACCAGCGCCCGCTTGCCGCCTGTCGGATCAGGGGCGACGGGCCGAGCTGTCGTCGCACGCCTGCGGCTGGGCATGGCGAGGATTATCGCCCGCGGGGGCTGCCCCGGCTAGAGTGGCGCTTCGTGCCCAGCAAGCCCCTCGAGCTGATCCGCAACTTCTGCATCATCGCCCACATCGACCACGGCAAGTCGACCCTCGCCGATCGCCTTTTGGAGCGGACCGGCACGGTGGCGATGCGCGATATGCAGGACCAGTTGCTCGACACCCTCGACCTCGAGCGCGAACGCGGCATCACCATCAAGGCGCAGGCGGTGCGCCTCGACCACACCGCCGCCGACGGCAGGACCTACCAGCTCAACCTCATCGACACACCCGGGCACGTCGACTTCGCCTACGAGGTATCACGCTCTTTGGCGGCGTGCGAGGGCGCGCTGCTGGTGGTCGACGCGTCGCAGGGCATCGAGGCCCAGACGCTGGCCAACGTGTACGCGGCGCTCGAGGCCGATCTCGAGGTCATCCCGGTGATCAACAAGATCGACCTGCCGGCGGCCGACCCGGAGCTGGTCCGCCAGGAGATCGAGGATGTCATCGGCCTTCCCGGCGACGGCGCGCTGCTGGCCAGCGCGCGTCAGGGCATCGGCATCGACGCCATCCTCGAGGCCGTCGTCGCCCGGGTCCCGCCACCCTCGGGTGATCTCAGCGCTCCGCTCCAGGCCCTGATCTTCGACAGCAAGTACGACGTCTATCGCGGCGTCATCGTCTACGTGCGCGTCATGCACGGCGTGGTCCGCCAGGGTCAGCGCATCCGCATGATGGCCACCGGCAAGGACTTCGTCGTCGACGAGGTCGGCGTGTTCCGTCCGCAGCCGACGTCGATGCGCTCGCTCAGCCCGGGCGAGGTCGGCTACGTGATCGCATCGATCAAGGATGTCCGCGACAGCAAGGTCGGCGACACCGTCACCGACGCCGAGAACCCCGCGCCGGCGGCTCTGCCCGGCTACCGGACAGTGACTCCGATGGTCTTCGCGGGCATCTTCCCGATCGACTCCGACAACGTCCAGGAGCTCAAGGAGGCGCTGTCGAAGCTCAACCTCAACGACGCCTCTCTGGTCTACGAGCCGGAGTCGTCCGTGGCGCTCGGCTTCGGCTTCCGCTGTGGCTTCCTCGGGCTGCTCCACATGGAGATCGTGCAGGAGCGGCTGGAGCGCGAGTTCGACCTCGAGTTGCTCACCACTGCCCCCACCGTCGAGTACCGGGTCCGTCTGCGCGGTGGCGAGATGGTGGCCGTCGACAACCCGGCGATGCTGCCCGATCCCGCCACCATCGATGTCATCGAAGAGCCGAGGACGCGGGCCACCATCTTCGTCCCCAAGGACTACGTCGGGCCGCTCATGGAGCTGTGCCAGGACCGCCGCGGCGAGCTGCTGGACATGCAGTACCAGCCCGGCGACCGGGTGGCTCTGATCTACGACCTGCCGCTCGGCGAGATCATCCATGACTTCTACGACCAGCTCAAGTCGCGCAGCCGCGGTTATGCGTCGCTCGACTACGAGATCACCGGCTTCCGTGCCGAGAAGCTCGTCAAGCTCGACATCCTGGTCGGCGGCCAGCGCGTCGATGCCCTGTCGATGATCGTGCACCGCGACAAGGCCGCCACCCAGGGGCGCAAGCTCGCCGAGCGCCTGCGCAAGCTGATTCCCCGCCAGCTCTTCGAGGTTGCCATCCAGGCGGCGATCGGCGGCAAGATCGTCGCCCGCGAGACGGTGTCGGCGATGCGCAAGGACGTTCTCGCCAAGTGCTACGGCGGCGACATCACCCGCAAGCGCAAGCTGCTCGAGAAGCAGAAGGAAGGCAAGAAACGCATGAAGCGCGTGGGCAACGTGGAGATTCCCCAGGAGGCCTTCATGGCCGTGCTCAAGCTGGACGAGTAGACATGGCCAAGAAGAAGCGACGCCGCCCCGCCGCCCCCGCCCGCCCCGCGAGACGGGCCGGGGCGGCACGGGCGCCTGCAGAGGTGGTGGTTGCGCCGCTGACCGCTCCAGCGGCGAAGGTGCGCCGCTCCGCTCTCGACGACGAGTCGCACTGGAGCCGGTTCGGGCTGCTTGTTCTCCTGGCGATGTCGTTTGCCGCGCAACTCGTCGTCGGCCTGGTCTTCCACCTGATCGGCCACCGCCAGCGGTTGCTGGTGGTCGACCTCTTCTTCTTCCAGGCGCCTTTCGTGCTGGCGGGCTGCGTGCTGCTCATGCCCCTCGCCAAGGTCGTCACCCACCAGCCGCGGATGCTGCGGATGCTCGAGTCGCTGTCGATCGGTGCGGTCTTCGCGCTCTTCGCCCTGCTGCTCACCTCGATCTTCGTCCATCCCGCAGTGTCCGGTGCGCTGAACACCGATCAGCTCATCGACAAGCTCGCGACCAAGGACGCGCTGGGCATCGTCCTCGCCGACGTCCTGGCGATGCTGGTCACCGTGCAGCTCTTCCCCGGGCTGCAGCGCATCCTCAGCGCCCCGGGCCGGCGCGCCCGCAAGCGCATGCTGGAGCGCCGCGCCGATTCTGGATCCCGCGGCGCAGCCGCCTCCAAGGACCGAGCCAAGGCGGGCCCGCGCTCGCGGCGCTGATCAGCAGACCCCGGTCGCGGTTCCGGCCAAGCCCCCGCTGAGTCCCTCACGGCACACGGTCGCAGGGTCACGCCTCACGGCGTTGCGAAGCGCGTGTAACAAGATCACCGATGGCGGCGGCGAGCGCCCCTGGCGCCCGGATGATGTGGCCCATGCGCTTCGCGCGGTCTCGTCCTGTGCACGCGCCCCGGAGAGGGCAGCTCTCGAAGCACGGCCAGGGGCTGGTGGAATTCGCCCTGGTCGCGCCGGTGTTCCTCTTCACGGTGTTCGCCATGATCGACGGCGGATTCCTGCTCTTCAGCGTCAACGCCGTGGATCAAGCAACGACGATCGGGAGCAATTCTGTCGCCAGCCTGGGTCGCGTCTCCACGGCCGACATCACCTCGATGCAGCGGATGGCGGCCTCAGCCGGGCTGGAGACCACCTCTCTGGTGAAGGTCTCGGAGATCGACGTCGAGGAGCTGGTGACCAACGCCACCAAAGACGGCTTCAGCACCAACGCGGACGGTACCCCGACAGTTCAATCCGACTGCGTGGTCCTGGGAGTGCCCGGCCAGCCATGCGTCAATCAGTACAAGTTCGGTAGCCCGGGGCCCACACCGACCATCGTGGTGATCAATGGCACGTGCCTGGCCTCGGTCGACCCGTCTCAGTGTCCTCCGTGGCCGCCGTCGGCTCGTGACGTGACCAACGGAGAGAGCTCGTTCGTCGGCCTGAAGGTCACCTACACGTACCGGTTCTTGACTGGGATCGCGCCCAACATCACTCTGACAACCACCAAGACGTTTCGGCTCGAACCGGAGAACTCACCCGGAACATGAGCCGCAGACAACGCGCGCAGAAGGGCCAGTCGCTGGTCGAGCTCTGCCTCGTCCTGCCCGTCTGCCTGCTTCTCTTCATGGGCGTCTACACCGCCGGTGCGTTCATCTCTGACATGAACGTGGCGGGTCAGGCGACCAGGGCAGGAAGCCGCCTCGGTGCGGAGGTCGGCAACTATGGATATGGAACGACCCTGGCGCTGAGCGCGTCCTGCATGGTCACCAGCGGCGACCCCCAGGACCCGTGTGCCGTCGACCAGAACATCAACACCGCGGTGGCCACGATCGCCAGGAGCATGCAGAACGTGAAGTCGCTCGATGAGATCGACATCTACAACCCCTGTACTTCGTCCGGGGCGTGCACAAATGCCACCAAGATCTGTAGCGACACGGCGCCGTACATCGGTGGTGACTACAAGCCGGGCAACGGCGACCCCGTCGACGTCTACAAGCTGGTGAGCGGCACCTGGACATTGCAGGGCGGAGCTGGATACAAGCTCGATGACCGCCTCCAGAAGCATCCCAACGAGCTGGCCATCGGGGTGCGCCTGGTCTTCACATTCCAGGCATCCGCGCCGATCACCTTCTTCAATATCCAGGCGTCGCAGTACGCAACCATGTGCTTCGCGCCGTCCGAGTCAGGAGCATAGAAGTGACCCGTCGAGATACAGGCGCGCCGCGCACGTCACGCCGGTCCAGTCGCGGACAGGTGGTGCCGATCTTCGCGCTCATCGCCGTGGTTCTCTTCGCCGCCACCGGGCTCGCCGTCGACGCCGGCTTGTCGTACTTCACCTACAACGGATCCGAGCGGGCCGCTGCATCCGCGGCGCTTGCCGGCGTGCCGTACATGCCCGGCGGGTTCCCGGCCGGAGCACCCAGCAACAGCACATGCGGCGGGGCTGCCGGCACCGCGGCATGTGCCGCCACGGCGCGGGATGGCCTCGCCAACGGCAGCACTGTCAACGGCCACCCGGTGACGGTCACCGTCGCACGCTACCCATCCGGCTGTGGCGCGTCGCCGGCGCCCGCGTGCGAGGACAACAAGCTCACCGTGCAGGTCACTGCCTGGGTGCAGCCAACATTCCTCCACGTCCTCGGCTTCGGAGACCACCAGGTCACCGCGACCGACACCGCGTTCTTCCTGCCGCCGATCTCCCTTGGCCAGCCGGGCGCGCAGCTCGGCAGTACCGTGGACCAGCTGAGCACTTCGGCCTCATACCCGTACATTCTTCGCTCGGAGGGCTACGCCAACGATCGCAGCGAGGGTGACGCCTACGATCCCTACAACACGCAGGTGAACATCACCTGCAAGAACCCTGATGGCTCCAACCACACCGAGACGCCGGCGGCGTCCACGGGTACTTCGACGGATGTTCACACGCTGAGCGCCACGCTGGGCACGGACGTCTCCGACTCCACGCTGACCGGCGCGGGTTACAACAGGTTGCCCGAAGGCGGTGGGTACAACTTCTCCCTCACGGTGCCCTCAGCCGTCCCCGCGGGATACGCGATGGTCTACAACCCTGCCTTCGCTCCGGACGGCGGCTCCAACTCGCCGATCTCCGGCGTCAACATGCACGAGCAGGATTCGAGCTTTTCGGGCAACGCGTACACCGACCAATATTCCGCGATGGAGTACACGGTGTTCCAGGTCAATGACCGCTTCGACCACAGCAGCGACACGCCACTCAGCCAGGTCGTCGTCGACCCGCTGAACATGACAATCAGTGGCGGTTCAGTCACCAGCATCGTGGACGTGGCCAACGGGCAGACTCTGCCAGCCGCAATCATGGCCAACGTGGTCAGTGGCGTTTACCACAAGTGGGTCGATGTGGGAGTGCCACCAGTTGCCTCATACGCCTGGGGCGCCGGCGGAAAATACAACATCTTCCATGTGTTCAAGTCGCTTGCCGGGGGCTCACTTCCTCCGGGCTCGTACCGGCTCCGTGCCGACATGCTGGATTGGCAGGGATTGCGCCCGGCGGATGATGCCGGCGCCTCCAAGTGCTCACGCGCACACAAGGGGTACGCCGTTGAGCTCGCGACATCAGCGAGCGCGTCAGGCGCGCTGTGCGTCGACCCCGGCTGCCAGGCGTCGGCCCTCGACGAGCTCGCGGTGTACACGCCGATCAGCACCGCCGGGACCTCGGGGTTCTCCATCCCGCTGTTCCAGCTCCCCGCCGACTACGCCGGCCAGACCATCAACTTCTACGTCTTCGATGTCGGCGACGTCAGTGGGGCGAACTCGATCTCGATCGAGAACCCGGATGCGACGAGTTGCGGGGGTCCCGCACCCTGCAGGTTCACCACGTCGACGGGAGTCAAGGTCTTCGATCTCGGGGCCAGCCGGAACACCCCACTGACCATCAACAACCTGTTGGCCCCCAACGGGAATGCGGACGGTTGCGCGAACCCCGCCGTGCAACCGGTCGGTACTGACGCGCTCGTCAACACCTACCCGATCGCTGGTGGCTGCGCCGGCCGCGGAGCCACCTTCTTCAACGGCCGCTGGCTGCTCTTCCAGCTGCAGATCCCATCCAACTACACCGGGGCGGGCGGCGCGTACTGGGGGATGCACTACTCCCAAAGCGGCGGCACCGCTACTGACACGTTCACCATCTCTGTCAACTACGCCAACTCGCCGGTCCACCTGCTGTAGCGCGCTCCGACGAGGTCTCGTGTCCGTGCCGCTTCGGCTGGCGCAAGCGGCGTGGACGTACAGTGTGGGTCCAATGACGACCGTCGAGGATCCAATGGTCAGCGCGCTGTACATCCACATCCCCTTCTGTGAGCGGAAGTGCGAGTACTGCGACTTCGTGTCGGTGGCCGGGGCCCGCGGCCAGCACGAGTACGTCGCGGCGCTCCGTTCCGAGCTGCGCGCGCTGGGCGAGGTGCTCGACGGCTGCGTGCTCGACAGCATCTTCTGCGGTGGCGGCACCCCCGGCCTGCTCGACCTCGACCTGCTCGCCGCGCTGATGGCCGAGGTGCGGGCGTCCTTCGCGGTGTCGAGCGACGCCGAGGTCACCCTCGAGGTCAACCCGTCCAGCTCGTCGATGCGGCGCGCCCAGAGCTGGCTGGCCGCCGGCTTCAACCGTGTCAGCGTCGGCGTCCAGAGCACCCACCCCGACGTCCTCGCGTTCCTCGGTCGGGTTCACGACGCCGACCGCGCCATCGCTGCGCTCCACGAGGTTCGCGCCGCCGGCTTCGACAACGTCAGCGGCGACCTCATCTACGCCGTGCCCGGGCTGGATGACCGCAGCTGGGAGGCGTCGCTCGCGGCCCTCATCGGCGCGGCCCCCGACCACGTCTCGTGCTACGAGCTCACCGTGGAGAACGGGACCCCGCTGCATCAGTCGGTTGCCGCCGGCCGCGTCCGCGTGGTCGACGCCGACAGCGCCCTGCGCCAGCACCGCATCGCCCTCGACACCCTCGCGGCTGCGGGCTACGCGCAGTACGAGGTGAGCAACTTCGCGCGCGGGGGCCGCAACTGCCGTCACAACCTCGTGTACTGGCGCAACGGACACTACGCGGCCGCCGGGGTCGGTGCTCACGGCCACCTCCCCGCGGCAATGGCCCCCGGCTTGCGCATCGAGCCACCGCCGCGGGCGCTGTCCTTCCGCTACGAGCACGGCCGCAGCGTCGAGGGCTACGTCGAGGCCGTCACCGCTGCGCCGCTGGCGTTTCGCAACCTGGAGTGGATCGACGCCACCATGCGCGCCGAGGAGTCGATCATGCTCGGCCTACGGCTCAGCGAAGGCGTCCGCCTCGACCGCGACGACGTGCTGGCGGAGGCGCGTGAGCTGGCCGGTGCCGGCTTCCTGGTCCTCGACGGAACGCGGGCGCGGGTCACTCGTGCGGGTGAGGATGTGCTCAACCAGCTGGCCGTCCGTCTGGCCGCTCGCTGTGCCTGAGCGTCGCCGTCGCCGGCGCGGCTGTGGCGCGCTGTAACGGCTCGGCAGACGGTTCACCCCGGAGCCAGACGTCCGAGTGACGATGTTGCTGAGGGGCTGGAAGTCTGTCGTCGAATCCCGGACGATCTGGGTCAGATGAGCCGCCTCCCCGTCCACCAGCCGCCACCCGCTCCGGTCGTCGAGGACCTCATTCGTGCCGGCCTGACGCGTTCGACAGCCTTGGCCATGGAGTCGTGGAAGGCGCGGGAGGTGCTCGAACTCCTCCGCGAATCGGGTCGCGGCGAAGCTGGTTTCCGGTCGGTCAGCCCGGCGAGTGGTAGCATTTAGCACTCGAACAGAAGGAGTGCTAAGGCCCGCCACGGCGGGACGTGGTGGAGGAGTGCGCGTTGGAGACACCGGTCCCAATCACCCTCGACCTGCGCAAGCAGCAGATCCTCAAGGCTGTGGTTTCCGACTACACACGCACGGGTGTACCGGTCGGGTCGCACGCGCTGGCGGTGCACCTCGCTTCATGGTCGTCCGCGACCATCCGCAACGAGCTGGCCAACCTCGTCGACGTCGGCTACCTTCTCCAGCCGCACACGTCCGCGGGTCGGGTGCCGTCGGACCTCGGCTACCGCTACTACGTCGACTTCCTCATGGAGGAGGAAGCCGTGCCCGCCGCGGTGCGCCGCCAGATGGACCCCTTCTTCGCCCAGCTCCCCGCCGGGCTCGAAGAGGTGCTGGAGATGGCCGCGCGCGCCCTGGCCCTGGTGACCGATGCGGTCAGCATGGTGACCGCGCCGCGGGCCCTCGGCGCCCGGCTCAAGCATCTCGACCTGATCTCGCTGGAGGCCTGCCACGCCCTGCTGCTCCTGGTGCTCGACGGCAACCTGATCCGCCAGCAGCCGATCGCGCTCGGCCGGGCCAGCGACCAGGCTGAGCTGAGCGCGCTGGCCCACCGCCTCAACACTGCTCTGGATGGCTGCGAGTCTCGCGAGCTCACGGCCACCGCCCTCGGCGCCGACGAGCCGGCGGGCTCGCTGTGGCCGGAGGCGATCAAGGCGATCGCCGTTGTCATGGAATCAGTCGACGCGGGTCAGGACACCCTGGTGGTGCATGACGGGGTGCGCAACCTCCTCCACCAGCCGGAGTTCGGCGACGTCGGCCGTTTCCAGGAGGTGCTCGACCTGCTCGAGGAGGAGCGCGTGCTCGGTGAGATGCTCGCCGCCATCGAGAGCGACCACGGCACTCAGATCATGATCGGCCGGGAGACGGGCCTCGAACAGCTGCGCCAGTGCAGCCTGGTGATGACCACCTACCGAGTCGGCGCGCAGCGCTGGGGCACGCTGGGCGTGCTTGGTCCGACGCGGATGCGGTACTCGCAGGTGGCCCCGCGCGTCCGCTATGTCGCGACGCGCGTCGGCGACACGCTGAGCAGGACACTGGGATGAGCGACGTCGAGGACAAGAGGCGCCGCAGCCACCGCGCTCGCACCGAGCCCGCCGCCGCTGCCCATGCTGACGCGCAAGCGCCGCCCGCCGCAGCCCCGCCCGCGGAGCCGGCCCCGCCGGCTGAGGAGGCGCCGGCAGCCCCCGACGAGCGCTACCTGCGGCTGGCCGCCGATTTCGAGAACTTCAGGCGACGCAAGAACCAGGAGCTGGCCGACCGTTCCCGGTACGCGAGCGAGGACGCCGCCCGCGCCCTCCTCCCGGTGCTCGACAACCTGCAGCGCGCCGTCGGCCACGCCGGCGACTCGAGCCCCGACGACCTCATCAACGGCCTCGGCCTGGTGGTGCGGGAGTTCGAGAACGCCCTGACCAACCTCGGCGTCACCCCCATCGATGCGCTCGGACAGCCCTTCGACCCGGCGGTGCACGAGGCCATCGGCGGCGAGGAGAGTGACAGCGTCCAGGTCGACACTGTGGATGCCGAGCTGCAGCGCGGTTACCGCCTCCACGACCGCGTGCTCCGCCCCGCGCTGGTGCGCGTCGCCCATCCGAGATCCGGCCCGGAGCGGCCCTGATGGCCACGGTGAAGCGCGACTACTACGAGGTGCTCGGCGTCGAACGCACCTGTAGCGGCGAGGAGCTGAAGAAGGCGTACCGCAGGCTCGCCATGCAGTTCCATCCCGATCGCAACCAGGGTGACAAGAGCGCCGAAGAGCGGTTCAAGGAGGTGGGCGAGGCGTACTCGGTGCTCAGCGACCCGCAGAAGCGACAACGCTACGACTCGTTCGGCCACGCCGGCGACAGCATGCCGGACTTCGGCGGCTTCTCATTCGACTCGGCGTTCGATCTCTTCGACATGTTCTTCGGCGGCGGGGCGGGCGCGGGGCGGCGCCGCCGAGCCGGGCCGCAACCCGGAGCCGACCTGCGCATGAACGTCGACATCAGCTTCGAGGAGTCGGTGTTCGGCGCGACGCGCACCATCGAGGTGCCGCGCCGCGGCACGTGCGCGGACTGCTCGGGCAGTGGCGCCGCGCCGGGCACACAGCCGGCGTCGTGCAGCGAGTGCGGCGGCAGCGGGCAGGTGCGCCGCGCCGTGCAGAGCATCTTCGGCCAGATGGTCAACGTCACCGCGTGCCCGCGCTGCCGTGGCGAGGGGCGCGTGGTCGAGCATCCCTGCCCCACCTGCCGTGGCCAGGGCCGGGTTGAGGAGCGCCAGACCCTCGACATCACCATCCCGCCCGGCGTCGACGACGACGTGACCCTGCGTTACGCGGGCCAGGGTGAGGCCGGGCCACGCGGTGGCAACCGCGGCGACCTCTACGTCGGTTTTCGGATCGCGCCGCACCCGCACCTGGTGAGGCGCGGCCAGGACCTGCTCTACGAGCTCGCCGTGAGCGTCCCGCAAGCGGTTCTTGGGGACCGCATCACGGTGCCGACCGCGAGCGGCGAGCACGAGGTCGACGTCCCGGCGGGGACTCAGCACGGTCGCATCCTGAAGATCGCCGGGATGGGGGTGCCGCACGTGCGCAGCGGTCGTCGCGGTGACCAGCTCTGCATCGTGCACGTCGTCATCCCAACCCATCTCGGTGGCGCGCAGCGCGAGCTCTACGAGCAGCTCGGCGAACGCACCGGCATGCCGGCCGAGGTGAGGAAGGGATTCTTCGACACCATCAAGGACGCGCTCAGGGGCTGAGCAGCACCTACCCCGGTGGCCAGGTCATCGGCCGTCCGCCGAGCAGGTGGAGATGTAGGTGATGCACCGTCTGGCCGCCGTTGACACCGACGTTGGTGACCAGGCGGTAGCCACTCTCGTCGATGTCCTCGCTGTCGGCGATCTGCTGCGCCACGTGGAGGAGACGGGCCCACAGCGGGTCCTGAGCCGGGGTCAGCTCGGCAGCCGAGTCGATGTGCTCGCGCGGGATCACCAGGATGTGGGTCGGCGCCTGCGGGTTGGTGTCGCGGAAGGCGACGACCTCGTCGTCCTGGTGAACGCGGTCGGCGGCGATGTCGCCTTTGGCGATGGCACAGAAGATGCAGTCGTTCATGGGTCGAGCAGCCTAGCGTGCAGGGCATCACCCTCGACGCCGACCAGCTCGACCGCCGACTCGCCGCCCGGGCGCGTCGCCGGCGCGGCGGCGGCCAACACCTCGAGGTACCCGGCGGTCAAACCGTGCGCGGTGCCGTCCTCGACGCGGTCCCAGACCACGACCTCGCGGCGGCCCACTGCGCGCCGCCGGCGCGCCGCGCCGGTCGCGGCCGCGGTGCGGCGCACCTCCGCGCTGCGCCGGCGTGCGGTGGCGTCGGCGACCGTACCGTCGAGCTCGGCGGCCGGGGTCCCGGGACGCGGCGAGTATCGGAACGCGTGCACAGCGAGCATGCCGGTCTCCTCGATGAGCGCGATGGTGGCCGCATGATCGGCTTCGCTCTCACCTGGGAAACCGACCATCACGTCGGTGGTGAACTCCGTGTGGGGATCGAGACGGCGCAACTCTGAGCACACGCGCAGGTACTGGGCGCGACGGTAGCCGCGGTGCATGGCCTTGAGCACAGCGTCGCTGCCGCTCTGCAGCGGCATGTGCCAGTGCGAGCACAGCCGCGGATGGGCGTTGAGCGCGATCAGCTCGGCGCTCACGTCATTGCTGTTGACACTGCTCAGCCTGACCCGCAGCCGGTCGCCCGACTGCTCGAGCAGCATGTGCACCACCCGGGCCAGGGTGGTGCCCTGGTCGCGTCCGTACGAGCCGAGGTCGACGCCACAGAGCACCACCTCGCCATGGCCGGCGTCCGCGGCGGCGTGGACGCGGTCGAGCACGTCGCCGACCGGCAGTGACCGCGAGGCGCCTCGTGCCGACCACACCGAGCAGTACGTGCAGCGGTGGTTGCAGCCGTCCTGCACCTTGACGAACGCGCGGCTGCGCAGCGAGACCGGCTGTGGCGGCGCGTGCGCGTGGCCACGCGCCGCGGCGATGCGCATGACGTGCGCTGCGACGCGGTCCTTCTCGGCGTTGCCGAACACCGCGTCGACCCCGTCGGGGAGGCGGCGGCTGCCGTCAGCGGCGACGGCCAGATACGTCGCCGGGTTGCCGTCGACGCTGCAGCCGGTGAGGACGATGTGCGCCGCCGGGTCGTCGCGACGCAGCCGGCGGAGCCGCTGGCGGGTGGTCGCGTCGGCCTGCACGGTGACGGTGCAGGAGTTGAGGACTCGGACGTCGGCGTGCTGGTCGTCGGGCACCACCTCGCAGCCCGCGGCGGCAAGACGCCCGGCGAGGTCGGCCATCTCCGCGTAGTTGACCTTGCAGCCGAGCGCGGTCAGGGCGACGCGCAGCGGGCCCGCGACCGCCCCGACCGCGGTCGCACGGCGCGGCGACACACCGGGCTCGGGCGCGGGCGGCGAGCTCACCACGGCGCTGGCGCTGCGGCGAGATCCAGGTCACCGGCCGCGGCGAGGAGCAGCGCCGTGGCCACGGCCCCGGCATACCGGCTGCGCAGCACGCGGGGGCCGAGGTGAGCCCACTCGGCACCGTTCTCGTCCAAGGCCATCAGGTCAGCGCCACCGAGGCCCCCCTCGGGCCCGATGCAGAGCGCCAGCGGTGCCTGCGGCTCGATGTCGAGCTGCGCCAGGGGCGGCGCCTCCCGCTCGATGGTGCAGGCGATCACGCGGGTGCCGGCGGCGAGGTGGTCCAGCGCGGTGGCGAGCGGTCCGGGGGCATGCACGGGCGGGATGATGCCGCGCCCGGACAGTTGCGCGGCCTCGCGGGCGACGGCGTTCCAGCGGCGCACACGGGCGGCGATGCGCTCGGGCTCGGGCCGGCTCAGGGTTCGCTCGGTCAACACCGGAACGATGGCAGCAACACCGGCCTGGACCGCGATGTCGACGCAGTCCTCGATGCGGTCGCGCGGCAGCGCCTGGAGCAGCGTGACCCGCAGCCTGGGCTCGCCGGTCACCGGTCGCGACCAGGCCACCTCACCCTCGACCACGGTGCCGCTCACGCCGACCAGCCGGACGCCATGCTCGGTGCCGCCGGGGTCGACCGCGACCAGCGTGTCGTTCACGCGCATGCGCAGCGAGCGCGCCAGGTGCGACGCCAGCTCGCCGCCGATGACGACGCGACCGTTCTCAGGATGGGTGTCGAGGAAGAAGCGCGCCGGCACGTCCGATCACTCCTCGAGGCGGGCTGGCAGCTGCTCGAGCGGCAGCCCGAACGGGGCCAGCCGGCCGAGATCGTGGGGTTGGACCTCGAGGAGAAGGCGACCGTCGGAGGTGGGCAACGCCATGTCCATGACGACGTCCTCGGGGATCAGCAGGCACGGGGAGATGACGTCGCCGCCCGCGCGCCGAACCAAGATCAGCAGCCGGTCGCGCGGTGAGTGGCTCAGGGTGCGCGCGTAGACGTGGACGAGGTGAGGCGCGCCGGACGCGGTCAGCTCGAGGCACTTCACCTGGTAGCCGCGCATGCTCTTGGTGTCGACGTTGCGCACGCTGGGATGATGACGCAGGCGTTGGGGCAGGGTGGTCGGTTGGCCGCAGTTCCCGCGCGTCGGCCAGGCAGTGGGATCCGCGAGTGACCAACAGTCCGGCTCAGGGGCCGGGTCTGGTCAGTCCCAGGCCTCGCGTTCACCTCTCAGATACTCAGCCTCGTCGGGTGGTTTCCATACACCCCACGGAGAGCGCTTGGCACAGCTGGCATGCAGCGGGCGCACCCTGGCCTCACCGGACGAGCGCCACGGCGCCGGCTCGATGGGGACGTCAGCGATCGCGGCGGCATCCGGTCCGCGCCCGTCACCCGCGCCGTGGCCCGGACTTCGCGGTGGCGGGGCCAGCCGATTCGCCTTCTCCTCGACCGCTTCCCGGGCAGATGCGACCGCCGGATCCGTCCGCAGGTAGCGACTCGCCACGTACGCGTCGACGGCCTTGCGCGAACTGCGCCACATCCCGTCGCTCCCCCGTGTTGCGGTCAGACGGCCACGGGACGCGGCGTTGCGCAGGGCTCGGGGAGTCACCTCAGGGGTCACCAGTGCCGAGAGGGGCACCATCGTGTGCGGGCCGGCCGTCACCGGCACAACCAAACGGTAGTAGTTGTCAAGGACTGCGCGCGCCAACAGCTCGCCCAGCGGACCCACGTCACCGAGGTCGGCTCGCCGCAGCGCATTGAGGTAGCGACGCCGGTCGCGCTTGTAGATGATTGCCGGTGGGAATCCCAGCCTCACCAGGATCAGGTTGGTGAGCAGGCGCCCGGCCCGGCCATTGCCGTCAAGGAACGGGTGGATCCTCTCGAACTCTGCATGGGCAGCCGCGATGCGCTCGATCCTGGGCTGCTCGGACGGGATTGGTGCATTGACGCGGGCCACCCAGTCGTTCACGGCGGCTGGGACATCCGTCCAGCCTGGCGGCGTCATCCCCTTCGCAAACGGCCTGATGTCATGGCGCCTGAAACTGCCCGCTGACTCGTCCGGACCGGCCAGGGGGTGAGGAGCCACCTCCCAAACCAGATTCAGCGCTGTCCGATGGACCTCGCGGACCTCGGTCATCGTGACCAGCTCGCCTCCGGTCCAGCCGCCGCGGTCCAGACCCTGTGAATACACCCATCTGGCCGCGTCGGCATATCCCCTGACGTCCAGGTACTCGGCAAGCTCCTTCCCCCCGACCGATCGCCCTTGGAGCAGGAGCGCCTCCACCTGCTTGAGAGCGAGCGTATTGCCCTCGATCGCAGTGGAGTTGTGTGCCTCCGCGGCCCACAGGTCGTCCCAGAGACCCTCGGCTTCCAGCGGTGACGGGAGGCGATGCTCCAGACAGGCTTCGAGCCGGCCGTAGAGACTGTGTCGCGAAGGCCGACCGACCAGGCTCTCAGGCTGGTGGGGCTGACCCCGCCTGGGTTGTCCTGCAGTGTTGGGTCGTCTGGCCATCGTAGGTACCTCGACCCAAACTAGCAGATCTTGGGTTGCCCTGCATAGAGAAACCTGCTCAACCCAACCACCCCTGACGGCCAGATGGATACTCACGGCCCGACGGTCTATACGAGCTCCCCTGTCGTATATACTGAAGGCATGGCCAAGCATTTGATCGATGTCGACGAGGGCGCCCTCGGTGCAGCCCGCGCCGAACTCGGAACCAACACGATCAAGGACACCGTCAACGTGGCGCTGCGCCGGGCCACATCGCAGCGAGAGCAGCGGGTCTCCAAGGCGATCGAGGTCCTGTCCAAGGCCAAGCTCGACGATCGTGCCCAGGCGTGGCGCTGAGCTTCCTCATCGACACCAGCGTCATCAAGCGAATTGGTTGCGCTGAGGTGCGCGCAGCCGTCGAGCCGTTGGCGACCGCCGGCGACCTTGGACGTCTGACGATCTGCGACCTCGAGGTCGGGTGCTCAGCGCGAACGCAGAAGGAGTGGGACGCATTCATCCAAGCACTCGACGCCTTTGTCGAGGTGGAGACCACCGCGACGCACGTTCGGCGAGGGCTTCAGGTTCAGCGCCTCCTCGCGGCCCGCAACCAGCGCGGCCGCAAGATCCCGGATCTCCTCGTCGCCTCAGCCGCCGAACAGCTCGGCGTCGGGGTGCTCCATTACGACGCCGACTTCGACCTCATCGCGTCGGTCACCGGCCAGCCGTGCAGGTGGGTCGTGCCGGCCGGCACTGTCGACTGACCGCCCGCATGACCGAGAACTTCGTTGACGCGCCCGACGGAGCTCGGTTGGCGGTCACCGTGGAAGGCGACGGGCCACCGCTGCTGCTCATCCCCGGTCTCGGCGCCACGCGGGTTGTCTTCGCGCCGCTGCTGCCGCTGCTGACCCCACACTTTCGCGTCGCCGTGTACGACCAGCGCGGCATCGGCGCGTCGGAGTTCACGGCCGGGCCGTACACCACCGGGCAGCTGGCGGGCGATGCGTCCGCGGTCCTGGACGGCCTGCACATCGATCGTGCCACCGTGCTGGGCGCGTCCTTCGGTGGCATGGTCGCCCAGGAGCTGGCGGCCGGGTACCCCGACAGGGTGGCGACGCTGGTGCTCGCCGCCAGCGGTCCCGGCTCGGCCCACCTCGTCGAGGAGCCGGGCCCGGCGGCGACCGACGCGCTGCTCGGCAAGGGCGCGCGCAGCCCCGAGGAGGCATACCGAATCGCCTGCACCGTCCTCTACTCGCGGAGCTTCCAGGAGGCCCAGCCCGCGTTCATCGAGGAACAGATCCGTGACCGCGCCACCCGGCCGGTCGACGGCCGCGCGTTCCGGGCGCAGTTGGAGGCATCCAGGGCCCACGATGCCTGGGACCGCCTCCCGGCCATCGCGGCGCCGACGCTGGTCATGCACGGCAGCGAGGACGCGGTGATGCCTGTCGCCAACGCGCAGGCGCTGGCCGCGCGCATCCCCGGGGCCACGCTGGTGGTGTTCGACGGCGCCGGCCACCTCTTCTTCCACGAGGAGCCTGAGCGCAGCGCCGCGGTCGTCGACGAGTTCGCGCGCGGAGTCAGCTCTCCGCCGGGCTGACCTCCCCGGCCACCGCGGAGTCCACCGGCGCGTCGTCGTCCTGGTGGGACGGCTCGTCGGCGGCGTGCTCCTCGCCCTCGCCGTTGCCGTTGCCATTGCCGTTGCCGGCACGCCGCCGGTTGGCCTCGAGGACAGCCGCGATCTGCGCCGGCGCCGTCGCTGTCGCAGTGGTCTCGCGGATCACGGTCACCTTGATCATCCCCGGGTACTGCATCTCGTTCTCGATCTCGTGGGCGATCTGCGCGCTCAGCTCGGGAACCTGCGCATCCTTGACCTGCTTGGCGCGGACGAAGATGCGAACCTCCCGGCCGGCCTGCAGCGGAAAGGCACGTTCGACCCCCGAATGGCGGGTGGCGATCGTCTGCAGTTGCTCGAGCCGCGCCAGGTACGTCGCCAGCGTGTCGCGCCGCGCGCCCGGTCGCGACGCGCTGATGGCATCGGCGCAGATGGTCAGCATGGCCAGATCGGTGGTCGGCTCCTCGTCGAAATGGTGTGCCTTGACAGCGTGGATGATCCCGGGGTCGGCACCGAGAACGCGGAGCAGCTCGCCGCCGATGATGGCGTGCGACCCCTCGACGTCGTGGTCGACCGACTTGCCGATGTCGTGCAGCATCCCGGCATCGCGGGCGATGGTCTGCGACATCCCCAGCTCGGCGGCGAGCACGCCGCAGATGTGGCCGGTCTCCTCGCAGTGGAGCAGCGCGTTCTGGCCATACGAGAAGCGGTAGTGCAGGGTGCCGATGAGCTCGGCAAGCTCTGGCCGTCCGTCCATCTGCATCTCCCACAGCGCCTGCTCGCCGAGCTGGCGCACCCGGCCGGACAGAGACCCGCGGGTGCGCAGCAGAAGCGGCGGGACGTCGGCCGCCTGGAGCTTGCGGTCGATCACCTCGAGAGCGGCCTGCCTGGCCACCTCGCGGCCGATCGGGTCCATGCCACGGAGGGTCGCCTGGGCGCGATCCTCGTCGACGCCAAGCTCCATGCCCGTGTCATCGGCGATCACCGAAAGCGCGCTGAGCAGGCGCTCGCGAGAGCTCTCGTCGAGCTCCTGTAGTGAGACCGGCGCGGGTCGTGGCGCGCCGTCGGCGTGACCGCTGAGCTGGCGTTCCATGGCCTCGACGATCAGTGTCCGCGCCGCCGGCCCGGCATCGTCGACGCGCTCGGCGACGGCGGCATCGACTCGAGGCTGGTGCTCGGCGGCGAGCTCGTTGTCGACCCGCTCGAGAACGGTGCGCGTGGCCGTCTGGCGGTCGATGTCAGCCGCCCGCGCCACCGCCGCCACGCTCTCGGCGCGCATCGCGGCGACAGACGCGATCCGCTCGTCGATCTCCTCACGCCGCTTCTTGTGCAGGTGACGGCGCTCATCGAAGATGGCGCGGCGGTCGCGGTGGGTGCGCTCTCGCTCTTCGAGGAGCGCGTCGCCTGCCTCCACCGCCTGGTGGCGGGCGAGCACCTCCTCACGTACGGCCTCGCGCGCTGCCAGGGCCTCGTTGCGGGCCTGGGCCACGAGCCGCTCGGCCTCCACCCGCGCCTTCGCAGCCGCGGCCGGGTCACCGGTCTGGAGCGCGCCGGGGCGGCGGGCAGCCCCGCCCGGCCGCCGGGCGCGGGCGATCGCAGCGGCGCCGGCAGCGAGCGCGAGGGCGGCGGCGACGATGAAGACGGCGGCCACCGGGCGAGTGTACGGGCCGGGTGCCTCGCCGGCCGCCCGGGGCGCTCAGCCGCCCGGCGGCGGGCCGAAGGGGTCGCCCACCTCGGTGACCAGGCCACGCGAGAAGAGGAGTGCCGCTGGCGGCAGGGTGCGCCGGTGATCCCAGACCAGGGCCATGGTCCGTGCGATCGGCGGGTCGCGCAGTGGGATCACCACCACCTGGGCCGACGGCGCCGGCAGCGGCATCGGCATCAGCGTGATGCCCAGGCCCGCCTCGACCAGCCCCTGGACGATGCTGAAGTCGTCGCCCTCGTAGGCGACCTTGGTGGTCAGCCCCTGGGCGGCGAAGGCGTCGTCGATGACCTTGCGCAGCCCGCTGCGCGAGCGGGGCAGGATCAGCGGCTCGTCGGCGAGGTCGGTCAGCGCGCAGGAGGTGCGGCCGGTCAGCCGGTGACCGACCGGCACCACCACCGCCACCCGCTCCCTGAAGAGCGGCACCATCTCCAGGTCAGGGGTGTTGACCGGCGGGGGCCCGAGGATGCCGAGGTCGAAGTCGCCGGCCAGCACCCCGCTGGCCACCTCGGCCGTTGTGCCCTCCTCGAGGGTGAAGCGCACCCCTGGGTGGGCGCGGAGGAAGCGGGCCAGCCGCTCCGGCAGCCAGCGGGCTCCCACCGTATGAAGGAATCCGACGCGAACCTCGCCCGACTCCGCCGAGACGGCGCCCTCGGCGTCGGCCACGGCCTCGCGCAGGTCGGCGAGCAGACGTTCGGCCCGGCCCACGAATCGTTTCCCAGCCTGCGTGAGACGTATGGAGCGTCCGATGCGTTCGAAGAGGGGAACCCCGATCTCCTGCTCGAGGCGCGCGATCTTCCGGCTGACCGTCGACGGATCTGCCTGCAGCGCTTCGGACGCCCTGCCCAGATGCTCCACCCGGGCGACCTCGATGAAGGTTCGCAGGCTGTCGGCATTGATGCGATCCATGCAACAATCTGACCCGAAATGTGCTCTTGATGTCAATGGCGCGCCGGGATACCCTTGGATCACGTGGTGACCCGAATGTCGACAATCCCCCTGTCAGCAATCGAGGCATCGACCCAAGGAGATTTGAGTTGCTGATCGAGAACGCGACCCAAGAGGTGCATGACGCGCGCAAGCGCCATCACCGGGAAATGGTCGAGCGTACCCGCCTTCGCAGGCTGGTCGAACGCGTCGACGAGGTGATCAGCGCCTGCGAGGAGATCCACCTCCAGAGCATCAAGGAGACGCCCGCAGACCTGAAGGCGCGAGCGCAGGATGTGTTCGCGTTCGCGCGCAGTGCGGTGTCCAAGACCGGTGACCGCGAGGCACTGGCGATCGTCGAGGAGGCCGTCGGCCGGCGCCAGGTCAAGATCACCGAGATCATGGACATCCTCTGGACCATCCAGGAGATCGTCTTCGACCTCATGCTGCCGTGGCGCACCGAGCTGCCCGAGGACGTCGAGCCCGAGGGCCCGATCACCGGGGCGCCCGATTGGAGGCGCTGGACGGCCGTCGCCTGATCGGCCCCGCGGGTCAGCCCTCCTCGGCGCTGCGGCCCTCGTCGCACACCGTGCGGTACTCGCAGCGTGGGCACTGCCACGTCGACGGGTGCGGCGGGAAGAGGCCGTCGCGCCATGCGGTGGCCATGTCGCGCGCGGTGACCGAGAGGTATCGGTACGAGGTGTCGAGCTGCTCACGCGTGAAGGAGATCCGCGTCACCTCCGCGGTCTGGAGGTGATGCAGCTCCACCGCGACCTGGTCGGTGCGGTCCCTGCGTGACAGTGCCACCGCGTAGGCACGCACCTGGATGTCCTTGCGCAGCCGTTCCTGGTCGCGCGGTGGTCCGGTCTTGTAGTCGACGACGGTGACAGCGCCGCTGGCGCTGGAGTCGAGCCGGTCCCAACGGCCGTGCACGTCAGCATGGTCCAGCGCAAGGCTGAACGTCTGCTCGACGGCGTCGACCGACGCGGTGCTCCAGGCATCCGTGGCCGCGTACCTGCGCAGTTGCTGCTCGCCGAGCAGGCGCAGCTCCGGATTGCTCCCCTTGGGTCCGCGCGCCGCCGCCCAGGCGTCGTTCCAGATCGCCGCCACCGTGTCGGCGGTCACCGTCTCGCCGGCGTTGCGGCGCATCGCAGCGTTCTGCAGCACCGCGTGGATCAGGGTGCCGTACCAGCTCTGCAGCGTCTCCCGCACCGGCATGTGATAGCGGCGACGGTATTCGAACCGGCGCGGGCACTGCTTGAAGACACGCATGTCAGAAACTCCGAGGGCGAGGCGATCCGCCGAGGCGCGGCCTGCGGCGCGCGCGGGCCGCGGCTGGAGCGGTGCGGCGCGAGCAACCTCACGGTTGCGCACGGACTCGCCGGCGGCGACGGGCGCGAGGAAGGGAGAGGGGCTCTCATCCTTGAAGCTCTGCGGATAGCGCCGGGCCCGCGACAGCACCAGGCGATCGCGAGCGCGGGTCGCGGCAACGTAGAACAGCCGGCGCTCCTCGTCGATGACCGCGTCGCCGGGCGGCGGCAGCTCGGGCACGAGCGCGCCGGGCAGCGTCAGCTGCGATCGTGCCGTCCCCGCGCGCCCCGGCCAGCGCGCCTCGACACAGCTGGAGATGATCACCACCGGCCATTCCAGTCCCTTGGCCGCATGGGCGGTGAGCAGGACCACGCCGTCGCCGCCCGCGTCGATGCCGGCGAGCTCGTCGGCGTGGCGGCTGTTGCGGAGCACGTCGAGGTAATGCAGCGCGGTGGTCAGACGCCGGTCGTCGCTCCAGTCGGCGAAGGCTTCCAGCAGCTCGCCGAACTTGTTGAGGTTGGCCCCCGTCTGCATGCGGGCCAGCTCTGCCTGGAGATCGAGGAGGCCGAGGAAGTCGCTCCGTTCCAGCGCCAGGTAGAAGACCTCGCGGACGTCCTCGCGTGCGCTGAGCGCGTGGAGGGCCTCGATGTCGGCGATGCAGCGCGCCGCCCCTGCGGAGTCGTGCGCGTCGAGGTCACAGGCATCCGCGGCCCGGAGCACCTCGAGCATGGCAAGGTCGTGATCGCTGCACCACCGCACCAGCGCCAGCCGGCCGTGGTTGCTGACCTTCCACGACGGCATCTGCAGACAGCGCAGCAGAGCCTGCGAGTCGGACGGGTCGGCGGCGGCGCCGAGCAGCGCCAGGATGTCCTTGATCTCCGGCTGGGTGAAGAAGCCGCGACCTCCCTGCACCTGGTAGGGCACGCCCAGCTCGCGCAGCGCGCCGATGGCCGCCCGCATGTCCGCGTGGCGACGGAAGAGCCAGGCGATGTCCGCGGCGCCCACGCCGGCGTCGATGAGCAGGCGGCACTCCGAGGCCACGCCCAAAACCTCGCTGCGCTCGTCGGCCGCCTCCCACAGCTCGACGGCATCGCCCTCGCCGCGCTCGGCCAGCAGCGACTTGGCGATGCGCGAGGCGGGATCGGCGGCGCCGATGATCGCCTGTGAGGCGGTGACGATCGGGGCGGTGCTGCGGTAGTTGTGGGACAGCG
>DATBPD010000069.1:0-14575 GCA_036561525.1 Candidatus Dormiibacterota bacterium | reverse complement strand
AGCCGCCGGCGTTGGTCGTGGAGATGCACAGCGCGCTGCCCTGGCCGTGGTCGTGGTTCATGACGGCGTCACATCGCTGCTGGCAGGCGCCGATATAAAAGGACGAATCCGCCATGTTGCTTGCGTAGTCATTGGTCCAGTTGCCGCGGGTGCTGTCGCTGCTGAAGATGCCGTAGCTGCCACTCGGGTAGGCAACCCCGCAGCATGGTCCCAGCGTCGCGGCGGAGCTGCTCGAATACGTGGATGTCGCCGTCAGGTAGCTGCCGGTGTACCCGGACAGGCCGATGTGGCCGCCACCGTCGCCGCCGTTCCACCAGATCTGGTTGCCCCGGGCGCCCGCTGCGCTGGTGAGGAAGTTGCAGACGGTGAGATTCTCGATGGAGACGTTGTTGGCTGTGAAGTTCGGGCCCCAGACCTCGATGCCATTGCGCCCCTGGGCGTTGGGGCCGAGGTCCTGGTCTCCCGGGGCAGAGCTGCACGGAGCTGTTGCGGCCGGCTTGGTGCCGTCGACGATCACTGTGTTGCGATTCATCCCGCGCAGGTGGATGTTGGGCGTGGAGATCCACACCCCGGCGGGCCAGGTCGGCACCTCGTAGTCTGCGCGCTCGCGGTAAACGCCAGGCCCGACCAGGACCCAGTCTCCCGGCTGGGCGGCGTCGACCGCCGCCTGGATGGTCGCGTACTGCCCGGCAATCGAGTTGTACGTCCCGACCCGGAGCACCCGCGGCGCGCTCGCGCTCGCACCTTCGGGGGCGAGGGTCAAAGACAGGATCGGAATGGTTGCGGCTGCGAGCACGGCTCGGCAGATGGGCCTGCGGCGTTGCTTGATTGGCGGCATCCCTTCCTACCCCTATCGCTGACAACGAACGACCACGTGGCTTGAAACGCCCAGAGTTCTGGAAAACTTGCGCTGGGGCTGGCCAGCATCCGCGCACCTGCGCATCCGTCGACGCAGTCGAATCGAAGGATCGGGACAGGTCTATCGACGCGACCGCGAATGACGACCCGAAGCGGTACTGGCTATCATGAGGATGGTGCACGATGCGTCGCTCGCCGTCCACATCGCCGTCAACGTCGCGCCCGGACCGGAGTCACTGATCGCAATCAACAGCAACCCCGACAACCACGTCACCGCGTACGCGATGACCGTTCTGCTGCCCGATGTGGAGGACGCGCAGCGCCTCGCCGCAGCCCTCGACGATGTGCGCCGACCTGATGGGCCCCTCGCGGTGATCGCCGTCCCGCCCGTCCGCGGGATCGCCTTCTTCGCCGACGCCGACCGCCAGGCGAAGATCGACCGCTGGTGGGCGCATGCCATCCCCGAGAACACCCTCCCCGTCCACCTCCTCCTGCACGAGACCGGCGTCGCTGAGTGGCTGCCCGGGCTCGACGGTCGATTCGTGGTCGGGGTCGCCTCGCCCGAGGACGGCGAGCAGTACAGCGGTCTGCGCAATGTCACCGTCGCCGGCGGGGACGCCCTGCTCGACATCGCGCTCGCCACAGTTGAGCAGTTCGCCTTCGAGCCCGTTTTCCGTGAGGACGCCTCGGTGCGCCTGGAGAAGCGCCTTCGCCGCCCAGCCGCCGACGCGGCGTCGCGCTTCCGCCGTGCACGGCTGCGCCCGGCCGACGAGGTGTTCACCGGGGCGGCGCCACCGCCAACCACCGGCCACCACCCCATCCCCAACCTGCCGCCCCCGGAGGGTGCCTCGGTTCTCAGCGAGGACGCCCGCCGCGAGGAGCTGGTGCGCGCCCTCGCCGAGACGCTGCGCCGCCTGCAGAGGATCCGCAGCATCACCTGACACAATGGCGTGGTGAGCAGCGAGCCGTCTCAGCGCACCCTCCGCGGCGCCATCTTCGACCTCGGCGGGGTCATGACCGAGCCGCTCGCGACGCACCGCGCGTCGATCGAGGATCCTGTGCAGCTCGACCTGTTGCGCTTCTTCATGAACGAGTTCAGGGACGTCTACCACCTGCCCACCGGGGCCCACGATCTCCATCTGCTCGAGACCGGCGCGATCTCCGACGACGAGTTCTTCGACCGGATGACCGCGCGATACGTCGCCGACGGCGGCGACGCATCGGTGGACGCTCGCATTGCCCAGAAGGTGGTGTTCGGGCGCGGTCTTGCCGCCTGTGGCGCGATGATCGACGCCGTCCGCCAGGTCAAGGGCGCCGGCTACCGAACCGCCATGCTCACCAACATCTCGCGCAGTGGTGAGGCGCTGTGGCGGTCGCTGTTCCCAGTCGAGGAGCTGTTCGACGTGGTCGTCGACTCCTCGCAGGTCGGGCTGCGCAAACCTGACCCTGCGATCTTCCTGCTGACCTGTGAGCGTCTCGGATTGCGCCCCGAGCAGTGCCTGTTCGTCGATGACCTGCGTTGCAACGTCGAGGCCGCTGCCGACCTCGGCATGACCTCGCTGCAATGCAGCGACCCGGTGGCCGTCGCCGATGAGGTCGTCGAGATGCTGTTGGGCCGTCCCGCAGCCGCCGAGCCCGAACCGAGCGAGAGCGCAGGGCGGTGAGCCGGCCCCCGGTGACCGTGGTCGACCTGTCGGGCGCAGCCCCGGCCGGGATCGAGGTGGCCGCCGCCACCCACATCGGACCGGTGCGCACGGAGAACCAGGACGCTTTCGCGGCCAGCCCCATCGCCGGCGGCGCCGGGGTCGGCATCCTCGTCGCCGACGGCATGGGCGGCCTGCCCGGTGGCGGTGAAGCGGCTGCGGCCGCCTCGGCGGCGGCCGTCGCTGCCCTGGTCGCGGGGGACGGTGAGAATCTTGGCGCCGACGTTGCTGTGCAGGACGGCAACGCCGCGGTGGCCAGGCTACGCGACGACATCGGCGGGCAGCCGGGTACGACGCTGACAGTGGCCGCCGTGCGGGCCGGCCGCGCGGTCATCGGCCACGTCGGCGACAGCCGTGCCTACCTGGTGCGCGATGGGGTCGCCAGCGCGCTGACCACCGACCATTCCTGGGTTGGGGAGCAGGTGAGGTCCGGCGCGCTGCCTCCCGGATCCGAGCGCCGTCACCCGCGCCGCAACGTCATCACCATGGCGGCGATGGGGGAGGCGATCGAACCGCAGGTCGTCGTCGTCGAGCTGCGTCCCGGAGACGTGATCGCGCTGTGCAGCGACGGCTTCTGGGAGCCGCTCGAGGATCTCCACATCGCCGGGCTGCTGGAGACCCCGGGACCGCTGACGGCGGTGGTCGGGCGGGCGGCGGAGGCGGCGCTCGACGCCGGCGGCACCGACAATGTGACCGTGCTCGGGCTTCGCGTCGCCCGCTGATCCCTCAGCCCGGTCCTCCGTTACCAATCCCGAGGTCGCAGCGTTCTGTCAGCACTCCGAACTCGCATGCGCCCTCGAGGAGACCACCGATGCCCCGTCGCCAACAGATCCGCGGTGTCAAGGTGTGCGCGCGTTGCGGCGAGGGCTACGACGCGTTCAAGGCGATGGAGGTACGCGGCCGCTACTGCTCGCCCAGCTGCCTTGCCAGCGCCCGTGCCGCCCGTCGCCACCACATTGGGATCGCTGCGGTCGTCGGTGACGCTGTCGCGGCCCGCGCCCCCTGAGCAGCGGTCGTCTGCGCGCAGGGCGCTGACAATCGGGCAGACTCCCCGGCCATGGCACGTCTCTACGCTCAGCTGTGCGCCCTCGTCCTCCTGGTCGTCGGCCTCGGGGGCCTCGCCGCCGGGAACGCCGGGCCACCCGCTCCCAACGGTGGCGGCAACATCGGCAGCCTCATCCTCCACCTCAGCTGGGCTCGCGACGCCTTCGACATCGCGCTGCTCGTCGTGTTCGTCTACGCGGGATTCGCGGCGTCGCGACGGGTTGGCCGGATTCTGGTCGGCGCCACCGGCGTCCTGCTCCTGGCCCTGGCGGTGATCGGCTTCCTGGTCGGAGACGACGCAGCCGCGACCAAGAGCTACGCGGGCCTGCACTTCACGACAGCGCTCAACATCCTCGATCTCGTTGTCGGGGTGCTCGGCCTGCTCGCGGCTCTCGGCACCGTTGAGGATCCTGAGCCGGCGCCGCGATCGGTGCTCCGCGGCTAACCGCTCTCCCAGGGGCGGGCGGATCCCGCGACGGTCAGTGCCGGCCGTTGGTCTCGTTGTGGATGCGCACCGAGCCCTCGACCGAGACCGAATCGTCGTCCTCGTGGCGGGTCCTCTCGACGCTGTGCCGCGCCAGCTCGGCGGCAGCGCCGGCAAAGGGTGCGACCCTGCGCACCGTCCTCTCGGCGACCTGGTAGCCGTCCCGGGCCGCGGCGCCGAAGGCGGCCAGCTGCTGGCGGGTCTTGGTTCCCGGCTGAGGAGCGATGCAGAGGCCGACCACGACACCGGCGACGCCGCCGTGAACGAATCCCCGGACGTAGCCCATGTCGCAGTCCTCCCAAGCTGATTGTGGTGGGCCACCACCCTACTACGTGAGTGCCGTCGACGCCCACTCGCCGTCGGGAGTGATCCGCAGGCGATCGACCGGCCTGCCACCGACCAGGTGCTGCTCGATGATCTCGCCGATGTCGTCGGCGGTCAGGTGTCCGTACCACACCCCTTCGGGGTAGACGATCATGATCGGCCCCTGGTGGTGCTGCTGGTTGCAACCCATCCTCGTGGTGCGGACGTGGGTCAGGCCACGGCGCTCCAGCTCATCGCGGAGGCGGAGCAGGACCCGTTCGCTGCCCATGCCTCCGCAGTGGTGGCGACCCACCGTGGTGCAGACGAAAACGTGCAGCGGTCGAAGCCCGTCGGAGGGATCCATCGCCTCGATGGTGACGCAGTGCGCGGAGATCGCGTCCGCTGCGAGGCAACGCTGCCGTCCGTCAGAGTCGCGATGCCATGGAGATGAGCTTCGCCTTCTTTGCCGACGCGGCCACCGTGCCCCCCGACGGCAAGTTCTACGCGCTCGGGGGCGGGTTCAGCGCGCTGGCTCTGCCGTCGCTGCCGGGCATGGCCAGCTTCGCCGTCGTCGCCGGCTTTCGCTTCGGCACGGCCGACGCCGGCCAGGTCCACCTCGTCGAACTCCGCTTCGTGGACATGCTCGGCAAGCTGGTGCTACCGCCCGCGACCATGCGCTTCGAGTCGGCGGGTCCGCCCCCCACCGGGACGGGCGAGGTCAGTGTCTCGACGGTGAGCGTGCTCCAGCCCACTCTCGGCGAGCCCGGCGAGTATGCGGTCGAGTTCTGGCACGAGGGCGTGCTGATCAACTCGGTGCGCCTGCACGTGGTCGAGCAGCAACGGCCGACCCCGGCGCCCGGCAGCCCCCCGCCGGCGTAGAGGCGTCCGCCTCGCCAAGCCATCAGCGCGTCTGCGCTGCCTCGTACTCGTAGAAGCCGCGCCCGCTCTTGCGGCCGAGGTACCCGGCGGCGACCATGCGCTTGAGCAGCGGAGGCGCCGCGTAGTCACGGATGGCGTACTCCGTGTACAGGGCGTCGCACACGAACAGCGCGGTGTCGAGCCCGATGTAGTCGAGCAGTTGCAGCGGTCCCATGGGATGGCCGCAGCCGAGCTTCATCCCCTCGTCGATGTCCTCCTTGGTGGCGAAGCCGGATTCGTAGAGGCGCACCGCGTTGTTGAGAAATGGGATGAGCAGCAGGTTGACGATGAAGCCGCCCCGGTCCTGGGCGACGATCACGCGCTTGCCGAGCCTCTCGCCGAGAGCGCGCGTCTCCTCGAGTGTCTCGTCGCTGGTGGCGATGGTGCGCACCACCTCGAGGAGCTTCATCACCGGGGCGGGGTTGAAGAAGTGCGTCCCGATCACACGGTCAGGACGGTTGGTGGCTCGGGCGATCTCGATGATCGGGAGTGACGAGGTGTTGCTCGAGAGGATGGAGTGCTCGGGCACGATGCGATCCAGCTTGCCGAACAGCTCCACCTTGTCGGCGAGCCGCTCGACGATCGCCTCGACCACCACGTCGCAGTCGCTCAACTCCTCGAGGTCGGTGCTGAAGCTGAGCCGCCCGCTGATCTCCCTGACATCGTCCTCGCTGAGCTTGCCTCCCTGTCGGCCGCGGTCAAGCGATCGCTCGACGCGTCTTCGGCCTGCTTCGAGCGCACCGGCCCCGGCCTCCGCAACGCGCGTGCGCAGACCGCTCCTGGCACAGACCTCGGCGATGCCCGAGCCCATCAGCCCGGCGCCGACGATGCCGACGGTGGTGATCTCCATCTTTGTCTCCAGCCTGGCGATGCTCTGGTGGGGCCAAGTGTGCCAGCCGCCTCGCGGGTGGCGGCGGCCGCGCTGCCTATGATGGCGGCGATGGCGACCTCCCACGTGGCCCTGGTGAGCGGCGACCTGATGTTCGCCAGCCGCCTGCGCGCTGCGCTCGCCGGGAGCGCGGAGATGGTCGTGGTCTCAGGCGGGGACGCGCCCGAGGCGGCAACCGTGTTCGTCGACCTCAATGACGACGTCGAGGCGCGCCTGGCGCTCATCGCCAACCTGCGAGCTCGCGGGGGGGCCCAGGTGATCGGCTTCTGCCAGCACGACGAGCGCGCGGTCCGCATCCGAGCAATGGAGCACGGCGCCGACCAGGTGGTGACCAACGGCGCCCTTGCTGAGGCCGCGCTGCGGCTGGTGGGGGTCCAGGCGAGTGGCTGATCTGGCCACCCGGGTGGCGTCAGAGCTCGACGGCGTCCGCGAGGAGGTGATCGAGACGCGCCGTGACCTCCATCGCCATCCTGAGCTGTCGTTGCGCGAGCACCGCACCGCTGAGATCGCGGCCCGTCGCAGCGAGGAGCTCGGCTACACGGTGCGCAGCGGGGTCGGTGGCACCGGGGTGATCGCCGACCTCGAGGGCGTGGGCGGCACGGGCCCGACGTTGATGCTGCGCGCTGACATGGATGCGCTGCCCGTGCTCGAACGCGGCGAATCCCGGGTGGTCAGCTCCGAGGTCGACGGTGTCATGCACGCCTGCGGCCACGACGGCCACGTCGCCATGACGCTTGGGGCCGCGCATGTGCTGGCGTCGCTGCGCGATGCGTGGTCGGGGCGGGTGCGCCTCTGCTTCCAGCCCGCCGAGGAGATCGCGTCCGGCGCGGTGCCGATGATCGACGACGGCGCCGTCGCGGATGTCGACCACGTGTTCGGCATCCACCTCTGGGCGCCTTTGCAGGTCGGTCAGGTCGGGGTCAAAGATGGCCCGATCTTCGGCAGCGCCGACGAGTTCGGTCTCACCATCCGCGGCCGCGGCGGGCATGGGGGGATGCCCCACACCAGCATCGACCCGGTGGTGGCGGCGGCACACGTGGTGCTCGGCCTGCAGAGCATCGTCAGCCGCGAGACCTCTCCGTTCGCGCCGGCCGTCGTCACCGTCGGCCAGGTCGAGGGGGGCCGTGCCTTCAACGTCATCGCCGACGAGGTGCGCCTGCGCGGCACGGTGCGCGCACTGCACCCGGAGGACCGCGAGCGGTTGCTGCGCCGTGTCGCCGAGGTCGCGATCGCGATCGCCTCGGCGTCCGGTGCAAGCGCGGAGTTCGAGCGCGCCGCCGGCTGCCCGCCGGTGATCAGCGACGCGGCCTCGGCGGCGCTGGTGCGACGCGCTGCCGTGGCCACGGTGGGCGAGGACAGGGTGGTGACGCCGCAGCCGATCACCGTTGGCGACGACGTCGCCTGCCTGATCAACGCCGTCGGCAGCGGCTGCTACTTCCTGGTCGGAGCGGGCGACCCGGCCAAGCGGCAGGTGGCGCCACACCACAGCGCCGACTTCGACATCGACGAGCGGTCGCTGCCGGTCGGGGTGGGCACACTTGTCCGAGCGGCTCTCGAGGTGCTCCGGTGAGCGACCCCTGGGCGCGGCTCCGCGCCGATCGTGCCCTCCAGTACCTGCACCCCCTCGACATGACGCCGCGTCCGGCGTCGGCCTCGCGGACGGAGATCACCACCGTGATGCAGATCTCCCATGCCAACAACGATGGCAACGTCCACGGCGGCTCGATCATGCGCCTGGTGGACGAGGCGGCCGGGATCGCGGCGATGCGGCACTGCCGGCTGCGGGTCGTCACCGCGTCGATGGACGACATGAGCTTCGTGGCACCGGTGTACATCGGCGACCTCGTGACCGTGCGTGCGATGGTCAACGACGCGCATCGCACCTCGATGGAGGTGGGAGTGCGGGTCGACGTCGAGAACATCGCCAACGAGGCATGGCGCCACGTGGCCAGCGCCCACCTGGTGTTTGTCGCCCTCGACGTGGACGGTCGCCCGACGGCGGTGCCGCCGGTGATCGCCGAGGCCCCCGAGGAGAGGCGCCGCCAGGCCCAGGCCCGGGTCCGCCACGAGCAGCGACTGCTGCGCAAGAAGGCGCTGGCCGAGGCGGTGCGAGAGAAAGAGCACGATCCGTCGCAGCCGGCCCTGTAAAGTGAGCAAGATGACCGAGGTCGCCGCCCCACTCGCGGTTCGCGATGCCACCGTCCCGCCTCCGACTGCGCGCCAGCACATCCGCTTCGCGTTCTTCGCGGTGCGGCCCGAGTGGCGATTGCGCGACGCCAGGCAGCGGGCCGCCGACCGCGCCGAGGTCGTGGAGCTCATCAAGGACATCGACCAGCGCGACAACGTGCTGCTGCGCACCTACAGCCTGGTCGGCACGCGCGGCGATGCCGACCTCATGGTGTGGCTGGTCAGCGCCCGCCTCGAGGATCTTCATGAGTTCTCCTCGCGTCTGAACCGCACCGCGCTCGGCGCGTTCCTCGAATCGCCGTACAGCTACTTTGCGATGACCAAGCAGAGCATGTACGTCGACAAGCACCAGCACCCCAACCAGGAGGGTCGTAGCAGCCGCCTGGTGATCGCCCCGACCAACCGCCGCTACCTGTTCGTGTACCCGTTCGTGAAGACGCGCGCCTGGTACCGACTGAGTCGCGACGAGCGTCAACGACAGATGAGCGACCACATCGCCACGGGCCACAAGTACCCGGGTGTGAAGATCAACACGACCTACTCGTTCGGGCTGGACGACCAGGAGTTCGTGGTGGCGTTCGAGAGTGACTCGGTGGCGGACTTCCTCGACCTGGTGCAGGAGATGCGCGAGAGCGAGGCTTCGACCCACACCGTGCGCGACGTGCCGTCGTTCACCTGCATGCTCATGGCGCCGGAGGACGCCCTGGCGGCGGTCGGTTAGAGCGGCGTCGCGGGCGGCCGTGGCCCGCTGCTCTACACAACTCTTGATCCCGCAGCGCGTTCAACCTCCTGCGGGAGTGCTACCGTCGTATCTGACGCGTTTGCGTCGGCTTGAGAAAAGGATGGCCGGGTCTCGACGAACCGGCGGCGAGGAGGGTGCGGTGACGTCCGAGGCGGAGGCCCAGGCTCGTGCCGACGCTGCGGAGGCGCTGAGGGAGAAGCGGTACGAGAGGCTCCAGGCCCTCCTCGACACCTTCGAGGAGCCGATCCGCCGCGCCGACGCGATGTCGCGGCTGGAGGCGTGGCTCACCCTGCATCCGCCACCGTGGCTCCCCGAGGGCTGACAAGCCGCAGGTGTCAGCGACGGCTGGGCTACTGGGGCAGGACTGCGCTGCGCCGCTGCGCGGTCTGCATCGATTCGTCGAGCACCTCGAAGACGTGCATGACCCGAACCCCCGGGGCGTAGCGGGCCGCGCCCTTGCGCAGCTGCAGCAGGCACGAGACGTTCTCTGTGACGAGGACCTCGGCGCCGCTCGCCACCACGTGCTGGAACTTGCGCTCGAGGATGGCCTCGCTGCGCTCGGGTTGCTCATGGAAGTACAGGCCCGGACCGCCGCAGCACATCGCCGCCTCTTCGAGCGCGGCGATCTCCAGGCGTGGCACCTCGGCGAGCAGGCGTCGCGCCGCCGACCGCGCCGGTCCCTCGAGCGGCAGCGAGCAGGGCTCGTCGATGGCCACCCGCCAGCGCAGCGGTCCCAGCACGACGCGGTTGCCGGCGTCGTCGAGGAGCTCGGTGGCGAGCAGGGTCTTCTTGGCCACGCGCTGCGCGTCGATGTTGTGCTGCGGATCGTCCGCGAGGATCCTGTCGTACTGCCTGTAGTGCGCCGTGCATGAGGCCACGTCGCCGACGAGCACGTCGACCTCGAGCTCGCGCAGCACATCGACGTTGGCTGCCGCCATGTCGGTCATCGCCTCGCGGTCACCAAGGGAGCGGGCAGGCAGTCCGCTGCACGCCAGGGGGGGCACGACGACCTCGAAGCCGTTGGCGAGAAGCACCCGCATGGTGGCTTCGGTGGCGTGCGGCGCCGCGAGGTTCTGGTAGCAGCACACCAGGAAACCCACCCTGCCGCGGACCGGTTCGGACGCTGCCGGCAGGCTGCGCGCACGCTTGTGGGCGGTCTGTCGTGGCAATGGGCCGGCGTGCTCCATGAGCGCTCCGGCCGTGCCCAGCCAGCGGGTCAGGCCGGTGCGTCGCGCCAGCGCGTGCACCCCGGTCAGCTGGGCCGCTCGCGACAGCCTGTGCAGGAAGCGCAGCGCGCCGGGGCGGGGCAGCACCCAGCGGAACGCCATCGAGTGCCCGAAGGGATACCCCTCCTGCTCATGCAACTCCATCCGCGCGCGGCTCACGATCAGCGCGGTCGGGACGCCCGGCGCACAGGCGGCGACGCAGTTGTCGCAGGTGAGGCACGTCGACAGCGGACCATCGGCGATGTCGCGCAGCTCGAGGCGGCCCTCGATGGCGTCGCGGATCAGGGCCACGCGTCCACGTGCGGTCTCCCACTCCACTGGATTGGTGACATAGGTGGGGCAGACCGCCTGGCAGAGCGAGCACTTGTTGCACTCGCTGGCGGCCTGGTACACGTCTTCGAGAAAGCGTGGTGGGACGGCGAGATCGGTCACCGGCGGCATTGTACGATGCTGTGTGAACCCTCTCGGGTTCCCCCGGCCAAGCCCGTGGAGGTGCCATGACCCAGGTTGCTCCCTCGCCCTCGGGCAGCCCGTCGACGTACTTCGCAGAGCCGTTCACGGACCAGGAACGAGCGGTGCTGTCGCGGTACGTGACCAATGTCGACGGTCCGGTGTTCGCACTCTCTGGGCTGCCGCAGGTGACCGCCGCAGCGCTGTTCGCCCGGTACAGCCGCAGCGCCAAGAGCCTGCGACGGCTGCTCCTCGACGAGTTCCTCGTGGGCGCGGCCGAACCCGGGAGCGACGTTCCTTCTGCGGATGCCGGCCGGGCTCGGGCAAGCGACCTCTTCGGGCGCGTTCTTGCCGAGTACGGCGACGACTCCGTTGCTCAGCTCGCGGGTGTGCACATCGCCTGCGAGCAGGTGTCGCAGCCGCTCGCCAAGGCCATCGAATGGGGCAGGCTTGCCGGGTATCTCGAGCAGTCGACGCGGTACATCCCGTACACGGATCAGCGCGATGGCAGGTACCGCTTCCACCTCGACGAGGCGGTGGCAGCGTCGCCGTCGTCCGCCGCGTATGTCGCCGCCATGGACGGGCTCTTCGACACCTACTGCGCGCTCCTCGATCCACTCAGGCAGCACCTCGACCGCACCATTCCTCGAGAGGAAGACGAAGCGGCGCGACGGCGGGCGATCCGTGCCCTTGCGCTTGACCTCCTCCGTGGCCTGCTGCCCGCCGGTACGGTCAGCAATGTCGGGGTGTTCGCTTCGCCGCAGGCGTACGAGCAGATGGTGCTGCGATTGCGTGCGCACCAGCTGCCGGAAGCGCGCGCTTACGCCGAGCTGGTTGCCGCCGAGCTGCAGAAGGTGGTCCCGGAATTCCTCACCCGTCTGGACCGCCCCGACCGTGGCGGTGTCTGGGTCGACTACCTCGCCGACACTGCCGCCGCACTCGAGGCCGCCGCCGTGGAGGTGGCGCCCACCCTTGAGCTGACCCCGGATGGTGTGGGCCTCGTCGACTGGACGCGCGACGGCGAGGACCGCATCCTGGCGGCATCGTTGCTGCCTCACACCCGGATCACCCTGGAGAGCCTGCTCGCAATCGTGCGCGGCCTCCCCGCGCCGCGACGGGCAGAGTTGTTCGCGGCCGCGGTGGGGGAGAGGGGCAACCGCCGCCACCGCCCCGGGCGGGGTTTCGAACACTGCGAGTACACGTTCGAGTTGGTCTCTGATTACGGCGCTTTCCGCGATCTGCAGCGCCACCGGATGCTGACCATCCAGTGGCAGCCGCTGACGCCGGCGCTCGGCTTCGAGGTTCCCGGCACGGTGGAGGAGGCTGGCCTCGGAGCGCGCTGGCGCGCCGCGGTCGAGGAGGCGGAGGCAGCGTACGAGCTGCTCGCCGAGGACTTCCCCGAGCAGGCCCAGTACCTCGTGACCCTCGGTCACCGGCTCCGCTACGTGATCAAGATGAACGCCCGCGAGGCGATCCATCTCATCGAGTTGCGGACCTCACCGCAGGGGCACCCCCACTACCGCCGCGTCGGCCAGGAGATGCATCGCCTCATCGACGAGGTGGCCGAGCACCACCTGGTTGCCGGTGCGATGCGGTTCGTGGGCTCCGACGACGTCCACCTCCCGCGCTACGCCGCCGAGCGCGAAGGAGCCGGCGACTGATCTCGCCAGCGCGCCGAGTGGCGCGTTTCAACAAAGGGGTGGCCGCAAATCGACGGTACGGTATGATCGTCGGACCACCTCAGGTGGTCATTCGGTTCAATTCGCCCAGGCAGGGGAACCCCAGATGATCAGCGTCAGCGATACCGCCCTCGGGCAGCTCAAGAACCTGTTCTCCGAGCAGGCCCCCGAGCAACAGGTTGGTCTGCGCGTGTATATCCAGTCGGGTGGATGCTCGGGCTTCTCCTATGGGATGGGCATCGACGAGAACCCCCCGAAGGTCGACGACGAAGTGGTCGACGTCAGCGGCATGCGGGTGTACGTCGATTCCTACTCGGCTCAGTACCTCGAGGGAGCCGAGATCGACTACGTCGACGCCATCATGGGCGGCGGCTTCACCATCAACAACCCCAACGCGGTCAAGACCTGCGGTTGCGGCCACAGTTTCCAGACGGCGGACAGCGCCGGCGAGGCCAAGGCCTGCTCGCACTGACGCGCTGAGCGTCGCCACCTGGGGAGGGCCGGCCGATGCTGGCTGCACATCGCACGCTGGCCATCGTGGTCGTACTCCTCGCGTTGGGCGGCACCCTCTGGGCGGTGCACGATTGGCTGCGCCGCGGCTCAGTGCACCGTCGGCTGATGACCTTCACCGCAGCGATGTCGGCGGTCATCGGGTTGCAGGCGCTGTTCGGGATCATCCTGGCGATCCAGGGGGACCGGCCTGCTGACGGCGCGACGCACTTCGTGGTGGGGCCGCTCACGCTCTTCGTGCTGCCGATCGCTCGGCGCGTGTCGGCGGGGCGCTCGGACCGGGCGTCGTCGGCGACGCTGGCCGTGGCGTGGTTCGTGCTTCTGCTGCTGACGCTGCGCGCCGTCGGCAGCGGGGGAGTGCTCAGCGGTTGATCGAGCCACTGATATCCTTGGCCCACGAGCGGGAGTAGCTCAGTTGGTAGAGCGCTAGCCTTCCAAGCTGGATGTCGCGAGTTCGAGTCTCGTCTCCCGCTTCCTTAACGGCCTTTCGGCGATCGCACCCGAAAGATCGACTGTTCGGTTGATGGCGCCTTGGCGCGTCGCCACGATGATGAGCGCATGATTGACGAGGCCACACCGGATCTCTTCCTCGCCGCGCTGTCGCTGCGCGACTTCGACCGGTTTGCCGCGTGCCTCGCCCCGTCGGCCCACGCGCGCATGCTCCGGTCGCGGGGGCCAGAGATGCAGTCCGGCCGCGAGGCGATCGTACGGCGTTTCGAGGCGTGGTTTGCGCGCGCCTCGGAGTTCGAGGTGCTCGATTCGAGTGTCGGCCGGGTGGGAACCCGCAGCCGGCTCAGTTGGCGCTTCCGCATGAGTCGGGATGGCCAGGAGCCGGAGGTGATCGAGCAGGTGGCTTTCGTCGACCTTGGCCCGGAGGGCATCACCGGAGTGGACCTTCTCTGTTCGGGGTTCCTCCCCGCAGACTAGCCCTCAGCTCCAGCCTGAGGATTCACTGCAGCGCCTTCCCACTGCCCCATAATCGGCGGGCTGGAGGCGCCGCGGGAGGAGATTGGCGTGGGCGTCGACACAACGAGGCCCGACCAGGGCGTGCGACTTGCCGAGCTGCTCGCCGCAGTCTCGCTTGCCACCGACCTGGCGCACGACGTCTCAGCGGAGAGCGCGCTGCGGGATGCGGTGCTCACCGTCGAACTCGCCCACCTGATGGGCTGGGCTGACCCCGACGTCTCCGATGCCTATTACCTGGCCCTTCTGTATCACATCGGCTGCACAGGCGCGGTCGCGGCCCAGAGCCGTCTCGGCGGGGGCGACGACGTCAACGTGCGGCATTGGATGTCAGAGGTCGACCACGCCGACCGGGGCGCGATGGCCCGCGTCGCTGTCACCAAGCTGGCACCGCATTGGCCTCCCTCCACCTGGGCGTCGGGGCTGGCGGCGTTTGTAACAGCGGGTCGCAACATGCCGGAGGCGTTCGCCAACATCGCCGAGGTCGCCGCCCGGCTGTCCCAGAGACTCGGGGCAAGCCCGGGCGTCACTGAGTCCCTGTGCCACACCTATGGGCGTTGGGACGGCAAGATCTTTCCGGCACTTCCGAGCGGCGAGGGCCTCTCCGCGACCGCCCGGC
>DATBPD010000068.1:0-33566 GCA_036561525.1 Candidatus Dormiibacterota bacterium | reverse complement strand
ACCAGCAGGTTGCGCCTGGTCATCACCAGCGAATCGCTCACCGCCCAGCGGGCCAGCTGGGCGACGCTTGGGCTCGATTGCTCGGCTGTGGCAGTGGTCATCTCAATCAGTCCCCCACCTTTGGAGCGCTGGATTTGCGCCCGCGGCCTCGAGCAATGCCATCCTCGCTCTCGGTGGCGTGGCCGGTGACCGCGAGGAACACGTCGTCGAGCGAAGGGCGGTGCAGGGCCAGCCCGTCGGTCTCGACGTGCGCGGCATCGAGTCGCCGCACCGCTTCGACCAGCGCCTGCGAGCCCCGCCCACCGACCTGCAGCGCGACCCGCCGCGACTCTGGATCGACCCGCGGCTCGCTGTCGGTCAGCCCCGCCACGGCGGCGACGGCCACGTCGACCAACGCTCTGTCGACGACGGTGAACTCCAGCACGTCGCCGCCGACGCGGTCCTTGAGCTGGTCGGAGGTGCCCTGCGCGATCACCTGTCCGCGTTCGAAGACGATGATGTTGTCGGCCAGCTCGTCGGCCTCGTCGAGGTACTGGGTGGTGAGCAGGATCGTCTTGCCCTGGGCGGCGAGCCGCCGGATCACGTCCCACATGCCGAGCCGGCCGTGCGGATCAAGTCCCGTCGTTGGCTCGTCGAGAAACAGCACGGCCGGGTCGCCCATCAGGCTGGCGGCCAGGTCGAGCCGGCGCTTCATACCTCCCGAATAGTGCTTGGCCGGGCGGTCGGCGGCATCGACCAGCTCGAAGCGTTCCAGCAGCTCGGTGGTGCGACCGCCCACGGCCTTGCGATCGAGGTGGTGGAGCCGTCCCATGATGTCCAGGTTCTCCCGGCCGCTGAGCTCGACCTGGATGGCGGTCGCCTGGCCGGCCAGGGCGATCACGCGCCGGACGGCCGCCGCGTCCCGCACCACGTCGTGGCCCTCGATGAACGCGCTGCCGGAATCCGGCGGCAGCAGCGTGGTCAAGATGCGCACCGCCGTGGTCTTGCCCGCGCCATTGGGGCCGAGCACGCCGAGCACTGAGCCGCGCGGCACCACGAAGTCGATGCCGCGCAGCGCGTCGACCTTGCCGAAGGACTTGTGCAGTCCCTGAACTCGGATCGCGTACTCGCCGTCTGCCGTCGTGGTGCTCATGCGCGGGCCATCGTGCCAGCAAGCCCTCTGGCGTCCGCGCCTCCGCCCACGGGGGAGCTCTCCATCAACCTAATTCGGCTGAAGCACGGATAGCACGTTGCCCGCGGGGTCGGTGAACCAGGCGATCAACGGACCTCCGGCCCGGTGGATGCCCTTCTCATCCTGCTCGAAACCGTCGTACCTCTCGAACTGAACGCCCCGGCTGGTCAGCTCCGCGACCGCCTTGTCGATGTCGTCGACGGGGAAGTTGAGGATCGTGTAGGTCGCCGGCATGTGGTTCGGCTTTGGGTAGACAATCACGTCGCGGTCGTCGGCGAGGTGCAGCGTCAACAGACCGTTCGCTTCCGATGTTTTCAAGCCGAGCGTCTCGCCGTAGAACTCACGCGCCTTGGGCACGTCATTCACGGAGAAACTGCTGAAGGCCTTGGTGTCGGCGAACATATGTGTCCCTCCTTGTCAAGTCATGCGGATCTGGGGCGGAGTGGATCCGATTCCAGGGTCGCAACCCTCCATCGCGAGCACACCCTCTCTGACGATGCACGGCCCCCGGACTCATCGGTCCGATGATTCACTCCCAGCGCTGCGGCGATCTCGCGGTTGGTGTACCCGTGGACGTTCGATCGCATGGAACCGACGTCACCTCAGCTGACCGGGTCGAGCGGGCCTCGCTGGCCATCCTGCTGCTCGCAGCGCCCCCCAGTGCCTTTCCCACCTCTGTATCATTTCATGATAGGAAGGGCATCAGGAGGTTCGGGATGGGGCGACGAAACGCGCTCATGGTGGCTGCGCTCATTGGTCTGTCGATACCCGCCGCCCTGCCTGTGTCTGCGGCACGGCAGGTTGCGGTGGTGCGCGGAGCCCACTACGGCTCACGCATCTTCCCCGACAACGCATTCAGCGTCGCCGACAGCAACCAGAAAACTGGTCGCCGGGTCAACCTCCGTGTTGGTGTCGACTACCCGGCCGTCAACGGCGTGGTCCAGCCCGGTTGCACCAGCGCGGACTACTCGATCTGCGATGGCTTTGCTGAGCTGAACAAGCTCGACGGCTTCGATCTGCAACCACGCGTCACGGTGCCATTCACCGGTGCCGTCAACCTGGCGTCGGTGAACGACCGCGACATCTTCATCAGCGACGACGCCGGCACCTTCGTCAGCGGCCTGCGCCAGCTCACATTCGACCCCGGTACCAACACGCTGGCCGGCATCAGTGACCGTTTCCTTCGTGAGGGCACGTCGTATCGAATCCATATCACCGGCGGCATCCTTGACGGTGCGGGGAATCCCGTCAACGCCTGCCACGGCGCGTGCGTGGTGCGGTTCACCACCCGGACGGCCAGTGGTGAGCTGGTCCGCATCCGTCAGTCGATGGACCTTCCGCTCGCCGACCCGAGCAATGCCTACGTTCTCGCGGGCTTCCCGCGCGCCACCACGTCGACGGCCGGCCGCAAGCTGAGCTTCACCCAGGCCGGCAGCAACGACGTCTTCCTCGCTGCCAGCGTCGCGCCGTCGGTGGCCAACCCGCTCAACGGCATTGAACGAACCGACCAGGTGAAGGCGGACCCCCGTGCCCCCGGCGCCTTCCAATCAAGCGCCGTGCCCAACCTGATCGCACCGGGATCGGCCGGTTACTACGCGTTCGGCAGCTTCCTGTCACCGCGCTATCAGTACGCGTCGGCGTCAGCTCATCAGGACAACCCCTACGGCACCGGCGACGGTCGCACCGACGGCGAGATCCCACCCGTGTCCACCACCCAGACGCCCAAGCCCTTCGCCGCCGATCGGCTCGGCGCCATCGTGGTGACGCCCAACCCGGCAGTGTTCGCGCCACCCTGGCCGGCGGCGATCTATGGACCGGGATTCACCCGCAGCAAGTACGACCTGTTGGTCACTGCCGATTACAACGCCTCCGAAGGCATCGTGACGCTGGCGACGGACCCTTCTGGCCACGGGTTCGGCCCACTGAGCACAACGACGGTGACCAGCAACAACCAGCCCACCACGTTCCTCAGCTATGGACGCGGTCGCGACCTCGACGGCGACGGCCTCATCGGCAGCGGCCTCAACGATGGGGTTGGGCCGACTGGTCACTTCCACCCCGGCGGCAGCGAGTTGCCCTCGCGCAAGCCGCTGGATGGACTCGAGTCGGGACTCGTGCAGACCACGGTCGACAACATGGCGCTCGGCCGCGCGCTGACGGCCGGCCTCGACATACCCGGGGTGGGCAGCAACCTCGTCAACACCTCGCGGATCATGTATTACGGGCTCAGCTTCGGCGGGATCTACGGGACCATGTTGATGGGCACCGACCCGCTCTTCCACCAGGGTCTGCTCAACGTGGCCGGTGGTCCGGTCGTCGACATCGCGCGGCTGTCCAGCTTCCGCGGTGACCTGGCCGCGCAGCTGGGCCGCTCGCGGCCGAGCTACCTCAACGGCGGTCCGGGCAACAACGGCTTCACCGAGGACCTGCCGCTGCGCAACGATCCATCGGTGGTCATCACTCATCCCGGAGCAGCCGCTCTGCAGGAGCTGTTCGGCAACTCCAACTGGTACGACCGCACCGGCAGCCCCGAGACATTTGCGCCGCGCATCCGTCTGCGACCCGATACCACGTGGGCGTCGAATCCCAAGAACGTTGCATTTCAGACCGCGTACGGCGACGGCACGACCACGGATCCGACCGCGGCCACGCTGTACCGCGCCGGGGAGCTGTTCGACCGCGTCGTCTTCTACCGCAACGACAAGACGCCGACCTATGCGTCAGATCCGCACGGCTGGCTGGCCGATCCCACCCTGGCCGGGCGAACGTCGGGAGAGCAGCAGCTCGCCGCCTTCCTGCTGACCGGGCAGCTGATCAACACCAATCCCGCCTGGCTCGAGGTGCCGATCGCCAACCCCAACAACCTCGAATGCCTCCACTACCCCGATCCGCAGACGGGCCAGCCTCAGACGCGCCAGCCCTACCCGGCGAGCGGCGACTGTCCGCCGCCCGCCTCGGGCTGAACCGCGAGCCTACCTAGGCCGTTCCGACGGCCACCTTGGGCAGTTCAGCCAGCGCCGAATCGAGCCGGGCCTGGGGAAGCTCCACGTCCTCCAGCGTGCCGGCGAAATAGGCGTCGTAGGCGCCGAGGTCGAAGTGACCGTGGCCGGACAGGTTGAACAGGATGACCCGCGAATCCCCGGCCTCCCGCGCGGCCGCGGCCTCCTCGGCGACTGCGCGCAGTGCGTGCGAGGGCTCGGGTGCGGGCAGGATGCCCTCGGCGCGGGCAAAACGCACCGCTTCAGCGAAGCACTCGTTCTGCATGTAGGCGCGGGCCTCGATGTCGCCGTGCTTGACGAGCAGGCACAGCGACGGCGCGTCACCGTGGTAGCGAAGCCCGCCGGCGTGAATCGTGTCGGGGATGAAGTTGTGGCCCAGCGTGTACATCGGCACCACCGGGCCCATGCCCGCGGTGTCGCCGAAATCGTACGCGTAGATTCCCCGCGTCAACGTTGGACACGCGGCCGGCTCCGCGGCGATGAAACGAGTCTTGGTCGTGCCCGCCAGCCGGTCGGCGAGAAACGGGTAGGCGAGGCCGGCGAAGTTGGAGCCCCCGCCCACACAGCCGATGACGACGTCGGGATACGCATCCGCCATCTCCATCTGCCTCTTGGCCTCGAGGCCGACCACGGTCTGATGGAGAAGCACGTGGTTGACCACGGATCCCAGCGAGTAGTGGCTGTCGTCCCGCGTCGCGGCGTCCTCGACGGCCTCGGAGATGGCGATCCCCAGGCTGCCCGGCGATTCCGGCTCCTGCGCGAGGACGCTGCGGCCGAACTCAGTGCGGTCGGTCGGGGACGGCAGCACCGTTGCGCCCCAGGTCTCCATCAGGGCTCTCCGGTACGGCTTCTGCTGGAACGACACCTTGACCATGTACACCATCACCTCGAGGCCGAACAGGCCGCCGGCGAACGCCAGGGCCGATCCCCATTGCCCGGCGCCGGTCTCGGTGGTGAGGCGCTTGATCCCCTCTTCGGCGTTGTAGTAGGCCTGAGGCACCGCGGTGTTGGGCTTGTGCGAGCCGGCCGGCGAGGTCCCCTCGTACTTGAAGAAGATGCGAGCCGGCGTGTCGAGCGCCTTCTCGAGCCGCTTGGCCCGGTATAGCGGCGTGGGCCTCCACATCTTGTAGATGTCGCGGACCCGGTCGGGGATCTCGATCCACCGCTCCGTCGACACCTCCTGGCCGATGATGGCCATGGGGAAGATGGGGGTGAGATCCGGGGGCGTCAGCGGCTCGAGCGTGCGCGGGCTCAGGAACGGCCCAAGCGGTTCAGGCACGTCGGCGAGGATGTTGTACCAGCGCTCCGGAAGCTCGTCTTCGCTCAGCAGGAACTTGGTGGGCATCCCTGGTCCTCCGTGTCGCCGATCTCGCCGCTGAAGCGGAGCATACGCGTGGCCGCGGGGGCTCAGCGAGGTGCCATGCTCGGCGGGTGCCCTATCACGTGTCCGCGGACGAGTTCGAGCGCATCGCCGACGCCGCGCTCGAAAGCATCCCGGCGCCACTGCGCGCTCGCATGGATGCCGACAACCTCATCATCACGGTGCAGCCGGCGGCCACCGACTATGACCGCGACAACGACATCGACGAGCACGTCCTCGGCTTCTACGAAGGCGGCGAGGACTCGGTGTTCAGCGCGTACTCGTACCCCAAGCGAATCGTCCTGCTCCAGGGCCACATCGAGCATTGGTGCGACACGCAGGCGGAGCTGGTGGACCAGGTGCAGGACACTGTTCTGCACGAGGTCGCGCACTACTTCGGCATGGACCACGACGACATCGGCGAGACCCGGCTGCGACACTGACCCTGAGCGCGCGCTTCAGGATTGCCCAAGTTGGCCGATTGACGCTACAGTGCCGCCCACGTCGGAGGTTGTTCCTAGGGCGGGGGGGCCATTGCCATCGGCGAGCTGGCCCGCCACATTCCCGCCGCCGGCAGCGTCGCGACCTACACCGCGCGGGGGCTTCACCCGGCGGTCGGTTTCCTGGTCGGCTGGGGATACCTGTTCATCGAGCTCCTGGTGCCTCCGCTGCTGTTCCTTCAGCTGGGCTTCACGGTCGCCGCCACGCTGAACTCGCAATGGCCGTCCATATCTCCCGACCTGTGGTGGCCCTGGGTCATCCTCGGTTCTCTCATCGTGCTCTTCGCCGGTTACCGCGGGATCAGGTTCTCGGCGAGGTTGGGGACTGTGCTGGGGACCTTCGAGATACTGGTCTTCGTGGTCCTCGCGTTCCTGTTCATCATCAATGCCGGGTCGCACAACGACCTCAGCGTGTTCGGCACCTCACACACTCCCGACGCGTACAAGGGGATCACCGGCGTCATCGCCGGGTCGATCTACACCGTCCTCGCCTTCGCAGGTTTCGAGGCGGCCGCGCCGCTCGCTGAGGAGACGGTCAACCCCAAGCGCAACATCCGCCTCGCGGTGGTCGGAGCCACCATCGGCATCGGCGTCATCTACATCTTCACCACGTACGCGGTGGACATCGCCTTCGGTCCCGGCAATTTCACCAACTTCGCGACGAACGCAGGACCTGCCTCGTGGCAGGGCCTGGCCAAGGCCTCGTACGGCATCTTCTGGGTCTTCGTCTTCTTCGCGGTGGTGAACTCGACCATCGCCAACGCCAACGCCGGTTCCAACGTCTCCACCCGGATGGCATTTGCGCTCGGGCGCATCCGCCTGCTGCCTCACTTCCTCGCCACTCTCCATCCCCGCTACCGTTCGCCGTATGTGGCAGTCCTCATCCAGTGGGTTGTCGGCCTGGCGGCACCGCTCATCCTGGGGTTCGTCTACGGGCCGACCACCGCGTTCATCTTCGACGCGACGATCATCGTGCTGATCATCGTCGGGGTGTATATCCTGTGCGATCTGGCTTGCATCGGGTACTACCTCCGCCAGCGGCGTGAGGACTTCAACCCGTTGCTCCACGTGGTCGTGCCGATCCTCGGCGTCGCCGCGTTCGTGCCGGCGTTCTTCGCCGCCGCCGGTCTCCAGGTGTTCAGCTTCATCGCGCCGCTGACGTACCCCGCCTCAATCTCCGGCATCGTCGTGGGCGTGTGGCTGGTGATCGGTGTGCTCGTGCTTCTGTACTCGGCGACTCGACACCCCGCCCGGCTTGCCGAGATGTCGCGAGTGCACCTCGAGGCCGACCCGGTCGCCATCGAAGAGCCCGTGCGCGTGTGACCGATCCGCGCATCATCGCCTTCCAGCCTGAGGCGAGCCAGTTCGCGTGGACTTTCGGCGGGGCGGCACCGGTGATGCGGGTGCAGCCCGGCGCCGTCCTCGAGCTCTGGACGGAGGACTGCTTCGCCGGCCGGGTCCGTTCGCGCAACGACCTCGTCTCGGTGGTGTGTGACTTTCCCTTCCTCAACCCGCAGACGGGTCCGTTCTACATCGAGGGCGCGCAGCCGGGAGACACTCTTGCGGTCCACTTCATCTCGATCGAGCCCAGCCGCGACTGGGCGGCGTCGACGACGGTGCCGCTTTTCGGTGCGCTCACCAGCACCCATCTGACCGCCACCTTGCAGCAGGCTCTGCCGGAGATCGTCTGGATATGGCAGCTCGACCGCGCCGCCCGGCTTTGTCACTTCGAGGCCGGCGAGAGCGATTTCACCGTCGACCTGCCGATGATGCCCATGCATGGAACGGTGGGAGTCGCTCCCGCCAACCTCGAGGTCAGGTCGGCGCTCGTTCCTGACGCCTATGGCGGCAACATGGACACTCCGGAGATGCAGGCCGGGGTCACCTGCTTTCTCGGCGTCAATGTCGAGGGGGCGCTGTTCTCGATCGGCGACGGCCACGCCCGCCAGGGCGAGGGCGAGACCTGCGGCGTGGCCATCGAGTGCGCCATGGACACCGTGGTCGCAATCGACCTCGTCAAGGGCTGTCACACTCCCTGGCCGCGCCTGGAGTCGGACACGCACATCATGTCGACCGGGTCAGCGCGACCGCTGGAGGATGCGTTCCGCATCGCCCAGACCGACCTCATCAACTGGCTGGTATCCGATCACCAGCTTGCGGTCATGGATGCCTACCAGCTGGTCAGCCAGGCGGTCGAGTCACCGCTGGCCAACGTCTGCGACATCAACTACACCTCGCTGGCCAAGATCCGCAAGGAATGGCTGCCACCGCGCCACGGCCCTCTCGCCGAGGTGCACCAGCGGCTGCGCGAGGTCGGCACGGGCTACCTGGCCGGGAGGTGATCCGTCGCGTCGCGGAGCACCTCGTCGAGGATTGCCACAGCCGACGCGAGCTGCTCCTGCTTGATCACCAGCGGCGGCTGGAGGCGCAGAACGTTGCCGAAGAACCCGCCGATGCCGATGATGAGACCGCGCTCGCGGCAGGCGGTTCGCACCCGGGTGGCGAGCGCTGCCGCGGGAGCCATCGTCTGCAGGTTGTCGACCAGCTCGACGCCAACCATCAGGCCCTTGCCGCGCACCTCGCCGATCGTCGGATGGCGTGTGGCCAGCTCCTCGAGCCTGCTGAGCAACCACTCGCCCAGGCGTGCGCTGTTCTCGCAGAGCCCTTCGTCTTCGATGACCCGCAGCGTGGCCAGTGCCGCGGCGCACGCCACCGGGTTGCCGCCGAACGTCGAGAGGTGCTCGCCGGGCTGAAACGAATCGGCGATCTCCGGCCGGGCGATGAACCCGCCGAGTGGGAATCCGCTGGCGATCCCCTTGGCCATGGTCATGATGTCGGGCTCCACCCCGAAGTGCTCAATCCCGAACATCCGGCCGGTACGACCGAATCCCGTCTGCACCTCATCGATGATCATCAGGATTCCGTGGCGGTCGAGGATCTCCTTGGCGCGAGCAAAGTATTCCGGGTGCGGCACCACCATGCCCGCCTCACCGAGCACAGGCTCGGCGATGAAGGCCGCCACGTTGCCCGACGTCTGGTAGTTGATGACGTCCTCGAGGGCGTCAGCGCAACGCAGGCTGCACCGTCCGTCGCAGATGCGACAGCGCGTCGGGTGCGGGGCCGGCGCGAAGGCGACGCCACCGAGGTAGGGGCCGCCGTGCTGCTTGCGCTTGCGGTTGCCGGTGACTGCCAGGGTCGCGTTGGTGCGGCCGTGGAAACCGGTCTCCAGGGCGATGAACTCGCTCCTCCCGGTGAAGGCCCGCGCCAGGCGCAGAGCGCCCTCGACCGCCTCGGCACCGCTGTTGGAGAAGAACGTCTTCTCCAGTCGGCCCGGGGTCACCTCGGCAAGGCGGGCTGCCAATTCCCCGACCACGGGCACCTGGTAGAGGTAGGTGCCGCAGTGGATGAACCGCTCCATCTGCTCGTGCGCCGCCTCGACGACGCGGGGGTGGGAGTGCCCGGTGCTGACCACCGCGATTCCCGCGAAGCAGTCGAGATAGCACCGTCCGTCGACGTCCCACAACTCGGCCCCGCTGCCGCGGGCGACGGTGATCGGCTCCACGCCGGCCACAGCGCTGAGGTTGACGTAGCGCAGGAAGTTCACGTCCGAGGTGGTTGTGATCGCCGTCATCGGGCAGGGACGATACGCCGGTCGCCGCCGTCCCTGCGGGAATTTCTCCGATACTGCGGGGGTGACAGGTGACGCGGACCCTCCGGAGAACACGGCATCGCCACCTGTCACGGTGGCGGTGCTCAAGGAGGCCGACCCCTCGGAGCGGCGCGTGGCCCTCGTCCCCGGCGATGTCGCGCGCCTGAGCGCAGCCGGGCTGCGCGTCGTGGTCGAGGAGACGGCCGGCGTCGCTGCCTGGTTCCCCGACGCCGACTACGCCAAGGCGGGTGCAGCGGTGGTCTCGCGGGCCGACCTGCTTGCTGACGCTGACGTGATCCTCATGGTTGGCACGGTTCCGCCGGACGTGGTCGCGGCAGCGCACCAGGGACAGACCATGGTGGGGACTCTCCAGCCTCTCCTGGCCCCACAGCTCGCCGCGGAATTGGCCCAGCTCGGCGTCACCGCGGTGAGCATGGACAGCCTGCCGCGCACCCTCAGCCGCGCGCAGTCGATGGACTCGCTGACCTCGCAGGCCAGCATCGCGGGCTACAAGGCCGCGTTGATCGCGGCCAACGAGTTCGGCCGCTACGTGCCCATGCTCATGACCGCGGCGGGAACCACGCCGCCGGCGTCAGTTCTCGTGCTTGGCGTGGGCGTGGCCGGGCTGCAGGCGATCGGCACAGCGCGACGTCTCGGCGCGGTGGTCAGCGCCTATGACGTCCGCCCGGAGACGCGTGAGCAGGTGCTCTCGCTCGGCGCGCGGTTCGTCGATATGCGGTCGGTCGCAACGGCTGCCGGCGAGGGTGGCTACGCGCGTGCTCTCAGTGCCGAGGAGCAGCTGGCGCTCCAGACCGAGCTGGACGGCCACATCGCCGCCCACGACATCGTGATCACCACCGCCCAGGTCCCGGGTCATCGCCCGCCGCGGCTGGTCAGCGCCGCGGCCGTCGCCCGGATGCGTCCCGGCTCGGTGATCGTGGACATGGCGGCGAGCGCGCTCGGTGGCAACGTCGAGCTGTCGCAGCCAGGGCGCACAACGGTCACCGCCAACGGCGTCACCATCGTCGCTCCCGTCAACCTGCCGGCGACGATGGCCACCGGGGCGTCGATGGCGTACTCACACAACATCGTGCGACTGCTGCTCAGCATGGTGAAGGCCGGTCGGGTGGCCATCGAGCTCGAGGATGAGATCCAGTCTGCGGTGGTGATCACCCATGGGGGCCGGGTCGTCCAGGCGGCGGTCAGCGCGCTGCTCGCGACCCCGTCCGAGCCGGTGGCGACGCAGCGATGAGCGCCACGTTGCTCGCCAATCTCACCGTCTTCTTCCTGAGCCTGCTGGTGGGCTTCGAGGTGATCAGCAAGGTGCCATCGATGCTGCACACGCCGCTGATGTCTGCGGCCAACTCGATCCACGGCATCGTCATCGTTGGCGCGATGTTGATCGCTGCGCAGGCGCACAGCCCGGCAGCGTACGCACTCGCCTTCGTGGCGGCCGTGTTCGGCTCCATGAACGTCATCGGCGGCTACGTGGTGACGGATCGCATGCTGCAGATGTTCCGCAAGCGCCCCGTTGTCGTCACCGCGCCGGATGGCGACGAGAAGGCGGACGGCTCATGAGCACCTTCGACACCGCGGTGCGCCTCGTCTACCTGGTGGTCGCCGGCGCGCTGGTGCTCGGCCTGCACCTGATGAACTCGCCAGCCACTGCCAAGAGTGGCGACCGGCTCTCGGCGATGGGGATGATCGCGGCGGTGATCACCACCCTGGTTGTGATCGTCCACGACGGCTCCATCGACGCCACCGGGTGGGCCGTGCTGGCCGCGGGCGCGCTGGTCGGAGCAGCGATCGGCTTCCGTTTTGCCCGAACCGTCGCGATGACGGCGATCCCGCAACTGGTCAGTCTCTTCAACGCCGTTGGTGGCGGCGCTGCCGCCGTGGTCGGCATCGCCGAGTTCATCCGCGTCAGCGGCAGCGCAAACACAGCGCCGGTGCACGTCCTCATCGCCACCGTCTTCGACGTCTTCATCGGCGGCATCACCTTCAGCGGCTCGCTGATCGCCGCCGGCAAGCTGCAGGGCACGATCTCGGGGCAGCCACTGGTCTTCGCCGGTGCCCGCGTGGTCACCTCCGCTCTTGCACTGGCCGTCGTCGCCGGCTTGGTGCTGCTGCTCACGGGCACCGGCGGCCTTCCCCTGCTGCTGGTGATCGTCGCCGCGTCCCTTGTGCTTGGCCTCACCATGGTTCTCCCCATCGGCGGTGCCGACATGCCGGTGGTGATCTCACTGCTCAACGCCTTCACAGGTACCGCGGTGGCCATGGCGGGTTTCGTGATCGACAACACCCTGCTGATCATCGCGGGGGCTCTTGTCGGAGCCTCAGGGGGCATCCTCACCAAGCTCATGGCCGATGCCATGAACCGGTCGATCGTACGCATCGTCGCCGGCGGTTTCGGCACCGGCGACGCCCAGGCGGCTGCCGCGGGCGGACTCGCGGCCTCGGTGCGTGAGATCTCGGCCGAGGATGCCGCCATTCAACTGGCATACGCCAGCAAGGTGGTCGTCGTGCCCGGTTACGGCCTGGCCGCCGCCCAGGCGCAGCATGAGGTTCGCGATCTCACCAAGCTTCTCGAGGAACGCGGCGTCGACGTCAGCTACGCGATCCACCCCGTCGCCGGACGCATGCCCGGCCACATGAACGTCCTCCTCGCTGAGGCGTCGGTCCCCTACGAGCAGCTCAAGGAGATGGACGAGATCAACTCCGACTTCCCGAGGGCGGACGTGGCGCTGGTTATCGGTGCCAACGACGTCGTCAACCCCGCGGCCAGGCGCGCCGGCAACGCCATCTCGGGCATGCCGATCCTCGACGTCGACAAGGCCAAGAGCGTGATCGTGATCAAACGCTCGATGGGTCATGGCTATGCCGGCATGGACAACGAGCTGTACTCGGACCCCAAGACGGGCATGTTCTTCGCCGACGCCAAGGCTGGCCTCGCCGCGCTCACTGCAGCGGTCAAGGAACTGCTCGGACAGGCGGCTTAAGTCGAGGGGAAAACAGGTTCCCCCCTCGCGCACCCCCCAATGGGCGGTGTCAGCTCCGGCGACATGAAGTCGCCTGCACTGACGGGGGAACAGGCTCCCCCCTTGTCAGCGCGCTCCGAAACTGGCCAGCGCCTCGGACCCCGGGCAGAGCTGCGAGAAGGGGATGTCGCGCAGCGGCTGGCTGACGGTTCCGTGCATCTCATGGAGATCGGCAGACGACTCGTCGATGTAGAGCAGACCGGTGACGACATCACCGGCGGCGCGGGCCTGACGGAGATGCTCGGCCACCGCCTCGCGATCCGTCGGGTCGTAGTCACTGGGGACCGATCGAACGCGCAGGACGCTGCCGTCGTGCATGGTCACGCTGACCACTCCCTCGGGCGGGATCGAGGCCACGATCTCAGGCTGGCGCGGTACGAAGTCTGCCTCCGTCGCGGTGGCGTCGTGCCGGCGCGTGAACAGGTAGCTCTTGGTAGATCCCTCGTGGTCATTGAAGGTCACACAGGGGGAGATGACGTCGATGATGGCCAGGCCACGGTGGGCGGCAGCGGCCTTGATGATCGGCACCAGCTGTTGCTTGTCACCGGAGAACCCGCGGGCGAGGAACGTGGCACCAAGGCTCAGCCCGAGGCCCATCGGGTCGATCGGCGGCATGTTGTTGGGGTCGCCACGCTTGGTCGTCGAGCCGATGTCGGCGGACGGCGAGAACTGGCCCTTGGTCAGGCCGTACACGCCGTTGTTCTCGATGATGTACACCATCCGCACGTTGCGGCGGATCAGGTGGGCGAGGTGACCCAGCCCGATCGACAGGGAATCACCGTCGCCGGAGATGCCGACATAGAGCAGGTCGCGATTGGCCGCGGCAGCACCGGTGGCGATGGTCGCCATCCTGCCATGCGCGGTGTTGAAGCCATGGGCGCCGCGCGCGAAGTACGCCGTCGTCTTGGCCGAACAACCGATGCCGCTGAGCTTGGCGATCAGGTGCGGCGGGGTCGCCATCTCCCAGAGAGCATGGACGATGGCGGCGGTCACCGAGTCATGGCCGCAGCCGGCGCACAGCGTCGACATCGAGCCCTCGTAGTCACGGACGGTGAGCCCGAGGCTGTTGCGCTGGGTTCCCGGGTGCTGGACGGACGGCTTGTCGATGGACGGCACGGTCAGGTCTCCAGCTGCGCACGGACGCTGTCGACAACCTCGGCAGCGCTGAGCGGGAATCCACCGTAGGCAAGCACCGATCGCAGCCGATCCTTGGGAACTGTGGTCTCCAGCACCAGCAGCGAGCGGAGCTGGGCGTCGCGATTCTGCTCGACGACGAAGACACTGTCGTGGTCGTCAAGGAAGTCCTGGATGGCCGGTGCGAACGGGAAGCCGCGGACGCGCAGGTAATCAAGCGGCAGCCCCTGCGCGGCGAGCAGGTCGATGGCCTCGCGGACCGCCGGGTCGCACCCTCCCACGGTGACCAGCGCTGTGCGCGATCCGCGCCGCTCGATCTGCGGTTGCGGCACGTGCATCGCCGCCGCGGCATGCTTGCGCGCCAGCCGATCGACCACCGCCTGGTACTCCTCGGGCGTCTCGGTGTACCCGCCGAGGTCGTTGTGCCCTGAGCCGCGGGCAAAGTACGCGCCTCTCTCACTGACGCCGGGAAGCGTCCGCGCGGCCACGTGCTCGCTGTTCGGGTTGGCGTACCTGTGGTAGGCCTCGATCCGGCTTTCGAGCTCCGTCGCGTTCAGGATGCGCCCGCGATCGGGCACCCGGGAGTCGTCCCACGACAGCCGGGGGATGACCCAGTCGTTCATGCCGATGTCGACGTCGGACAGCATCATCACCGGCGCCTGGAAGCGCTCGGCGAGGTCGAAGCTGAGCGCCGCGAAGTCGAAGCACTCGCCCGGGTTGCCGGGAAAGAGAAGGATGTGCTTGGTGTCGCCGTGCGACGCGTAGGCGCAGATCAGGATGTCACCCTGCTGCGTGCGCGTCGGCATGCCCGTCGACGGCCCTGCCCGCTGCACGTCGATGAGCACCACCGGCGTCTCGGTGTAATACGCGAGGCCGATCAGCTCGCTCATCAGCGAGATCCCCGGACCGGACGTCGAGGTGACGGCCCGCGCTCCGTTCCAACTGGCCCCGATGACGATCCCGATGGCCGCCAGCTCGTCCTCCGCCTGGATGATCAGGTAGTTGTTGCGCCCGGTCGCCGGGTCGCGGCGATAGCGCCGGCAGAGCTGCGCGAACGCATCCATGAGGGACGTCGACGGGGTGATCGGATACCAGGCTGCGACCGTGGCGCCTGCGTAGAGACAGCCGAGCGCCGCAGCGGTGTTGCCGTCGATGAGGATCGAGCCGGCGGTGCCGTCCATGATCTCGACGTGGCAGGGCAGGGGGCAGTCGAAGTGCTCGCGCGCGTAGTCGTACCCCAGCATCAGCGCGCGCCGGTTGGACTCGCGCAGCCTGTCCTTGCCGGCGTACTTCTCGGCGAGCAGGGTGGATACGGTGTCGAGATCGATGTTCAGCAGGGCGACGAGAGCACCGGCAGCGACGATGTTCTGCATCAGGGTGCGCTCGCGCGGGCTGCGGAAGCTCTGGTTGCACGTCCGGGCCACGGGGACCCCGAGGTAGGAGACGTCGGCGCGCACCAGCGCCGGGTCGAGCGGCCAGGTTGAGTCCCAGACCACGAAGCCACCGGGGCGCACCTCAGCGATGTCCTGCGCGTGGGTGGCGGTGTTCATCGCCGCCATCAGGTCGTAGTCGCGGGCCCGGGCGGTGTAGCCTGAGCCGTTGACCCTGATCTCGTACCAGGTGGGCAACCCCTGGATGTTGGAGGGGAACAGGTTCTTCCCAGACACGGGGATGCCCATGCGGAAGAACGCCTGCATCAACAGGTTGTTGGCGCTCGACGAGCCGCTGCCGTTGACGTTGGCGAGCTTGATGGCGAGGTCATTGACGCGGTTGCTGCCCTGGCTCGCAGCGCCGGGTGCGACCCGTTCCAGGACCATCAGCGCGCCCCGGCGGGGACGGGAGCACCGGCGGCAGGTAGGAGGAGAGTGAACTTCTCCATGTCCCAGGCAGCCGTCGGGCAGCGCTCGGCGCAGAGGCCGCAGTGCACGCACAGATCCTCGTCCTTGATCATCAGCCGGGCGGTCTGTGGCAGCGCGGCTGACGCGAAGAGCGCCTGCGCGGGGTTGACGGCGGCCGTCGACAGGCGCGTACGAACGGTGGCCTCGTCAGCGTCCGGCGTGATCGTGAGGCATTGCACCGGGCACACGTCGATGCACGCGTCGCATTCGATGCAGAGCGGCGCGGAGAACACCGTCTGGATGTCACAGTTGAGGCAGCGCTGCACCTCACGCGCGGTCTGCTCGGCCGAGAAGCCGAGCTCCACCTCGATGTCGAGCTGCTCAAACCTCCGGGTGAGCTCGACATGGGTCATCTTCTGCCGGTTCGCCGGGTTGTAGTCGTTGTGGTAGCTCCACTGGCCCAGCCCCATCATCTGGCTCATCAGGTTCATCGTCACCGGCGGTCGCTCGCTAACGACGCCGCCGTCGCAGAGCTTGTGGATGGAGATGGCCGCCTGGTGTGCGTGCTCGACGGCCCAGATGATGTTCTTCGGCCCGAAGGCGGAGTCACCACCAAAGAACACGCCCGGCAGCGTCGACTCCATGGTCGTCGCGTCGATGACGGGCACGTCCCCGTCGAACTCCATGCCCAGGTCACGCTCGATCCACGGGAACGCGTTGTCCTGGCCGATGGCGAGGATGACGTCGTCGCAGGGCAGAAAGACGGTATCGAGAACGGTCGAGCTGCGCGCGCCGGCGTCCCACTCCAGCCGGTCGAACTCCATCCCCACCAGCCGGCCGTCCTCGACGACGAAGCGTTTGGGTGCGTGATTCACCATGATCTCGACACCCTCCTCCTCGGCGTCCTCCAGCTCCCAGCTCGACGCCTTGAAAAAGGGCCGCGGACGGCGTGCCATCACGCGGATGTCCGTGCCGCCCAGCCGGAGCGACGAGCGGCAGCAGTCCATGGCGGTGTTCCCGACCCCGATGATGAGCACCCGCTCGCCGATCGAGTCGACGTGCCCGAACGCGATGGACTGCAACCAGTCGATGCCGATGTGGATGCGGTCGGTGTCGTGGCGCCCAGGCAGCTCGAGCTCCTTGCCCCGGGGCGCGCCGCTGCCGACGAACACCGCGTCGTAGCCCTCCTCGAGGAGAGCGCGCATGCTGCTGACCGGGGACGCGTAGCGGACGTCGACACCCATGCCGAGGATGACGTCCACCTCCTCGTCGAGAACCTGCGCAGGCAGGCGGAATGAGGGGATGTTGGTGCGCATCAACCCACCCGGTTTGGCGAGCTGCTCGAGCATCACCACCTCGTAGCCGAGCGGAAGCAGGTCATTGGCGACCGTGAGCGAGGCCGGCCCGGCGCCGATGCAGGCGACCCGCCTGCCATTCTTCGCGCTCGGAATCACCGGCAGGCGCTCGCTGATGTCGCCGCGGAGGTCGGCCGCCACTCGCTTGAGCCGGCAGATTGCCACCGGGGTGCCGTCGACCCTCTCCCGGCGGCAGGCCGGCTCGCAGGGACGATCGCACGTCCGCCCGAGGATGGCGGGAAACACGTTGGACTCACGGTTGACCATGTACGCGTCCGCAAATCTGCCCATGGCGATCAGCCGGATGTACTCGGGCACATCGGTATGGGCGGGACAGGCCCACTGGCAGTCCACGACGCGATGGAAGTATTCCGGGTCGCCTGTGTCGGTCGCCTTCATGCCTTGGCTGGATCGGCCCCCGTTGGTCGGTACGCGCTGGACGGCGCCGGTGACGCCCGGCTGCCCAATCATGGCCGTGTCACGGCTGATGCGCATGATTGCAGCATCCGCTGCAAGAGCGTCCTCCGGAGGTGCCGGTGGGGCATTGGTGGCGAGGCCGGACGCCGGCCTCTAGCCCGATCGTTTGACGTCTTTGGCGCGCTCGTATAGAGTTTGGCTCAATCGGGCTGGAGGAGCCGATGCAGCAAGGGGGACCAGGACAGCGGTGGTGTCGCGACCTGGGGGGAAGGGGGCTTCACACCAACCCGTAGCGAGACCCTGCCGTCCACTCCGCTGGGGTGGACGGCGGGTCCCGCGCCAGCGGCGTCAAGGCGCGGTGAACAGGTTCACCCGTCCGCTTGCTCAGCCACCAGGGCGGTCACGTGCGCCGACGCCCGGGGCGCAAGGGTGGCGTGCAGCTGGGCAAAGAGCGAGCGTGCCCGCTCCCCGTTCCACCGTCGTGGCAGGAGTTCGGCCGGCAGGCCGGGGTCGAGGTAGGCCAACCGCCGCCACCCCGCCAGCACCCGCATGTAGTCGACAAATCCACTGAGGTTGCCGCGCACCGCCGGTGCATTCCACGCCGTCGCGGTCCGTCGATGAATGACGATGAACTGCCGGTACGCGGCGTCGAGCGCGGGCAGGTCCCAGGCGCGCGCCACCAGGCCGCGAAGGTCGGCGAATCCCTCGTACTCGGCGGCGAAGAGGCTGACGTACTGGGCGAGCTCGGCACGGGCGAGCAGACGCCGGGCCTCAGCCTTCATCCGCGCCGGTGCGATCCACACACCCGGGGTGAGCTGCCCGAAGCCCAGGCGGACGAGGAGCGCGCGCAGCCGGTGACGTCGCTCGCGCGTCTGCTCCGGGACGGAGAAGACGGCCACCACCCACCCTTCTGCCAGCGTGGTCGGCATCGACGACGCAAAGATCCGCGCGTCCCCGTCGCGCAGGATCTCAAGGGCTGGTTCGGTCAGAGCGTAGCCCGCGACCCTGTGCCGCGTCTGCGACGAGAGCAGCGCCGCTCTCTTCATGCGTGCCACCGCGGCCCGCACTGCGCGTTCGTCGTGGCCGAGGTCGGCCATGAGCGCGACCAGGTTGGCAACCGCCAGCCATCCGCCGAGGCCGCGCACCTCCGCTCCGTAGATGTCGAGGATGAGCGACTTCGGGCTGGGCTGGGCCGCCGAGGCGTCCGCTGCGGTGCCGACAGTCAACCCGGCGCCCGAGACGAACGCAGGCGACGCGCGATGATGGTCAGTTGCAGCTCGGTCGCCCCTTCGTAGATGCGCGGCGCGCGGACCGCGCGGTAGAGGTGCTCGAGCTGATGTCCGTGCTGCAGCGCCACGGCCCCATGAATCTGCACCGCCGCGTCCACGACGTCCTGGGCGGCCTCGGTGGCAAACAGCTTGGCCATCGACGAGCGCATGGTGATGTCCGGTGCCCCGGCATCGTACGCACGTGCAGCGTCCTGCACCATCAACCGGGCGGCGTGCACCTGCACAGCCATGCCGGCGAGGCGATGAGCGACAGACTGCAGGTCGAAGAGCACACCGCCGAACGCGCGTCGTGAGCCGGCGTGGTCAAGAGCAGCATCGAGCGCGGCCTGCGCCATCCCGACGGCGGACGCCCCGACGCTCGGCCGGAACAGGTCAAGCGTCTGCATGGCAACCGCAAAGCCCTCGCCCACCTCGCCGAGCACGCACTCGCTGGCCACGGGAACGGCCTCGAACTCGACCATGCCGATGGGATGCCCGGAGATCATCTCGATCGGGGTACCGCGAAGTCCGGGGGCGTGGCCGTCGACTGCGAACGCCGTCACCCCACCGGCCCCGGCGCCGTCGGTGGTGCGGGCGAACACGGTGTACACATCGACGTCGGGGGCGTTGGAGATCCAGGTCTTGGTGCCGGTCAGCAGGTACCCGCCACCGCCCGGCTCAGCGCGCAGTTCCAGCGCAGCGGCGTCGGAGCCCGCGCCCGGTTCGCTCAGCGCAAACGCCGCCACCAGCTCGCCACGACAGACACCGGGCACCCAGCGCTGGATGGTCGCTGCCGTGCCCGACCGGAGGATGGGGTATGCACCAAGGGCCTGCATCGCCAGTGCTGCCTCGGCCTCGACACAATCATGAGCCAGCGCCTCTCTGAGCGCGCACAGCTCGAACGCCGAGACCGATCCGGGCTGTGCGCCCCCCACGGATTCGGGGAATACCCGGGCCAGCAGACCGGTGTCGCTCAGAGCGCGGACGAGCTCGCGGTTGACCCGCCCGGGAGGGCTGTGATCGGCGATCGGTGCCAGCGTGTCACGGGCGATCCGGCTGACCTCGTCGAGGCTGGAGCGTCGATCGCTGATGGTCATCGCACATCCCGCTCGCGTGCGGCGACGGCGGTCTGTTCGCGGCGTCGCGCCGTCTGTCCCTTGAGGTACTGCACCGGCCACGCGTGCCCCCGGTATTGCAGGTCGATCGCTGCGTTGAGCGTCCAGTACGGATCGACGAGGTGCGGGCGTGCCAGCGCCACCAGGTCAGCGCGGCCGGCGAGCAGGATCGTGTTGACGTCGTCCACGCTGGCGATGCCGCCAACGGCGATGGTGGGGATGCCCGCCTCCTGGCGGATGCGGTCGCTGAAGGGCGTCTGCCAGAGCCGGCCGTGCCGGGGCTCCTCGGCGGGGTCCACCTGGCCGGTGGAGACATCGATGATGTCGCAGCCATGCGTGCGCAGCGTCGACGCCAGCCGGCATGCGTCGTCCGCGCTGAAGCCGCCCACCATCCAGTCGGTCGCGGAGATGCGCACGGAGATGGGGCGGTCCGCCGGCCAGACGGTGCGGACCGCGTCGAAGACCTGGAGCGGAAATCGCATCCGCGCGTCGACGGACCCGCCGTACTCGTCGCGGCGACGGTTGGTGATCGGCGACAGGAACGACGACAGCAGGTAGCCGTGCCCACAGTGCAGCTCGAGGAGGTCGAACCCGGCGGCTGCGCCGTGCTGCGCCGACGCCGCGAACTGCTCGCACACCGCCGCCATGTCCGAGGGCGTCATCTCCCGCGGCACCTGGAGCCCGGGACGGTAGGCGATCGGCGACGGTGCCATCACCTCCCAGTTGCCGGAATCCAACGGAATGTCGTCACCATCCCAAAGTGGCTTGGTCGACCCTTTGCGGCCCGAATGGCCAAGCTGAAGCCCGATGCGCGCGGCGCTGTGCGCATGCACGAAGGCGACCACGCGTTGCCATGCCCGCTGCTGCGCGTCATTCCACAGACCGGTGCACCCAGGCGTGATCCTTCCCACTGCAGAGACGCATGTCATCTCGGTCATCACCAGCCCGGCGCCTCCGATCGCACGGCTGCCGAGGTGCACCAGGTGCCAGTCGTCGGGCATGCCGTCCACCGCTGAGTACTGGGCCATCGCGGACACCACCACGCGATTGCGCAGCCGCATCGAACGCAGTTGGAACGGGTAGAAGAGGGGAGGAGTTGCCGGATCGTCAGGCCGGACAGGCTGTGGCGTCGTTCGCCAGAAGGAGTCGAGGCTGCGGCCCACGAATGCCGCATCGCGCAGGCGCAGGTTGTCGTACGTGACGCGCTGCGAGCGGGTCATCAATTGGAAGGCGAAGCTCTCCGGTTTCAGCGGCACGTAGCGGCGCACGCCCTCGAACCACTCCTGGCTGGTGCGCGCGGCCCGCTGCGTGCTCTCGACGGCAGGGCGCCGTTCCGCCTCGTAGGCGGCCAGTGCCTCGTTCAGTGACGTGTGCTCCTGGAGCGCAGTCGCCAGCGCGATCGCATCCTCCATGGCGAGCTTGGTGCCCGAGCCCACGGAGAAGTGCGCGGTGTGCGCCGCGTCACCGACCAGCACCACGTTGCCGCTCCGCCACGTGCGGTTGGTCACGGTGGTGAAGCGCAGCCACCGGGAGTTGTTGCCGACGACGGAGTGACCGGCGAGGTCGGGCGCGAAGACGCGCTCGGCGAATGCGAGCGCCCCCGGATCACTGTCACCGGGCGCAAGCGGTGTGGCCCCATCGTCAGGGAGACCGGTGCGGCGCCACGTCGCCTCCTCCATCTCCACGATGAACGACACCATGCTGTCGCTGTACGGGTACGCATGCGCCTGGACGACGCCGGCCTCGGTGTCGCGGAAGATGAACGTGAATCGGTCGAAGGGCCGGGTTGTGGCCAGCCACACGTAGCGAGCGCTGCCCTGCTCCAGGGCCGGCCCGAAGGCGGTGGCGGCCGCGGTCCTGATCTGGCTGTTGACCCCATCGGCGGCGACGACGATGTCGTGCTGAACGATCAATGCCTCCATCGAGGGTGCAGGCATCGAGTACCTGATGTCGACACCGACCTCGAGCGCCCGCTCGGCGAGGATGGCGAGCAACCTCCGCCGCGCCAGCGCAGCGAAGCCGTGTCCTCCAGACCGCAGATTGCGGTCGCGAAGACGGATGTCGATCTCCGTCCAGTAGCGCATCTCGGACTCGATGCGTGCAAAGGTGATCGGCTCTGCGCTGCGAAGATTGGCAAGGGTTTCGTCGGAGAACACGACTCCGAAGCCGAACGGGTCGTCGGCACGGTTGCGTTCGAGCACGGTAACCGTGTGGTTGCCGTCGCCAAGCCGGGCGAGGATCGCGAACAGCAGCCCGCCAGGACCGCCCCCCACGCAGACGATGTTCACCTCGTCACCGTGCACGGTCAGCAGTGGCGTCGGGGATCACCGCGATGGCGCTGATCTCGATCACCGCTGCGGGGTCGGCCAGGTCGGTGACGCCGACCAGCGTCATCGCCGGATAGTGGCGCCCGAAATGCGCCCTGTAGACGGTGCCGATGGGTGCGCGCGCGGCACGATACGCCGCCATCTCGGTGGTGAACAGGGTCAGCGCCACGACGGTCTCCGGATCACCGCCAGCAGCGGCCAACGCGGTGACGACGCGTCCGAGGGCCATGTCGAGCTGATTCACGATGCCGCCGGCCACGATGGTTCCCGTCGCGTCGCAGCCGACCTGGCCCGCGAGGTACAGGGTGCATCCGGTCGCCGCCTGGACAACATGGCTGAACCCGGACGCCGGACCAAGCTCCTCGGGGTTGAGCAGGGCATGCTCGGAGTCGCTCACCGGCCTGCCCATCGCGGCGGTCGCCGCGTGGCGAACGCCGCGTAGAACTCGCGGTGATCATCGGTGTCCATCAGCAGTGCCTGGCTCGTCGCCTCGTGCTCGATGGCGCTGCCAAGGTCCATGTCCTGCTCGGCGGTCAGCATCATCTTGGTCGCCGAGTAGGCGGCCGTCGGGCCGGTGGCGATGCGCTGCGCGAGGGCTGCCGTCTCCGCCTCCAGGTCCTCGGCACCGACGACGCGATGCACCAGCCCGATTTCGTGGGCGCGCTGCGCATCGATCGCGTCGCCGAACATGAGGATCTCGGTGGCGCGGGCGAGCCCGACCGCGCGCGGCAGCAGGTACGCCGCACCCATGTCGCCGCCCGCCAGACCGACCTGGGTGAACAGGAAACGAAACGTCGCGGCCGGCACCATGAGACGGAAGTCGGCGGCAAGGGCGAGCACCGCCCCGGCACCGGCGGCGATCCCATTGATCGCGGCGATGACCGGCTGGGGGCAGCGACGCATGTTCTCGACCACCGCGCCGGTCATCCGGGTGAACTCCAATCGCCTGGGCGCGTCGGCCTCGAGCAGCGGGCGGATGATCTCGTCGACATCGCCACCTGAGCAGAAGCCGCGGCCCCTGCCGGTCAGCGTCACCACCGCCACGTCGCCGCGGTGCGGCAGCTCCGCGAACAGGTCGCGAAGATCGGCGTACACGGCGAACGTCAGTGCGTTGAGGCGCTCAGGGCGGTCGAGCGTGATCGCCGCCACCGACCCGGCGATGTCCAGGCTGAAGTGGTTCCACTCGCGTCGGCCGGGGGCGGTTCGGCGACTCACCTCAGCCCTCCGCCGTCGATGACGATCGACTGCCCGTTGACTGCCGCAGCGGCCGGTGAGACGAGATAGGCGACGGCGGCCGCCACCTCCTCGGGCTCGACCAACCGCCCCAGCGCCATCATCGCCACCAGCATCGCCTCCCCCTCGGTCGCTGTGCCCCCGGTTCGCTTGGCGAGCCCAGCGACGGTGCGCTCGGTCATCGGCGTCCTCACATACGACGGGCACACGGCGTTGGCGGTGATCCCGGTGGCCCGCACCTCCGCGGCAACAACACGCATCAGGCCGATCGCCGCGTGCTTCGATGCCGCGTAGGCCGCGACGTACGGTGCACCGGCCAGTCCGGCGACCGACGCCACGGTGACGATCCGTCCCCAGCCTCGTGCGCGCATCCCGCGAAGGGCTGCGCGCGTGCACAGGAATGGGCCGGTGGCGTTGACGCGCATCGTCTCCTCCCACTCCACCAGCGAGACCCGGTGGACGGGGTTCGACGTCGCCGCGCCGGCGTTGTTGACGAGGATGTCCACCGGGCCGATCCGCGCGAACACGTCCGACACCGCGGCCTCGTCGCCAACGTCACATCGCATCACCTGCACATCGCCCGCCACGTCGCGGACCAGTGCGTCAAGCGCTGCGTGGTCCCTGCCCAGGCCGATGACCCTGTGACCAGCGGCGGCGAGCTCGCGGGTGACGGCGCTGCCGATGCCACGCGATGCGCCGGTGACCACGGCGGTGCGCACCTCAGCGTTGGACGCGCTTGCCACCGCTTCAGCCCTGCTCGCGCAGACGAAAGCGCTGCAGCTTGCCGGTGGACGTCCGGGGCAGCGCGTCGACGAACTCGATGACTCTCGGGTACTTGTAGGGCGCGATCTGCTGCTTGACGAAGTCCTGGAGAGCGCGGGCACTATCGTCAGTCACGGCAACCCCCTGCGCCAGCACCACATACGCTTTGACCAGGGTTCCGCGGCTCTCGTCGGGGACGCCGACAACAGCCGCCTCGGCGACGTCATCGTGACGCAGCAGCGCCCCCTCGACCTCAGGGCCGGCGATGTTGTAACCCGACGAGATGATCATGTCGTCGGTGCGTGCCTGGTACCAGAAGTAACCGTCGGCGTCGCGCAAGTACGAGTCGCCGGTCACGTTCCAACCATCGTGCACGTACTGGAGCTGGCGGTCGTCGGCCAGGTAGCGGCAGCCCACCGGTCCCTGCACCTGCAGACGACCGACGACGTCGTCGGGCGCGGGTTGGCCGTCGTCATCGACGACACGTGCGCGGAAGCCCGGCACCGGACGCCCCGTGGAGCCGGGTCGGATCTCGTCGCCAGCGGCAGAGATGAAGATGTGCAACATCTCGGTGGCCCCGATGCCGTCGATGATGCGCAGCCCGGTCGCCTCCCGCCATGCCTCCCACGTGGACGAGGGCAGGTGCTCACCGGCCGAGACGCAGTGTTCGAGAGAGTTGAGCCGGATCTCCGGCAGCCGCAGCATCGCCCGGTACGCCGTGGGTGCGGTGAAGAGCGCCGTGGCACCGTGTCGCGCGATCGCCTGGGCAAGCAGCGGCGGCGCTGTCTTCTCGATGAGCAGGCTGGCCGCGCCGCAGCGCAGCGGGAACACCACCATGCCTCCGAGCCCGTACGTGAACGCCATCGGCGGGCTGGCCACGAAGAGGCTGTCCTGGTGAGGATGCAGCACCCGGGCCGAGAACGTGTCGGCGATCGCCAGGACGTCGCGATGGAAGTGCATGCACCCCTTGGGCCGGCCGGTGGTTCCCGACGTGAACGCGATCAGCGCCACGTCGTCGGCGGCGGTTGCGACGGCTGCGTATCTGTCCGGCTTGGTGCGCGACCTGGCCACGAGGTCGTCGGCTCCGGAACCGCCGACGATGACGATTGCCATGCCCCCAGTCGCGCCGAGCTCATCCGCCAGGCCTGCGTCGCAGATTGCCACCGACGGCGAGGACGCGTCGATGACCGGGCGCAGCTCGCCGGCCCGCAGCAGTGGCATGGTGCTGACCACCACCCCGCCCGCCTTGAGGACGGCAAGCCAGCTCGCCACCTGCCACGGGTTGTTGGTGCCGCGCAGCAGCACGCGATTGCCGGCAACCAGGCCGAGGTCATCGACGAGCACGTGAGCGATCTGGTTGGTGTGACGGATGAGGTCGGCGTACGTCCAGGTAGCCTCGTCGGTGACCAGGCAGCGGCGATTGCTGCCGATCCGCGCCGCGGTGGCATCGAGCAGCTCATGCGCACAGTTGAGTTGTTCGGGATACGTCAACTCCGGGAGGTCGAAGATCAGCTCCGGCCACTGCTCGCGTCGCGGCAGGTGATCTCTGGCGAAGGTGTCGACGTGAGCGGAGTGTGGGATCTGGGTGGTCTCCTTGCCGCCGACGCTACCACGCGCTTGTGACGGTCGTCAATAACCCGTCATAGCACTCAAGCGGTCTCGCCGATGCTGACGGCGTCGCTGGCCACGCGCTGGGCGATGTACACGGGGATCGCCGAAATCAGGATGACGCCGAACGCCACTGCGTTGACGATCGGCAGCTGGTTGGGACGCGAGAGGTTGGCAAAGATCCAGATCGGCAGCGTCTCGCTCGATCCCGCCGTGAAGGTGGTCACCACGATCTCGTCGAACGAGAGTGCGAAGGCGAGCAGCGCACCGGCCAGCAGGGCTGAGCGGATCACCGGGAACGTGACATGGCGGAACGTCTGCCACGGGTCGGCGCCGAGGTCGGCTGACGCTTCGACGAGTGACCCCGAGGTGCGGCGCAGCCTGGCGATGACGTTGTTGTAGACGACGACCACACAGAAGGTCGCGTGGCCGATCACCAGCGTCAGCAGGCTGAGGCCACCGAACAATGTCCGGAAGGTGGCGTTCAACGCAATCCCGGTGACGATCCCCGGCAGTGCGATGGGCAGGATCACCAGGAACGAAACGGCGTTGCGGCCGAAGAAACGGTAGCGGTGGACCGCGGCCGCGAGCAGGCTGCCGAGCATCAGTGCGATCGCGGTGGCGACCAGGCCGACCTCAACCGACAGGACGATGGCATCACGGGCGCCGGAATTGGCGATGGCGTCCGTGATCCAGTGCATCGTGAAGCCGGGGATCGGCCAGGTCTGACTGCGCGATGGGTTGAAGGCGTACAGGACGACGAGAAGCAGCGGAATGTAGATGACCAGGAGGAGGCACCCGGTCGCACCTCCCAGCAGGTGGCGCAGCCGCGGCGACACGTACACGCCTACAGCGCCGCGAACGCGCCGGCCCGGCGGGCCAGGGCGAGGTAGATGAGCATCACCACGACCGGTACCGTGGCAAAGGCAGCCGCGAGCGGAAGGTCGCCACTGACACCCTGGTTGCTGTACACGACGCTACCGATGAACTGGGTGCTCGACACCTGGCTGACCGCGATGTAGTCACCGAGCGTCAGCGAGAAGGTGAAGATCGACCCGGCGACCAGCGCGGGGAGCACCAGCGGGATGACCACGTGACGGAACGTGGCCCACGTCCGCGCACCGAGATCCGTCGACGCCTCGAGCAGGGTTGTCGGCAGCCGCTCGAACCCGGCGGCGAGCGGCAGGATCATGTAGGGAAGCCAGATGTACGACAGCACCAGGTACACGGCGACGTCCCCAAAGCCCGGCCCGGAGAGGTGAAGGGGTTGCAGCAGCCAGTTGAGCACGCCTCCTTCGGAGAGCAGGAGGCGCCATGCGAGGATCTTCACCAGGTAGCTCGTCCACAGCGGCATGAGCACAGCCATGCCAAGCACGGCCTTCATCCGCCGGCCGGCGAGCTTGCCCATGACGAACGCGATCGGCAGAGCCAGGATCGCATCGGTGACGGTGACCAGGAATGCGATCAGGATGGTCCGTCCGGCGATGCTCCGGTACACGGGGTCGGCGAGCAGCTGCCCGAAGTTCTCGAGCGTGAACGTCTTGGTGACGCTGAACGTGATGTCGCTGTCGTAGTGCCAGAAGGCCGCGGCGAGGAGGAGGCCGAGTGAACCGAGGTACAGCACACCCAGCCAGCCCAGGGGTGGGGTGAGCAGACCCGCCAGGCGGAGCCTCGGGTGCCGCTCGAGACTCCGCGCGATACGCCGGAGGGATCCGCCTCCGACCAGCGGTCGGACGTGGTCGCTCATCGCTGGTGGGTCACACTTGCTGCTGCTTCACACCCGACGCGCTAGCCCTTGATGTCCGTCCAGGCCTGCAGCCAGTCCTGGTAGCCCTTGCAGACCTTGCCGCGGCTGTCACCGCAGTCAGTCAGCGGCACCTTCCACAGCGACAGGCCGTGCAGGTAGGCGGTGTCGGACACATGGTAGGTCTGGCAGAAGTTGGCGTCGGTCTTGGCGATGACCGGACATGCCTTGAGGTTGGCGGGAGCCTCACCGAACCATTGCGCAACCTGCGACTGCACCGCCGGCGTGGTGATCCAGTTCATCCACATGTACATGCAGTTGGGATGCTTGGCTTGCGACGACACCATCCACGTGTCGGACCAACCCGTGGAGCCCTCCTTGGGGACGATCGCGGCCACCGGCGTCGGGCTCTTGGGGTCGCCAAGAAGCAGGTTGGTGATCACCTGCCACGTCGTGCCGATGAGTGTGTCCCCGTTGGCGAACGCGGACTGGGCCTTGGTGTAGTCGGACCAGTACTGCCCGATCACGGTGCGTTGCTGCTTGAGCAGCGCGACCGTCGCCTGGAACTGAGCACTGTCCAACTCGTAGGGATCGGTGATCTGGAGGTCGGGACGCGTTGACTTCAGGTACAGCGCTGCGTCGGCGATGTAGATGGGATCGTCGTACGCCGTGACGTGGCCCTTGTACGGCGAGTTCGGATCGAAGACAGCTCCCCAGGAGTCCGGTGCCGGCTGCACCTTGTCGGTGCGGTACATGAGCAGGTTTGCGCCCCAGCCGTGGGGCACTCCGTAGTGGACGCCCTGGTATGTGTTGTACGGCTGATCCTTGAGCGACGCGTTGACGTCGGGGTAGTTGGTGAGCAGGTTGGTGTTGACCGGCGCTGCAGCACCGCCGACCATGAGGCGCAGTGTCGCGTTACCCGAGGCAGACACCCCGTCGAACTGCCCGGTCTGCATCAGCGACACCATCTCGTCCGAGGTTCCGGCGATCTTGGCGTTGGTGATGCACCCGGTCTGCTGCTGGAACGGCGTCACCCAATCGACCGTCTTGTCGTTGGAGCCATTCTCGGCATACCCCGCCCACACGATGATGTTGAGGGCGCCCTCGCCCTTGCCGATGCTGGCGGGACCGGTGTTCGCCGGCGCGCTGCCGCCACCGCCGCTTCCGCAGGCGGCCGTGATCAGCGCCAGGCAGAGCGCGGCGATCAGGGCTGGGCCGGTTCTTCTGGTCATGCAGGTGCCTCCCCCGGGATGTGATCGGATGAGCGCTGGATCAGATGCAGCGTGCTGTCGCGTGCCCAGGCGAGGCGAACCTCTCGCCCGATCCTGGAGCGGACGTCGGTCGAGGAGGTGGCGAGGTTCTGCTGGACCACGGTCATGTGGGCAGCGCCCTCGACGTCGACGATGTACCGCGTCTCAGCACCGAGGTAGATGACGTCGCGAACCACGCCGCCGACGCTGTAGTCATCGGGCTGCGCGTCGTCGCCCGGATCGAGCATCCGGATCTGCTCGGGTCGCACGGTGTAACGCTGCGGGTCGCCAATCACGGCGCGCGCCAAATCTCCCTCGAGGATGTTGGAGGTGCCGACGAAGCCCGCGACGAACGGCGTTGCCGGCGCCTCGTAGATCTCGCCGGGCGTGCCCACCTGCTCGACGACTCCGGCATTGAAAACGGCGATGCGGTTGCTCATGGCCAGCGCTTCGTGCTGGTCGTGGGTGACGAAGATGAACGTGATGCCCACCAGACGTTGGATGTCCTTGAGTTCGACCTGCATGTCCTCGCGCAACTTGAGGTCCAGCGCACCGAGCGGTTCATCGAGCAGCAGGACGCGGGGTCGATTGACCAGAGCCCGTGCCAGTGCGACCCGCTGCCTCTGGCCGCCGCTGAGCTGCGAGGGCTTGCGGACGTCGTAGCCGTCGAGTCGAACCGTGTGCAACGCCTCGGCAACTCGCCACGCCTGCTCGCGCCTGGGGACGTGGCGCACCATCAGCCCGTAACCCACGTTCTCTGCAACTGTCATGTGGGGGAACAGCGCGTAGTCCTGGAAAACCGTGTTGACGTCGCGATCGAATGCGGGCACATCGGTGACGTCCTGCCCGTAGAGCCGGATTCGGCCTCGGGTGGGACGCTCGAAGCCCGCGATCAGCCGCAGCGTCGTGGTCTTGCCCGAGCCGGAGGGACCGAGGAGGCAGAAGAACTCGCCGTCGACGATGTCCAGAGAGATGCCGGCCACGGCCGCAACGCCGCCGAAGCTCTTCTCGACCCCCTCGAGGCGGACGGCTACTCGACCCTGAGCGGCCACCGCCATCTGCGCGTCGTCGATCCCGGCCACGGCCAAAATCCGGTCCCTCTCACAACCCGCCGGAGACGTCGATCGGACCCTACCACTCGGCGCGGGCGTGTGCGGCGATGCTTGCGAATGTTCTGCAAGGACTCGCCCCCTCCCTCAGCCCTCCTCGACCTTGCGCGCCCGGCTCGGCGCCACCCGCGGTGGCTCGCCGGGCATCTTGGGATACTGCGGCGGCCAGGGTGCGTCGACAAGTCCCGCTGCAGTGTCGCGCTCATGGAGCGCGAGCAGTGCGTCCAACGGTTGCGGCGCGGCCGCCATGGCAGCCCAGGGATCGCCGCGCTTGGCGACACGCTCGGGCACCGTGGCGATGGTCAGCGCGTCCGGCACGATGGTGTCGAGCTCGTCCCACGCGAAGGGGGTCGACACCTGCCCGCCGGGTCGGGCCCGCACCGACCATGCCCCGAAGATCGTCTTGTGCGGGGCGTTCTGGTTGAAGTCGACGAACACCCTGCGGCCGCGTTCCTCCTTCCACCACGCCGCGGTGATCAGGTCGGGGCGGCGTCGCTCGAGCTCGCGGGCAACCGCGACCGCCGCGGCGCGGACGTCGTACGAGGTCCAGCGCGGTTGCAGTCGAACGTAGACGTGGATGCCGCGGTTGCCCGTGGTCTTGGGCATTGCCGCGACCCCCAGCTCGTCGAGCAGCGCGCGCACCTCGTGGGCAGCCTCCTGCACCATCGCGAATGTCACCCCCGGCGTTGGGTCGAGGTCGATGCGGAGCTCGTCGGCATGCTCGGGATCGGCAGCCTTCGCGGGCCACACATGGAAGCCGAGACAGCCGAGATTCACCGCCCACAACACGTGGGCGAGGTCGGCGGCCACGAGCGCGCGCGACGTGGTGCCGTTGGGGGTGCTCACAATCGTGGTCTGCAGCCAGTCCGGGTGTGAGTCGGGCACCCTCTTCTGGAAGAACGACGAGCCACCGGCACCGTTCGGGAATCTCTGGAGCAGCACCGGCCGGCCTCCCATGGCGCGCATCAGGGGTTCCTCGACCGACTGGTAGAAGCGGACCAGGTCGAGCTTGGTGTCGCCCCGCTCGGCGAAGAACACCTTGCCCGGGCTGGTGATCGGGACCTCGTGCCCGGATGCCTCGACAATCGTCGCGTCGTCGTCCATCAGCAGCGACCATAGCCGCGCTCACACCGCGACGGGGAAATGGCCCGACCTGCCCTGAGCCGTGCCCTCAGCCTGAGGGCTCGATCTCAGCCTTGAGCAGCGCCCAGGCGCGCCGGAGCACCGCCTCTGCCGCCGCGGCGTCGCGCGTGTGGGCCACCACGAAGCCGAGGTAGCGGTCGCCCTCCGGGAGCGCTTCGACCTCCTGCCCCACCGGGATGGTCAGCTCCACGCTGGTCACCCCCGGCAGCGCGGCCGCCTCACCGGTGCCCGCCACGCTGCGCAGCACCCCCGACGCCGGCACCGGCAGCATCAGCACCCCGGCGCCTCCGGGAACCAGTTGTGGTCGGACCAGAGGCATCGCGCAGGCGTGGCGCAGGATCAGCTCTTCGAGGGACAATTCGCTGTCGCCGTCGCGGAGCCGCAACGCCGACGAGCAGCGGCCGCCGATCGATCGCGCCGCCACCTCGATGAGGACGGGACCCCCGGCGGCGAGGCGCAGCTCGGCGTGGATCGGGCCCTCGGTCAGACCGATCGCATCGATGGCGCGGGCGGTGACCGCGACGGCCTGCGCGACCTCCTGGGGGTCGTGGCGCGACGGCGTGACGTAGAGCGTCTCGGTGAAGAATGGCCCGTCCAGCGGATCCGGCTTGTCGAGCACGGCGATCACCGTCAGAGCACCGCGGTCGAGCAGGCCTTCGATGACGATCTCGGCGCCTGCCGCGAAGCCCTCGACGAGCAGCGGCGGATCGCCGCGCGGGCCGCACAGCTGGGGGCGGCGGAGCAGCGCATCGACACGGCCGATTGCCGCAGCCAGCTCGGCGACGCTGTCAGCCCGGATCACCCCGCGGCTGGCCGCGAGGTCGACTGGTTTGACCACCGCGGGCAGGCCGACCACGCGCGCGGCGGTGGCCGCCGCCGACCCCGCCGCGTCACCGCGCACCTCCAGCCACGGTGGCTGGGGCACCCCAGCTGCCGCGAGGAGGGCTCGCAGGCGGCGCTTGTCGCGGGTCGCGGCCACCGCCGCCACGTGGTTGTGGACAAGGCCGAGCGCCGCGGCGATGTGCGCCGCGCTGACCACGGCGGTCTCGTCGACACCCACCACGGCGTCGATCGGCCATCGCTGAGCAAACGCCAGCGCCTTGGCGGCCGCCTCGTCCGGCAGGCCGAGGTCGAGGGCAAGCACTCGCCCCGTCATCAGCGGGGCGAGCGTCGGCACCTCGTCAGACGCGATCACGCAATCGACCCCGAGGGCATCGACGGCGCGCAGGAAGGCGCTCGCTCGGTAGGTTGCGGTGGGCAGCACGAGCATGACCCGGGGCATTTGGCCACACTACTGGTCATGAAGGAACCTCGGATCGAGGCCACGCCGGCGGCGGTCATCCGCATCGGCGAGGTGCGCGCCAGTCGCAAGCAGCCAGATGCAGGTCTGCGCATTGCCATCACCGGCCGCGAGAACGGTGCGTTCGTGTACGACATGCAACTGGTGACCCCGGGCGAGGAGCGACAGGGCGACCTGGTCATCTCCGGCCCGTCAGGCATCCAGGTTCACATCCCGCTGGCGTCGGCGCCGTACCTCGACGGGATCACCCTCGACGCCCAGCTTCCTGGCGGCGCGGTGCGGGTGGAGAACCCCAACCCACTGTGGCTCGATCCGCTCGCCGAGGCTGTCCAGCGCCTCCTCGACGACGAGATCAATCCCTCGGTGGCGGGGCACGGTGGCCACATCGATCTCCTCGACGTGGCCGACGGGGTTGCGTACATCCACATGGGCGGAGGCTGCCAGGGCTGCGGCATGGCGGCGGTCACCCTGGGGCAGGGCGTGCGCGTCGCCATCCTGGACAGCTTTCCCGACATCCGCGAAGTTCGCGACACCACTGACCATGCCCAGGGAGCGAACCCCTACTACCAGGCCGCGAAGAAGTAGGCGCCGGGACGGGGGCCTCGCTCCCTTTCCGTAGCTGAGGTCGGCCAGTCGTTACGGTTTCTTTGCCAGGAAGTCGCCTGCCAAAGCCCCTGAGGCTCCCCAATTGACGCGTTCCCTCGTCAGCTGCCCTCACGGTGGTCGTCCCTGTGCTTCCTACCCCGATGCCGTTTGTGCGCCGTTCGCTGCGTGTGCTCGCCGTGGCCGCGTCCCTAGCGTCGCTGGTCGGGGTCGTGGCGCCGCTGGGTGGTTCGGCCGCCGGCGCGCCGGCCAGCGCTGCAGGCATGCGGGACTTCCGGATCGCCGGCGTTCCCGCCAACCTGCCGGCCGACGTGGGCAGCGGCAGCGGTTTCTGTGGATCGGTGTCAGGCACCTACAGCGGGAGAACGGTGTACGGCTACAACCTCGGGCCGTCATACCTCAACGTGTTCGCCTGCGGTCCCACTCTGGACCAAGGGTGGAACAACGACCCCTTTGAGTCGGACTTCCAGTGCGTCGAGTACAGCACCCGCTTCATGTGGGAGGCGTACGGTCTTCGCGCCGCGCCAGGCAATGGGGGCGTGTTCGTGGCCAACAACCACGCCCGCTTCCCCTCGATCGTGGTGGGCACTCCGTCGCCCGGGAACATCCCGGCCCCCGGTGACGTGGTCAGCCTGTCGGGTGG
>DATBPD010000067.1:0-2210 GCA_036561525.1 Candidatus Dormiibacterota bacterium | reverse complement strand
CGACGTGCTCTCCGAGAAGGCCTCGAAGATCTTCCGCTTCAAGGAACAGGAGGCCCTCCACGAGGAGATCATCGACACCGGCCTGGCCAAGATCTACGAGTCGCACCTGCGCGTGGCGCGCGCCACCGCCGCCGAGGAGGGCGTCGACCTGCCCATCACGCTGCTCGACGGCAAGGCCTTCGAGCGAGTGCTGCGACACGCGCGCGAGACGCGGCCCTGGCTGCTCGTGCTCGGTCGGATCGGCGTCCACTCCGACGCAACGATGGACCTGGGCAGCAACACCGAGCAGCTGCTGCGGCTGGCACCCTGCAACGTTCTGGTCAGCAGCGGCAGCTACACACCGCCCATCGACGTGCGCGCCGACGCGTCGGTGGTCTGGACACCGGAGGCCGAGGACCGCCTGGCGGCGGTGCCCGGTGGGGCGCGTGGCTTGGCCAGGACCGCGGTGCTGCGCTGGGCCATGGAGCGCGGCCACAGCGTGGTCTCGTCCGGTGACGTCGCCGTCGCTCTCGACGAGCTGATGCCGTTCGCGCGGACCATGCGCAAAATCGCCGAGACTGCAGCGACAGTCGACGGCGCGGAACGCGCGATGGTGGCCGAGCCCCCTCTCGAGGACGCGCGCGCCGTCTGCCGCACCTGCGGCTACGCGGCGCGGAGCGAGACACCGCAGCGCTGCCCGGTGTGCGGCGGTGACGCGAATGGGTTCGAGAAGCTGGACAGCGATGCGCTGAGGGCGGCCGCTGCGGGCGAGGGTGACGCCGCCCAGACCGCGTTCGACGGCGCCAAGCTGGGCTGGACCGTGGAGGCGCGACGAGTCCTGCAGCAGCTTCCCGCCGGCTACCTGCGCCGCCGCGTCAAGGCGATCGTCGAGAAGCACGCCCGGACGCGGCGGCTGCCGGCGATCACCGCGGAGGTTGCCGAGCCATTCGTGGCCCCCGAGCTCGACGCCCTCGACGAGAGCGCCGGTCCCCACCGCGCCCCGATCGGCGTGGAACGCCACACCGGACCGCAGGTCGACCAGCGCCGCCGGCTGCCCTGGACCGACGAGGCCGATGATCGGGTCGACCGAATCCCCGCCGGCTTCCTGCGTAACCTCGCCACCGAGCAGGTCGAGCGCCTGGCGATCGCGCTCGGTGCTCCCGAGGTGGGCGTCCTCCACGTCGAAGCCGGCATCGCCGAGGCTCGGGCTCGCATGCAGCGCAGCGGTGAGGCGGGGAGCGAGCCGGCTGCGTGCCCGGTGCGCGGCGAAGAGCCCGAGGCCGCCGGCGGGTGCCCGGTGCACCATTCGTCGCCGGCAGCGACGAATGCAACGCGCACCGGCACGGCCCAGCGCGTCGGGAGCCTCAACGAGATCACCGCCCCGGTGGTCGACGACCTGGGCCGGAGGATGACCGCGCCGATCCCGGACAGCTGACGATGCTCGGCCTCCAGATCACGACGCCCGATTTCCCGGGGATCGGCAACAACGTGTCCGTCGGCATCGCCTTCCTGGTCCACATCCTCATCGCGGAGTTCAGCCTCGGTGCCATCACCCTGGCGGTCGCTGCCGAGTGGCACCACGTCCGCACCGGCGACGAGCGGACGATGCGCTATGCGCGCAGCCTCGCCAACGCCTACTACCTCATCTTCAGCCTCGGCGCCACCTTCGCGGTGTTCGCGGTGGTGCTGCTCACCGGCCTGTGGGCCAACCAGTTCGGCCAGCTGGTCAACAAGTTCCTCCCGCTGGTGGCGTTCGCCTTCCTGCTTTTCCTCGTGCTTGCACCCCTGCTGGTCTGGTACCGCAACACGTTCGCATCGATGGAGGCGCGCAAACATGCCGTGCTCGGTACGGCGGTCTTCGCGCTGCAGACCCTGTTCATGGTGCTCATCGTGGGCATCGACGCCTACCTCATCAACCCCGTCCATGCCGGCCTCACCGAGCCGGCGTTCAACCCGGTGTACTGGCCGCTCCTCGTCCATCGCCTGATCGGCAATGTCAGCTGGGCCGCGCTCTTCTGCGCCGCCTACGCGGCGCTGAAGCTGCGCGGCAGTCGTGGTGAGCCCCCCGAGCGAGCGTTCCAGTCGTGGGCGGCGCGGGTCAACCTGCGCATCGGTCTGCTCACCGGCCTGCTCATGCCGGTGGTGGGATTTCTCCTCGTGGAAGTCATCAAACAGAGCGAGCCCGGCTACTTCGAGAACCTTCTCAGTGGTGGAACCGCCGCGTTCATGGT
>DATBPD010000066.1:0-2638 GCA_036561525.1 Candidatus Dormiibacterota bacterium | reverse complement strand
GCATTCGCTGACCTCGGCGTCTTCCTGCCCAGCAACCGCGAAAGGTTGATCAGGAAGATGCGCTTCCTCGACCCTCTCGATGCCGACGAGCTCGTCGAGTTCCTCAACCTCTGCATCGACGCCGGCCTGATCACCCACGCCGACGCCGGTCGCGTCCGGCTCGACCGTAGTGAGGCGAGCCGCCTGGCGCGGTCGATGGATGGCCACAGCCCGGTCCCCGACGACCAGGCCAGCGCCTGGGCGCTGCGGTTGGGCGGCCCCAGCCTGGCCTGACGGCGACCCGGTGCAGCTACGCGGGTGTGCGCCGCCGAGCGGGTTTCGCTTTGGTTGCTGCCCTCTTGCCGGTTGCCGGCTTGCGCCGCCCGGTCAGGGACGCGCTGGCGGCCTCGTGAGCACTAGCTCGGTCAGCGGCGCGCGCTGCATCGACCAGCTCGCGGACTGACTCCTCGACGCACTGGGCGAAGACATCGACGTCGGGGACACCCTGGGCATCCACCAGGTAGCCAAAGTTGAGCATGCCCGCGTAGCTGAAGACGGCGACCGCCAGCTCCTGGCCGTCGTAGAGGAAGGCGATCGGGTACACGTCGACGAGCTTCGCGCCCTGGCAGTAGAGAGGGATCTGCGGCCCGGGCACATTGGTGACGATCAGGTTGAACGCGATCTGCCGCAGCGACGCGCGCGCCACCATCGCGTGCAGCGTCGACGGCGCAAACCCGGCCAGGTTGAGCAGGAAATCGGCGCCGACCGCCTGCTTGCGTGCCTTGAGAGCCTCGACGGTGACGCGCACTGCGGCGAGGCGTCGTGCCGGGTGGATCTCCGCGATCGGCAGGTTCACCAGCAGCATGGCCAGGCGGTTGCCGAGCGCGGTGCGCTCGCTGGTGTCGCGGATGCTCACCGGGCAGAGCGCCTGCAGCGCCTCGTCCGCGTCGTCGGGGTCGACGCCGCGGGCGATCAGGAAGTGGCGCAGGCCACCCGCCACGACCGCGAGCACGACGTCGTTGATGGTGCCGCCCAAGGCGCCCTTGATGAGTCGGAAGTCGTCGAGCGGGAAATGGCTGTAGGAGAACGAGCGAGTGGGGCCGGTGTCCCCGTTGATCGACGATTTGGGGGAGCCCATGTGCGCGGCCATCGCCGCCAGGCCGCTGGCGGTATCGCGCAGCGCGTTGGCGAGCCGCCCCGGCTGGCCGGCCACCGCACGCGCCGCGCTGAGCACGCGCGCCGGGCGGGTGACGCGCTCGCGTAGCGAGTTGACCAGCAGCCCCATCGCGCTCGGCGACTCGCGCGCCTGCCAGCGCGACACTCCAAATGGTTGCGCGCCGGGGTCGGGCTCGCTGTCGAGGAGGATGGTGGCCAGCTCCAGGTTGGAGATGCCGTCGACCATGGCGTGGTGTGACTTGGTCAGCAGCGCCCAGCGGCCGCCCTCGAGCCCCTCGACGATGTAGATCTCCCACAGCGGGCGGCGCCGGTCGAGCTTGCGCGAGAAGACACGGCCGATCAGGTCGCGCAACTCGCGGTCGCCGCCGGGCTTGGGCAGGGCCGCGCGCAGCAGGTGGTTGGTCATGTCGAAATCCGGGTCATCGACCCACACCGGCGTGTCGAGGCTGAGTGGGACGAAGGCCAGCTTCTGGCGATACCGGGGCATCAGGTCGAGCCGCGGCGCGATCGCCTTGGCGAGGCCGTCGTAGAGCGCCCGCCCGGTGCCCAGCGGCGAGGGTTCGAAGATGGCCACGCCGCCGATGTGCATGTGGGTGCGCGGTGTCTCAAGGTGAAGAAAGGAGGCGTCGAGCGGCGTCAACTTTTGAGCACCCTGCATGGCTGCGAACTGTACTGTCCATCGTCCTTTGGTTGTCCGTGCTGACTCCTTAGCCTGTGCACATGCAGGTCGGCGCCCCACTGGCCACCCTCCCGGTGAGTTTCTTCGACCACCGCACCGGGCTCAGCGCTCTCGCCATCCAGCACCTGAGGAGCGACGGCAGAGTCGCCCTGGTGTTCCACGATGCCCCCGGCGCCGCCTCAGCGCAACGTCTCCTGACCGGCGTCGCGGAGTCGCTGGCAGGAGAGCTCGCCGAGGGTCAGACGCTGGGCATCATCGAGAGCAACGTCCCCGAGCACTCCGCCGAGCCCTTCATCTACGCGCGGGTCACCCTCTCGGCGGCGATTCACCCCGGCCACGTGGACGCGGGCGCCGGCCGGGTGATCGGTGTCGAGGCCGTGGCCCGAGCCTGCGGCATCGAGGTGCGCGAGATCCAGCGCACCGAGGCACTGGTCGCCGCCATCCACCGGCCGCGCGCCTGCGCGTTTCCCGGCTTCCGTCAGCTGGTGCTCGGAGAGCGCGCCGGCCGGGTCCTCGAAGCCGCCTGAAGCTTGCGTCGCGCCGGTTTCGGCCGCACCGGACCGAGCTCTGCGGAGGGGCAGATGTCGTTGAGAAGGCAGATCGGGCACTTCGGCGACCGGGCCACGCACACCTGGCGCCCGTGGAGGATGAGGCGCAGGCTGAGGTCGGTCCACTCCTGAGGCAGCACCATCGATGTGACGTCGCGCTCGATCTCGACGGGGTCGGTTGCTGCGGTCAGCCGCAGCCGCGCAGACAGGCGGGTCACGTGCGTGTCCACGGGGAAGCCAGGAACAGCGAACGCCA
>DATBPD010000065.1:0-13643 GCA_036561525.1 Candidatus Dormiibacterota bacterium | reverse complement strand
TCGTCCATGAACACCATCGCGCCGGCGCCCAGCGACGAGCCCGCCTTGGCCACCGCGTCCATGTCGAGCGGGAGGTCGATGTGCTCGGGCAGCAGCACCTGCATCGAGCCGCCGCCGGGCTGGAACGCCTTGAGAGAGCGGCCCTTCCAGACTCCGCCGCACTCCTCTTCGAGCAACTCGCGGATCGGCGTGCCCATCTGCATCTCGTAGGTGCCGGGGCGGTTGATGTGGCCACTGCAGCAGAACAGCCGCGTCCCTGCGCTCTTCTCGGTGCCAAGCGCCTTGAACCAGGCGCCACCACGCTGGACGATGTGGGGTAGGTTGGCCAGGGTCTCGACGTTGTTGACCACCGTCGGCTTGCCGTACAGGCCCTTGAGAGCGGGGAACGGCGGCTTGAGACGCGGCTGACCGCGGTAGCCCTCGAGCGAGTCGAGCAGCGCGGTCTCCTCACCGCAGATGTAGGCGCCCGCGCCGCCATGGACGATGACGTCGCAGTTCAAACCACTGCCGAGGATGTTGTCGCCGATCAGCCCGGCGGCGCGCGCCTCCTCCACACAGCGCTCGAGCAGCACGCGCTGGTCACGGTATTCCCCGCGGATGTAGATGAACGCGGTGTTCACCTGGAGCGCGAACGCCGCGATCAGCAGCCCCTCGATGAGCTGGTGAGGGTTCTCGTCAATGAGCGCTCGATCCTTGAAGCAGCCGGGCTCCGACTCGTCGGCGTTGCAGCACAGGTAGCGCGGGAACACGTCCTTGGGCAGGAATCCCCACTTGGTGCCGGTTGGGAAGCCGGCGCCGCCGCGGCCGCGCAGGCCGCTCAGCTTCACCTCCTCGACGAGGCTCTCGGGAGTGAAGCGACGGAACGCCTCGCGCAGGCCCTGGTAGCCGCCGCGGCGCTGGTAGACGGCGAGCGTCTGCAGGCCCTCGATGCCGAAGTCCGCGGTGAGCAGCTTGTGTTCCGCCATGACCGCGCGATCCTACAGATCGCTCGCGTCGAGACGCGGTCGCTTGCGGGGCGTGGCGCGACTGGCGCGAGGCTTCGACGAGCCCTTGGGGCGCGCCTCGGTGGCTGCGGGAGGCCCCTCGGCGGTCGGGGCCGGAGGCGTCTCCCCGGCCGGTGGGTGCGGCCCGGTGAGCGGGGGCGCGTCGGTGACCCGCGGGTCCGCCGCGTGGCGGTCACCGTGGCTCGGCCGGGGCTCGGCCCGGAGCCGCTCCAGGATCACATCGACGCGTTCGGGGGTCAGGTCCTCCTGGAAACGGTGGTCGACCTGCATCGCCGGGGCCCCGCCACACGCCCCGAGGCACTCGATCGTGCTCTCCCAGGTGAACCTCCGGTCAGCGGTGGTGCCGCCGGAGGGGCAGCCCAACCGCTGCTCGACGTGCTCGACGATCGCATCGGCCCCGCGCAGCGCGCAGCTCACGTTGACGCAGATGAGCAGGTGATGGTCGCCGGCGGGTCGGTCGAAGTACATCGAGTAGAAGGTGCTGACCGCCTGCACCTCGCTGGGCGCAAGGTCGAGAATCGAGGCGACCTCGGCCATCCCCTCGACCGACAGATACCCCAGCTCGTTCTGCACCGCCCACAGGCACGGCAGGACGGCGCTGCGCGGCTGCGGATACCGATCCCGAAGAGCGGTGATCTCGCGGATGGTCGCGCCGGCTAGAGGCACGGTGTCTCCGCCATCGCTTGGTGTCCCCTCCCCGGGCAGCTGCACTCGCCCGCACTCATCGATCCACATCCCCCAGGACGATATCGATCGATCCGATAACCGCCACAACGTCCGCGATGAGCTCGTCGTGAACCATGTGGGGAAGAGCGCTCAGGTTGCTGAATGAGGGCGCACGCACCTTGCAGCGGTAGGGGCGGTTGCCGCCGTCGCTGACGATGTAGAAGCCGAGCTCGCCGCGGGGCGATTCGATGGCCTGGTACACCTGCCCGTGCGGCACGCGGAAGCCCTCGGTCACCAGCTTGAAGTGGTGGATCAGCGACTCCATCGACGTGTTGATCTCGTTGCGAGGTGGCAGGGCGACCTTGCGGTTGCTGGTGTTGACCGGGCCGTCGGGCAGGTTGGCCATCGCCTGCCCGATGATGCGCAGCGATTCACGCGCCTCGCGCATGCGAACCAGATAGCGGTCGTACACGTCGCCGTGGCTGCCAATCGGGATGTCGAAGTCGAAGTGGTCGTACGAGCTGTACGGTTGCGCCTTGCGCAGGTCGTAGGGGATGCCGCTGCCGCGCAGCGTCGGACCGGTGGCGCCGTAGGCGAGCGCGTCGTCGGGGGTGAGCACGCCCAGGCCGCGAGTGCGCTCCAGCCAGATCGGGTTCTTGGTGATCAGCAGCTCGTACTCGTCGATGAAGCTGGGGAAGGTGCGCACCACCTCGTTGACCAGCGCGTAGAATTCGTCGGGCACGTCGGCGAGCAGGCCGCCGACCCGGATGAAGGAGGTGTGCATGCGCACACCGCTGACCAGCTCGTTGATGTCGAGCAGCTTCTCGCGCTCGCGCCAGGCGTACACGAAGGGCGTGGTCGCGCCCAGGTCGAGCGCGCTGGTCCCGTACCAGAGGAAGTGGCTGGCGACGCGGGTCAGCTCGCACATGATCACGCGCAGGTACTGGGCGCGCAGTGGCACCTCGACACCGAGGAGGCGCTCTGCGGCGAGCGAGAAGCCGAGGTTGTTGAACAGCGGCGCCAGGTAGTCCATGCGATCGGTGAAGGGGATACACTGCTGCCAGGTGTGCGACTCGAACGACTTCTCGAAGCCGGTGTGCAGGAACCCGATGTCGGGCCGGCACTCCCGCACCACCTCGCCGTCGAGCTGCAGCACCAGCCGGAGCACCCCGTGGGTGCTGGGGTGCTGCGGACCCATGTTCAGCTCCATGGTGTCGTCGTCGAGCTGCACGATGTCGATGGCGTCGTTGGCGGTCTCGACGCCCAGCAGGTCGCGGCCGCGGTCGTAGGCGTCTGATTGCGGGTCTCGCGTCGGCAGTGCGGGACCGCCGAGCGGCGGCAGCACGGCCATCAGCGCGAGGTTCCGGGCATGTCGCGGGGACGCTCCGCAGCGGGCAGCGCCCACTCGAGGTTGTGGGTGAACGCGACCGGCTCGCCGAAGCTCACGTAGTCCTTGCGCAGCGGATGGCCCACCCAGTCCTCAGGAAGGAGGATCCGATGGAGGTCGTGGTGGCCGACGAAGTCGATACCGAAGAGGTCGAAGGTCTCGCGCTCGTGCCAGTCCATCCCAGCGAAGACACGCTCGAGAGTCGGCACCTGGGGCGCGTCTTCGGTCACCTGCACGATGACCCTGCACTCGTCGTTGTGCTGCAGCGAGCGCAGCTGGTAGACGATGTCGAAGCGTGGCTGCGCGGGTTCGCGGTCGGGCCAGTCCACCGCGGTGACGAACAGAGGCAGCGTGTACATCGCGTCACCGTCATCGCGCAGCAGGGTCAGCGCGCGGACGAGGTGGTCGGCGTGCAGGTACACGGTGACCTCGCCGTACTCATCGTGCGTGCGCAGCAGTGCCTCGGGCATCTCGCGTGCCAGCAGGTCAGCGGCGCGGCGCCCTCGGGACGGACGTGCCGAAGCGGTCGGGGCGGCGGTCGTGGTCACGGGGACTACCCTCGCAGGGAGCTGGGCCGCTCGGCGGCGATCTTCGTCTGGAGCTTGAGGACTGCGTCGAGAAGTCCTTCGGGGCGCGGCGGGCAGCCGGGGAGGTACACGTCGACCGGCACCACCTTGTCGACGCCCTGGATGATCGCGTAGTTGTTGAACATGCCCCCGCTCGACGCGCACGCGCCCATGCTGATCACCCACTTCGGCTCGGGCATCTGGTCGTAGATCTGGCGGAGCACCGGACCCATCTTCTGCGAGACCCGGCCGGCGACGATCATCAGGTCGGCCTGGCGGGGCGAAGCGCGGAACACCTCGCAGCCGAAACGGGACATGTCATAGCGCGCCGCGCCGGTGGCCATCATCTCGATGGCGCAGCAGGCCAGTCCGAAGAGGGCGGGCCACAGTGAGCTGTAGCGGCCCCACTGGATGACCTTTTCGATGGTGGTGGTGATCGCCCCAGCCTTGGCCGCGGTGCGCTCGAGGTCGCCGACCCGCGGCAGTGGGATCGCACCCGCGTCGGCCCCCGCGTTGAGAATCGGCAGGCCGGTGGCGGCGTCGACGCTCAGTCCCACCGCAGCGCTCCCTTGCCCCACACATAGACGAGGCCGATCAGCAACGCCGCGATGAAGATGCCCATCTCGACGATGCCGAAGATCTTGAGCTGGCGGACGATCGTCGCCCAGGGGAACAGGAAGATCGATTCGACGTCGAAGATGATGAAGAGCATCGCGGTGACGTAGAAGCTCACCGAGAAACGGCGACGCGCACTCTCCACGGGAACGATGCCGCACTCGTAGGGAAGATCCTTCGCCGGGCTCGGTCGGCGGGGTCCGAGCCACGAGGCCAGCGCCTGGACCCCGGCCCCAAATGCGACGCAGACGGCAAGGAAGACGAGGATCGGCGCGAAGTCCGAGAGCATCGTGTCGCGATCGTAACAAAGCGACGCCGAGCCGCCTCCCAGCGTCGCGGCAGACGCTGCGCGGACCCATCTCCTACCCTACTCGCAGCCCGTGGCGTCAGCGAGGAGATGTGTGTGACCCGCCCCGTTCCGTCGTCGGTGCCCGCGCTCGTCACCGGCGCATCGAGCGGCATCGGCGAGGAGTTCGCGCGCCAGCTCGCCGCTCGCGGCCATGACGTCACGCTGGTGGCGCGGCGCGCCACCCGATTGCAGACCCTCGCCCGCACTCTGCGTCGCGATCACGACGTCAAGGTGGCGGTGCACCCGGCGGACCTCGAGATCGTCGCGGAGCGCGTGCCCGTGGCGGCGATGCTGCGCACCAGGGGCCCGTGGCTGCTCGTCAACAACGCCGGCTTCGGCTCGCGCGGACGCTTCGTGGACCTCGACCCCGACCGGGAGCTGGCCGAGGTTCAGCTCAATGTGGTCGCCCTCCACGAGTTCACCGCCGCGGCGCTGCAGGCCAACGTCGCAGCCGGTGCCGGGGCGGTGGTCAACGTCGCCAGCACGGCGGCGTACCAGGCCATCCCCTACATGGCCACCTACGCGGCCACCAAGGCGTTCGTCCTGCATTTCACCGAGGCGATCGCGCAGGAGCTGCAGGGGACTGGGGTTCGCGCCGTGGCGCTCTGCCCGGGACCGACGCGGACGGAGTTCGACGATGTCGCCGGCGTCCAGTCGCTGTTCGACAGGTCACGGCCGATGAGCTCGGCCGCGGTGGTCAGAAGCGCGCTTCGAGCACTCGACCGCGGCCACGCCATCTGCGTGCCGGGAGCGCACAACGTGGTTCTCGCGCAGAGCATTCGCCTGGTGCCGCGCACCGCGCTGCGCCGCGTCATCGGAGGCATCTTCGCGCCTCGCTGATGGCTAGGCCTGCGGCGTTCCGCCCAGCTCGACGCAGCGGCCACGCCAGAACTCGAGCCGCCGCGAGAAGCGTTTCATCTCTTCGTCCAGCACCACGAGGTCGGTCGAGGCAACCTCCTTGCGTGCCGCCGCCGGCATCTCAGGCAGGTGGGCCTCAGTCACGCCGACGAGCTCACGCTTGACCCCGAGCAGCTCGGTGTACACGGTCACCCAGTGGGTTGCGTCATCCAGGTATGGAGTGTTTGGGTTCTCCCCCTCCAGCAGGCGGTCCTCATCAACCGCCTTCTTGCCGGCCTCCTCCGGAGCCTCCGCCATCGCACCCCCCGCGTCGCGAGGACCGCCCCGCCCTCGATTGCTCCCGGTCGGCAGGCAAGTCGGCCGCGGGACGCCTGGGAGTCTACGGCACCGGACGGCGGTCACCGGCGGGCGCGACCTCAGCCGTCCCTGAGCCGCACCTCGACGTCGCCGTCGCTGAGCCGCACCGCGAACGAGGGCTGTGGAGCGCCCGCGGGACCGCGCGTCACCGATCCGTCGGCGAGGCGGAAGCGACTGCCATGCCAGGGACAGGTCACACACAGGTCCTCGTCGACCTCGCCCTCGTGGAGCGGACCGCCGGCGTGCGTGCAGCGGTCAGCGATGGCGTGGATGACGCCGCCGTGCCGATACAGAAGCACGCCGTAGCCGGAGGCACTGACCATGGTCGGCGTGTCGACGGGGACCTCCTCGTCGCGTGCCACCCGCGTCCATTCGATCGGCGGCTCGTCGAAAACGGTGTGGTCGACGCCGATCCCGCGCGCGAAGACGAGGTGCCCACCGAGGTAGCCACCCATCGCGATCACGCCCATGCCGGCAACGTTGAAGACGTGGGCGGCGGCGCGATTGCCGGCCCGGCGGTTGAGAACGGCGGCAGCGAGCAGGCTGGCTCCGCCCAGGTTGGCGAGCGCGTGGACGAGGCCGAGCCGGCGCTCCGGTCCCACCGTGTCGGCCCAGTCGGACAGACCTGTCACGGCGGTGGGCGCCACCGCCAGCAGGCCGATCACCGTCATCGCATCGGTCGCGTCGGCGGCGCGCCTGCCACCGACGAGGTCGAGCACGGCGGCCCCGGCAAAGAGACCGATGGGCACGTCGGTGAGCAGCGGATGGAGTGGATGGCCCAGCCAGGTGCCGCTCAGCCCGCTCTTGAGTGGACCGCCGCCAGTGATGCGGGTCACCGCGCCGCCCAGCCAGTCGGCCAGCGGGTCGAGGTACTCCATGCGTTCGAATGGCCGCACCAGGTCACGCACACTCATGCCCACCTCCCGCCTCTCGGCGCTGGTCAACTCCTGCTGTGGCTGACCAGATTGTGCCCCGCCCGTACCGCGCCACGGATGACGTCCAGCCCGCAGTCAGCCGCTGAGCGCGGGCTCCGCCTGGGCTCTGGCGACTGCGATCGCCGCCCCGCAGTGGGGGCAGAACCCGGCTGCCTCGACATGCCGTCCGCAGTGCTGGCACAGCACCTCACGCACGCCGAGCTCGGCGGCCTCGTCGAGCACCGCGGCGTGGATCAGCAGGCGAATGGCGATGAGCACCGCGCCGACCACAAGCGCCTGCCAGAGCAGCACGAAGAGCGGGCTCAGCCCGGCGTCGTCGAGCACCTCGCTGCCGGCGGTGAACCCGATGTCGGCAATCACCGCGAGCGGCAGGCCGGCGGCGCGCAGCGCAGCATCGCGCCCGCCTCGGGGTCGCCAGAGGGACGCCGCCACCAGGCCCGTGCAGGACCCGTGCAACAGGGGGATCAGCAGCGCGGCGCTGAAGAGGGTGAACGCCCAGTTGGCGGGGTCCGTCCGCAGCTGGGCGCTGCCGAGCCCACCGACCAGGTTGACGAGCGTCTGCGCCAGCGCATACCCGGCGCCCGCCGCGACCCCGAGCACCAGCCCGTCGAGCGTGTGCGTAAAGCGGTGCCGAAGGAGCAGCAGCGGTGCGGCGGGTTTGAGCAGCTCGGCGACCACGGCGACAGCGCAGGTGAGCAGGATCACCCCACCCGGCCCGAGCCCGCTGCCGAGTCCGTCCGCCGCGGCGGTGACCGCGACCCCGACCACGGCGCCGGCGACGATGGTGCCCGCGAGCACAAGCAGCGGCTCGCGCGCGAAGACCTCGACCCCGCGCAGGTACGAGATGTACAGCGCCGGCACGATCAGCGCGGCCACCCAGATCGCCGGGATCACCAGACCGGTGGCGGCGAGGAGAGCCACAGCCGCGATCCCGACCAGCAGTGCCCAGCGGAAGAGATGCACCTGGGAATACTCCAGACGGGGCAGGAGAGTCGAGAGAACCGCGGGGGTCGCGACGTGTTCGCCGGGCCGAACCACGAAGGCGTGGAGGCGTCTCGGGCCCCGGCGTCGGTGCGCCCCACAGCGGGTGCAGTAGTCGCCGTCGGGCACCTCGGCACCACAGTGCTGACACTTCACAGCTCCGATACTACCCCGCCACCCGCTGCTCGCCCCCGCGGAACCGCCGTGGCGCGGGAGACAATGCGGCGTGCTCCAGGACACCGACAACCAGCTCCGTGTCGAGGAGGATGAGCGGGCGGGGCTTCTCAGCGACATCCGCTACGACGTGTCGCTCTTCCTCACTGACGACGAGGCCGCGCCGACATTCAGGTCGCTGACCACCATCGACTTCCGCTGCAGCAGCGACGGCGCCGACACGTTCATCAACCTGCACGCCCCGCGCCTCCTCAGTGTCGTGCTCAACGCGCGCGAGCTGTCCGCGGGCGAGCACGCGTTCAACGGTCTGCGTCTGCGCCTCCCCGGCCTCCGTGGGGGCGACAACCGCGTCACCATCGACGCGGAGTGCGCGTATGACCGCAGCGGCGTCGGGCTGCATCGCTTCCGCGACCCTGTCGACGCCACCGTGTACACCTACACCAACTTCGAGCCGTTCGACGCCCATCGTGCGCTGGCCTGCTTCGACCAGCCCAACCTCAAGGCAACACTGTCGATGCACGTGCAGGCGCCCTCGCAGTGGACGGTGTGCGCCAACAGCTCGCTCTCAGGCTCGCGGACCGAGGGCGGCCGGACCACCTGGGACTTCGCCGCCACCCCTCCCCTGCCCCCCTATCTCTTCGCCGTGGCCGCGGGTGAGTACGACGTGATCGAGGGCGCACCGTACCGCGACACGCCGCTGCGCCTGCTGTGCCGGCGCTCGCTGACGCGCTACCTGCGCGAGCAGGCCGCCGAGGTCTTCGACATCACCGCCCGCGGGCTCGCCCACTTCGAGAGTCGGTATGGCCACGACTACCCGTTCCCGGCGTACACCCAGGTGTTCATCCCCGAGGCCAACATCGGTGCGATGGAGAATCCCGGCTGCGTCACTGTCAACGAGATGTTCATCCATCGCGGACCCGTGTCGGAGGCACAGAGGCTACGACGGGCCACTGTCATCCTCCACGAGATGGTTCATGTGATGGGTTTCGGCGACGTGGTCACGATGCGCGACTGGAGCGACCTCTGGCTCAACGAGACGTTCGCGACCGTCGAGGCCACACTCGCCGTGGACGCCCTGGGGATCCCGGGGGCGTGGGTCGATTTCGCCGGCATGGTCAAGTCGCGGGCGCTCCACCAGGACCAGCTCTCCACCACCCACCCGATCCTCAGCGACGCTCCCGACACCGATTCGATTCGTGCCAACTTTGACGGGATCACCTACCACAAGGGCGCGTCAGCGCTGCGCCAGCTGATCGCCTGGGTCGGCGACGAGCCGTACGCCGCCGGCATCCGCTCCTATTTCAAGCAGTTCTTCTGGGGCAACGCCACCCGCGCCGACTTCCTCGCTCACCAGGCTGGTGCGTCGGGCCGCGACCTCAGCGGGTGGGCGAGCCTGTGGTTGCAGACGGCCGGCGTCAACACGCTGCTGGCGGCACCCGTGGCGCAGCGCGGTCGGTACACCGCGGTCTCGCTGCGGCAGCTCCCCGACGCCGCCGCCGGCGTGCTCCGCCCGCACCACGTCAACGTCGGCCTGTACGACCGGGACGCGGCCGGCATCCACCGTCGACTGTCAGTCCCAATGGAGATCACCGCCGGCGAGGGCGTCAGCGGCGAGCTTGTGGGTGAGGCGGTTGCCGCCGTGGTCATCGCCAATGACGACGACCTGACCTACGCCAAGGTGCGATTCGACTCTGCCTCTCTCGCGGTTCTCCTCGACGGCGGTGTTGTGGCCCTCGCCGATGCGCGCGCGCGCTCCCTCTGCTGGACCGCGCTCCACGACATGACCCGTGACGCCGAGCTTCGCGCCGGCGCGTTCATCGCCGCCGTGGCGGCGCAGAGCCCCCACGAGAGCGACGACCTGGTGCTCGAGCGGCTCCTCGCCAACGCCGTCGCCGTCGCGGAGCGATACAGCGCCGACCGGCACCGTGCCGGCGCCCTCGCCACCCTGGCGACGGCATCGCTGGCCCGGTTGCCGACCACGCGATCGCCGCTGGTCTGGGCGCGTTGCCTCGCCACCACCGCCTGCGACCCGGCTGCGCTCGACACTGTGCAGCGCCTCCTCGACGGTGACCTCGAGATCGCCGGCCTCGATGTCGATGTCGAGCTGCGCTGGCTGCTCCTCGCCCGGCTGGCAACCCAGGGTCGAGCCGGGGCGGCTGCGATCAGCGCCGCCCTCGAGCTCGACCCCACGGATGCGGGCGAACGCTGCGCCGTCGCCTGCCTCGCGGCACGTCCGTCTCGCGAGGCCAAGGCGGAGGCGTGGGCCGCGGCTTTCGAGAACAGCTCCCTGTCTCGCGCTCGGCTGCAGGCGGCGTTGCGCGGCTTCAACGCCGGCCTGTTCAGCGCCGGTGGATTCCACGCCGGCGGCCGTGACCAGGTGGGGCTGACCGGGCCGTATGTCGCCGCCTACCTCGAGGCGGTACCTCGCGTGTGGCGGGAGCGTGAGTACGAGGTCGCCAGGGTGATCACCAAGGGGCTGTTTCCTGAGGAGCCCGCCGACGACGCCACCATCGGGTCGCTCGAGCGCCTCATCGACAGCCGCGACCTCCAGCTGAACTGCCGGCGCATCCTCATGGAGGGCCGCGACGAGCTGGTCCGGGCGCGCACCGCTCGCGCCGCTGATGCTGCCGTTGGCTGAGGTCAGCCGGCGATCGCCATCACCTCGTCGTCGGCGTAGCCGCACGGGGTTGCAGCGGTGATGTCAGGACGGATCAGCCTGCCGTAGATGGCGGCGAGGCGGTCCGAGGCCCGTTCCCAGGTGAACGTGGCGGCGCGCGTGCGGGCCGCCTCCCCCATCCGTTCGCGCAGGTCCGGATCGTCCAGCAGCGCCGCGATCGCGTCCGCAAACGCCTGCGGCTGGCGTGCGGCAACCAGTGTCCCCGTCTGCCCATCCGCGATGACCTCGGTGAGTCCCCCGACAGCGCTGGCCACAACCGGGGTGCCCAGCGCCTGCGCCTCGAGGGCCACCAGACCAAAGGTCTCGGTGAGCGACGGCATCACGAAGACGTCGGCGAGGTCGTAGTAGTTGGCGAGGTCGTCGTGATCCACCGCGCCGAGGAAGCGCACCCGCGAGCGCAGCCCGTGCGTGCCCGCCTGGGCTTCGAGCCGCCGCCTCTCCCCACCCGCGACCGCGCCGTCACCGCTGTCCTCGCCGATGACCAGCGTCACCACGTCGTCGAAGCGCGGCAGCTCGCAGAGGGCAGCGACGGCATGGAGCAGCGTATCGGCGCCCTTGAGGGGCTCGAGCCGGCCGGCGAAGAGCAGAACGCGGTGACCGCCAAGCCCGAGCTCGTCGCGAAGCCGGGCCGTGTCACGTGGACGGAGCACCCGAAGGTCCACCCCCGGTTGGGCGACACAGATCCGCGTGCGCGGCGCGCCATACAGCCGCATCAGGTCGCGCGCCTCGGCGACACTCCCTGTCACCAGTCGATCCGCGCCGGCCACGAGGCGTGCCTCGGCTTGGGCACGCCGCTCGTCCATGGGAAGGCCGACCCGCGCCTTGGTGCGGGCCAGGGTGTGGAACGACTGCACCCACGGGACCTGCCACGCGCTGCGGAGCTGTTGGGCCACCAGCCCGCCGAGCCAGTAGTGCCCGTGCACCACCGTGTAGCGGCGACGCTCGCTGTCGGCGTGGGCGATGACCGCGCTGCTGAAGGCGTCGACGTGGTCGGCGAGGTCGCCTTTGGGCAGGGCCCGCCGAGGCCCGGCGGGCAACCGCACCAGCCGGCTCATCGGCGCGATCATCTCCTCGTCCGGCGACACGGTGTCCTCGCGACGGACGAAGACATCGGTGGGGATCCCGCAGGCGGCCAGCCCTTCACAGAGCCGGCGGACGGCGAGGTTGGCGCCGCCGTTCTCGCCCCGTCCCAGGGCCCCGATCGGTGATGCGTGCATCGAGATGACCGCAACCGGGCCGGCGACGTCGCGTGTCATACAGACCAGTGTACTGGCAGGCCCAGTTCGGACAGGCTGCTGATACCGTGACATGTGTACAGGGAGGCAACCACATGGCGCAGCCGGCGGCGGTGCCGAGCAGGGCACGGACGGAGACGGTCACGTACGGCAACTTCCGCTCGATCATCACCGGGGTGGACCCGACCTGGCAGGTCGGCGGCTTCACTCTCCCCGACGGCAGCGAGTGGAAATACCGCGAACCCAACGCCACGGTGATCGTCGAGCACGAGAAGCTCCGTGTGCGGGCGAATCCGTTGTCGCGCGCGCATGACCGCATCCAGGTGCTCGACAACGCCAAGCACATGTACTTCTCGACCACGAGGTTCGTCCCGCCCGACGACGGCACCATCAGCGTCGAGCTCACCATCGCAGCTCGCCGCCACAACGGCCGTCCCGGCGTCCTCTACGACGGCATGGCGACGGTGAACATCCTCGACTTCGACACCGGTGCGGCGATCGACTTCTTCGCGACCAACGACAAGTTGGCCACCGTCTACGGCCGGGTGCTCTTCCCCGGTGTGACCGCCGACCCACCGGCGGACCTCAACCGTCCGACCTACTTCTGCATCTTCAACGAGCTGCCCATCGCGACCAAGCCAGGTCAGCCGCACCTCTACCGGATCACCTACGACAAGGCCAACGACGAGCTCTGGTACTTCATCGACGGCGAGGAGGTCGACCACCACCGCGAGGTGCCGATGAAGATGGAGTCCTTCATCGTGGCCCTGGGCCTGATGACCGAGCTGCCCATCGACGAGGACCGCAGCATCAGCCTGCACGGCCAGGGGCTGACCGGGGAGTGGTCCCCGCTCACGGTGACGCTCGAGCACCGCTAGCCGGGCCGCCGCCGAGCGGGTCCACGCTGATTTGATCAGATCGCGCCGCAGAGGATCTCCTCGATCACCGCTGACTTTGCGTCGGCGTAGTCCTGCATGTACCTCCACGTCCTGCCCGCCAGCTCTCGCTTGCTGCGCAGGTAGAGGTGACTGTTCGCTGCTCCATCCACCCACGCAAGTGTCGGGTTTCGAATCGGTCGGGGTGCGGGACGCTGTAGTCGTGCCGTTCCGGCATTCACAGGACTGAGAACCATGGAATCGCTGACACCTCTCGCCCGACATGCACAGGAGCTTCCGCCCAACTGGAAGTGGGTGGCGCTCTTCACTCCGCCGGCGTCCTACGAGGACGAGTGGCGATGGTGGCTGGCTCGCGCCCAGCAGGCCGAGCAGGCGGCCACCCTTCACTACTGGGCCTCGCGCGTCGATCACGCGGCCTGACTGGGCGCAAGGAGCTGGTCGCCGACGACTCGACGGTGACCGCGCCTGTCGGCCTCGGCGCCATCGGCGAGGGCCGTTTCGGCATCATGGTCGAGATCCACGTGAACCTGCCGTCCATCGCTGATCGCGCCGTGGCAGAGGACCTGGTCGAAGAAGCGGACCAGCGTTGCCCCTACTCCAACGCCGTCCGCGGCAAGGTCCCGGTGGTCATCACCGTCGACTGGTAGACTTTCGCCACCGCGCTCCGGCGACAGGGAATCCGGTGAGAATCCGGGGCTGTCGCGCAACTGTCAACGGGGAGCAGCCGGCCACCGGTCACTGGGACACGGTCCTGGGAAGACGGCCGAGCTGCACTGATCCGTGAGCCAGGAGACCTCCGTCGGGGCGGAACCACTCTGAGCCCGCGCGAAACGGGAAGGTGGGCCCCTCATGCGGCGAGGGTCTCATCGTTGCGGGACTCCGCGCGCCGTGGGGAGACCTCGATGCGACGCCACTTTGCAGCGGTCGGCGCGACTCTGACCGC